>NZ_BPQO01000020.1 GCF_022179285.1 Methylobacterium hispanicum | reverse complement strand
GGTGAGCTGGGCGACGACGCCGCCGTAGCTGCCCTCCTGGTTGAAGGTGCAGTTGGTGGAGAGGATGGACCCGGTCTGGACGGGTGCGGCGCAGCCCGGGGGCAGGGGGGCTCCGACCATCTCGATGCGGTAGGGCGAGCGTCCGCCGGAGCCCTGCCAGGAGATGGAGTAGGTGCGCCCGTCGACCTTGTAGTAGGTGTTCGAGTTGACGACGTTGTTGGTGATGACGGGGACGGGGTAGGTGCCGGCGGCGGAGGGCTGGCGGAAGACGTAGGAGGCGGCCAGCAGCTCGGCCGGGTGGCCGACGGCCATCACGCCCGCGAGGGCGAAGGTGATGGCGCGACGAAGGAGTGACATGGCCGATCCGTTCCTTGGACGAGCCGCGATCCTAAGGGATGTACGAGGTGTAAGGCAAACGCTACTGAAGGCACCACCGGTGCTTCAGCGGCCGCCAGAACTGCCAGAAAGGTCGGCGCTTCATTCCTTCTGAGCGAAATTTCGGGTGTCTATCCCCAGCGGGAACCATTGAGGCTGCGCCGACGGTCCTCGATTGCTCCCATTGAGCACCGGAAAAAGCTGTCGACCGAGCCAGAGTAGGGAGCCTGATCGACTGATCTCCAATAGCCTATCGGGTTGCTTTTCTTGCAAGACGCAGCCCGATAGGCAGATTGGGGCCATATACCAGTGTCATGCCATGGGTGTAGATACCTACAGAGGTAATCCTACCCGCAGCCGCCACCTTCCTGGCAGTCGAGGCAAGCCTCGCATTTTCCAGTCCGTATCATGCGGGTCGAATTGCAGCGCGGGTTCGGGCAAACGTTGCCGGTGAACCCCTGCTGTTTCGCGATCGCCGTCTTCTGGGCGAGCGAGAGAGTCTCCTCGGCTTTCCCAGCGGGAGCCGCTGCAAGGGCGGCCGCAGCGGAGTCGAATGCCAGCGCGAGGGTGCCCGATACGGCAGGGGCCGGGCTTTTGTCGACCGGCGCCGGACGCACGAAGGCCTCGACCACGTTCGGGGCAGGCGTTGCGCCGCGGACGAGGCCGACCGAGATCGGCAACTGGACCTTCCCCTCGGTCGGATCACCCAGGGACGTTCCGCTGATCTCCGTCTCGACATGGGCAAGGTCGCTGCGGGACAGGTAGCTGACCGCGAGCTCGCGGAAGACGTAGTCGAGGAGCGATGTGGCGCTCTTGATCGCGTCGTTGCCCTGCACGAAGCCCGCCGGCTCGAAGCGGGTGAAGGTGAAGGCCTCGACGTACTCCTCCAGCGGCACGCCGTACTGCAGTCCGAGCGAGATCGCGATGGCGAAGTTGTTCATCAGGCTCCGGAAGGTCGCGCCCTCCTTGTGCATGTCGATGAAGATCTCGCCGAGACGCCCGTCGTCGTACTCGCCGGTGCGCAGATAGACCTTGTGGCCGCCGACCACCGCCTTCTGGGTGTAGCCCTTGCGCCGGGCCGGCAGCTTCTCGCGAGAGCGGACGCGCTCGACGCGCTCGATCACCCGTTCGACGACGCGCTCCGCGATGTGGGCGACCTTCGCCGAGGGCGCCATCCGGTCGAGCGCCTCCGTCGCATCGTCGTCGTCGTCATCCGAGACCAGGGCGGCGTTCAAGGGCTGCGACAGCTTGGAGCCGTCGCGATAGAGGGCGTTCGCCTTGAGCGCGAGGCGCCAGGACAGCAGGTAGGCCGCCTTGCAATCCTCGACCGTGGCGTCGTTCGGCATGTTGATGGTCTTGGAGATCGCCCCCGAGATGAAGGGCTGGGCCGCCGCCATCATGCGGATGTGGCTCTCGACCGAGAGGTAGCGCTTGCCGATGCGCCCGCACGGATTGGCGCAGTCGAACACCGCATAGTGCTCGGTCTTGAGGAAGGGCGCGCCCTCCAGCGTCATCGCTCCGCAGATATGGGTGTTGGCGGCCTCGATGTCGCGCTTGGTGAAGCCCAGGAAGGGCAGCAGCTCGAAGGTCGGGTCGGCGAGATTGTCCGCCGGCACCTTGAGGGTGTTCGTCAGGAAGTCGTCGCCCAGCGTCCAGCGGTTGAACACGAACTTGATGTCGAAGGCCGACTTCAGGCCCGCTTCGATCGCGGCGACCTTGTCATCCGAAAAACCCTTGGCGCGCAGCGTCGTCGGGTTGATCCCGGGCGCTTGGCCCATCGAGCCGTGGCCGACCGCGTAGGCCTCGATCTCGGCGATCTCGGACTCGCGGTAGCCGAGCGCCCGGAGCGCGTCGGGCGCGGCCTGGTTGATGATCTTGAAGTAGCCGCCGCCCGCGAGCTTCTTGAACTTCACCAGCGCGAAGTCGGGCTCGATGCCGGTGGTGTCGCAATCCATCACGAGGCCGATCGTGCCGGTCGGCGCGATCACGGTGGCCTGGGCGTTGCGGTAGCCGTGCTCCTCGCCGAGCGCCAGCGCCCGGTCCCAGGCCTCGACCGCGGCGTCGCTGAGGCCGTCGTAGCCGTGCTGTCGTGCCGAAGGGCCGCGAAGGCCTTCGTGGTCGAGCCCGACGGGCGTGATCGACAGCCCTTCGTAGCCGTCGCCATGCCCGTGAGCGGCGCGACGGTGGTTGCGGATGACGCGCTTCATGCTCTCGGCGTTCTCGGCGTAACCCTCGAAGGGTCCGAGCTCGGCCGCGATCTCGGCGGAGGTGGCGTAGGCCACGCCCGTCATGATCGCGGTGACCGCGCCGCAGATCGCGCGTCCCTCGCGGCTGTCGTACGCGATCCCGGTGGACATCAGCATCCCGCCGATGTTGGCGTACCCGAGTCCGAGGGTGCGGTATCGGTGGGAGAGCTCGGCGATCATGGCGCTGGGGAACTGCGCCATCGCCACGGAGATCTCGAGCACGATCGTCCACAGGCGGCTGACGTGCTCCAGCATGCCGACGTCGAAACGCTTCGTCCGCCGGTCGTACATCGTCAGCAGGTTGGCCGAAGCGAGATTGCAGGCCGTGTCGTCGAGGAACATGTACTCGGAGCACGGGTTCGAGCCGCGGATGCGGCCGCCCGCCGGGCAGGTGTGCCACTCGTTCATGGTGGTGTTGAAGTGCAGGCCGGGATCCGCCGAGGCCCAGGCCGCCTCGCCGATCTTCTCCCAGAGTTCGCGGGCCGGCAGCGTCTTCACGACCTCGCCGGTCGTGCGGGCCGTCAGCTTCCACTCCGCATCCGCCTCGACGGCGCGCAGGAAGTCGTCCGTGAGCGAGACCGAGTTGTTGGAGTTCTGGCCCGAAACCGTGAGGTAGGCCTCCGACTCCCAGTCGGTATCGTAGACGGGGAACTCGATGCTGGTGAAGCCCTGGGAGGCGAACTGCACCACGCGCTTGATGTAGGCGTCCGGCACCGAGGCGCGGCGCGCGGCCTTGATCTCGCGCTTGAGGACGGGATTGCGCTCGGGGTCGAAGCAAGCCGTCCCTTCGGCCTCGCAGTTCACGCAGGCCTTGAGGACGGCGTTCAGGTGCTTCGAGGCGACCTTGGAGCCAGTCACGAGCGCCGCGACCTTGTACTCCTCCTGGACCTTCCACTGGATGAAGGCCTCGATGTCGGGGTGGTCGATGTCGACGATGACCATCTTGGCGGCGCGGCGCGTGGTGCCGCCGGACTTGATGGAGGCCGCCGCCTTGTCGCCGATCTGCAGGAAGGACATCAGGCCCGACGACTTGCCGCCGCCGGACAGCTTCTCGTTGCGGCCGCGGACCATCGAGAAGTTCGAGCCCACGCCCGATCCGTACTTGAACAGGCGGGCCTCGCGCACCCACAGGTCCATGATGCCGCCCTCGTTGACGAGGTCGTCCTGCACGCTGGAGATGAAGCAGGCGTGCGGCTGCGGGTAGAGGTAGGACGATGCCGTCGGCACGGCTTTGCCGACAGCCGGATCCCAACGGAAGTGGCCCTGGCTCGGACCGTCGATGCCGTAGGCCCAGTGCAGGCCGGTGTTGAACCACTGCGGCGAGTTGGGAGCGGCCATCTGACGGGCCAGCATCGCGACCATCTCGTCGTAGAAGGCGCGCACGTTGGCCTCGCCCTCGAGGCCGCTTCCGAAGTAGCCCCCCTTGAAACCCCAATAGGACCAGCACCCGGCGAGCCGGTGGAACACTTCCCGGGAATCGGTCTCGCTGCCGTAGCGCTGATCCACCGGAAGAAGGGACAGGGCCTCCTCGTCGGCGACCGACCGCCAGAGGAAGGAAGGAACGTCGTTCTCCTCGACCTTGCGCAGGCGGGCGGGCACGCCGGCCTTGCGGAAGTACTTCTGCGCGAGCACGTCGCTCGCCACCTGCGACCAAGCCTCCGGCACCTGGATACCGGCGAGGCGGAAGACGACGGACCCGTCGGGGTTTCGGATCTCGCTGGTGACGTCCTTGAAGGTCAGACCGGCGTAGGGACCACCCTCCGCCGACGAGATGCGACGCTCGATCTTCATGGGGAGCCTTTCATCCACGGGAACGTACGGCGCCGTCCTGCGGCGCGCTGGCTGGAATGTGTTTCGGCGCGCTGGCCGCCGCGCTTCACGAAGGAACGGGCTAGGATCCGAGCATGAAAATCACAACGAATCGCCCACATGTAGTGGGCCCGTCGAAGGAATGATCCACATACTGCGTGGTCCAAGGCGTCGCGCGGGCCCGAACGAGGTGTCGTCCACGAATCCGCAGCTGCGGGATCGAAGGAATGGCGGTCGTGGAAGGAGTAAGCCGTCGACCGGGCTTGTCAATCGCTAATTCGTTGCCGGACACCCCTCGGCCGGCTGCCGAGGGCAAGCGAAGCCGTTCGATGCCTCGATGCAACGTCGCGTCCGCGGATCGGTGCGGCTTCCTGCCGGATGCAGGGGCGACGGCGAGCCCGGCGGCGTCAGATCGCCGACGGGGCGGGCGTGGCGGAGCCTGCGAGAGGAAACAGTACGGCCTCGGGCATGGCCTCGAGATACTCCTCGTCGTCGACGTCCGCCCAAACGACTGGAAGCGCGGTCCAGGCCGACAAGATCTCGGGGAAAATGCCGCCCCGCGGAGCGGACAGCCGCTCGGGCGCGTAGTCCTCGGCGAACCATACCCCGTCGAGGGTGCGCCCGAGGTAGTGAGGAGCGGCTTCGCGCGCCCACAGGATGGCGGCGAAGTCGATGGCGAACAAGGAATCGACCGGACCGCAGCCGAGACGCCGCGCAAGCTCCTCCGTGGCGACGTGGCCCATGTGCGGCTCGACCGCCGGGCCGCCGTCCGGACCGTCCGCGAACTCGTCGACCTCCGCCTCGGCCTGTTGCCGGGCGTCGAACAGGAAGTGGCTCCACTCCTCGGTTTCGTCGTCGTACCGCCAAGCCTTATACTGTTCGCGGAGGGCAATCAGTCCCTCGCTCTCCGCCCAGCGCACGATGACGTCCCGCAGTTCGGGATCGCGCAGGGCGGCGAGGACGTCGAGGAAGGCCGCTTCATCGCGCTCCAGCGCGAAGAGAGGGCTGCCACCGAGCCTCGCGATCCCGACCCAGCTCTCCGGGCAGAGCGAGACGGAAAGGCACGGCCCCTCCTGGCTCGAGCGGTGCAGCACCCCCCGGAGGGCGGGGTCCAGGGTGCCGACGTGGTAGACCCGCGGCAGACTGAGGACCGGAACGGATGGCATAGGCGGGTTCATCCTCTCGTCCCGTAGGACACCTTCGCTGCCACTTCGGAGGCGACGTAGTCGCGCAGCATGATCTCGTACTGACCGACGAGCTCCCCGTCTGCCAGATCCGCGCCGACGAGCTCGCCGAGACGCCGCAGGTACTCCTCGCCCGCGGAGCGCAGGCTGGCCGGCTCCGCGTCCGGGATCGCCGTCATCGTGGGCCATGCGGCGCCGAAGGCGAGGTCCTCCGTGATCTGGAAGCCGGGCGCACGCCGTTCGATGGCCTCCACCGTCCGATCGATGATGTCATGGCCGATCCAGAACTGGGCTGCCAGATCCCCTTCGGTGACCCCGATCCGGTCCTGCACGACCTTGAACAGGGCGTTCGAGGTCGTGACGACGTACTCCTGAAGCAGGCGTTCCCGGTCCCAGCTCATGGTCATCTCCCGCTGCCACCGCCAGCATGGCCGCGGTGGGCGCAAAGCGGAAGCGGCGCCTGCGCAGCCGTGCATCCGGTCCTCCGCCCTTCTCGGCGACGCGCCGCATGGACCGGACCGCGCACGACCGAAAGGGCCCCCTCCTCGCGGAGAGAGCCCCTCGCCGATCGCGACGTTTGCAGAGGAGGCTTCAGTCCTTCGCCACGACCCGCTCGCGCCCGCAGGAGGTCCGCTCGTATCCGTCGGCACGGTACGTGGAGCACGGCCTGCAGTATTGGATCGTCCGGGCTTCGGTGCCCCGGTAGATCGTCCGCTCCGAGCAGCGGGTCACGCGCCTGCGCAGCCGCTCGTCGTCCCACCGCTTCGCACGGGGGAGATAATCGTCCATCCGGCCGCGCGGGTACGGACCCAGGGCGGAGCGCTCCTCCGGCGGGTATGCGTCGCGCACGTCGCCGCGGCCGCGTGGCACATCGCGCCAAACCGGCCCGCCGAATTCCTCGGGAGCCGCCGCCGCGCGCCCCGTCGCCCGCAGGCCGCCGCCGTAGGTCGCCCACACGGCGGACGTGTAGTACTGCGACCGCTGCAACGGGCCGCCCGCGACCGCGTAGTAGTCGCCGGTCGGCGCGAGGGCGAAGCCGCCCTGGTAGGCCGGGCTGCCGTAGCGGGCCGCCTGCGCGTTGCCGATCGAGCGCGAGTAGCGGTTCGGGCTCGGATAGATCCCGCCCTGGTATGCCGCCGGGTCGGTCAAGCCGGCGTTGGGATCGTAGCCGGGCGTGTAGCCGATGCCGCGGACGTTGAACGTGTTGTACCCGCCGTAAGGGCCGTGGCCGTTGAAGTCGTAGCCACCACCGCTGTAGTAGCTCGCGGGATAGTCGCGACCGTTGTTCTGGTCGTTGTAGTAGGAGTAGGGGGGCAGGTAGGCGCTCGGAGCCGTGTAATACGTGGGCGGCCGGTAACCCGAGTAGTCGGTATCGTAGTAGCCGCCGAAGCCGATGCCGCGGTAGCCGCCACCGTATCCGTACCCGTAGCCTGGACCATAGCCGTCGCCGTAGGCGCCGTAGCCGTAGGGATCGTAGACCCGCTTCTGGGTCGTGTAGCCGAATCCGCCGGGGAATCGCTGATAGGCGGCATAGTCGCTGCCCGGCTGGACGTAGGGCGTGTTCGGGTACCAGTTCTGATAGAGGTTGGCGGCGTGCGCCCCGCCGCCGACGCCCATGGCGAGCGCCAGCGCTGCTGTCCTCAGAAACATGAAAGCCTCCGTTCTCTGCAAGCGCATGAACGGAGGCGGCAAGCTCTCGGTTTCGGACGAAATTCGAGCTGGCGGCCCTATTCCTGAGGCGGGACTCGGAAAAGTCAGATGCCGTCTGACTTCTTCGGCGGAAGACTCGACGAACTTCGTTGGAGGGTGCTTCGACACTTCGTTGGCGACCACCCCTCATGCCGCGCGACGAACCCCGCCGGGGCGAAGCGTGGTCCGAGAGGAAGACACGGAGCCGAGACGGGGGCGCATGCGGACGGACCAACGAAAAACGGGGCCCGAAGGCCCCGTCCGCCATTGCCGGGATGCCTTCGCAGAGGCTCAGAAGAACGTCCAGGCGATCGACGAGGTGTTGTTGTTGCCGCAGGCTTGGCCGGCCTCGACGGGATTCATCGGTCCCGTCGAGCCGCTGCTGCCGCCGGAGCCGCCGAGCGACTGCACGCTCGAGGATCCGCTGACGGTCAGCAGACCGCGGCCGAAGTCCATCGTCAGCATCTTCGAGCAGGCATCCGACGGGAGGCCGTTGAAGACCACTTGGAAGTTCGCCCCGTCCGCGGTCGCGCCGAGGAGCACGGGGCCGTTGAAGGCATGACGCAGCCCGGCGCCGTCTGCGGTCACCATCTTGGCCGGCACGGAACGCGTGGCGATCAGAGCCTGCTCCATGGTGCCGGTGCTGGTGATGTAGGAGGCCTGACCGGCGTAGACGGTGCGGATCGCCTGCTGGATGGCCGCAAGCTGGCTGGTCGCCTCGTTGGTCTTCGAGCCCACCGAAGCGTTCTGGAAGAACAGCATGACGCCCGCGAGGAACACCGCCGCGAGGGCGAGCACCATCGCGGTCTCGATCAGCGTCAGACCGCGGCGGCGGGCGGCAGCGCGGATGGCGGCCAGCTCACGGCGCACTTCATAGCCGCGTCCTGCGACGCGGAGCATCATAGCCTTCATGTTGCACTCCTTGTCGCCGCAGCGACGATCCGATGACGGCCCTCCGTCGCGTCGCTCCTTCGCGAAGGAGCGGCCGGAAGGCATCGGATTATTAGGTCGGAATTTTCTTGGTTGCAAATGCGTGAATGCGGATGGGGAGAAGGAACGGAAAATAGGGACGTGACCGCTGCGTTCGGCAAGGCGGCAGCCAGGATCTCCCACCGCGAGGCGAAGGCGTGGCCCGAGCCGGAACCGCCACGATCGAAGCTGTCGCTCGGCCAGTTCCGTTGACGGTCCGCTAACCAGTGCCGTGCGATTTCGCGATGCGTGCAGGTTCGAAGGAACCGAACAAGGAATGGCTTGTTGCCATCCGTGTGACGAACCGGCATCATCGGGCTCATTCCTTCATGGGCCTTCCGCACGGACAGGACACGAGAAGGTTCGAGGACATGGACGAGCGTCGCATCATCGTACAGCTGCCCGACGCCGCACGTATGGCCGCGATCGTCGACGCCATCGAGACCCGGATGGTCCGTCACCGCAGACAGGCCGTCGTCGACGCCCTTCTGGCGAACGCCCACACCCCCTACATCCGCCCTGGCCGGGTCGGCACGGAACTCCGCCGCCGCATCGCCGCCGAGGGGCGCGTGGCCTGACGCGGAACGCATGACGGCGCCGACCATGCTCGACCTGTTCTCCGGCGCCTGCGGCGGCTGGAGCCTGGGCATGGAACGGGCCGGCTTCCGCACGCTCGCCGCCTGCGAGATCGATCCCTGGCGGCGCCGGGTCTACGGCGCCAATTTCCCGCACGCGAGGCTCTATGACGATGTCGGAGCCCTCACGGCAACTCGCCTTCTGGCCGACCTCGGAGGCAGGGCTCCGGACGTCGTCTGCGCCAGCCCTCCGTGCCAAGACGTCTCCGCCGCCAACGTGCGCGGACGAGGTCTCGACGGCGACAGGTCGGGGACCGGCTTCGACCACGCCCTTCGCCTCGCCGCCGAACTGCGGCCGCGTTGGCTTGCTCTTGAGAACTCACCTCGCCTCCGAACTCGCGGAGCGGACCGGGTGCTCGCCGGCTTGGAGCAGATCGGCTACACCCCAACGCCGGTCGTGGTGGGTGCTTGGCACGCCGGGCTTCTTCACCGGCGCCAACGGTGCTGGATCCTCGCTGTTACCGACACCCCTCGCGCAGGAACAGCAGGGTGGGGTTCGCCTGGAAGGTGGCTCGAATTCGCGCAAACGCATGCGGGCGCTGGGCATCCTGCCGACGCCGACGAAGTCGGAGGTCCGGGGCGGCGCCGTCGAGCCGAATGCGGAGAAGAAGCGGGGCGGCAACCTGCGGAGCCTGTTCGCCTCCCCACGCACGAGGAACGCCGTCGGGGAAGGAACGGATCTGATCAGCTCTTTCCGCATGATCCTCCATGGGTCCACGCCGGAGAAAAGCTTGGCCGCTCTCTACGAGGTTTTGATGGGGTTTCCGACTGGTTGGCTCGCGCATGCTGCAGCGCGTTCGGAGACGCGGTCGTCCCGCAGATCAGCTACGCGATCGGACGTGCCATCCTGAAGACCGAGGCCGATCTCGCTGCGGCCGACGAGCGGCGGATCGCGGCCTGACATGCCCTGCCGCGTCGTCGATCTCTTCTCCGGGGCCGGAGGAACGAGCTGCGGACTCAGGCAGGCGGGCATGACGCCGGCAGCCGCCGTCGACATCGACGCGGGCGCGCTGGCCACCTACGCGAGGAACTTCCCCGAAGCCCGTACCTTCGCGGCCGACATCCGGGGCGTCGCGGTCGATGAGATCGCCTCCGCCCTCGCGCCGGCCTCGCGGAGTGCGCTGCTTCTGGCCGCGTGCGCGCCTTGCCAGCCGTTCTCGAAGCAGAACAGGCAGAAGCGGCCAGACGACGCCCGGGCCGATCTGCTGGGCGAGGTCGTCCGGTTCGTGGGGGGACTGGAGCCGGACTTCATCCTCATCGAGAACGTCCCCGCCATCAGGCAGCAGGACCGTCCCGATGAGGGGCCGCTTCATTCCTTCCTGGAGCGGATCGGGCGGCTCGGCTATCACTCCGTGGCGGAGACCGTCCAGGTCGCCGACTACGGTGTGCCTCAGCACCGTCCCCGCTTGGTCGTGCTGGCCAGCCGCCTGGGGCCGATCTCCCTGCCGGCACCCACGCACGGGGCCGGGCGGCGCCCATACGCCACCGTGCGGGACGCCATCGCGCACCTGCCCGCGATCCCCGCCGGCGGGGAATGCCCCTCGGTGGCGAACCACAGGGCGTCCGGCCTCTCGGAGACGAACCTGCGCCGGATCAGGGCGACCCCGCCCGGGGCGGACCGCCGCTCCTGGAGCAAGGACCTCAGGCTCGCCTGCCACGAAGGTGTGGACGGCTACACCGACGTCTACGGCCGCATGTGCTGGGACCGTCCTGCGCCGGCTCTGACCACGCGCTGCAACTCCCTCAGCAACGGCCGCTTCGGCCATCCCCAGCAGGACCGTGCCGTCAGCGCCCGGGAAGCGGCCGCCCTCCAGTCCTTTCCAGACGATTTCGCATTCGTCGGTTCGATGGAGGCGGTGGCCCGCCAGATCGGAAACGCCGTACCACCCCTGCTGGCGCGTCGGCTGGCCGAGGCCTTCCTGCCGCTGCGCCAAGCCTGACCGTCAGGGGCTCACGAGCACTTGGCAGAGGATGTCGGACACGCCGCCCTCCTTCTCGCCGATGAAGGCCATGCCGTTCCCGTTCGGTAATTTGACCATGATCCGGGTCGCCCGGCCGTTGTCCAGTATCAGAAGGCGCAGACCGTCGCGGTCGACCTCCCATGCCTTCCAGATCTTCACCTTCGCGGCCCTTAGCAGGGGAGGATAGTTGCTGGACGCCTTGGCCACCTGGGCGGTCCCCTGGCCGGTCAGATGAAACTCGATGGTCGTTCCCGGCGCCACGCAGTTGCTGATCCCGCTCTTCAGGAACGGCTTGCCTCCCTGGGGCACTTCGCCCTGGGCGGCGTAGGCGGACGGGCATGCGGCGGCGAGCAAGGCCGCGGCGAGAAGGATCGCGCGCATCATCAGGTTTCCCGTCATCGTCACCGTCCGCTTCTGTAGCGCAGGCAGTCCCGCAGGACCTCGTCGGACGTGAACGGCTTCATGGGCCCGACCTTGGCCGCCTCGAAGAAGCGCGGGATGGCCTTGTCGAGGTCGGTCGTACGGAGGTACTTCACTGCCGAGTTGCCGGATCCGAACAGCAGGATCAGGTCGCTGGCCGCCACGACGCGGTCGAAGTCCTTGGCCGTCGCAGGCGTGCGGTCGAAGAACATCTCCGACTTGATCAACTCGCCGGGAAGCGAGAAGGCGCTTGTCTCGTTGACGAGGAAGCGGCCCTCGATCTTCTGGAACGTCGACGGGAAGTCTTCTTTGAGGTCGCGCACCTTCCGCATCTCGAAGCTGATGTGGATGAAGTTGTCCGGGTCGCGCGGGCAGTTGTAGAGTTCAACGTTCGGCATGTCGCCGTCCGGCTTGACGGCGAAGCGTCTGTAGATGCGCTTGTCCGGGAACTTGTCGGCCGCGCGGACGAACCATGAGGAATGCGTCAGCATGGCCTGTTGAGCCGAAGCGGCGGAGGGCAGAGCCAACGCCGCGATGAGGGCGAGGACGGGAATGCGGTGGCGCGCCAAGGAAGGCCTCGATCCAGAAATTGGAGCTCGTTGCTGAAGACTACATGCCGCCGGGTCAGGTTGCGACGGCGCGACGCGAGGCTTTTCTTGCCACCGTCAACGGTCGGTTACTCCTTCGGGCGTCCAGGCGCCGATCTTTCCCCCGGGATCCATTCCGCTGCCGGAGGGCTGGGGGCGCCTCAGTTGAGTTGCCGGCCCCCGTCCATGTCGTCGCGCAGCTGCAGGCCCGCTTTCACGCCGATCATCCGACGATAGGCCTTCCTCAGGACCCGGAGCGAGCCGCTGGATCCGTCGAACAGGTCCCTGAACCGCTTCAGATCCTCGCGCGTGGTCTTCGGGAATGCCGACGGATGGATGCCCAGGCGCTCGATCACGTCGTCGCGGATCGCCTCCAGGATGACGGGCACGTGCTCGGACTTCGGCCTCGGGATCCGCTGGACGTCGAAACGGTCGAGGAGCGCGCTCTCCAGGAGCTTCTCGTCGTTGGCGATGCCGATGAACGTGACCGCGGACAGGTCGATCGGGGCCATCAGGCAGGAATCGTGGTACTCCTGGGCCTCCTCCATCATCGACAGCGCGGTGCCCATGACGCTGCCGTTCTGACCGCCGGGGCGGCTGGCCTTGTCGATCTCGTCCAGGATCATGAGCGGGTTCGCGCAACCGTGCTCCGCCATCGCCTGGGCGGGCGCGCAGGCGCGGGCCGTCGACCAACCGCGGGAGAAGGCCGCCAGTCCGCCGTGGTCGGACGACCCGCCGCAGGGCACGAGCACGCGGGGGAGGCCGAAGAGGTCGCCGATCGCCTTGGCGAGGCGCGTCTTGCCCGATCCGGGTTCTCCCACGAGGAGGATGGGCTCGATCGTGACGGTCGCGCCGCCTCCGTAGATCGGGTCGGCGGAGTGGCCGAGCCCCGCGAGCGTCAGCAGGTCGGCCTGGCTCTGCAGATGCTCGGCGACGCACATCGCCCACGGCCACTTGCGCTCAAAGAACGCCATGATCTCGCCCGGCTTCGGCACGCGCCCGACGCAGGGGATCGGGCCGCCGAGCAGGGCGGCGTAGCGCTTGGCGAGCGCCGTTCCCTCCGTGGAGGCTGGGTCGCCGATGCCCTGCCGCAGCACGACCTTCCCGCGAGGGAACGCGGCCGATGCGCTCCGCCGGCTCTCTCTGGGCAGCCCTCGCGCAGGGTCTGCGAGGGGCTGGGGCGGAACCACGCGCGGAATCCCCGCCCCCCGTCCCCGACCTGTCCGAAGCCCGCCGATCGGCCCTGCCGCGGCAGGGCGATCCGTGCCCGCCGCCGTAGCCACGTTGAACCAGTGCTGGGCAAGGCTCGACAGATCGGCCTGGGGCCTCCGCGGGAACTCCGCGGCCGACTCTGCGGACAGGGAGCGCCCGATCTCCATGGCGGCGGCGACGTGTCCCCGGCAGGCCGCGATCCACAGCCAGGAGAGCCCGAGGCCGCGATGCATCGTCCCTTCCACCGGCGAAGCGTCGAGAGCGCTCGCGACGAGCGCCATGCCGACGGCGTAGGCCGCATCCGGTCCGCCCGCGACGGCGCTCGACGCCATGCGGTTGAAGAGCGTGTCGACGGAGACCCCCGCGAGAGCCGCCGCGGCATTGCGGACGCCTTCGCCGGCCGCGTGGGGCTCGAGCCACATCTCGTCCACCCGCGGCGACAGCCGTTCAGCGTCCATCCCGTCAACCCCGCCGATGTTCCGGCCGGCCCGCCGCGGCGCCGGAAGAGCGCACCGTCGCGACCTCCGGTAGCGATGTCAACTCGGGAGCCGGGGACGGGTTCGACCGCTGCGGTCTTTCGGTACGAAGCCTTAACGCTCCTTTCCATCGCCAAGGTATGACGAAGGAACGACGTTGACGGCACCCTCCAGCCGAAGCATGGTCTGACGGTCTTTTTCTAAGGAGCGGCTCGTCATGACCCTGGGAGACGGGGAGGCGCAGGAAGCCCTCGACGCCCAACCCCACCCCCCGCGGGAGCGCGACCAGATCGTTCCCCTGCTCGACCACGGCAAACGGACCCGCATCTACGCGGTCCTCTCCTACGCGTTCCGCGCGCAGGTGGATGCCGCCGATGCTCTCAGGATCCTGGGGGAATCGTGCAGCCGCAAGAACCAGGAGGACAAGCAGCTCGGTGCCGCTGCCGGCCAGCTTCTGGACCGCCTCCGCCAGGGCGACGCCATCGGGGAGGCGCTCGGCCGCATCCTGGGTCGCATGCTCTCGGCGGAGGAGGCGGCCATCCTGGCGGTCCTCGCTACCGCTCCGGACGCGGACCCGGCAGCGATGCGGGAATTCCACGCCATGGAGATGCTGCTCCGCCTGCGCGAGATGGATCTCTTGGAGGACCGTCGCACGCAATGACCGCGGAGGTCGTACCTTTCACGATCTGCCGGCTCTCCAGAGCGGTCGCCGGCACGCGGGACATCGTCGAGAACAGCCGCGCCGACGCCCTTCGCTTCGCGGCGATCGCGTCCGGCGTCGTCCGCAGCCCGACCGAAGTCGCGGGCGATCAGCATGGGCGCGTGACCATGACGTGGCGCGGCCCCGACGCCGAAGTCGTCCTGCTCTTTCTCGGCGGCGGCCGCGTCGAGTGGCGCGCCTGCCGCCAGCACGCCTGCTGGCACGGCAGCGCCCGGACGCTCGACGTCGTCGATCACGTCGATTTCGCTGGCGCCACCTGCCACCGGATGCCGGCCGGCTGACGCCCGATCCAACGAGGCAGGAGTAGCCCGATGCCCGAAGACAAGCCGTTCGTCGTCGAGGGATACGAGGTCCCCACCAGGATCGTCGATGCCGCCATGCAGGAGATCGGAAGCCGCAGCGGTTTTCGGGCCGGTGAAATCCAGGCGTTCCTCGTCGAGTCCGGCGTTCCCACGGCCGCCGTGGATCCCAAGTACGGCCCCTGGGGGCCAGCCAACCGCATCGCCGACCGCCTGCTGCAGCGGGCGAGGCGCGCCGGCCTGATTGAGTACCGCAAAGGGCTCTGGCACAGGCGGCCGAGTGCCGGCGCCCGTACTGCCGCCGGGACCTGACGTGCGCATCCCGGCCGTCCTCGCGCTCGCCTTGGCGGCGATTCCCGCCGCACCGACCCGTCCGCTCGCCGCCGATGCGGCGCAGATCGTCCGCACCGCCAGGGCGCTCATGGACGGCGGCCGGTACGTCCGGTGCGGTCTGGACATGAAGCCATCGGATGCCGGCGGCTATTATCGGTGCTTCGATTTCGGACCCTACCGCGTCGTCGAGGACTACCCGCGTCTCTCCGTCTTCGTGACGGGCGAGGACGCGCCCTTCCGCATCTTCGCCTCCGAGAGCGGGCACGCTGGCTTCCTGTTCTCGGGACCCTGGACGACGGATCTCGCGCCGCGGCTGGCCAAGCACGCGGTCGATGCGGTCTCGAAGCGGGAGGCCGGCCCTTCGGCGGAAGCCCGCCGCCTGGACGCCGAAGCCCGCCTGGGCCGGCTCATCGAATCGGAGCGGCCCAAGCCGCCGCCGTCTCCCGCTCCGGAGCCGGAGCCGTCCGCGTCCGCCGTGGCGCCGCCCGGGCACGATCGGAAGCCGCCCCTCGCCGCCGGAAATCCCGGGACCCCCGTCGGGGATGCGGCCCTCAGGCAGGCCCTCGAAGCCGCGGGCCTCACCGGCAGGCGCTGATCCGGAGCTGGGATCGGAGCGCCCTCGGCACCAAGCCGGATCGACGGGGCTCCGAACGCCCGGCGCGGATCAGGGGCGCGGCCCCGCCGGGGGCATCCGCAGCGCGTCCTCTGGATCGTCGGCCATGCGTTCGTCCAGCACGGTCCCGGCTTGGTCGAGGGACTGGATCCTGAAGCTCCCGCTCTTGGCCAGCTGCTTGCCCTTCTCGCCGAAGATCCGGGTGACCGTTCCATCCTCTTCCGGACGAGCGAGGAAAGGGCCTTCCTTCGACCCGCCCGGCAGAAAGCCTGCCGACCTCAAGCCCGAGAGGCGGTCGGACGATGCCGTCACGGAAGGCGACGCCGCCGTGGGCAGATCTCGGAGCTTGCTCGCGCGCCCGGCCTCGGCCGGGACCTCGCGATGCCGGGCGGCGAGGTCGTGCGCAATCGGCGGCCGAGGCGGCGGGGCAAGGCGAGCCTGGGGCGCCGGAAGAGCCGGGGCCTGCGCCGTCCGTTCCAGGAACGCGCGGCCGACGCCGTCGCGGTAGATCGCGGTGCCGCCCTCCCAGCAATAGATGTGCAGGCCCTCGAAGCCGTTCTCCGCCGGCTCGCGGACGAGGAGGAAGCTCTTGTCGTCGGTGGTGGCCAGCACGACCTCGGTGACGTAGTTGCCGAGCGCTTGGCCGTGATCGACGCGGTCCGCCGCGATCGTCACGCCGTTCGCGCGGATCCATCCGGCGACCGCCTGGATCTCGCGCTCGACCTCCCGCGACTCGCGCGGATCGGCCTGCGGCAGGCCGCGGACGAGGCTGAGGCCCGAGACCATGCCCAGCGGATCGCGGCCGGCGGCCTGCCAGACCTGCTCGTGCCGGGCGAAACACGGCCACTGCCGGTGCTGCCGCCGCATGAAGGCGCGGATGCCCTCGTTGTGCAGGTAGGCCCCCCCGTTCATGTCGCGGATGCGGGTCCAGCTCCTGACCTGCGGCGGCGCGCCCCCCGGCGCGGCACCGCCTCCCGCGAGCGCGGGAAGTCCGCCGACGACGGGCGCCGGGAGCCGTTCCGCCGCGACCGGGCCGGCGAGCGCGCCGCCCCTCGGGAGCGCCGGAACCGTCCAACCCGGTGCGGGGCCGGCGAGGGCCGGACGCCCACGGTCCAGCCGCCGCTCGTTCTCGGCACCACGCCGGAGATCGTCCGATCCGTACTCGTCGCGAAGATGGGCGGTCGCCTGGGAGAGGAGGCGCAGCTTCTCCCGCATGGCCGCCGCGGGATCGGCGGGTCTCAGTCCGCGGGGGCCGGCATTCGCGACGCCACCGGCCGCTGGGCGCGCCGGAAGGTTTTCATAACGAGGGGGCATCGCTCTACTCCTGCGCGTGCAGGATGACGGACCTCGGCGAAAACCGCGAGCGGGTGGAGCGCGCCGCACGGACCGCCCCGAGGCCGAGCAGATCGGCCCGCAGCTTGTCTTCCATCGACGCCCACCCCGCCACTCGCCGGACGCCCGCGTCGAGGTCGATCAGAGCGCCCGCCATGTGCAGGGCCAGAGCGCCGGCGCGGAAGGGAAGATCCCGCTCGACGGTTCTGGCGAAGGCCTCGAACGCCGGCATCCGGGTCTCGCGGTCCGCCAGTGCCCGCTGAGCCAGCGCGTAGGCGAGTGCGGCGGCCTCGGCCAGAATCGAGGCCGAACCGGGCAGAACGGATCGCCGGCCTTCCAGGACGTCGTGCGCCGGGGGAGCCGACAGGAAACGCCACCTGTAGAGGATCAGGCCCGGGGCGGCCTCGGGACCGACGACCCTGATGAGCTTCGGAAGGACGTCGTAGGCCCGCCTGGTCGTGGTCAGCACCCGGGACGCCTCGAACCAGTCCTCGCCCGGACGGGGTCCTCCGCGCCGGCATACGAAGCCGACCACCGCGGGATCGACCCTCAGCGTCAGCGCCCTCGACAGGAAGCGGAGGTTCTCCCGTTCGACCTCGGAAAGCGCGAAAGCAGTCCCTTCGGGGAGCGGCCTCATGCGAGGGCCTTCGGGCGCGGAGCCGAGCAGTGGAGGATCGCCATTGCCATGCCGGCGCCTACGACGCCGCCGGGCACGCCGCGGAGCAGCGCGTTGAACACGACGCTCCAGAAGTGCGTCGGCGTCGGCGAGAGATCCAGGAACATCATCCAGCGCATCTCGGCGCCCGCGACGACCATCCCGCCGATCAGGGCGCATTGCCATGCCAAGCGGCGGGGGCCGTCCTCCCGCAATCCCCGCGCGAGGAGAGGAGCCGTGGCGACGGCAGTGCAGAGGGCGGTCAGCTGAACCGCGGCCGTCATCCGGAGGAAGTCGCCGAACGAGCCCTCGAAGACCAGCGCGGGCACGGCTGCGGAGACGTGGACGCCGACGACCGCGCCGGCGAGCGTCGCTGCCAGGGCCCTGATCAGGGACCGCACGTGGGCCATCAGAACACTCCCGCGCTCCGAAGGATGGAGAGGACCCGGTCGCCCGCCTCCATCAGCAGGTCGGCGACGTCCTGGTCCGTGATGCGCTTCGTCCACCACATCCAGCCCGCGACGCCGAGCGCCAGGAGGGCGGAGGCGAGGACGATCTCGGCCGCCAGCAGCACGGCGCGGAAAGGAAACAGGAAGACCTGCAGGCAGCCCATGAACACGGCGGGCGCCTTGAACCAGAAGGGATCGGCCGACCCGAGCGTCGAGACCTCGCCGCCGACCACGTACACGGAGACGGGGCGGTCCCCGACGGCCTGCCTGCGGCGCGCGTTTCCGGCCTCGTCTGTCACTGGTTCACTCCTTCGATGCCGGGGAGCATGAGCCGGGCCGGCGCGCCCGTCAACGAAATTGAAGGAATGGGAGCCGCCTCACTTGCCCGCGGCTGCGATGCGCACGATGGTCGTCGTCGAGACGAAGGAACCGACAGATGCGCCTCCCCGCCGCCGCCCTGCTCCTCGCCGTGGGCATGGCCCCCGCCCACGCGCTCTGCGACGTCGCCACGGGCGAGCGCCCTTCGCGCACGCCGTTCTTCCTCGGCATCGAACCAATGGACGGACCGGCGGAGGTATTCTGCAAGCTGCAGCAGCTCAAGGGCCGCTATCGGGTCAATCTGCAGTTCCGCGACACGGGCGTCGACCGGACGAAGGAGTTCTCCTTCGACGGCGCCCGCGGATTGGGACCCGAGCATCTGACGACCTTCCTTCAGTCCCTCTTCCCGACCGAGCGCGGCCCGGAGTTCGATCCCGTGGACGGCAAGCCGTTCCCGAAGGTCCTCAAGCACGTCGTCCAGGGCCGCGCCTCGCAGGTGCCGGGCGGCGGAGACCTCCAGATCCCGGACGTCTGGCAGGGCGCGCGGCAGTTCATGCTCTGGGAGAAGTTCGCCATCCGCCTTCGGCCGATGCCCGCACCGCTCGAAGGGTTCACCTTGACCGTCAACTTCCGCCCGAGCCCAGGCCGCTTCGTCATGGAGGCCTCCGGCCGCCGCCCGAGCCTCCACTTCCGGGCCTGGAAGCCGCGCCTGCCCATCGGCAGCAGCATCAATTCGGCCTGCTCCGAGGAGATCCCGATCTGCAAGGATCTGCCCGAGGTGGTGCCGGTGCGCATGTCCCACGAGGTCGAGGAAGTGCGTCTCGATCTCGAAGGCGACAATCTCGCCGCGCCCGCCGAACAGACGCTGACGAACCTGGAGACGCGCTACCGGCGCCATCTCGCATCCTCCAACATGCGGGATTTCGATCCCGTCCGCGGGCGCGGACACGTCGAGATCCGGGACGGAACGACGGTCATCACCGGCGAATCGTTCCCACCGGAACGCGGCAAGATCGGTCCTTCGCGCGTCAGCGTGGTCTATGCCGAGGAGCAGAGCCCGGACAGCTACAGGGCGCGCATCGACAACTACTTCCGCGAGTTCCGGGACGCCCTGGTGCGGCAGCAGAGCATCGACCGCAAGGCGCGGACGTACTGAAGCCTCGGCGGACCCGTCGTCAGATCGCCGCGGCGACGCTTTCGTGCGCCGCCGGCCGCAGCTGCGCTCCCAGGATTTCAGGCAGCATGTCGATCATCATGCGCTTGATGACGCGGATCGAACGGCCGGCCTTGAACTCGTACTCGGCCTTCGTGAATTCCCACGCCCCCGGCATGCTCGCGGGGTCCAGCCCGTAGTCGGCCGCGACCTCGTTCATGATGCTCCTGGCGATCTGCGGGAAGGCGTCGGCCGGAGGCTTCTCGACGGTCTCGACGCTCACGCGCGAGCGCATGATGTCGTTGATGTTCATGCGGTCGTTGGCGGCGAGCATGTAGTTCACGTAGAACAGGTCGACGTCGGCCTGAAGGCACTCGTCGTAGTAGCGCCTCGCGGTTTCCGGCTCGAGGACGGCCAGGAGGGCGTCCTCGAGCTTTCCGGCGGCTAGGTTCTTGGCCGCCTTGTCGATCTCGTCGACGAACATGATCGGATTGGCGAAGCGGGACCGGAAGATCGCCTCGACGGGCGCGCACGGCGTCGGTGCTTCATGCGACCGGCCGTTGCCGACGAAGTCCGCGCCCGACGATTTGCCGCCTGCGTTGAGGTACCGGTAGCCGACGCCCGCGATCTGGGCGAGCCGGCGCGCGAACCGGCTCTTGCCGACGCCGGCGGGTCCGACGAGGAGCAGCGGCCGGAATTTGAGGTAGGGCCGATCCGCGAAATGGGCGATCCGCAGATCGTTCCGCAGACGCGCGATGGCGTGCCGGAACCACGGCATCTCCTCCATCAACTCGGCCGCGATGTCCCTTGGATCGAGGTGGCCGCCGCCGAGCGGCAATGGGCGGGTCAGTGGTGCGTAGATGTCCGCGATCCCGCGGGAGTCGTTGGCGCCTCCGATCTCCCTCACGACGATCCGCGTCGGTCGATCGCCCGCGCGCGACGTGCCGAGGCTGCGCTGGACGTAGTCTGCGAAAGAGCGGCCGTCGCTCCAGTCCGTCACGTCGGTGAGGGCCCGCAGGCCCAGAAGCCGCATCTCGTAGGGGTCGCTCGGGACCTTCGGGGATCCGAAGAGGGCCGACAGGGCGGCGAGCGCCGTCGCGCGGGTGGTCGCGGCCACTTTGAGCTCCGTGAGGAGGCTTTCGGCGACCTCGGTCGCGACGAGCCGCTTCAGCGCGGCCGGATGCCCCGCGGCCTCGCCGATCGGCGCATCGGCGAGCATGCGCGAGATGCGGCCCGGGATGTCGTCGGCCCGTGCCGCCACGAAGACCGGGAGGACGTCGTCGTCCCAACCCGCGCGCAGCATGGTCTCGATCCTGAGCAGAGCCTCGCCGGACCAGCGCTCGATGTCCTCGAACACGCGGATCTCGCGCCGGCTTCCGCTGCGGCACCACCCCTCGGCCTCAACCTCGTGAGGCGCGAATGCCCTGCAGGACATGCCGACGCACCCCGCGACCGCCGCAAACAGAGCCCGCTGCCGGGCGTCGGCCCTCGCCCCGTGAACAAGAAGGGGCCGGAACGCGAAACCTTCCCGTCCGCAACGGGCGAGCATCTCCGAATCCGCACGCAGATGGCGCAGCAGGCGCTCCGCCCATGGGTGGGCCTCCGCAACGGTCCGGACGTCTTCGTTTGTGAAGGAACGCATTTCCGGTCTACTCCTTCCGAGAGCCGGAAGGATCGCCGCAAGTCACGTCTCTGGCAAGCCTGCGCGCGATCAGGCCGCATCGTGTTCGAAACGGTCCAGGCGTTCGTAGTCCGAAGGCCAGTCCGGCGACCAATCCCACGAAGGACCCACGTCCGGCCGCGAGAACCCGCACACGTCCTGATCCAAGTCCGCCTCTATCCTGGCGGCCACGTCGGCCCGGTGCAGACGGATCCAGCGCAGGGCATCCGGACCATGGACCGCGGCCCGTATCTCGATCCTCGGAACCGAGAACGCGCGATCCAGCGCGTATTTGAGTTCGCGGAATCGCCGGTGGTCGGCGCAGTGGCGTGCGGCATCGAGCGCGGGGATGCCGGTCCAGTTGCCGTGTGCCATCTCCAGAATGGTTCGGGATGTCGCCTGCTCGAAATAGCTCGTCGCATCGAATTTGGCGCGGATGCGCCCGTCGGCGATGGAGACAGCAGACCGGATCACGGACGGGGGACCTATGAGCGAGGCGAACTCGAAATCGCGCCTTGCATCAATTTATCTAGATACTGATAAAATCGCGAACTGTCAACTTCGAAGCGGAGTCAAGCCGAATCTAGAATAGGTATAGATTGATATAGGTTCGCTTAGTCGTCCCGGCGCGATTCAGATCGACTCGCGCGCTATTCGAATTCGAGTGCGTGATCCATCGAGCGATGGTCGTCGCCGCAATGAGACGCGAAAGCCCTCCGACGGGTCTCGAAATCATCCGCCTCGTCTTCGGCGAAACGAATCCCGCTCGTCCGATGACCCGACAGGTCGGTTCAGTTCCGTGGTGCGGGCTTCGACGCGAAACCGGCCGACGCGATGGCGTCCTGTGCGATGTCCACTTGGTCGGGCGAGGCGTCGGTCCACCACGTCGCGTAGGCCAGATTGGCGGTTCCGTCCGCGTTGGCGAGGACGTGGAATTCGCCGTGCTGGGGGGCGGGCTCCAGCCCGGCGAAGAAGACGTGGGTCTCCCGTGCTTCCGGACCGAGACCGAGCGAGTACCGCGCGGATCTGACGAGACGCTCGACGATGCGCACGGGAGGCCCCGAGGCTTCGACGACGTTTTCCGCGCGGTCGTCCAACGGGATCAGCCAAGTCCCGCCGGCACGCTGGATCAAGAGCCCGAAGCAGTGCTCGTTCGACCTGGGATCTCCGAACTCGTTCGCAGCGTGAAGCCCTGGACAACCCTCGAAGGCGTAGGCGACCTGCGGTTCGCCGCCGGAGCCCCGCACGAGCCACGTGGCCGCGATCACCAGATCGCCCTCTTGCGAAGGACCTAGTCGCGCTGCCTTGACTGTCCCGCCATCCCCCCGGCGCGCGCCGGCCAGAGCCCGGACGCGTTCGCCGGGCAGGAAATACCGTCCTTCGACGACGCGGAGCATCTCGGGCGTACCCTCCACGCCTTCGGCGACTTTGATCGCGGACATTCGTCTCTCCGACTTCAGCGGGGCGCGGGATGGCCCGAGAGGGTGGCGGCAGGCTGCCGCGACAGCCAGAACAGATCGACGTGCATCTTCGCATCGGCCCGCGTGGCACGGCTCCAGCAGTGCGCCGTCCCGCCATCCTTGAGGCCGGCCTCGAAGGCCGATGCGAAGCCGTCGTCGGACTCCTTCACCGAGGCGGGTTCGCGGCCGGCACCGAACGTGTAGGCGATCATGTGCGTCGCGACGTAGGCGACCTCGATGTTGCGCGTCTTGAATCCCGGATGGACGCTCGCGGCGGCGCCGCGGTCGATCGCCTCGGCGAGCTGCGCCAGGGTGTCGACGCCGACTGCCCGCGAGAACGCGTCGTGGTAGCGGTTCGCCGTCCTGGCGACGTCGTTCGGAGCCGACCCGCCGAAGCGGCCATGCTCGAACCGGGCGGGCAGGAACAGCCTCAGCGAGGCCGCCTCGCCCTCCAGAAAGGCCCGTACCGCGAGGTGGTCCGCCCAGGCCGCTCCGCCGGAGACGAGCGCCCGGATGCCCCAGTCCCGCATCGTCTCGACCGCGCGGGCGTACATGGCGTCGTAGAGGCCGACCGAGAGCCGGTCGGCATCCGTGCCGCGTCCAGCGGTGCCAATGACGGCGAGCATGTCGTACCCGTTCCTTCGCGGCGCGAGCGCCCCGGGCGCGATGAAGGATCAGCGCGGCGCAAGCGTCAACAGGGCGTCGGGGTCTGACGGGTCGTCCCGGCCATGTATGCGGAAGAGTTCGTCCTCGGAGAAGTCGTACAGGAAGGCGGGCCCCATGCGGGGCGCTTCGGGCCGCGCCTCGATCGCGCGGGCGAAGGCGAGCATCCGCGCGCGTCTGGGAAGTTCCTTGCCGCTGTCCCTACCCACGGCGCGGGCGAAGCCCCATTCCGTGATCCACCACGCCCGCCCAGGCCCGGCCTCGCGAACGAGAGGGTCGAAGGCCTTCGAGACCGCCTCGCGCACGGAGACGTCGGGATCCTCGTCGCGCGCGCCCACCTGCGGGTAGAGGTGGACGGCAAGTCCGTCCGCCACGCGTCCGGCCCCCCGCTCCATGAGCAGACGCATCGCGCATTCGGGCGCGATCGCCGAAACGCCGTTTGCGGCGGCCCAAGCGGGCTCCGGGCGCACGAGGCTGCTCAGCAGGACCGGCACCGCGCGCCCGGCCATGACGCGCTTCGTCTCGCGCAGCACGTCCACGTAGCGGTCGAGCGCCCGACCATAGGGCTCCGCGAACGGGTGGCCGGCGAACTCCGCGGTTTCGACGATGGCCCCGCCCTGGACGATCGGCAGGGCGGCCTCGAAGACGCTGAGGTTCATCTCGTTGCCCACCTCGACCGCCATCGGCGTCACGCCGGCGGCGTCCAGAGCGGCGACGGCATCCCGCCAGAAGTCTGCGTAGAGCGACGGGTCCATCTCCGAAGTCGGCCGCAGCTCGTAATGGACGCCCTCCGCGGCACGCGGCGCGACGCGCGGCGGGAAGAAGTCGGACTGCCCCATCGGGACGACGAGAAGGACCCCCAGGCCCCGTTTCGACGCGGCGGCGGCCGCGTTCGCCATGGCGTCCAGAGGCCTCACCGCCATGATCCTGACGTGACGGGCGCCGGCGGCTGCGAGCGCGGCCGCCTGACCTTCGTGCCGGTCCGGCGGCCGCCACGCCGCCAAGGTGTCGTTGACGCCCCCGAAGTCGACCGCCGGCGATGCGTGCGGAACCAGGGTCAGACCCACGGCGACGAGCCGCGCGACCGTTTTCGAGACCACCGGCCCTGCCCTCGCGATTCAGCTTCTTCTGCGGAACGCCGCGGCCACCCCGTCGATCCGGCCGATCATGTCGGGAGCGACCCCGGGGGCGGAGCCCTTCGGAGCGGACGCCGGGCCGATGCCGAGACGGCGGCGGACTTCGGCTTCGAGATCGACGTCCTTGAGGAGTTCGGCTTCGGAAAGGCGCTTCGTCACCTCGGATGAACCGTTCGGATGCACCTTCAGCCGCACGTACCATCCCTGCCTCGCGCGGTCGGGCACCGTAGCGTGGAACCCGCCCCGCCTCATGAACTCGGCGTCCTCCGCGCTCCCGTCGGGAATGCCGGCCGTCCAGGTCGAGGCCGCAGCCGCTGCGAGACCGATGCCGACGACCGATGCGATCAGGCCGAGAGCCGGAGCGAGCGTCGGGCGAGCGGGCTTCCGCTTCGCACGGGGCGAGCCGAGGGACGCCGCGAGGGCGCCGTTCCAAGACAGCAGCGCTTCGGCCTCGGCGGCGACCGCCTCGGCCGGTTCGGGATCGACCCCGGATACGTCGAAGCGGCGCAGAATGGTCCAGAGTACGCCTCCACCGGAAGGAGCGGCGCCGGCCTCACGGACGACGACGCCCTCCGCGCCGAGGCGGCCGAGCAACCTGCCGACGCTGCGCGTACCGGCCAGAGCCTCGACCTCCTCGCCGAAGTCGTTGAGGATCGTCCACTCGTCCGGGCGAAAGCCGGGCAGCAGGTTCCGGTCCGGGAGACGGACGATCAGCCTGTAGCAGGCGGGACCGCCTGTTGATGTGATCGCGTCCATTCGAACCGCTCCTCGACCTCGTCGCAGCCTAAGCCTTCACGCATTCGGACCGGCCTAACGAAGTCGGTAGCATTCGACCGATCCTTTCATTCCTTCGCGTCCACCGGGAGATCGCGGCTCAGAAGCTCTTCGGGGGTCGGCATGTCCGACAGCGCGTCGAGGCGGAAATGCGTCAGGAAGGAATCGGTCGTCGAGTAGGTCGCGGCACGCCCCGTTCCCGCCCGGCGGATGCCGGGCCGGATCATGCCGGCCTCCATCAGCTTGTCCAGAAGGGCACGGGAAACCTTCACCCCCCTGCCGCGCTCGATCTCGCCCAGAGTGACCGGCTCGTAGAGCGCGATGAACGCGAGCGTCGCCAGAGCGGCCTCCGAGAGCTCGCGCGCCTTGCGCGCCGGCGCCTTGAGCGCGTCCGGAAGAAAGCCCGGATCGACGGCGTACCGCCACCCCTCGGGATCGCGGACCAAGCGGACCGCCCTGTCCTTCGTGCGCTCCGCGAGCTCGCTCAGCAGGCCGGCCGCCGAACTCCCTTCCTGGAGGCGGGCGGCGACCTGGGCTTCGCTGACGGGCGTGGGCGACGCGAGGATGAAGGCCTCGATCTCGGCTCCGTGCAGCAGCGCGAAGTCCGACGGCGGAAGGAGCGGATCCAAGGTCTTCCCCATGATCTCGGGATGGGCTCGCGGTCGGCTCAGTAGCGTTCCACGATGAGGGAGCGCACGCCGAGCCCGGCGTCGTTGATCCATTCCGGCTGACGGACGATCACGGCCGTCACCATCAGGCTCTGGTTCGTCCGCTGGACGGAGGACGCGTAGCTCACGATGATCGGAACCTTGACCTTCCAGGCGTAGCGGCCGATCTCGCCGTACAGGCCTTTCCTTTCGATCTGCACGGGACCGTTCGGCACCCCGGTGAGAACGTAGTGGTTTCCGATCACGGCCTTGAAGTTGCCGGCCTCTTCGATCGACTTCTTGTACTCCTCCCAGCCGTAGACCGTCATGTCCTCCTGGAGCTTCGTGAACTGAGCCTTGTAGTTCAGGAAATCCCAGCCGTAGGCCTTGAGGACGACGTTCGTCGCCCAGCGCTTGATGGCTTCGTCGTCGTGCTTGGCCTCGACGAGAGGGACGATGTCCCGGATCGTGCCGTCGGCGAGGGTCAGGACGTACCGGAAGACGGGCGGCCTCTGGAGCAGCGAGATCGTGCAGATCAGGGCGAGGGACGCCGCCGCGATCATGGCCCAGGTGGCCCGCATCGTCCAGAAGTAGCGGCTGATCGCGTACGACTCCTTCTCCCAGATCGTCCGGACGATGTCCTCCGTGCGTGCCATTGCTTCAAGGTCCGAAGGTACGGTCAACCTGCCGTTGACGTTGCCGTCGATTGTGAGCATGTTTCGAGCGATCGCTCAAGGAGTGGCCGCCGCCGTTCCTTCATCCGGTGGCGGCGCGATCGACGGGCGCAGCGGGCTCCGACGGGCCCTCCCTTCGAGTCAGAGAGGGTTGAAGCAATGAAGCGGATTTCGAACACGATCGGCAACGCGTTCTACGGATTGATGGCCGCGGCCACCGTCATGGCGCTCGACGCCGTTTCCGGCTCGGCCCAGGCCCAGAGCTCCGGGACGGTGGGCAGCATCGCCGACAAGGTGCGCGAGGATCTGGGCAGCGTCGGCAAGGTCCTCATGGTCGGCTGCGGCCTCGGCGGCGCCGGCATGGTGGCCGCGGGCCTCTACAAGCTCAAGCAGGCGTCCGACCAGGGCGGCAACGGCCAGGTCAAGTACACGGACGGCCTCTGGCGCCTCGGGGCGGGCGCCTGCCTCGTGGCGATCCCGACCTTCACCGGCGCTCTGACCAACACCTTCGGCTTCGGCACGCCGTCGATCTCGCAGAAGACCACGCCCTTCTGATCCGAGACACGTCGACATCGAGGCCGCAGGGCCGGGCGGCACCCGTCGCCCGGCCCTCTTCACGTCCGGAGCATCCCGATGCGGCACTGGTTCAGGTTCCTCGCGGTCTACGCGTTCTTCGTCGCCACCGCGCCGGCCCTCGCCGTCGCGCCCCGTTCCGGCAACGACATCGGCAACCGGCTCGCGGGCGTCCTGGAGGATCTCTACGGCCCCTTGTTCCTGGTGGTCGCCGGCGTCAGCTACCTCGTCGGCTTCGTCATGCTGTTCAAGGGGCTCGACCTCCTGAAGGACTCGGCGGCCTGGGGCTCGACCCGCGCGACGAAGGAGAACGGCGCCGGCCGCGGCATGGCCCATCTCGTCTCGGGCACGGTCCTGATCGCCTTGCCCGAGTTCGTCGGCATCGGCGTCACGACCATGTTCGGCGACGCCTTCAACATCTTCGGCTCGTCCTCCGAGTTCCGCCAGATCGCCGCCCAGATGGACATGGGCGGCAACCCGAACTTCAGCGTGCGCGACGGCAACATGCGCTCGCTCCTGCAGATCGGGACCTTCCAGCCGCCCGACAACTGCTACGCTTCGCCCGCACCCGCGGTGTGCTTCTCCAAGAACGTCGCCCAGAACGTGGTCCCGATCGGCCTGATCGTCACCTATGCGGTCGTCTTCCTGTCAGGTGCCCTGATGATCGCGAAGGCGGTCTTCGAGTTCGCCCACGAGGACGTCGGCGGCCGCGCGGGCGGCGATGGACGCTCCGCCCTCGCCAAGGCGGCCGTCGGCTTCCTGATGTGCAACTCGCCCTTCCTGGTCGGTGCCGTCAGCCAGACGCTGATGGGCCAAGCCGGCGTGCTGACCTCCCGGGGCGGTCTCGACCGGAGCCTGCTCAGCTACCGCTTCAACGGAGCGGTGACGGGCAACGGGACCGCATGGCTGCAGCAGCATCAGGATATGGTGGGCTACCTCTTCACGATCCTCGCGCTGTTCGGTGCGATCGCGTTCTTCCGAGGCGTGTTCGTGCTCAAGGCCATCACCGACCGCCGCGGCACCAACGCCTCGGGGGGGAACGCCCTCGTGCACATGATCGCCGGCGTGCTCCTCGCCAACATGAAGACGACGAGCTGCTACGTGACCACGACCTTCGGCGGAGCCGGCCTGACGCTCGGTTTCTGCAGCTGACGGGTCGCGGTGACGGTCCGTAGGACCGGTTCCGGGATCCGCCCAGGCCGGGGCCCGCCCGTCCGGCTTCGCCCCTCCGCCCGCGACGGACGGGGCCCCCGCGTCACCGGCGGCCCTGGTCCGTCCTGCCGAGCGGCCGCTCGACGGGCATGCGCCGCATCACCTGCAGGACGCGGTCCGCGCTCAGGCGATAGAAGGTCTCGCCCATCCGGCCGATCGGCGCGCCGCATTCCACGGGCGACCCGGTCGCGGGTGCGCAGAGGCGACCGCCCTCGACCCTCCACCCTTCCATCCGGGCGCGCACGGGGCTGCCGGGCACGGGCGCGATCCGACGCTGCCCGTTGAGTGCGAAGTGCTCGACGAGCACGACGCCGCGATCCTCGACGGCTACCTCGAAGGTCGAGCCGGGGAACTCGCGCAGCACCTCCGCGTCGCTGAGGACCTTCATTCCCTTGGCCCGCAGGTCGGGGATCGAGCCGAACCCGTCGGACGCCGCGCCGGCGTTTCCCGGATGCATGCACAGAGCCAGGAGCGTCGCGCAGAGCAGGCGGTCCCGCACGGTTCAGGCCGCCACGGAGCCGAGTGGCACGACCGTGAGCCGCGGCTTCGCGCGCTTGGCGGGCGTCTCGCCGAGCGCGCGGAGGATCTCCTTGCGCGCCCCGCCGAAGTGCAGGACGACGTCCATCAGCGTCTCGACGTCGCCGCGGATCTCCCGGATCGTCGCGACGAAGCGGTGGTGGTAGAACACGATGCGCAGCTTCACGACCGCGTCGCCCCGCGCCAGTTCCATGTTGAGCCCTTCGAAGGAATCGCTCGCCTCGATGCGGTCGCCGTTGGCGAGGGAGATGACGACGGGGCCGCCCTGCCGCCGCGATTTCGATCGTTCCTTCGCCGCGATCTGCAGCTTGCGGGGCGCGTTCACCCCGACCGAGGCCACGGCCTTCTGAAGGGACGAGATGTGGGCCCACCGGTCGTCGCGATCTCCGCCCGTCGCGATCCTGAAGCAGGCGTCGAACATCTCGTTGGTGGTGATGGCGGCCGGCATTCCACACTCCGAAGGAACGGCGGGGGCAGCCTGCCCCCGAAGTCCGAAGCTGTCAACGAACTGTCGGCTCCTGTCGCGGATGGGGCTACAGTTCCAGGGCGCCGGACGATCGCCTCCATCTACCGCGGATGCGGGCGCGGCGGAAGCGCCGACGGAGTGACCATTCCTTCGATGTGCACCAGTCTGTCGGCCAGTTCCCGGGATTTGTTCGCGACGAACCGGAAGGCCGCGAGGGCGGGATCGCCCTCGACCTCGTCCCGCAGCCGAAGCAGTCCGGACAGCACCGCCTCCGCTCCCTTCCGGCCCTCGGCCGCGACGACCCCGTTCGCGTTCGCTCCCAGATGCCATGCCGCGACGCCCGCCGCGGAGAGTCGGGGGACGACGGGATCGAGATCCCGGATCCAGTGCGCGCCGACGACCCGCGCGATCCAGACCAGATCGTCCTCCGCCGCCCAGCCCGGTTCGACCTCGATCCGGCCCGACGGCGGAGCGAGGTCCCGCCGTCCGCGGACCGAGGGAAGCCGGGCGAAGGCGAGCGCCTCTTCGAGACGGTCGTGCCCGAAGGCGGTGACCGTCCCGTGCAGGTCGTCGGTGGTCGGGAGGCGGAGAACCGGTCTGCTCTCCGTTTCGTATCGCGGCTGCGTCCACACCGGCAGGGGCGTGCGGACGAACGTCCGCCCGCGGGCGCCTTCCCCCTGCCTCAGGATCAGCCGGGCGGCGGCCGCGCGCACCTCCTCGATCGAAGGGCGGAGGGACGGGAGGTCAACGAGCCAGGAGCACTCCTCGATCCTCTCGGCAGGCTGCAGGACGTCCTGTCCCCGGATCTGGCGACCCGTGATCCTGTGGTGGGGCTTCTGCTGCAGGGCGTCCTCCGATGGAAGGATTCCTGCGGCCGAAGCGAGGTACAGCGCCGCGCCCGCGTTGCCGGTATGGTACTCGCCGCCGAGGCTTCGCTGGCAGGCATACCATGCCGGGAAGTAGCAGCCGCCGTCGAAGCCGAGGTAGTCGTCCTCGAAGTCCGGCAACCGGCGGCCGACCGCGGCATAGCGGGCCACCGACGGCAACTCGGCACCCGGATCGATCGGGATCCGGACGGAGACCGCGGTCCGGATCCGCACGTCGCTGCCGTCCCTGGCGATACCGTCGAACGTGGCCACGACCACGTCCTCGGCCGTTCCGAGGTCCGCCGCGCGGGGAGTCCGTTCCGGCCTCACGGTCGAGGTCCTCCATCGGCGGGAGCCGCCGCGAGCCCGGCTTCGAAGGCGAGCCTCAGGCGCAGGCCGCGGACTCCGGCGCCCCAGTTCGCCGCCTGGGTCGGGTGATCCTGCAGGGCGAAGCCGATCCTGTCCACGAGGGCCAGCATGTCCGCGGCCGTGCCGTACCCGCGGACCGCCTCGGCTCCGTGCGCGCAGTCGTGCCAGAAGGCCACGGCCTCGGCCGGCAGCAGGCCGACGACGTCCCGCAGGACGCGGGCGATCCAGGCATGTTCGCCCGCGAGGACTGCGGACGGGTCGTCCCGGGTCTCCGGCTCGCTCGGCATCTCGACGACCCGGCCGGAGACGACCGGTTCAGGGCGTCCGAGACCTCCTGCGAACGCCGTCGCATCGTCGAGCCGCCGGAGCCCGAACACGTCGTGCCGGCGCCGACCCGGCGCCAGGATGTGAAGCTGGACGTAGGGCTGGCCGCCCCGCTCGAAGACGCCCCAGACGGGCTGATGCGCGGCCATGCACAGACCCGCCTCCGGCCGGATCAGGAAGCACTGCGAAGCCGCATGCCGGATCTCCGCCACCCGTCGGTCGCGGTCGACGACCTCGCGGCCGGAGCGCTCCACCTCTTCGAAGGTCTCCGTCGGTATCGACCAGCGGTTCTCGATCTTGCGGCCGGTCGCGGCGTGGAGCCGGCCTTCCGACGAGAACACGTCGTCGAAGCGGCGCGGGAGGGCGTAGCGGCCGTCGAACTTCAACCGGGCGAGCTGGCGGCCTGGGTCGGGATCGGTCAGGAGGCTGTCGGGGCAGTTCCCGAGCGTCGCATCGTACAGCGGGGCGAAGCTCACGTTGCCGATCCGGGTATAGACCACGAGCCTGTTCCGCCAGCGGCCCGCGTCCGCGTAGATCCCGTCCGACGACGTCGCTCCGTGCCGGTCCTCGGGAACGTCGATCTCGACAGGCATCCGCGAGCGCGTCCCGGCCCCCGTCCTGGGGTCGAGGACGTCGAACTCGACGTGGATCCGGTGCCTGACGGTCGGCAACCGCGCGAAGGAAAGAGTTTTCATGGCCGCTCCCCGGGTGCGGCGGCGGCGACCGGCCCGGCGAGTTCGACCGCCGAGATCCGCAACGCGGGACGCCGGGTGGCGTCGCACCACGCAGCTATGTCGGGGTTCCCGACGCAATCCTCCGCCAGCAGGACGTCCCGCAGGGCGACGAAGTCCGCGAGGCAGCGCAGAGCCGCCGGCCTGCCTTCGTCACGCAGGGCGCTCTCGGAACCGAGCAGGTGGCGCCACAGATGGACCGCTCTCGCCGGCATGTCCGCAAGATTCCCGCCGAGCTCGGGAACGCGCCGCGCCGCGAGCATGCTCGCGAACTCGACGAGGTCGTCCTGCCGGTCCCAGGCGGCATCGTAGTTCCTGATCTCGCCTTCCACCGGCAGCGCAGGCCGCTTGGTGACGCCCGCCAGAATCTCCTGGAAACGGAGGGCCTCCTGCAGGCGGTCGAGAGAGAAGGCCCAGGGCACAAACGATTCGGACCAATCGTTGAGGAGCGTCAGACGCACTTCGACACCCTGGTGCCTGGGGTCGACGAGCCAGACCGGGAGGCGCCGAGAGATGCGTAGTCCGTCGGCGGCCACCAGAGCGTTCCCGAAGGCGTACCTCCGCACGGCCTCGATCCTGGCCTCGCACTGTTCGTCGAGGCTCCAGCGGCTGTCCGCGAGCCGGGCGGGGGTGGCGGACTGGCGATCCGTCCGCGCCTCCGTGCCGGTCGACCGATGCGGGCCGGTCCACGCGAAGATCTGACGCGCAGCCACGGACTCGTTGTTCCAGTTCGAGCGCTCGAGGAGTTCGGAGGCGATGCGGGCTTCGGTCGCCAAGTCCTCGAAGGCCGGATTGCCCCCCGTTCCGAGGCTCGAGTAGCAGGTCCGGAAGGGCGCGAACGTCCTTTCGCCCGCGCCGAGGAAGGACCAGTCGCCGACCCGTCCCCCCCACCGGACGGTTGCCGCGAGAACTGCCGGCAGTTCGCCGCCGGCGTCCACCGCGATGCGGGCGTCTACGACGAAGCGCTGGCGGACGGGGGTTCCGGTCGCCCGTTCGAAGCAGTCCAGCCAGACAGGGATGCCGACGGGGATGGTCGGCAGATCGGAAACGTCGACGGTCATGGCGCACCGGGTCCGGGTAGGAGTGCGTGCAGGGCCTCGAGTTCGGCCCCCAGCCTCAGCTGCTCGGAACGCCAAGCGCTCTCGTGACGCCGGCTCTTCGACCAGAGGAACTCACCGAACAGATCCCGGCACGTCGCGAGGAGCCTCCGGGCTCCGTCCCGACCTTCATGAGCGATCGTATGCCGGGCATTGGCGACCTCGTGCCATTGCTCGACCGCCCTGCGGTCCATCGCGACGAGTTGCGGCCGAAGCAACGTAGCGAGGAAGGCCGCCAGTCGGATCACCAAGGCGCACGGATCCGATAGCGCTTCCGGGCGCCGCGCCGGATCGAAGTATCGAACTTCGCCGAGCACCTCGAAATCCGCACCGTGAAGGAGGCGCGCATGACCCAGGGCGTCGTGCAGCCGGTCGATCGCGAAGATGTCGCCCGCGCTGGCCATTGCCCGATGGGAAAGAACGACCTTCCTGGTCCTCCAGCCGTACTCGTAGACCTGCCACTGCGGCAGGTCGGAGGCGACGTACCATCCCTGCGGACCGCGGAGGAGGCAGCGGGCCGCCAGCTGCCGCGCCTCGGCGACGGCCGCCTCCAGGGGGCCGATGTCGATCGTATCCAGGTCGGGAATCGACAACTCCCCGGCGAGGGGAGCGAGGATCGTCCCCGGATGCGGCCGCGGGACTTCGCCGTCGATGGCATGGTGCCTGGGAGCCGGTTCGAGGACGACGTCGTTTCGCAAGAAGTAGGGGAGATCCCGCAGAGCCTCCGGCAACTTGGAGGCCGCCCGCGACCTGTGCCCATGGGGATCGTTGAGGGTGCGCAGGACGGTGCCGTTGAAATCCAGATACTCGACCGGATCCTCCTCGATCCCATCCGTGCCACGGGCGAGCCTGCAAACCGCCAGCCGGGGGACCTCGCCGTTGGGATCGTGGAAGGCGAGCGCCTCGACGATCAAGGGCAGACGCCATCCGCGACGCCCTCCGCGCGTGGCCAGATCCACGTGGAGGCCGATGCAGACGGCGGACCGTTCGGGGATCGTCGTGCTCAAGGCCTCGGACATCCAGCCACGCTCTCCCGCGCTTCGATCCCGTCGGATTCGAGCCTCGTGCCGAGGAGCCCAGCCCCGAACATCGCCTTCAGTGCGCCGGGACGAGCAAGCGCGACGTGGTCCGAGATGAGCATGAAGGAGCGCAAGACGGAAACGGCTCCTTCAAGGCCCGTGTCGTCGACGTGCTTCGCTCCATTGACGGCCATATGCCAAGCTTTGACCAAGTCCGACGGCATCCAGGCCGGATCGAAGCACCGCTCCCGGGCCGCCTGGGGCGCGACCTCGCGCGCCAACGCGATCAGATCGTGCTCGACCGGCGCCCAGGCGGGATCGTGATCGAGCACCTCCCCATCCGCGACGGCAGGACGACCATCGCCGAGGATGGTGCCGAACCGAATGGCATCGGCGAGACGATCGATTCGGTAGCTCCGCTCCGGCGATACGGCTTCAGGCGTCAGCCTCACCCTCCACCCCTCGCGATTCCACTGAAGGACCCAGCGGGGCGCCGGGCGGGGAGAGAACCACCCGGCCTCGGCGAGATAGAGCAACCGCGCCTGGGCTTCGGCTCGCACGACGCCCGCGATCCGCCCGAGGTCGGACAGGTCGAACTCGTCGGTCCTGGGCCCGACCGGCACATCCTCGGTCATGATCCAGAACGGTTCGAGGATGTACGGCTCCGTATCCCGATAATCGTCCCGCCGGGCGAAGCGCAAATCCGAGAAGTCCTTCAGATCGAACAATCGGGCATGCTCGAACGGGCCGGTGCACCGACCGGTCGGGTGCCATCGATCGGGAGGGGGACCCACTCTCGCTCCGCCGAAGGCCCGGTGAACGAGGACGGTGTCGCCGACGCGATATCGCCCGATCACCGGAGCGTCGCCCGGGACGCGGCGTGGGACCACGACCCCGATCACGAGGTCGACCTTCTTGAGGCAGGCGCCGGGCCGCCACGGCAAGACGACGTCGGCGCGGACGAGCGCGAGCTCACCGGAGGCGGACGCACCGCCGACCGTCGTCATCGGGTAGCCTGCCGGAGTTGGCGCCCGGCACAGGCGAAGGCGGATGGGTGGACGAGCCCTCCACCGGGCGGAACGAGAGCTCGGCCGGAGAGGTCGGTATCCGAGTGGATGTCGAATGGCGTGGGACCCGTCACGGGCGCGGCTCCGCGGGGTTCGCGGACGGGATCAGGGGGGCTTCGAGGTCGATCCGTGCCGCGATGCGGGCGAGGCGCTTCCGGAAGTGCGGGGCGCACTCGACGATGGCGTCGATCTCATGCAGGTACCCGATCAGGCGCCTCAGGCCGGTCAGCACGCGCTCCGCCCCCGACCTGCCCAGGGTAGTGGCGATCCGCTCGGCGTTGGCCGCGTCGTGCCATGCGAGCAGCGTCTCCCGGTCCATGGACGGCGGGTCGAAGAAGCTGAATCGCGCCAGCTGGGGACCGAGTGCCGACGCAAGTCCGACGACGTCGTCCCGCAGCGGCAGCAGGCCGGGGTTCGTCGTCATCGCGCCGTCGAATGGGGGTTGGGGACGCCCGCCCGCGATCATCCGGGCGAATGCGGATGCCTCCCGGCCCCGGTCGATGGAGAACGTCATCTCGTCCGTGGCGTCCATCTCGACGACGTCGTAGGCGAAGGGGGCTTCGCTCACGAAGTCGTGGACGATCCGGATGACGGGTACGGGAGCTTGGTAGTAGAGGCCTTCGGGCCTGCGGATCAGGCGGGCGCGGGCCTCCGCCCGGATGGCCGCCACGGTCTCGGAGATCGTGGTGAGGTCGAACGAGCGGGCTCCGGCCCCCTGGATCCGCGGCGGACCGTCGCCGTAGACCGCGACGGCGAGGTCGGGGTCGTTCTTCAAGCCGTCGGGCCAGAAGGAGTCGTCCTCTCCATACCTGCGGTACTCGAACCGCGCGACAACGTCCTCCGGGCGGGGGCGCGGCTCGGGCGGCACCATTGCGGACGTATGCCGCGCGTTGTCGGCGCGCCGCAGCCTGTAGACCGCGCCTCCCGCGCTCAGATAATCGGAGCGCAGCTCCTCGCGGTAGAGCGGGAAGCTGCCGATCACGGGCAGCCTAGCCTCGGGATCGGCCGGCACCTCGGCGTCGACGAACAGCAGGGCGCGGACCCGGTTCCCCGCCTCGTCGGCGAGCGCCACTTGGGTCTGCACGACGATGCGGGCGTGGGAGCCAGCCGTCGTCGCCTGCGGCGGGGTCACGGTCGAACCCCCGTGGCGGAAGCGGGGACGGGGAGGGCGGCCCGTTCCAGGACGATGCGGTCGCGGAGAGGCCGCCACGCGTGGCCTCCGTCGAAGCCCATCAGGTGGTCGATCATGCGCACCGCGGACTGCAGAATGCGATCCGCGCCGAGACGGCCCTCCGCGGACAGGATGCCGGGTGCGTTCCTCAGGTCGTGCCAGTCGGCGACGAGCCGTGGTTCGAGCAGGTCGGGAGACACGCTCGGCGCGTCGGTCAGAGCGGGTGCGCGTAGCCTGGCCAAGCGGACGACGTCCTCCTCCAGGGGCGGCGCCAACTCGGCGTCCCAGCTCAACAGGTCGCCCGAGACGCCTTTCCGGGGAGACGGGATGTCCCGCAGGGTCTGCGACGCCGCTTCGAACCGGTCCAGCCGGAACGACCGCTCCTCGCAGCACGGCGAGCGGTCAGCGAGCCTCAACTCCGCCAAGTCCTTGTCGATGTAACCCCGGCAAATCTCCCAGCGCGGCATCGGGCGGGGAACGAAGAAACCCTGCGGAGTCAGCAGGATCGCTTCGGCGGCCTCTTCGCGCATGGCGGCGATCTGCGCCCATAGATGGTCGTCCGGCACGGCTTCGCCGGTGGACGCGGGGATCGCGCACCCATCCACTGCGAAGTGCTTCCGGGAGGAGCGGTCGAAGTTCAACCCGCCCGTGATGCGATGGCGGTGGCCTCCGAGCGGCTCGCGCAGATATTCCATAGGCCCGAAGACGTACGGGGACACCCTGCCGAGATCGTCGGAGTGCGGCCCGTCCAGCCGGCTGGCGCGCTCCCAGGCGGCCGGACGGTCGGCCAGGAGCCTGCCGCCGAACGACACGATACCGCCCGGCGTATCCTCGTCGTGGCGGCGGAAACGTGCGAACGGCCGCAGCACCCCCTCGACGTCGTGCGGAACGGCCGCGTCGAACACCGCCTCGCGCCTGACGGCGCGACCGCTCGATCCGCAGAGCGTGTCGATCGGGCCGCGCAGCAGAACCCGGACAGTCGGCAGATCCAAGGCGGGCATCACGGATTGAGGCCGCCGAGGTCGCCGAGATCCGGCACGGCCGCGGGCTGAGGGACGTCCTCGAACGAGAGCCGCAGGCGGACGGGCTCGACCACCTTGCGCAGGAACTCCTGCCGCTTCTTCTGGTCGGCGGCGTTGAGCTCCGTCTCGCGCATGATCTCGTTGAACTCCTCCGCGGCCGCGAAGACGACGCCGGCCTCGATCTCGTCGAACGGGCCGAGCGCCCGGGCGACGTCCCGGGCCTCGATCCAGGGATCGACCGCGGGGCGCGGAAGGGCGCCGAGGAAGGGCGCGGTCTCGACGGCCAGGGCGCGGCCGTAGGCGGCGGCGACAGCCACCGCGTCGGCGCAGGAAGGCTGGACCTCGCCCACCACCGAGCATCCGGACCGGGCGAGGGCGTCGCCGACCGGCAGGCCGGCTTCGTCGAGGTCCTTGGGACCGAGCTTGATCTCGGACGAGGTGCGCAGATGCTTCGTCTTGAGGGCGAGGTAGGCGTAGGCCTCGGCCGCCCTGCCGATCGCGAACGAATCCAACGACGGCCAGTCGGGGTTGGTCTCCGCCACCATCGACAGCTTGCGCTTGTCGGTCTCGCGGACGACCCAGCGCGGCGCCGTGCACTCGCGGTGCACGACGCCGTCGACGACGAGGAAGCCGGCGGCCGCCCTGGCGACGTCGGCCATGCGCTCGGCCCGGTCGTCCTTGACGACCTCGCGGAACCCGGCGTCGCGCTCGTGGGGCAGGTTGCGGGTGGCGACCGGCTTCTTGGCGTCGGGAGAAGCGAACTTCTCCTCGACGGTGGCGAAGGGACTGCGCCACGCGTCGGGCTCGCCCCGGATCGCCAGAAGGTCGCCGAACTGCGCGGCAGTCACGGGCGCCTCGTCCGCGAGGCGGACCGGCTCGAACAGGCGGCAGTCGAAGCCGCGGTACTCGCGCACGACCGCCGAGCCCTTCTCGACGTGCTTCGTCCTGAGAACCGTCGGAGCTTCGGCCTCGGACGCGACGAGGACGTCGGCGGGCACGTCGATGCGGAGCGCGATGTCGATGGCCTTGCGTGCGCCGGCCTTGCGGACCGTCGCGTTCATGTGGGTCGTCACCATCATGCGAAGCGTGTCGCTCATGCCTTCGGTCCTGCTCTGGAATGGGCCGTTTCGCCCGACGATGTCGGAACCCGTCGCAAGATCAAAGCACCGTCGAAGGAACAAGTCCGAAGACGAGGGGCTCGAACGCGCCGATGCGCGGCCTCTCCGTGTCGTCGAAGCGGCGCGATCGCACTCCCATTGTTGGAAACGCGCCGCCAGTCCCGGCGGACGGCGCGAGCGCGATAGGGGACGCGCATGACTTGGCGGTGGAAGTCGGCCATCGGGGCTCAGGCCGAAGCCGAAGGAGCACTATCGATCTGGGGAACTCCTTCCGGATCCGGCAGACGATGGCGCTCGAACGCGTCGAAGCGACGGATCGCGCGACCAGCCAAGTCCTCGTAGACGGATCTCCAGTTGTCGCACACGCCCAGGATCTCCTCGTCTTCGTGCGATCCCGGCATCTCGGTCACGAAGAGGCGCATCGCGTCGACGGCCTCGACGATCTGTTCCGGCGTCGGCGGCACGGCCGATGCCGGGGCGGGGAGGGTGCGCCGATCCTTGTGCGACAGATCGGCGATCCGCCGACCGTGGACGCGCTCGTATCCCCGCTGCGCCTGTTCGGCCAGCAGGGCCACGGACGCGGAGGCGAGGGGGGCCACGTCGGCCATCCAAGCGGCGCACTCGGTCCTCAGGACCGACCTCGCCGCGACATGGGCATCGTGATCCGGGACGCAGCCGGGCTCGAGGATGTCCACCATGCCCCGTCGATTCATGCTCCTGCGAGGATGTTCCCGGGCGCGGAACTCCATGGCCTCCGCCACCCGGGTGCAGGCGAACATGTCGGGGCCCGACGGCATCTTGAAGTCGAACGGAATGATGCTGAGGTCGTCCTGCGTGTACTGCCCCCAGAACGGACCGACCGAGCGGCGCAGCAACCGTCCGTCCTCGGTCAGCAGGAAATCGCGCGCGAGCCTCCGCGCGGCCGCGCCCGCCGCCGCGAGGCCCGTGGATTCGACCGACCGGAGGGCCGCGTCCTCGATCGGTCCGATCGCGGCGAAGTCTCCGGGCTTGAGGCGGCCATCCGCGACGTGAAGGAACGGATTGTCGTAGTGACCACCGTCGCAGAAGCCGAGGCCGCGGGTCAGGCGCCGCAACGCATCCTCGGCGGCGATCGCATGCCCCCCGAAGTTCGGGCTTGCCGCGACAGGCAGCCATAAGGATGCGTCGTGACCCAGATACACGGTTTCCCGCGCACGTTCGTCGCGGCACAGGACGGCCGTCGCTGGATTGCGGACGATTTCGATCTCGATCGGCACGCTGGCTCGGAAGACGAAGGAACGAGAATTCCGGGCGCCCTTCGGGACCGCATTCGCTTCGTACGGCACGGCCACGGTGGTGCGGAGGCTGGGTCCGGTCATGGCGCATATCCGAGCGGTGCTTCGAGATCGGGGGGCGGCGCATCCGCAGCCAGACGAGGGAGCTCGTACTCGTCCCATCGGACGAGCGCCGCGCCGTAGAACGGCTCCACCTTCTTCGCCCAGGCGTCGAGTTCGTCCGCCTCCAGGCGGCCGCACGCCTCGCCGACCAGGAGGCGCAGGTCTTCGACCGCTGCGACTAGATCGACTGCGGTCTGCGTCAGGTTGCCCTGGGGAACCGGCCAGCGGAAGCCAGGATCGGCGATCGTCGACCATGGCCAGCCCCACAACCGCTCGTAGGCCCGGACCACGGGCGCGGCGACCCGCCGGAGATCAGGCTCGGGAGAGAGGCAGGCGCCGTTCACGAGATCGAACATATCGCGGGATAAGAGGCCGTAGACGTTGTGGACGGCGTCCCGATCCGGCAACGCCCCTCGATCGAGCACCTCGATTTCGCCATGCACGGCGTGCGTGCCGCGCGACCGATGACGGCGGAGGTGGTCGTAGGCCGCGTCCTTTCGGGCGGAGTGGAATATCGCGGACTGCCCCACAGGGTGAAGGTGGAGGCAGGGGGTGGGCTCGATCGACCATGTGTTGAAGGAGGCCCAATGCGGGCCCGGCGAGGCCCGTAGGAACCGGCCCCGGTCGTCGATCATGAGGTCGGCGGCCAGCCGATGCACCTCGGCGACCACGGCCTCCCGCTCGTCCCAGGCAACGGACCTGAGAACCATGTCGTCGATCGACCCGGCCGTCTCACGCTGGGGGCGTGTGATCAAACAAGGACCGAGATGCGCGAACGGGTTCGCGCCGCGCGTTTCCGGGTGCAGGTCGAGGCCGGCGGCGATGTTGGCGAGGGCGACGCCGGCCGGCAGCGGCGGGGAGGACGGGCTCCAGCCAGCCCGACAGACGGCGTAGAGGCGGGAGCCGCGGGCCAGATACTCGTAGGTGCCTTCGAGCTTCGGAGAGGACGCCCTGGCGGCGACCTCGAGATCCCCGGAGCGCACGACTTCGACGTGGACCGGCACGGTGAGCCGGAACACATGCGTCCTTGGCAGCCGCGCCCCGCGCGGCACGACGCCGGCGCGGTAGAAGGCCGGAACGTCGAGGCGGACGCCGTCGGTCACGGTGCGGCTCCGATGGTCGGCAGGCCGAGTTCGGGTGCGGTGTCCGCGATCGGCAGGCGGTCCCTCTCGAAGACGTCCCATCTCGCGAGCATCGGCTGGATCGTCCGCTCCCAGAGGTCGCGGAGCGAGGCGAGCGTCGCCGGCGAGGCCGGGCTGTCGGCCGCGAACATGTGGTCCTCGGCGAACCCGCGCACCGACTCGACGGCGTCGAGGAGCTCCCGAGGACTTGGCGTCTCGATGCCTTCGGGCGCCGGGCTTCGCTCGCGGTCGACGAAGTAGTGCCGGTCGAAGCCGCGGAGCTTGGCGGCGGCGGCGATCGCCGCCTCGGCCGCGACGCGACGGTCGGTATCGGCGCCGTCGGAGACGACGTCGAAGATGCGGGCCCAGTAGCGGGCGCTGACCCCGCGGGCCGTGGCGAGGGCGTCGAAATCCGGGACGCAGGCGGGATCGTGGATCGCCACCTCCCCCCGGACCTTCGCCGTCCGGTCGGGCGCCAGCATGGAGAAGCACTCGACGGCCTCTGCCAAGCGTGCAGGGCCGAAGGGGTGATGAGCCCCGCTCGGAGGAGCGAAGCGGGCGGCCACGAGATCGATCGTCTTGTCGTCGAAGCTCGCGAAGAACGGGCCGCAGCTGCGGCGGAGCACCCGGCCGTCCCCGCAGAGGAGGAGGTCGGAGGCCAGCCGCGCCGCGTGGGCGAGACAGGTCTGGCGATCGTCGGCGAGATGTTCCTTCAGCAGCACGTCCTCGATCGGACGGGCCCGGAGGAAGGCGTCCTTGGACACGGGCCGCGGGCCGACGTGCGCGAATGGGTTGGTCTCTCCGTCCTCGAGATCCTCCGCGCCGACCGCGAGACGCCGGAGCGCCGTCCCGGCCCGCAGCAGCAGGTCCGGATCGTCGTGGTCGTGCATCGGCAGCCACAGGCTGCCGCCCCAGCCGACATATTCGCGGATCGGGCGGTCCGTGAGGTACCTCGCCGGGATGTTCCTGCAGCTGACGGCGACCGGCAGATCCCCCGGCGCGACCACGGGTAGATCGACGGGGAGCGTCGTGCGGTAGACGACCTCCCGGGGTGACCTGGCGCCGCGCGGAACCACGTTCGCACGATAGGGGACCGCGATCGAAACCCGCTCCGTCCTCATGGGCGCGGACCGTCGGGGAGATCGAAGCCGAGGTCGGGCGCGGCCTCGACGGACGGCAGCCTGTCCCGCTCGTACACGTCGAAGCGCCGGCAGGCCGTGCCCTTCCGCGTCTCGAAGTGCTCCCGCCACATCAGGTTCGAGCCTCTGCGGCCTTCGCTCCCGGAGGATGTCGAGACGTCGGCGAAGAAGCCCCTGACCGCGTCCACTGCCGCGACGAGCGCCTCGGGCCCTGGATCGGGCGTCCCCTGCGGCAAGCGGAAGCCGCCTTGGCGTTGACCGAAGGCGTGGACCGGCAATCCATGGATGGCGGCGGCAGCCACCAGCGCGGCATGCCCGGCCTCCACCTGCCCGCGGGGTGCGAGCAGCATGGCGAGCCTGATCCAGCCGCCGGCCTCGACGTCGGCCGCGGCGCGCGCGGCAACCAGGGCGTCGTGGTCGGGGATGTGGTCGGCGTCCAGGATCTCGACCGCCCCCGCGATGCCGTCCGCGGCGACGCCGTGCTCCGCCGCGGCGAAATCCAGGGCCTCCGCGAGACGGCGCGCGCCGAAATGCGCCCCCGACCCGGCAGGCAGATCGTGTCCGCCCGCGACCACGGCGACGGGGCCGTCGGGCCTCGCGTGCAGGAAAGGCCCGACGCTCCGCCGCCAGATGGTGCCGTCGGTGCACAGCAGGAGGTCGTCCGCGAGGCGCGCGGCACGCGCCAGCACGGCATCGCGGTCGTCCGTCTCGACGCGGCGGACCACCAGCTCTTCCAGCGGCACCGCGCAGGCGGCCTGGGCCGAGCCGTAGGGACGCAGGCCGGCGCCGTGGAACGGGTTGACCAAGCCGGCCGCGAGGGTCGGATGGCCGGATGCGAGGCCGGCCAGTGCCTGCTCTGCCCCCACGGGGGCTCCGCCGGTGGACATCGGGAGCCAGAGATCCCCGCGGAAGCCCGCGTAGCGCGTCTCGACGAACCCCTCCCCGTCGACCGCCGTAGCAATCACCGCCGTCGGCAGATCCTCCGGGCGGAGCACGGGCAGGTCCGCGGCCGTCTCGACCAGACAGACGACGTCGCGGGCGCGCTTGGCGCCCCGCACGAAGACGGAAGCCGAGAACGGCACTCTGAGGCGGATCCGACGAATGTCTTCGGTCACGGGCGCGGTCCTGCGAATGCGGGAAGTTCGGGGGCGACATCGGTGTCGGGCAACCTCGGAACCTCCATGAGGTCCCACCTCGCGAGACAGCCGGCCATCGCCTGCTCGAAGCGCTGCCGGCAGGTCCGATGCTCGACCAGCGGATGGCCCTTCCGGAAGTCGCCCATGAAGGTGTCGAAGTAGGCGCGCATGTCCGCAACGACCGCGGCGAGTTCCAGGACCGAAGGCGGTTCGACGCCTTGCGGCCAGGGCATGCCGGCGCGGTCCATCAGGAAAGCCGGCTCGTCGCAGCCCCGCAACTCCGCCATCCGCCCGACGAGCAGCCGGGCCGCCACGTCGGCCTCCCCGCCGAGCTCGCGGCCGGAATCCCGGAACCAGCCCGCGTAGACGGGGTCGGCGATCAGGAGGGCGGTCTCCCGCGCGTCCAGGTCCGGGAAGCTGGCGGGATCGAGGATCTCCAGCGACCCCGAGGTCCGGCCCGGACAGTCGGGATGCCGGATCCCGCGGTAGCGTCGCGCATCCTCCAGGCGCAGTCCGCCGAAGGCTTGGTGGACGGAGCTGCCGGGGAGCTCGAACCCGCCGTTCTTCAGGACGATGCCGTCGTTCGAGGTGACCCGCCACCACGGGCCCGTCGAACGGCGGAGGATCCGACCGTCCTCGCAGAGCAGGAAGTCGGCGGCGAGACGCGCCACGTTGGCGAGCGTCCGCGCGCGCTCGTCGTGCAGGAACTGCCGGACCGCCTTCGGATCGTAGGGCTCCGCCTTCGGGAACCGATCGGCGCGGATCGGCGTCCGACCCGTCTGAAGGAACGGATTACGGTGCCACCCCATCCGCGACGCGCCCGAGGCGAGGGCGGCCAAGGCTTGGTCCGCGGCGAGGTCCCGGGCGTCGCGCTCGTCCCGGAGGGGCTGCCACAGATCGCGGTCGTTGCCGAACCACGTCGCCTCGCGACGCCCGCTTCCGGGCAGGTCCCTCGCATGGGCGGCCTCGGGCAGATCGCGTGCGGGGACGACGCGCAGATCGAGGACGACACGCTCGCGGAAGACCACGTCTCGGGGATTGCGGGCCCCTTTCGGGACCACGCTGGCGACGTAGGGGACGTCGATGCTCAGTCGGTGCGCGTTCACGGTCGTACCCTCGAAGGAACCGCGATGTCGTCGAGGCCCGAGAAGTCCGGTACGGAGAGCCCGTAGCCCAGCCTCGGCAGCTCGCACTCGTCCCAGCGCACCGTCTCGCGCATTCGCTCGACGGTGCTGACGATCGACGTCCCGGCGCGCTGCGGGACGTGGTCCGTGAAGAAGGAGCGGATGGCCGCCACCGCCTCGACGATCTCCGCGACGGATGGCGTCGCGGTTCCCTGGACGCGGGCGCTTTCCGCGTAGAAACGTTGCGGCAGCTCTTCCGGATCGACGCCGTGGATCCGCCCGACCGCGGCCTCGGCGACGATGCCCGCGAGATCGCCCGCCGGGTCGCATTCAGGTCTCGTCACCCTGGCGATCAGCGCGGTGTTCTGCGGCACCATCGCCCTGGCGAGGATGAGCGGGTCGTGGTCGCGGACGAACTCGGGGTGGATCACCTCGAGACCCGGCGCCTCCCGGGGCAGTTCCGCGTACCCGAGATGCCGGTGCGCGTACTCGGCCGCCTCGGCGAACCGGCAGGAGCCGAACACGGCGATATCCGGAAGATCGTGGAGGCACGGGAGCAGGGCGGGCCCGTCGTTCCTGAAGAAGTGGAAGACCCCTGGGGACCTGCGGAGCACCCGCCCGTCGTCGGTGAAGACGAGATCGTCCGCCAAGCGGGCGGCGCGACCGAGGCTGCGTGCCCGGTCGTCGCTCTTGACGCTGCGGAGCGCGGCCTCCTCGATCCGGCCCGCGGCGGCGGCCTCGGCAGGCTTCATCGGTCGGCCCGATAGCTCGAGGAAGGGATTGGGGTACCTGCCGACGTACTCCTCGCCTGCGGCAATCGCCGCACCGACGCGCTCGGGGGTCAGGCGGAGACCGTCCCGCTCGTGGGGTAGGAGAGGGAGCCAGAGATCGTCGTCGAAGCCGAAGTAGTCGAGCCGCTGGATCCGATGGCGGTCGCCGCCCTCGCGCAGCCTGACGGCGACGGGCAGATCGCGCGCGGGAACGACGCGGATATCGGCCACGAGTTCGTCCGCGTAGACGACCTCGCGCGGGACGCGGCCCCCTCGGGGGATCACGTCCGCCCGGAAGGGCACGCGGATGCGCACGCGCTCGCGCTTCATGGCTTGGTCTCCGGGAAGAGGGAATCGAGATCTGGAGCGATGTCGTCGACCAGCAGCCGCCCGCGCTCGTACAGGTCGAACCGTCGGAGATGAGGGGCCGCCGACTGCTCGAACAACTTCCGGTTCGCCTCGTGGACGGCCCGCACGGCCGCCTTGTCGGTCTCGATGGGGGCGGCGAAGAAGTCGCGCATGCCTTCGGCCGCCGCGATGATCTCCCCGGGGGGCGGGGTCTGCATGCCCGGACACGCGGGGTAGGTCCCGATGCCGCGGGAGAGCTCGTCAGAATTCCGTCCGTACAGCGCTCCGGCGGCCCTGAAGGTCGACGGAATGTCGGCGGCGGCCCCGGGCTGGCTACCGGCGACCATGTGCATCCACTGGATGGCGTTGAAGTTCGCGACGGCGCGGGCCGCCACGAGGGCGTCCTGGTCCGGAACGCACTCGTGCATCAGGATCTCGCACGAGTCGGGCGCCGGACTGGTCCCCCACTCCTCGGCCGCGAACTCGCGCATCTCCTCGAAGCGGGAGATGCCGAAATAGGCGGCGCCGCCGGCGACGAGGTCGGGGGATCTGCCGGGCAGATCGAACCCCGGGTGGACGAGGAACGGTCTCGCGTTGGGGCCGCAGCGCCAGAACGGTCCCGGGGAGCGACGGAGGACGCGGTTGCCCTCTACGAGGAGCAGGTCCGCCGCGACGCGCGACGCGCGCGCCAACCGGTCGTCGAGATCGGTCTCTCGGACCTGGCGGATCGGCATCTCCTCGATCGGGCGGGCGTCCGGAAAGCTCTCGGCCCGCAGGGCCCGGCCGATTCGGAGGAACGGGTTCGGCTTGTTGCCGAGGTTGCACGCGCCCGAGGTGATCGAGTCGATCGCCTGGGCCTGCTCCAAGGGCACGCCGACACTGGCCTCGACCGGCAGCCAGAGTGAACCCTCGAAGCCGATGTAGCGCTGCCTCAAGCCCGGTTCGGACTGCTGTCCCAGGACGTCGATCGCGACGGCGAGATCCGATGCGGAAACGGTTCGGATCTCGACGGCGGTCTCGATCCTGAAGCATGCCTCCCGCGGGTTGCGGGCTCCGCGCGGGACCACGTCGCCGACGTAGACCAGCGGGATCGTGAGGCGCTCCCGGCTCATGCCGTCGGCCCGCCGTGGCCGAGGCCGAGTTCGGGGGCGGCTTCGGCTTCAAGCTCCCTGTGGCGCGCCGCGAACTGCCGGAGGTTGAGCGGGATCCAGGCAGGCATCCGCTCCGCCAGCGGGATGCCCGCGTAGGGCCGGCTTCCGGTGTCGTCGGCAAGCCGGCCGCAGGCCTCGTGCAGGAGCTCGGCGTCCTCCCTTTGCGCATAGACGGCCGGGAGGGGATCCTCCGCGTTCTCGTGCATGCGCCGCACCGCCGCCCGGATCTGCAGGAAGTTCTCGACGCCTTCGTCGGAGAAGCCCGCCACGTAGCCCTTGAGGTCGCACAGAAGCTCCGGCCCCATGTGGAAGGCCGAGGCCGCGAGCGCGTCGAAATGGACGGCGTCCGGGTCGTGGACCTCGCACCAGGGGAGCGCCGGCTCCCGTCCCTCCGGCTCGTCCGCTCCGGCCAGGATCGCGCAGGCGATCGCATCGGCAGGGCGGGTTATCGGGAATTGGAACGCCCGCGTCCGCATCTCGTGGCCGTCGTAGAAGAACCTGCGCACGCCCGAGGAGGTGACCAAGCCGACGCCGTAGTAGCGACTGTCGGCGATGAAGCGCGGGGCGGGGCATTCGGTCCAGACGGCGCCGTCGACCACGATCAGCTTGCGCTGGAGGCGGGCGAGACGCGTCGTCGCCTCCGCCTCGTCGGGTTCGGAGATCAGCCGGAGGCCGCGCTCGTCGAAGGGGATGATCTCCGGGCGCTGCCAGCGGCCCGTCGGCAGGAGGTGGCGCCGGCTCATGGCCGCGTCCGGCAGGTCGTCCATCAGGAAGAGGTCCCCGCCGCCGAGGGCGGTCCACCGGCCGAACACGCCGTCCGGCTCGACCTCGCGGACCACGCCGGTGCGGTAGTCGAGGCCGAGGGGCCTGAACAGCCGACCGTCCATCGTCCAGACGGTCTCGGTGATCACGGTACCCGGCATCGTCCAGCCGACTACCGTCGCGGCGGTCCTGAGACGGGCGGCATCCACGGCTTCGACTTCGAGGGCGACCTTCCGCACCAGGAGCGCGTCGCTCTCCTGCCGCGAGCCCTTGAGCTTGACGACGGCGGCGGTTCCGAACGGGACCTCGACGACGGCTTTCGTGCTCATGGCGCGGGCGCTCCGGGGGCGAGGTCGGGAGAGAGGTCCTGCTCGAAGGCAGCCGCGCGCACGCCGAACCGGGCGAGGTGGTGCAGGACGTGGCTGCCCGGGCGCTCGAAGAGGCCGCAGGGGTCGCCTGGATCGTCCGCCATCCGGCCGAAAGCCTCGAACAGGACGTGGGCGTCGTCGCGGCCGCCTCCGTCGAGGAGCCGGCGGGCCGCGGCGCGCGCGACCGCGAAATCCTCGAGGCCGCCCGCGCCGAACCACGCGAGGTCGCGCCCCACGGCGTCGATCGTGGGGGCAGCCACCATGCGGGCGGTGGCGACGAGATCGTCGAACCCGACCGCCCCGGGATCGTGCACGGCGACGGCGGGCATGAAGCCGGGATCGGCGCCTGGCGAGACCGCCTCGCACCACGCGCGCGCCTCCTCCAGGCGGTCCAGCCTGAAGATCTGGCGGAAGGCGCGGTCGGGGTCCATGACGGTCAGGTCGTGGAGGTCGCTGGCGACGACCGCGTAGGGGCCCTGGGCCGGATCGTCGACGACGAGGCAGGGCGGCAGCGGACACTCGGTCCAGAGCTCGCCGTCGACCACCAGGAGCGTCTCCGACAGGGCGGCGAGGCGGCGCTCGGCGTCGTCGGAATGCCTGTGCTCGACGCTCCTGAGCAGGCGCTCCCGGACCGCCGTGTAGTCGCGGTCGTACTCGCCCATGCGGTCGAAGCAGACCTCCGGCAGGCATGCGGTCGGCACCTCCCGGCGCCAGTCGATGAAGTCGTAGCCGTCGGTCGCCAGGACGTCGGCGCGCGCGGTCTCGGCGCGCACCCGGCGCCCAGGGCGGCCGTCGCAGCCACGGTCCATCTCGACCGGCCGCCAGAGGCGCCCGTCCATCGCGTAGACGGTCTCGGGGTACCCGTTGCGCGGGCTCGCGCCGACGGTGGCGGCAGGGCGGAGATCCGCGATCGTGCGCACCTCCGCCGCGATGGTCGCGCATTCGCCCAGAAGGAACGATTGGACCCGTCTCTCGCGCGGCAGCACGCCCTGCACGGCGACGGCGTACGGGATCTCGATCGTGGTGCGCATCGCCCGCTCTTCCCCAACGACCGGGATCCTAGGAGCGGGCGGCGAAAATCGCGATCAACCCGCGCGCGCGAAGCGGACCACGGCGGCCGGATCGGCTTCGACGCGGCTGCGCGAGACGGCGTGGGGGATGCACGATACGAGCGTGCCCGCATCGCAGGACGCCACGATCTCGCCGGCGGCCTCGGAGAGGCGGTCGCGATGGAAGCAGCCGGAGACGGGAAGCACCGCGTCGACGCACCAGATGGCCTCGCCCGGGGGCGTGCCTATGCGGTTGACCGCGCCCACTTCGGCGCCGACAGCGTCGAGCCGGTCGGCGAAGATCCTGCGGACCGTGGCGGCGTCGACGCAGTCAGCGAAGGTGTCGAGGACGAAGATCTGAAGGCTGTCCACGAGGACGCAGCCGAGGCGGTCGAGGATGGTTTCGGCCGGCACCGAGCCGGGACGATGGAAGACCTCCGCCCCGACTTCGACCTTCATGAGGCTCCGCCAGCCGCCCGTCCCGATCTCCATGGCGGCCGCGGCGTCCTTGAAGGCGTGGTCGAGGCTGTGGTGGTCGACGTCGAGGATGCGCGCGTCGGAGGCCTCGTCCACGATGGTCAGGTTCCACCGGAACGGGCCGCGCGGCTGCCGGGAGATCCGCACCAGGGCCCGTGAACGGCGTACGGCGAACGTCCCGTCGGGAGAGAGCGTGAAGTGCGCGGCGTTCATGTCGTCCTTCAGCCCGTCCGGGCGCTTCGAATTCGGAAGACGCTATGTCCATTCCTTCGATCCGCGCAAGCCGAGGAGGAAGGAACGGAACCGCCTTCGGATGGATGCGTTAACGGATGTGCGGAGACCCCGGCTTCCTGAAAAAAGGACGGGCCGCTCCCGGTCGGGGCGGCCCTTGGAAGTGCGAGACAGGCGATCGAACGGCGTCCGGGCCGCGATCGCCGGCGGGCCGGCGATCGGTTAAGGAAGCGTTGAAGATCGGGTTCGACTATTCGGCGCGGCAGCAGGGTGGTCAAGCGTTCCTTCGGCGGCGCCCGCATTTCGTTGGACGCACCCCGTCGGTGCTTCATTTATGACACACGACGTCTGCACGTCAGGCGCGCCGCGGCTCCTCGATCCTTGCGAATTCGACGGCCTTGTTGAGGTCGATGCCGGCGATCCGGCTCACTCCCTGCTCGGCCATCGTCACGCCGTACAGCCGGTCCATCCGCGACATCGTCATCGCCTTGTGGGTCACCACCACGAAGCGCGTCCGTCCCTCGCGGGCGAGTTCCTCGATCAGGCCGCACATCCGCTCGACGTTCGCATCGTCCATCGCCGCGTCCACCTCGTCGAGCACGCAGATGGGACCCGGTTTCACGAGGAACGACGCGAAGATCAGGCCGAGCGCGATCAACGATTTCTCCCCGCCCGAATAAAGCGACAGCATCTGCATCCTCTTCCCGGGCGGGGCCGCGTAGACCTCGATGCCCACCGCGAAGGGATCCGGATTGTCCACGAGCTTGAGGAACGCTTGACCTCCCCGGAAGAGGCGCACGAACAGGTCTCGGAAACGGCCGTCGATCTCCTCGAACGCCTTCTCCATCCTGGCGCGGCCCTCCTTGTCCAGGGCGGCGACCTCCTGCTCGAGCTTCTGGACGGACTGCGCCACCTCGGCCCTGGCCTTGTCGACGGCCCCCCGGGCGGTCTGCGCCTCCTGCAGCTGCTGGGCGGCGAGCATGTTCACCGCGCCGAGCCCGTCGCGTTCCTGGACGAGCTTCGACAGGCGGCTCTCGGCGGCGCCGATTGAGGGGAGGGCGGAGCCGACCTCGATCCCGGCGATCCCCGCCAGCTCGTCGACGCGCCCCTCGAAGCGCTCGCGGACGCGCTCCAGAGCGTCGGCGAGCTGCTGGCGGGCAGTGGCGATCTCGGCGATGCGCCCGGACCGGTCTTCCTTCAGGCGCTCGACGAGGGCGGCCGTCTCCCGCACGAGGCGTTCGGCATCCGCGTTGCGTCGTTCGACCTCCTCCAGCTCCCGCTGCACGGAGGCGGCGACTTCCCGGGCCGCCTCGACGGCCTCCCGCGCCTCCTCCACCGCGCCCGCCGGCGCCGGTCCCTGGTCCACCTGGGCAAGGGCCTCCTCGGCAGTGCGGCGGCGGACCGCGAGGTCGGCGCACCTCTCCTTCGCGGCGGCGATGCGCCGGTTGAGAGCATCCACCTCGCGGACGATCGCGAGCCCGCGCTCGCGCCGCCCCCGCTGGGCGGCCGTCAGGCCGTCGAGGAGCCGCTTGGCCTCGTCCGCTGTGCGGCGCGCACCCTGCTGCACGGCCCTAGCCTTCTCGAGGTCGGCCCGGAGGATCTCCGCGGGCGGAAACCCGGCGAGGACGCGCAGCGCCTCTTCGTGCTCGGCCCGGCCGGCGACGTCCTCCTGCTCGAAGCGGGCGGCCTCGCCGCGCGCCGCGTCGATCCGGGCGTCGACCTCGCCGCGCAGCCGCGCCGCGTCGAGGGCCGAGCGCCGCGCGGCTTCCAGCGCCGCCTTCGCCGCCGTCTCCAGCCGCCGGGCCGCGTCGAGGGCGGCGCGGGCGTGCACGGTTCGGGCCCGCACCCCTTCCAACGTCTGGGAGGCCGCCGTCGACGTGCGGACTGCGGCCTGCAGTTCGACATCCAGGACCCGCCGGCGCGCCTCAAGGGAGAGCCGGCGCGCGGAGGCGTCGTCTCCGAGGGTCGAGCGGTAGCCGTCCCAGCGGCGCATGTAGCCGTCGGCGGAGACCACACGCTGCCCCGGTCTCAGTCGAGCGGAGATGTCGTCGACCTCGGCCATGGTCGCGACCACCCCTACGGACGCGAGGCGCTCGGCGAGCTGCGGAACGCCGCGGACCCGTTCGGAAAGCGGCTTCGACCCATCGGGGTGGCCGGGCCCGCGGACCGCGTCCGCGGTCCAGACGGCGGGAGAGGCCGGATCGGTCCCGACGGCGAGATCGGGCCCCAGGGCGCCGGCGAGCGCCTTCTCGTAGCCGGGATCGACGTCGATCCGGGAGGCGACCGCGTCCGGGTCCGACCCGAGGGCGGCGAGCGCGAGCCCGACGCCCTCGGCCTCGCCCCGCAGGCGGGCGAGCACGTCCGCCGCTCCGGCGAGGGCGGTCCGCGCCTCCTCCTCGGCTTCCCGTAGGCGCTCCGTCTCGGCGTCCGCGCCCTCCAGAGCCTCCGCCGCGGCCTCGGCCTCGGCCTTGCGCGTCGCGGCCAGTTCCTCCGCGGCGGCGGGGTCGAGCTCGACCGCGCGTGCCAGGAGCGCCGTCAGCGCGTCGCGCACCGTCAGAAGACGCTGGGCCGCCGCGCGCGCCCGGACGCCCGCTTCCTCGACGCGCCGACGCGCCTCCATGCGGCGCGCGTCGGATTGTGCCTGGAGAGCGACGAGACGTTCGACCTCCTCGCCCGAAGCCTCGGCCGTCTCGCCCGCGATTTCGAAACGCTCGCTCGCCTCCTCGATCTCGGCGCTCTCGTCGGCCTGGGCCTCGACGATGACGGCGCGCTCCTCGGCGAGGCCTCGCAGACCGCCCAAGGCCTCCGCTTCCGCATCCGCCTCGCGCGCGAGATCCGCGTCCACGTCCGCGACACGTCGCAGGAGGTCCTCGCGCTCGCGCCGCCGGCGCTCGGCATCGTTGGCGATCTGCTCGGCGTGCACCGTGGCCCGGGTCAGGGCCGACTCCGCCGCGAGACGCCGCTCCCGCACGGGCGGGACCGCGCCGGCGGCGGCGAGGCGAGTCCGCTCGCCCGCGGCGAGCGCGACCATGGCGTCCCCGATCTCCCTCTCGGCGGTCTCGTGCTTCGCCGACGCGGCGGAGAGCCGGTCGTCGGCCGTCCGGTGGCGGACGTGCAGCAGCGTCGCCTCCGCACGCCGCACATGGGCGTCGATCTCCATCCGCCGGCGCGCCTGCTCCGCCTCCGTGGTCAAGCGCTCGACCTCGGCCCGCATCCGTTCCAGGTCGCGCTCGTTGTCGTGCAGGTTCTGCAGGGATTCCCGCAGGCTCTTCGCGGCGGCGTCGCGCCTCGGCTTCAGACCGGCGATGCCGGCGGCTGCCTCGAGCAGCGGCCGCCTGTCGGAGGGCGTGGCCTTGTCGACGAGACGGGTGATCTGGCTCTGGCTGACGAGAGCCGCGGATGTCGGGCCCGAGCCCAGGTCCTTGTAGTGCAGCACGACGTCGGACAGCCGCGCCTTGCGGTCGGCGAACCAGTAGCTCGATCCTTCCCCGCGCTCGATGCGCCTCCTGACCAGAAGGCGCCCGTCGTCGCGCGCCGGGTCCTCGTGCTCGATCCCGACCTCGCAGATGATCCGCTCGGACCGCCGCTGGGTACCGGCGAAGATGACGTCCTCCATGCCGGAGCCGCGGAACTCCGCGACGCGATGCTCGCCCATCCCCCAGCGGATCGCCTCCATGAGGTTCGACTTTCCGCAGCCGTTCGGGCCGACGATGCCCGTGGTTCCGGACTCGATGGGCAGCTTCACCCGGTCGGCGAAGCTCTTGAAACCGTCGATGACGAGGCCGCTGATCCGCATCGGAGCATCAACGGGCGGCACGGGCCTTGGCGACGGCGTCCGACAGCGCCTTGTCGTCGACGGCGCCCCTGAACATGCCTCCGTCCCTCACGTACACGAACGGAGTGCCCTGGACGCCCGCGCCCACCGCGAGGTTCGAGTTCGTGGTGACGATGCCGTAGAGCGGATCGCCTTCGCGGAGGACCGCCTCCCGGATCCGCGCCGTCGCCGCGGCTCCGAGCTCCTGGGTCATGAAGGCCTCCACCTCCTCCTTCGTCCGGAGGGGCTGCTTGCGGGCCATGAGCTTCGCGTGGATCCCGGGGTACTTGTCGCGGGCGAGGGTCCAGATGCCGGCGTTGAAGTGCGCGGCGTAGTCGGAACCTGCGCCGAGGATGCCGACCTCACGGTGCACGATCTTCACGTCGGGGTTCTCGGCCGCGAGCTTCGCGAGCCGGGGCTCCATCATCTTGCAGAAGCCGCAGTTGACGTCGAAGAAGTAGACGATCTCGACCCGGCCCGCGGGGTTGCCGAGGACTGGAACGATCTCCGCGTGGAAGAGGCTCTCGTCGAGGGCGTGGACACGGGCATCCGCCTCGTCCGCCTGCGCCTTCTGGTTCTTCTGGATCATGGCCGAGAGAGCTTCCGCGACCTTGTCGGGATTCTCGCGGACCCACTTCTCGATCGCGATCGGCGATGCCTTCTCGACGATCTCGCGAACGACGGCGGGAATCTGCCGCTCGACCTCGCGCCGCACCAGGGTCTCGAAGCTCTCCCCGGCCGCGAGCGCGGGGACGGCACCGCCCAGGGCTGCGGACGAGGGCAGGAAAGGTCCGACGAGGACGAGCCCGGCGCCGAGCGCGAGCGACGCGACCGTGGATGCGGAAAGACCGGTTCGGGCGCGGCGGCTGCGTGTCATGCTGATCTCGAAGGAACGATACGACGCGACCATGACCCGGGTGGGTTTGCGTGGCAAGCGCTCGTTCCTTCGGGCGCCTCAAGAGGGCTTCGCTCCGTAGAAAGCTCCGTCGTTGCGCGGCCGGAAGGCTTCGCCCTCGTCGAAGATGAACATCTCCATGCTGGAGCCGCCGCCCTCGGCCTTCGCCCCCGCGGGGTCGGTCACCCTCACCCGGAAGCTCCGCGGATAGGACCGGTCGGGGAGGCCCAGCACTTCGAACGCGATGACGCCGGAGGTCTGGCCGCGCCGGAAGTCGATCGTCCCTTCCGGGAAGACGCCCCCGAAATCGGCCGCGTCGGCCGCGTTGCCCCCTGCCGGCTCGACCTTCCAGCGGAACCGCGCCTTGCGGGAGTCTTCCTGGCGGATGACGAGGATCTCTCCGCGGCCGGGCCGGCCGCCAGACGGAGCGCTCACGGCCGGACCGTCGGCGGCGAGTGCGAAGGTCGGAGGCTCCGGAGGAACGAGGGGCGGTAGGGGCCGCTCCGGGACGAGGGCTTGGCCCGGAACGGCCACGGGCGGGACCGTCTGGGCGGTCGCGGCTGAAGCCGCGAGCAGGACCGAGGCGAGTACGAAGGAACGGATCATCCGCCGACGATCGCACGGCGACGCGCTTCGTCAAGCCGGCGGCGTGGAAAAGTTCGGCGGCGGGGCCGTGCCGATGGACGCCCCCGCCGCCCGTGGTTTCGTCAGCGGGGAGCGGGCCGGTACGACGCTCCCTCGGGGGCGACGGGCCGGTGCTGCTCGGAAAGCTCCATGCCCCTCATCGACGCGAAGGCGCGCATCTCCGTCCGAAGCCGGGTCTCGGTCGCTTCGTTGAAGCTCGTCACGGTCCAGGTCCGGCCGGAGGCGTCGATCGGCGCGAGACCCATGCCGGCGACCACGTCCGCGAGCGGTCCCGTCATCGGCTGGTGCGGGTTCGTCATTCGGGCCCGGACGAGGCTCAACGCGACGTCGCTCCCGAACTGGATGGCCACGAGGATGTCGGCCGGGTTGGTGCGGCCCAGCGCGTTGTCGGCCAGGAACGCCGCAGCCGATTTCGCGTTCGCGGCGCCGAGAACGGAACTGGCATGGATGTTCTGACGCAGGCCGTCGACGGCGTCGCGCGCGTGCCCGACCGCGACGTATTCCCCCCGTGGCGTGCGGCGGATGCCGGCGACGACGTCATGCAGGCCCAGCGAGCCACCCCAACGGACCAGCTCCTCCAGAAAGCGCTGCTCCCCATAGGCGAACATGCCGCCGACCCGCATTCCCGTCGCCGGCAGCGCGCCGCCCTCCGACGCGATCGCCGAACGCCAGGACAGGGCCATCACGAGGGCCGGATCGATGCCGACCATTCGCGAGGCGGCCGAGATGTTCTGGACCACGTCGCGCCCGACCTCGATCGGTTCGGAACGCGGATCGGCGCGGAACAGGTAGTCGCCGGACGACGTCCTGGACGCCGCGCCCGCGACGTGAGGATCGCGGGCGCGGCCCCCGGCTCCGAACGAGGGGACGCCGTACCCCGCAACTTCGTACGCCGCGCCGCGCCCGCGGTTCGCCATGGCTGGGGGCGCCCCTGCCTCGAGCTCGAGTCTCCGTTCCCCTTGGGGGCGGCGAGCGGCGGCATCCCCGTCGAGCCCGCCCCGGATGCCGGAGGCGGGGCCGCGGACCGGCGCGGCCGCCTCGGCCGCCCGATCGCCCGCAAGGACCTGGGCCGCCTGGGGGCGGGCATCCCGGTACGCCTCGCCGGCGGCGGCGGCGAAGATCGTCGCCGCCGGCACGCCTCCGAGGACGCCCGCCACGATGGCCACGGCCTTGAGCCGCGACAGCCCCGCCTGCAGACCCGACGGTCCGAAGGTCCTGGTCGGGGTGTCGAAGTAGCGCTCGGCGATCTTGCGTGACGTCTTCATGGCCGCACCTTCCTGTCCACGGCAGGTTGATCGCAGGCCACGCAAGGGGCAAGGCTGCGGAAGGAGCGATCACGTCCGCGAAGCCGCGCGGCTGGCGGCTTGCGCCGCAGCGCGGGTCGGGACAAGGTGGCGCGAAGGAATGATTTTCGTCCTTCGGGATCGGCCGCCTCCGCTGCGGCGCCCGCACGACAACCGGGAGTGCCATCGCCATGAACGGCTTCGCAGTGGATGCCATCCGTCGAGCGGTCCTCGAGATCGGCGAGGGGCGGGTCGAGGTGGACCGCTTCTCGGACGCCGTCGCGGTCAGCGTATACGCAGCCTCCAAGAACCTGCACTCGGCCTTCGCCGTGCGGAACGCCGCCCCGTTCGGCTACAGGCCCGAGGCGATGGCGGACGAGAACGTCCTCGAGGTCATGCGGCATCGCCTCACCGACCAGCCGGTCCTGATCCCCTTCGAAGGTCTCGGAATCGAGCTGGTGGCCGCACGCACCGAAGGGTTCTTCGACGTCATCGTCCGGAAATCCGACGGCCAGGAACCCATCCACGGAGATACGGTGGACCTGACCGTCTTCGCCGCCTGATCCGATGCAACTGCCGTCCTGGACCGAAGACGGGGCCTACTTCCCGGACGCCCGGCATCGCGTCTGGCTCCGAAGGCGGCTCGGCATCTCCGGCGCCCCGCTCGTCTTCGTCCTGTACAACCCTTCGCGGGCAGGCGCCGAGAGCGACGACGCCACGGCCCGCAGGGGCATCGGCTTCGGCAGAGCCGTGGGCGCGTCCGACGTCGTCTTCGCGAACGCCTTCACCGGCATCGCCACCGATCCGGACGACCTCGCGGGCATGGACGACCCGGTCGGCCCGGAGGCCGATCACGCCCTCCTGGTCGCCGCCGAGTTCTGCCTGCGCCGTGGCGGAACGCTGGTCGCCGCGTGGGGGGGGGCCGAAGGGCAGGGCAGCCACCCGACGCCTCGCCGAGGCCCGCTTCGCCCACATCCTGTCGCTCGGCCTGCCGCTGCACGCGCTGAGGATGACCGCATCCGGCCACCCCGAGCACCCGCTGAGGCTGCCTGGGCATCTCAGGCCGGTGCCCTGGGACGAGGCGCCTCGCGCCGCGATCAACGCGCCCGGCGATCCCAGCCCTCGCTGAGCTGCGTTCCCGCCACCCGCGCGTGCCGGATCTCCGCCTCCGCGCGGGAGCGGGCCGTCCGGTCCGAGGGCCTGCCCGAGCCCCGGAACACGTCCGCACCCGGCGAGAGCTCGACGGCGGGAATGCCGCCGGCATCCTGGACGTCGGAAGCGGGATCGCCCGAGTACGCCAACCTGAGTGGAGCGCGATCGGCCATGGGTTCCTCCTGGGTGGGAGACGACGTCGAACGGAGGCCTTCAGGATGATCGCTCGCCCCGGTCGCGCAAGACGGCGCGTGGGCGGAGCGGTGGATGGCGCGGCCTCAGGCTTCGACGGAGGGAAGCGAACCCGACCACGCCCGGAAGGCAAGCTTCCGATCCTCGGGATTGTCGAAACCGCCGAACGATGCCCAGTCGAGACATGCGTTCCAGCCGGAACCGGGCGGCGGCGGCTCGCCTCGGCCGCCGTAGGCGGTACGGCCCGTCCGGGCATGAGGCCGTGCCTCCGGACGTGAGCCGCTCGCGGGCGGTCGGGCGAAACCGCCGGCCTGGGCGGGGCCGACCTGCGGCGCCTGGGCCGGGGTGGGGGGCGTCCGGATCGCGACCGGTCGCGGCATGATCCCTCGGAGCGGGCCGGCGGGCACCGAGGATCGCGGACGGTCGAGGTCGAAGCGAAGGGACAACCGACCGTCCTCTCTCAGGGCGCCACGGTGCGCCATGCGCCGCCGGGCGTCCGGCAGGCCGTCGCCGTCAGGGAGGGGTTCCTGCCGTCGAAGTAGATCGTGTGGGTATATTCCCGGCACTGGCCGTAGCCGTTGAGATAGGCCGGTCCGGCGATGACCGTCCCTTCGGTCCCGTCGATGCCGTTGCGCCAGGGATGATGCACGTAGCGCCGCGGGTCCTCCAGGGCGGCGAACTGGGCGTCGAACGCCCTCGCCAGCGAGCGCTCGTCGAGCCGGGCGCCGAGCTCGCTTCCGGCAAGGCCGCCGAAGTAGGGACGGTTCGCCGTCCGCAGAGCCAGCATCTGCTTGCCGATCGAAGTCGGCACCGCAGGATCGGCCACGATGGTCGTGCCCGCGGGGTCGCCCGCGAGCGCGCGCGAACCGGGCAGGAACGCGCGTCCGGTCACGGGATCGCGCGGCTGGCAGGCGCCGAGTGAAAGCGCCGCGAGGGCGATCGCGAGCAGGGCCGCGCGATGGATACGGATCATCTCGTGTCGTTCCTTCCGGAAGGAATGAACGACCATAGCCCATGGGCGACGGCTGGCAAGCCTCGGGCGGATCCGGAGCCGTCGATGGTTGAGGAAACGGTTCGCCCCGGCCTCACGGACGAGGCGAACCGTGCGTGGCCTCGGGCTCGTCGACGATCCCCACGGCGACCTCGAACGCCTCATCGGGCGTCGGGAAGGTGCCGACCACGTCCTCGTGGGCGTCGTGGTGCTCCATCGCGACCAGGAACGGCGCCGCGTGTTTCGAGGCCTTGACCAGGCTGAGATGGAAGCCTTCCTCCGTGGGCGTGACGACCAGGATCGCCGCCGGTTCGATGCGCGCCTCGCCGACCACGAGGCGCCCCGCCGCATCCAGAAAGCAGAAGGCCGGATCCGGGCCCGTCGTCCGGTCCAGGTTGAAGGCCTCGACCGCGCTGGAGTCCCTGCAGAACTCCAGCAGGGCGCGGGCGTTCTCTTCGATCCTGCTCATATCCTCGGCTCCTTGGCTCTTTTCCTCACATCCCGAACGCGGGCGCGGCGGGGGCAGGTTCGGCGGCGGGCGGTTCGGCAGCCGCCTCGCGTGGCGGGGCGGCCGGGCCGCGCCTGCGGCCGTTGATCCAGGTCTCCTCGCGCCCGTCGGGGTGCAGCACGGCCGGACCCAGATCGTTGTCGAGACGCCTCGTCCCGTTCAGCACCAGAAGGGTGCCGTCCGCTCCGGCCCGGACGACGTTTTCGGACGGAAACCGGAGATCCCGCAGGTCGTGCTCGGCCAGGATGGCGCGCTCGAAGGCTTGGACCGCGAAATCCCTGCCGAAGGAGTGGAGACAGCCCGCGGGGATCTCGCCGGCGCGGCAGAACAGCCGGCCATGGCCGTCGAAGCCCGCGACCGAGCGGGTTCCGTCGGTCCGCCGCCAGACCGCTACGACCGCGCCGGTGGGATCGAAGCGCAGGACCTGGGGCACGTCGTCGTCCGTTCCGCCGGGTCGGACCAAAACCACGTCGGTCGAGAGGGCGTAGTCGCGGGCGCGGTTGGCGTGGATGCTCGAAAGGGCCAGGGCGAGATGGCGCCGGTCGCAGAGCACGACCTCGGTCGACCCCGCCGCGATCCGCGCGACGGCCGAGAGGAAGCCCCGTCCGTCCGCGTCCCTGCCCGTGGCCTCCAGCGCGGCGGTCAGGTGCCCGGCCCCGCGCGTCAGAGCCAGCGCGAGCACTTCGGTCGCGGCCACGCCGACCCGCTTGGCCGCGTCGAGGAACATGCGCGCGCGCGCCTGGACGTGCCCGAGATGGTGCTCGAGCCGCTCCTTGATCGCGTCGGCGACCCGCTCCTTGAACAGGAAGGCGACGCCGATCGCCAGTCCGAGCACGGATCCCTCGGACAGATGGCCGGCTCCGTGCTCCAATTCCTCCATGAAGGGGACGTGCGACATCGCGGCGAGAAGCGCGACGGCCGACACGGTCCAGGCCGAATGCTTCAGGAGGGTCGTCCACCGGTGGTCCCGACGGAACGCCCCGACGGTCGGACACAGCTCGGCGTCGGCGTAGCGTCCGCCCACGGCCATGGTGCCGAAGGTGCGGTCCGGCAGCGAACCGACGGGGAGGGGGACCGAGGCGCGCAGGTCGGCGCGCGAGAAGTCCGGCTCGACGAGGTACGCGCCCGCGAAGTCGGCGTTTCGCAGGCGCGCGTCGGCGAGGTTCGTCTTCCGCATGCGCGCCTGGGCGAAGGTGACGTTGGCACCGGCGACGTCGTCGAGATGCGCTCCGTCGAGGATCGCGCGCCGGAACGAGGCCCAGGTCAGGTGAGCGCCGTCGAGGCGCGCCTCCGTGAGGTCTGCCGCCTCGAAGCGGGCGCGGCGCGCCTGCACGCCCTGAAGCTTCGCCTGCTTGAGGGAGGCGAAGCCGAAATCGGCATCCTGCATCCGCGAGGCGCGGAAGTCGGCCCGGTCGAGCCGCGCCTCCGCGAAGCAGGCCCGCCTGAGGTCGATCTGCGTGAGGTCGGCGTCGGCGAGGTCCGCCCTGGCGAACGAGGCTCCCTGCGAGACCAAGTGGGCGATCAGCGCGCGACGGCTCTCGGCACGGCCCGAGTGCATCACCTCGCCGTCGATCGACTTGATCTCGAACACCTTGCCGGCCATGCCGCCCACCTTCGAAGGAATGGACGAAGCCTAGACCGCGGCCACGAAAACCGGAAAGCCGGAGGGGCCGCCCCTCAATCCACGTCGTCGAGGAAATTGCGCAGGTAGGCGCCGACCTCCGGCGTGCGCAGCTTCTGGATGGCCCTGCTCTCGATCTGGCGGACGCGCTCGCGGCTGATCCGGAAGTGCTGGCCGATCTCCTCCAGCGTCATCTGGTCGGCGTGGCCGACGCCGAAGCGCATCCGGATGATGGTCTGCTCGCGCGGGGTCAGATCGAGGATCGCGTCGGACACAGCCTCCTTGAGCTTGGCGAGATCCGCGAGGCCCACGGGGTCGGGCGCCTTCTCGTCCTCGACCAGATCGCCGAAACGCCCGGCGCCGTCCTCGCCGACGGGCAGATCCAGGGAGACGGTCTCGCGCGACATGTTCACCAGCCGCTCGACCTGCCTGACGTCGATGTCCAAGGCCTTGGCGAGCTCGTCCGGCGTCGCCGCCCGGCCGAGCTCGCCCCGCAGGCGGGAAATCGTGCGTTCGATCTTGGCCGCCTTCTCGTGCAGGTGGACCGGCAGGCGGATCGTGCGGCCGTGGTCGGCGATGGATCGGGAGATCGACTGCTTGATCCACCAGATGGCGTAGGTGGAGAATTTCCAGCCGCGCCGGTAGTCGAACTTCTCGATCGCACGCATCAGACCGATGTTGCCCTCCTGTACGAGATCCAGGACGGGCAGGGGGCGGTTCGCGTATCTCTTGGCGACCGAGAAGACGAGACGCAGATTCGAGGTGACGAGGGTGTCGCGCGCCTTGCGCAGATCCGCGTAGGCCGCCCTGGCCTCCCGCTGGGCGGATCTGAAGCGGCGGACGGAGCCGCCGAAGGGGAGCGCGACGAGATCGACCGCGCGGGCGGCGGCGAGCGCCGCACCGGCAGCCTCCCCGGGCCCGGGCGGGAGGGCGAACGGACCCGCCGCGTCCGAGACCGCGTCCGCGACGACGTCGACCCCGTCGAGGACGGGGACGAGGTCGGCCGCGAGACCGCCGCGCTTCTCGAGGATGCGGCCCAGGACGCGCGCCGCCCCCATGAGAGCTGCGCCGGGAGCTTCCAGAGACCCCACGAGCTCGTCGATCCGATCGGTGGCGAGCTTCGCGGCCTGTATGCGTGCGGCGGCCTCCGGGGCCTTGCCGGGATCGTCATGCGCGGACGCGCAGGCAGCCAGGATCTGATCGAGGGTTTCGACCGCCCGGCTGCGGATCGCGGCGGTCTCCGCGTCTCCGTCGGCGGCCTCCTCCTCGTCCTCGCCCGCGAAGAGGTCCCATGGGCGCATGGCGCCCGAGGAGACGGCGGCACGCCATCCCGCGGCGAAGCGTGCCATGGAGCCCAAGGCGACGAAGGACGCGAACAGCGACAGCCGCGCCGCCTCGATCCTCCTGGAGAGGGCGACCTCCTCCTCGCGCGTCAGGATCCGGTGGCGGCCGATCTCGCGGGTGTAGCAGGAGAGCGCGTCGGCCTCGGGCGCTTCCGCGCCCCGGACGGTCCTCTGGGCCGCACCCGAGCTGGGCCCCGGCCGCATCGACACCTGCCGACGATCCGCGGCCTGCCGCCGTGGATCGGCCACGGTGGCCGCGTGCCTTCCGGGCAGGGAATGGGGCGCAACGGCGCGGCCGGCGCATTCCTCCCTTCCCGGGTCCACACGTCCGTCCATCGCCGCTTCCGAGAGGTGGTGAAGGAATGCCTCGCCGGACCTTGATGCAATCGCAAGAGGCTGTCCAGCCGGGCGGCCGATCCCGGCCGGAACGGGCGGAATCAGCCTCGGGGGCCGTTCGGTTCCTTCGGACGTGCGGCTTCCTCGAAGGACTCCAGGATGCGCAGCAGCGCCGCCGCGCGCTCGGCGAGCGGGCGGCCCGCGAGAGTCAGGAGGGCATGATCGCCGCGCAGCCCCGGGGGCAGACGCTCTGGAGAGATCTGCTCGGCCCAGTCCTGCAGGCGGCTCTCCGCGGAGAGTGTCTCCTCCGAGGCGGCGGATCCGCCCGCCGCGAAGGAGCGCAGTTCGCGCCGCGCACGGTCGAGCGCCTTGCGGTGGATCTCGGCGAGCCGCTCGCAGATCGCCTCGACCTGGGGGAAGGTGTCGCGGAATCCTGCGAAAAGTTCGAGGGCTTCGTGCGTGGCAGGCGGGACGTCGTCGCCGAAGAGGCGGACGGCCCGTACCGGACCCGCCTTCAGGAACGCTTCGATCCCGCGCACGGGGTAGACGAAGAGACGTGGTCCCTCCCGGTCGCGCAGGACGTCGAACGCGCCCGCGTCGCGCAGGCCGATCTCGGCGGCGAGAATGGCTCCGCCGTCTCCGCCCGCCACCTCGAACACGAGCAGGAAGCGTCCCGTCGCGTCGAAGGCCTTGAGGAAGCAGCCCGACTCGCGGGCGCCCCAGGCGGGACCGGTCGCCGCAGCGAGATCGTGGTGGTCGGACATGGGTTCCGCCTCCGCTGGCAGCGTCGCGCGCGGGAGGCGCCGATCGACGGAACCCTCGGAGAAGGCGTCGCAAGGAACAAGAGGCTCAACCGCGGGCGGTCCGCCGTCCCGGCCGAAGCAACGGAAGCGCGAGCGCGGCGACCCGCTGGCGCAGCCAACCGGCCGTGTCGAACCATTCGACGCCGCCCGGATGCACGAAGACCGCCGAGCCGCCGTAGACCGGGCGGTCGGGCGTCGGAACATGGGCGATCTCGATCTCGACGAAGGGCACGCGATGCGGGTCGCGCCGGCAAAGGCCGCGCAGCACCTCGGTCCATTCGATCCCTTCGCCCAGATCGATCTCGATCGATCCCTCGTCGGCGTCCACGTCGGCGAGGATCGCGAGGAAGCGGGCGCAGAGGTCGGGGCAGATCTGGATCGACGCCCGCACGAGGCCCCTGAGGTGCTCGACCCGCACCGCAGCGAACGGCGGCAGTCCGTCGGGATTGTGGAAGCTCAGGCTGATCCCGTCTTCCCGGGTCCGGAACAGGGCGCCCAGATACCACCGCTCCAGCGGCGTCAGCAGATCGGCCGGCAGGGGGGTGCGGACGACGACGGGCTCGCGGACGGACGCCATCGCATCAGAACCGCGGCACCGGGCCGAGATCGCCCGGTTCCAGGCTCCGCACCGGCAGATCCTCCACGGGTTCGGCGACGCCCAGAACGCCCGCGAGATGGAGTGCGAGGTCGTCGCGCTCTTGGAGGAGCACCTCCGCGCGGGCCTCGAGCTCCGCAGCCGTCCGGCCGATCTCGCGCGAGCGCTCGACCATGGCGCGGTAGGCCGCGACGACGATGTCGGCCGGAGCCGTCGCGAGGTAGGAGCGAACGGCGTCGGCCAGGGGGGCGGGAACCGGAGCGTCGGTCCCGGCGGCCTCCGAGCGCACGGTGCCGTCGGGACGCGCGAGAAGGCTCAGGTCGCCCATCCGGATCTCGACGTCTCCCTGGGCCGTCGCCTTCAGCACGGCCTCGCGGCCGTCGATGGTGGTCCGCGCACCCGCCGGACCAGCACGCCATGCGGCCTCGGCGGCGATGCCGATTGCGGCCAAGTGTTCCTCGGCGTCGAACCGGATGCCCCTGGGAGCCTGCGCGAGGGGGCCGCCTTCCATGCGGATCAGGGTCGAGGCCGCCGCGGCTGCAGCTTCGGAGACGAACGCGCCATCCTCGATCTCCCGCCACGGACGATGCCGAGACGCGAGGTCCGCCCCCATCGTGGAGAGGACGCGCCCTTCCAGGCCGAGGACCGCTTCCAGGAACGCCCGCTCGCGGCGGTCGAACGCGCCGGTGGCGCGCGCACGGAGATAGGCGGTCGCGTGCAGCGAGCCTTCGACGAGCGTTCCTTCCGCGAAGGCGCGCTCCACGTCGTCGCCGCGCCATTCCGCGACGACGTCGCCGAGGTCGCCGTCGGCAGCCTCCAGATAGAGTGCGACGTTGCGCAGGCCGCACACCGGCGTCGCCGCGACGATGGTGTCGCCCACGCCGATCCTCGCCTCGAACGCCATCGCAGCCCTCCGACCCGGAAAGCCCGAGGATAGATGAGGGAGGGCCGGCGTTTCAACGGTCTCGGCGGACGCGGCCTGCGAGCGAAGGAACGGATTGCGGTGGGACGTCAGGGCGCGGGGCCGGCTGACGCGGTCCGGACGTCGTCCGGTCCGGCAAGCCACGCCTCCGTCGGCGGCTCGTTCCCGAACCGCTCGGCGAGCGCCGCGGCCAGCGCGTCGGACCGCCCGTCGTCGACGATGCCCGCCGCGGCGGCTTGGCCGATCGTCGCGTCGATCAGCTCGATCCCGGGGGTGGACTCGAGCAGAGTCATCTTGGCGGCGAGATCGGCCTTCGTCGCGAGGCCGTCGCCGTCGAGATAGACGAGATGCCCGCCGACGACGACTTCGGCCACGGCATGCTGCAGGCGCCCGCTTCCGGCGCAGAAGCGCACCTCGACCCCGGCGCCGAGCCATTTGCGGACGGCGAGGGCGAGCGACAGGCATCCGCCGTCGAGGAAGCCGTGGTCTGGCATGTGCGCCAGCATGGCGGACGAGCCGCAGAATCTGCGGAACTCCCGCCCGAACGGCGTCAGGTTGGCGAGCCGCCCCCGCCCGATCCGTTGCAGCCGGTCCATTCCGTCCCCCGAGGTCCGGGCGAGCCTGGCCGCGACCGCCGCAAAGGCCAAGGCTCCAGGAGCGACCGCGGGACGCCGCGACGGTGCCGTCCTGGCTCGTGATCGAAAGAACGTCCGCCCGAGGGAATGCGGGGCCAGGGGTCAGTGCTCGAGGCCGGCCTTCGCGAAGCCGCGCATCATGGGCTCGGCAAGCCACGTCAGCAGCGTGCGCGGGCGGTCCTCGATGAAGGCCTGGACGGGCATGCCGGCCACGAGCTTCGAACCGGGGGCGAGACGGGCGAGCTCGCCGCGGTCGATGGCGATCTCCGCCTTGTAGTGGAACTCCCGCGTCGCCGGATCCTGCACGGCATCAGCGCCGACCTTGCGGACGTGGCCCGGCAGGACGGGCACCTCCTTGGAGGAGAAGGCCGTCACGGTGATCCGCGCAGTCTGGCCGACCGCCACGTGGGCGATGTCGACGGGGCGGATCCGCACCTCCAGCACCAGCGAGGCGTCCGAAGGCAGGATGTCGGCGACGGCGCCCCCCGGAGCGACGACCGCGCCGGGCGTGCGCGACTTGATCGAGACAACCGTGCCCGCCTCGGGAGCCCGGACCTGCTGCCGGCCGGCGGCGTCCGCGGACGCGGCGATCTGGTTGGCGACGACGGCCGCCTCGGCATCGACCTTTGCGGTCTCCTCGCCGATCTGCTGGCGGAAGGCCGATTCCTCCCCCGCCAAAGCGGTGCGGGTCCGCTCGGCGTCCGAGGCGGCCGCGTGGATCTGCCCGTCGAGCGCGGCGCGCTGCGCGTCCATCTGCGCCATGCGGGCTTCCAGCGCCAGGACGCGGGGGCGGGTCGTCAGCCCTTTCGCGAGGAGGTAGCGGGCGTCGTCCAACTGCTTGGCCACCGTGACGCGCTCGGCCTCCGTCGCATCCACCTGACGGCGCAGGGCCGCGCCGGTGGCTTCCGCCCGGCGGATCTGCTCGACCAAGCCCTCGATCCGGGCCTGCTGACCGGCACGACGGGTGCGCAGGATCTCGGCCTCGTTCTCGAACACCGTCCGGAGGGATGGATCGCGGGCGAGGTCCGCGTCGAGCACCCGGAAGTCGGGCCCGGTGCCGTCGGCGAGCGCGCGCAGCCGGACGCGGGCCGCCGCGAGTTCGGACCTCCGGTGGATCTGATTGTCGTAGGCGGCCTTGGCGCGGGCGTCGAGCAGGACCGCGATCGGCTGCCCGGCGGCGACCGCGTCGCCCTCCGCGACGAGCATGCGGTCCAGAATGCCGCCCTCCAGGTGCTGGACGGTCTGCCGCCCGGTCTCGGGCGACACGATGCCGACCGCGACCGTGGCGGAGGCGAGGGGAGCGACCGCCGACCACGCTCCCAGCAGCGTCACGGAGCCGATGCCTGCGACGAGTGCCAGGGTGCGCGGCCCGCGGAGCTTGCTCTGGAGATCGCTCATCACGCAGCCTTCCGGTTCGGGGTCTGATCGGTGTTGCGACGGACCTGCGCTTCCGCGGCGGCCCGGAGGTTGTCGAGGGCCCGGCGGGCGGTGTCGTCGTAGATCTTCCGACCGTCCTCCAGGGCGACGACGCGGTCGGCGACGGAGAACAGCTGGTAGCGGTGCGTGACGACGAGGACGGTGACGCCACGCTCCTTCAGCTCGGTCAACGTGGCCGCGAGGGCCGCGTCGCCGGACGTGTCGAGGCTGGCGTTCGGCTCGTCGAGAACGAGGAAGCGGGGCCGGCCAAACAGGGCGCGCGCGAGGGCGACGCGCTGGCGCTGGCCGCCCGAGAGGGGAGCGCCGTACTCGCCGAGTCGGCAGTCGTAGCCGCCGGGAAGGCGCAGGATCATCTCGTGGCAGCCCGCGAGCTTCGCGGCGGCCACCACCTCCGCGTCGGAGCCGGCGGTGAAGCGGGCGATGTTATCCTTCACGGAACCCGCGAACAGCATGCTGTCCTGGGGCAGGTAGCCGACGTGGTCGCGGCGCTGGGCCTCGGTCCAGTCCGTGATGCAGGCGCCGTCGAGCCGGACCTCGCCACCGGTCGGGCGGAGGGCGCCGACGAGGATCCGGCAGAAGGTGCTCTTGCCCGAACCCGAGGAGCCGATGACCGCGATGATCTCGCCCGCCCGAGCCTCGATGGAGACGCCTGCCAGGATGTCCCGGCCGGAGACGGCGTCGCGGTAGGAGACCTCGGCGATGCGCAGGTCGCCCTTGGGCTCGGGCAACTCGGTGGTGGAGGCGGCGCCCCACCCCCCGAAGGCCGTACGCAGGCGCCCCCAGGACTCGCGCGCCGCCTGGAGCGAGCGCCAGCCGCCGATCAGGCCGTCGATGGGAGCCAGCGCGCGTCCCAGCAGGATCGAGGAGGCGATCACGACGCCCGCCGAAGCCTGATTGGTGAGGGCGAGGGACATGCCGATCGCGAGGATGAGCGACTGGGAGCCGAGGCGGACGGTCCGCGACAGCGTCGCCATGGTGGCGGCGATGTCGGTGACGCGCCGCGTCCGCTCCAGGACCGCGGCGTTCGCGTCGATCTCGCGCGCCACCATCGGGCCGCACATCGAGAGCCCCGCGGCCGCGTCGCGGTTGCGGGAGATCTCGTTGAGCCGCTGCACCACGAAGGCCTGCCGGCGGGCGGCCTCCTCCGAGGCGCGACGGGTGACGACCTCGCCGCCGACCGCGATGGCGACCAGCAGGGCCGCCGTTCCGAGGGCGTAGAAGCCGACGTAGGGATGGAGCAGGAAGCAGACGAGCAGGAAGAGGGGAAACCAGGGCAGATCGAGCAGCGCCTTGATCCCGTTGGCCGAGACGAAGGCCCGGATCACCTTCACGTCGGTGACGGGATTGCGCTCGAGGTCGAACCTGCCGGAGGTCGACAGCGTCGCGGCGTGCGGGAGCAGGGTCTCCTCGATCCACTCGCCGACCCGGGAGGTCATGCGGTCCCGCGCCAGCTCCATTGCGGCGACGAAGCCGAGGCAGGCGACGAGGGCGGCGGTCAGCAGGGCCAGGGTCTCGAAGCTGCCGCTGTGCTGGACACGGTCGAAGACCTGCATCGAGTAGAGCGGCGAGGCCAGCATCAGGGCGTTGATCGCGACGCCCGTTCCCGCCAGCGGCGCCAGCGCGACGCGGCTTTCCCTGACCATGCGGTCCAGCGGGGAGGTGACGTGGGCGTCCATCGGGCGGGTGTCTCCTGGAATCGCCTCAGGATGCGCCCGCAACTTCTTACTTGAGGTTTCCGCGACCGGGAGAATTCTAAGGATCGAAGGAGCGGCGGACCAATCCCTCGTTCCTTCGGTCAGGCGACGACGAAGTCCGAGTTCTGCAACTGCTGTCCGTTCGCGATCCGGGCGATCGCCTCCGCGGCCTGTCCGCCCTGTCCGTCCGCATCGAAGTAGAGCGTGGACGTGGTCTTCTCGAAGTAGAAGCCTGCGTGCCGCCCCCTGAAATCGACCTGGGCCCCGGAGGCGAAGTCGTCGGCGCCGAGCCGCTTGTCGGCCAGCATGGAGCCGAACTCCGACGCCTGCAGGTAGATCCGGTCCTGCCCGCGGGTGAAATCCTCGACGATCTGCATGCCGATGCGGGAAACCTGGAACAGGTCGGCTCCCGCGCCGCCGTTCAGACGGTTCGTGCCGGCGCCGCCCACGAGCATGTCGCCGCCCTCGTCGCCGGAGAGCCGGTCGTTGCCGTCGCCGCCGCGCAGGATGTCGGCGCCCCCGCCGCCGCGGACGACGTCGTCGCCGCCGTTGCCTTCGAGCGTGTTGGCCGCCCCGCTGCCGACGAGCACGTCCGCGTGGCGCGAACCCGCCACGTTCTCGAAGTTCGAGACCCGGTCGCCTTCGGCATCGCCGCCGCCGCAGACGCCCGCCACGAGATCGACGCGCACGCCCGCGCCCGAACCGAGGTAGGAAAGCCAGTCGATCCCGGCGCCGCCGTCGAGCTTGTCGGCGCCGCCGCCGCCCTCGGCCCAGTCGGCTCCCGCGCCGCCCTGGATGTCGTCGGCCTGGGCCGAGCCCTGCACGACGTCGTTGCCGGCGCCCGCATCGGCCGTGCGCACGGCTCCGGCTAGCCGTATGACGTCGTCGAAGCGGCCGCCCTGCACGGCTTCGATGCCCGTGAAGGTGTCGCCCGCCGCGTCTCCGAGATTCCGGCCGACGACGCCGAAATCGACGGTGACGCCCGCGGACGCCGTCTCGTAGGAGACCACGTCGAATCCGACGCCGCCGTCCTGCGCTTGGCCGCCCGCTCCGCCGATGAGCCGATCGTCGCCTGCGCCGCCCGACAGGACCGCGCCGACCACGCCCTCGCCGAAGAGCGCGTCGTTGCCCCCGCCGCCTTCGACCTGGGACACGCCTCCGCCCGCATGGATCTCGTCCCCGTGGGCGCTGCCGACGATCTTTTCGATGCCGGTCAGCCTGTCGCCCGCGGCGGATCCCGCGTTGCGGGCTTGGTCCGTCATGTCGAGGACCATGCGCGAGGCGGCGTTCCGCCACGTAGCCGTATCGAAGCCGTCGCCGCCGTCCATCCGGTCGATGCCGCTCGCGACGAACAGATCGTTCCCAGCGCCGCCCTCCAGCCAGTTGCGGCCGGAGCGGCCGTCGAGGACGTCGTCTCCCCTGCCGCCGAGCAGGTGGTTGTCCGCTGCGTTGCCCGTGATGCGGTCGTCGCCGTCGCCGGCCACGAAGTTCTCGAGGTCCGTTCCGGCCGCGACCGAGACCGCGCGGCCCGCGATGGTGCCGCCGGACGAGAGATCGAAGACGATGTTCTTCGTGACGGGGGAGGCGTTGAGCGTGTCGATGCCGCCGTCCGCGTCGCGCATGGTCGCGCGGGCGCCCGCCCCGTAGAGACCGAACTCGTCGGTGAAGACGTAGAGGTCGTCCGCGGTCTGCCGGGCGCCGAAGGCCGTCAGGCTCGCGCCGGTGAAGGTGCCGCGCGTGCCGGCGGTCGAGTCCGCGATGCGGACGGTCCAGGCGCCCGCGCTTTCCTCGCCCCGGAACTCGTTCGACATGAGCTGCCACCCGCCGGTGATGGCGGAGCCCGGCGCATTGTTGCGCAGCAGTTGCGAGACGGTGCCGGCGGGCGAGACCAGCTCGATCGTGAGCTGCCCCGCGTCGCCGTGACGAAGGCCGACGAGGTCCAGCACCATGTGCTCGACGTCGACGCCGGAGCCGAGCGTAAAGCGGTACTCGCTCGACCCGCCGTCCACGATCGCGTAGTCGCCGTTCGCAAGAGCACCCCGGACCGAGACCTCGTTGGCGCTCGTCTGCGCCGTCCGCCCCACGAGCCACGTCTCGGCCAGCCTGACGGCCGCACGCGCGTCGAGCAGGCCGTTGCCGTAGTCGTTGGAGAAGTGCAGGCCGCCGCCGTTCCAGTTGCCGGCGCCGTTGAAGGCCCAGGCGTCGCGCTCCGCGTACTGCGTCGGGGCGCCCACGGCGGAACCGACGTGCCGGGCGGAGTAGGCCATGATGTTCTGCGCGTCGCGCCAGCCGATGTCCGGGTTCGCGTCCAGCATCAGGGCCCCGACGCCGCTGGCCTGCGGGGTCGCGGCGGAAGTGCCGCCGAAACCGGTCGTGTAGTCGCCCTGCGAGTAGCCGCCCGCGCCCGTCCGGTCCGTCGTCGCGATCCCGGCGGCCCCGCCGTTCGAGAGACCGGAGACCAGGAGGTTCGCCCCGGGCGTGGAGTAGAAGGCGACGAAGCCCTGGTCCGTCACGGCCCCGACCGTCGTCACGTGCCGGTCGACCGTGAAGCCGTGCACCTCGGCGCTGTCGCCGCTGGCGCGGCCGTTGCCAGCCGCCACGAACGAGAGCGTGCCCAGACCGCCCCGGCCGTTGTCGGCACCGTCCCGGATCCCCGCGAAGAAGTACGCCTGCCAGCTGGCGTTCGACGGGTTGTCGGCGAACGCGCTGGTGAAGCCCCAGGAATGGTTGACGACGTCGAACCGCGACTGGATCCGCATCGCGTCGAACAGGGCTCCGCCGCCCGCCATCACGTCGACGCCGGTGATCTGGGCGTCGTAGGCGATGCCGACGGTCCCGATGCCGTCGTTGGCCGCGGCGATGATGCCGGCGGCGGAGGTGCCATGGACCCCGCCCGAGACGGAGTTGTCGGCCGGATTTGTGGACCTGAGCTGGCGCGATCCGTCGTAGCGGCCGGCGAACTCGCGGCTGGACGCGTCGATCCCGTCGTCGAAGACGCCGAAGCGGACGCCCGCGCCGGTATATTCAGGCCATACCGACGCGACGTTGAGATCGAGGCCGGGGCGGCCGCCGGCCTGTCCGGTGTTCTGAAGGTACCACTGGTTCCGGAACATGGAGCCGGCTGCCGAAGCGGACGCCGTAGGAGCGACGGAATGCGTCGACGGAACCGCGGAGACGAGCGCGCCCGCCGCTGCGGAACCGATCCGTCCGGCATCCTCGTCCCTTACGTCGTCGATCATGTCGTCTCCCGGTGCCGCCGCGGACCTCGTGCGGAGTCATAGCCTCCGGGATCTGAAATCCATGTTCCCGCGATCCGAGCAATTTTACCGTTCCGTCGATTGGCGGCGCACGAAGGATTCGCCACGTCGGCCATGGAAGGAACGAGGTTGACGGGTGCGCCTTTCGCGGCGAGACAATGCGAAGGAACGGCACCCGCCAAGGAACCAGCCCACATGACGGAGACGGTCACGTTTCTCGGAATCGTTCAGGCGAGCGGGAGCGCGCTCGCCCTCTCGGCAAGGGGCATCGGACCGTTCGTCCTCTACCTCGTCCTGATGGTCGCGTTCGTCGCGCTGCACCTCGCGGTCTACATGAAGGCGACCGCCCACGACGAGATGCGCCTGATCCGCGAGGGCAACCTCTCCGCCGCGTTGTCCACGGTGGGAGCGATGCTCGGCCTAGCCGTTCCTTTGACGTCCGTCGTCTCGATGACGGGGTTCCTGCTCGAGACCGTGATGTGGGCGGTGGTGGCGCTGCTCGTCCAGCTCGGCGCCTATTTCGCGGCCCGGCTCGTCGTGAAGGATCTGAGCCTGCGCATCGACCGCGGAGAGGTCTCCGCCGGCCTGTGGGTGGCGGGGGTATCGCTCACGGCCGGCCTGCTTCAGGCGGTGTGCATGAAGACCTGAGGCCCTGGGCATGAAGCGGGCACGCACCATCACCCTGGTCTCCTTCGCGGCGACCGTCCTCGCCTCCTGCGACGGTCCTCCGACCGTGCAGGAATGCTGGGCGGCCGCAGCCGCTGCCGGAGGCCGCGTACCCTCGGTCTGCGAGCACGTCCTGGAGCGGAACGAGGCGGCTTTCCTCACCGGGGGCGGCCTCCAGCCCGACGCCGACCAGTGTCTCGCCTTCGCGCGCAACGACAGCTACCCGGAATCCTGCGAGCGCCACGTCGACCGGGCGACCGGCACGGTGAGCGGTTCGGGCGGAGGCAGCCATGCCTGGATCTTCGTCGACCGCCGGGGCACCGCGTCCCCGGCCACGGCACTCCGCTCCCGCGGCTGGGCCCGACCGGCGGAATCGATCTCCTCGGCGCTGAAGTCGACCACGGCGATCCCGCGTGAGGCGGTTTCGTCGCACGCGCCCGCCCCGCGCGCCTTCTCGATCTTCGCCCCGTCCCGCGGCGGCTTCGTCTCCGGGAGCGGAGTCCGCGGCGTCAGCCCCGGCGGCTGACGCCGCGTGCCCGAGCCCCATTCCGGCCCGCGACGACGCGAGCCGCCACATACCGGTGCCGCATGCGCCGGCAACAGCGAGCGACCCATGGGCTTCCTGTCCGATCCCGCCTGGACCGAGTACGAGAGACGGATCGACGACGCCTGGAAGCGCGGCGACCGTCTCGGGCGCGAAAGGCTCTACGCATCCCCGCCGATGCGGCCGACGGCTTGGGACCGGGCGACCTCGTTCGCCCAGTGCACGCTGCTGGCTCCGTTTCTGATCGCGGGCGTGGTAGGGACCGTCATGGGGCTGTCCGGGTCGCCCCCGCGCCCGTCGCCGCCGTCCGCGGACCACGTCGTGACGATGCGTTTGGACTTCCCGACATGCGGGTCGTGGCTCGATCCCGAACAATGCCGCAGGAACGCCGTCGTCGGGACCGCGGACCGCTGAGATGCGCCGGCTGCCTTCGCCCGAACGTCCGGACTGGCGTGCCAAGGCGCGCCGCGAGGGGTTCGTCTTCCACACGCCGGCCGGCGCTCCCTACTGGAGGGAGGATGCCCGCTTCGAATTCACGCTCCGGCAGATCGAGGACGGGATCGAGGTTCCCACGGCCGAGATCGACGCCATGGTGCTCGACATCGTCCCTGACCTCGTCGGCGACGAGCTCTACCTGGCCCGGCTCGGCTACCCCCGGGAACTATGGGACTGGATCGCGGAGAGTTGGCGCAGCCGTGCGCCGTCCGTCTACGGCCGCTACGATCTCGCCTACGACGGCGCGGGTCCCGCCAAGCTCCTGGAGGCGCAGGTCGACACGCCGACGAGCCTCTACGAGGCCGCGGTCTGGCAGTGGGGTTGGCTGGAGGACATGATCGCCGCCGGCGGCCTGCCGCCAGACGCCGATCAGTTCAACTCCCTCCACGACAAGGTCGTCGCCGGTTTCCGCGCCGCGCTCGACCGTGGCCACGGCCCGCGGCTCCATCTCCTCCATGTCGGCGGTCACGTCGAGGACATGTCGAACGCGGCCTACGTCGAGGACTGCGCGAAGCAGGCCGGCTTCTCGACCACCCTGGTCCCTCTGGACCAAGTCGGCTGGGAGCCGGGCAAGGGCTTCGTCGACGCCGACGACGCGACGATCGACACCGCCTGGAAGCTCTATCCGATCGAACTCATGGCGCGCAGCGCCTACGGACCGATGCTGCCGCACGCGCCCACCCGCTGGATCGAACCACAGTGGAAGGCCGTGCTGTCCACCAAGGCGCTGCTGCCGGCGCTCTGGGCGCGTCACCCCGGACACCCGAACCTGCTGCCGGCCTTCCACGACGACGACCCCGGGGCCGCCTCGCTCGGAGGCGACTACGTCCGGAAGCCGCTGTTCGGCCGGGAAGGCGCCAACGTCGAGGTCGTCGGCCAGGGAGACGTCGTCGCGAAGACCGACGGGCCGCACGGCGACGAGCCGCTCGTCCGCCAAGCCCGGGCCGACCTGTTCCGCTCGCCCGCAGGCCACGCCGTGATCGGCTCCTGGATCGCCGACGGTCAGCCCGCGGGCATCGGGATCCGGGAGAGCCGCGGTCCCGTGACCGGCGACGACGCCTGCTTCATGCCTCACGCGATCGTTGGCTGACGCACCATGCCGCGACCCCATTCCATCGAATCGACTGGCGTTCAAGCCTGGATCGGACAATGCTCGAAGGATCGCAGGTCCCGATCCGCGCCGAAGGAACGAACGATGCTCCGGATGGGCCGGACTGTACGACGGCATGCAGGGAAGGAGCTCGTTTCCTTCGTGACCGAATGAGCTTCGCGATATCGATGGCCGGCTCCAGGGAACCGGACTCGTCGGACGCCCGCCGCCGCGCGTCCGACGAGTCCGCTCAGCCGCGCGGCAACCGGCTGGTGTTCCACATCGGCGGCGCGTGTCTCGGCATAGCGATGCCGCTCCTCGGCATCATCGGCGGCGCGCAGTGGAGCTACGCCGCCCGCGAGCGCCAGGAGGTCGAGGCGAGCGCGATCGCCCGCGCCCGGGACGTGGCGGCGGCCGTCGATCGGGAACTCGTCGGCCTGACCTCGTCCCTCGACGTGCTGGGTACGGCAGCCAGCCTGCAGCGCGGCGACGTCCCGACCTTCGGCGAGATGATGGCGGCGGTGTCGAGGCGGACCGGCGTCGTACCGATCCTCCGCGACGTCGACGGACGTCAGATCATCAACCCGCTCCTGCCCGCGGGCGCCGCATCACCGGAGCCGAGGATCCTCGACATCGACCGGGAGGCCCTGAGGACCGGCGAGGTGCAGGTCTCGAACCTCTTCGACGAGCGCTCGACCGGAGCGCCCGTGTTCGCCCTCGAGCTGGCGGTGCGGCGGAAGGACCAAGCCGCCTATCTTCTCGGGATCGCAGTGCCGACGGACCGGATCCGCGCCGGCATCGCGCCCCTGGCGGCGGGCGACTGGTCGGTGTCGGTCGTCGACGGACGCGGGCGCCTGATCTACGGCACGGATCCGGACGTCAAGTCCGGCGACCGGGTCGCTCCGCTGCCCGAGGGTGCCGCGCGCCTCCGCCAGGGGTTGTTCGTTCGCGAGGAGGCCGGCTCGCCCCGCGTCGTGGCTTTCGCGCGGTCCGAGCGGAGCGGCTGGACGGTCTCGGTCGAGACGAGCCAGGACGCCTACGAGGCGCCGCTGCGGCGCTCGCTCGAGTTCTTCGGGCTCGCCGCGGGGGCGGCGATCCTGCTGTCCCTGGCCTTCGCCGTGGTGGCGAGCCGGCGCCTCGCACGGTCCCTCGTCAGCCTCGCGGACCGCGCCCAAGCGGTCGGGCGCGGCGAAACGGTCGCTGCCGAGGTTCCCACGAGCGTCGCCGAAGTCGACGAGGTCGCGAGAGCCCTCGACAACGCGGGCGAAGAGGTCCGGCGGCGCATCGAGGCCGAGGAGGCCGCAGCGGAGGCCGGACGGCGCGTACTGTCCACGTTCGAGACGATCGGCGAGGGCGTCGCCGCGATCGACCGTGCGGGCACCTTCACCTACCTCAACGGCCTCGCACGAGCGGCCTTCGCGGGGGACGCGGACGTCGTCGGCCGGCCGGTCCGGGAAGTGCTGCCTCCCTCCGAACTGCCGGGTCTCGAAGTCCTTTTGACGAAGGCGCTCCAGGACGGCGCTCTGCAGCGGGGCGAGATCGCCCATGCACCGGCCGACCGGTGGTACGAGATCGCGGCCGTGCCATCGGCCGCCGGCTGCACGGTCTTCTTCCGCGACGTGACGGAGCGCCGGCGCAGCATCGACGCCCGGGAGATGATGGTCCGGGAACTGCACCACCGGGTGAAGAACACCCTCGCGACCGTGCAGGCGATCGCCGCAGCCTCCTCGCGCACGGCGACGGATCTCGACGAGTTCCGCGACACCTTCGCCGACCGCATCGTATCGCTTTCCCGCACGCACACCCTCCTGCGCGAGCAGTCATGGGAGCACGTCGACCTGCGCCAGCTCGTCGCCGGAGAGACCGCCGCCTACGACGAGGCGGGGCGCGTGCGCATCGACGGCGCCGAGCTCCATCTCCCGTCGGGTCTGGGCATGACGCTCGGCATGGCCCTGCACGAGCTGACGACGAACGCCGTGAAGTACGGCGCCCTTTCGGCTGCGTCGGGCTGCATCGCGGTCTCCTGGATGGTGACGGCCGACGAGGACGGCGAGCCCCGCGTGCGTCTGACGTGGTCTGAGAGCGGAGGCCCGCCGGTCGCGGAACCGACTTGGTCCGGGTTCGGGAGCCAGCTCCTCGGCAAGATGCTCGCGCGGCAGTTCGGAGCGCGGGTGGAGAGGGACTGGGATCCCGCCGGTCTCAGGGTCGTCATCGACACGCGGCTCGGCGCCTGAGAAAGGCGCCGAGTCCGTCCATGATCGCCCTCGGGCGATCGATGTCCCGGCCGTTCCCACGAACGCCTCGGCCCGCGCTGCCGATATGACCGGGCCCTCGTCGATACCGCTCCCGGCTCGGACCCTGGCCGTGCCTGAAGGCGGCGAGAGGCGAAGTGCGCCACCTTCGGATCTTGGCCCCGAGATCCAGCAGCTGAAGGTGGCTGCCCCTTGGGTCAAAACCCAATCAGCTTGCCCGCGTGAAGGACCGTTGAGGGTGGGAAGCGGTCCTTACGTGACGCGAGGTGGTAGCGCCCCAACCTTTCTCCGCTGATCCTGTGTGGCCCAGTATAGTAGTCGAGCTTTTGGCGGAGCCTCGCGGCAAATATCGAGATCTGCGCCACGCTCTCTCAAAAATCGCCTGAAGCGTGATGTGTTTTTTCGACCATATACTCCAATGTATGTCTTCCAAGGCCACCAGCACCGATAGGCAACATGCCCGCTGAATGCCCAGTCGATCTCCTTCTTCTGTATGAACTTTTCGGTCCTCGTGCGCTCCGCTATGCAAACGAACGTGTCGCCATCAGGGGCGAAATTTGGGTCACGGAACACGTAGACGCGCAGTGGCTCTGCCATACTCGACCTTAGCGCTAGCCTCACTATGTCCGCAACGGGTCGAAACCAGCCCCTCACATGGCCAAGCTGATTGGGTTTGACCCTAGAGCGAATACCCTAAGGTCCGCCAATCCGCTCGACGGGAGAGAAGCCGCTTCGTAGGATCGCATCCGTCCTCCGACTGCGGCAGGGACCGCAGGGTCGGACGATCTGTACGAACCGGAAGCGAGCGATGACCGACCTTGTGGATCTCCTCAGGCAGAATCTCGTGCAGCCGCTTGGCTACAAGGGGAGCTTCATCCGCCATCAAGCGCAGGGGGCCATCCCGAACGGTCGACGGATCTACAAGCGAAGTTCAGATAGGGGCGACACGACGCCCGACGGCACCATACTGGGCTCCTTCGACGCCGGAGACGCGGTCGGCGTGGGCGGGATCAACTACTTCGTGGCTTGGGACCGCGACCCGCTGATGCCGATCCTGCTGCCGAACAGAAAGGTCTCCGAGGAGATCCCGACCGCGCACGACGAACCGTCCGCGCCTTCGGCGCCGCGCTGCTGAGGTCCTCGTGAAGACGCTCGCGGACTTCGGATTCGACGGCAGGGCGGTGCTCGACCATCTCGTCGCCACCTCGCCCTGGGGCTCGATCGATCAGGCGATCGCGTCGCTGGCGGCATTCCCCCATCGGGACGTGGTCGCCGCCGTCCGCGGCCGTGCCGTGTTCAGGACGGTGCGGGGGCGACGGGGCGAGATCGTCGGGGGCGTGATGGAGGACGACAACGCGAGCCCGGCCGAAGCCTTCGAGTTCGCCACGGGTTTCCGGCGGGGCCCGGGTACGGACGTGCAGTGCTGCCACCTCTACGCGGCGTCGAAGGACCCGGATGCCTATACGGATCTCCGCAACATCTTCATGATACCTCAGTGCCTTGCGAAACGGACGGACAGCCAAGCCGCGGTCCTCCCTTCGCTCCACGCCTTGCACGTCCTGCGGTACCGGGCCTTCGAGCTGTACGGCTATCGCGGACCGGGCGGGACGACCGAACCGGGCAGGCCGGACGGCTACGACGCGCTCCGATGGGCCGAGCCGGTCGGCGCCGGCACGGAGGCGGGCGGCCTGGAGAGCAGATGGCGCATGCGACACGCCCGCAGGCGCCGGGACAGAATCACGAAGTCGGTCGCGCTCTGCGGGTGGACCTTCTCGGACTACAGGCCCGATCCGGCGGTGGTCTACGAGGGCGCCTGACCTCCGCACCGGTGCGCGGGAGCGGAACCGCCGGAGCGGCCGGGGCCAGCCGCCCTTTCCGCTTGCGGGAGGATGCGCGGGTCGTCCATCCAGGGTCTCGACGTCAGATCACGTTGAAGACCATGCGGTGTCCCGCATAGTAGATGAACATGAAGAGCGCGAGCGCCGCCCCGTAGGCGAAAGGTGCCAGTGCGACGTGCCGGACCCGCACCTTCGCGGGAGCGTCGTCGACGAGCACGGCGAGTAGGGCCGCGACGATGAGCGCATGCCCGATCGCGTCCACCTTGCCGAATTCCCAGACGGCCGAGACGAAGATGCCGATCAGAACCGCGGCCGCGGCACGACGGACGAGAGGCGTCCAGATCAGCGCGAAGGCGAGCACGAACTCGACGACGCCGGCGGCCAGCATGAAGGTCTCGGGAGAGAATCCGAACGCGAGCTGCGGCTTCTGCTGAAGGAGCGGGAACGACCACTCCGGGTAGGCCCACTTCTCGACCGACGCCCACATCAGCGTGATCGAGCCCGACCAGCGCAGGACGTCGACCGGCCGGGCGCCCCAGGCGGTTCGGCCGAGCCCCGTGAGCGCCAGATAGGCCGCGACGCCCAGGAAGACGGGGTAGTCGGCGAGATGAAAGGCGCCATACTTCGTCAGGGCGTAGGCGAACAGGCAGACGATGCCGACCGAGACCACGGGCAGGGTCGCGCGCCACAGTAGGCAGACGGCCATGCCGAGCTGGATCCACGAAACGAAGGCGAGGTCGGTCTTCAGCTCCGGGGTCAGGATGATGCCGCCGACGTTCCACAGGGAGACCAGGAAGAAGGCGGCGGTCGCGCGGAAGACCGTCTCGATGTTGGAGCGGACCCATGCCGTCGAACGATCCAGGCTGCGAAGGAGCGTCGCCCCCAACGGGGAGTACTCCACGCAGCAGCCGAGGATCAGGGCGCCGAGCGAGAGCGCGACCAGCTTCTCGAAATCGGGGCAGAGAACCTGCTCGAGGCCGCGCGGGCTGCCCGAGAGATCGTAGGCGCAGAACCATTTGACGTGGGCGAGCGCCGCCCCGGAGCCCCAGGCGTTGACGAGCAGGCCCGCAAGGAGCGGAAGGCCCAGGTTTCTGAGCGAGCGCATGGGCATCGAGGTTTCTAGAGCGGAACGCCGCGCGGAGGCGACGCGCAACGAGCCTCGGATATTCCTCCGGCGCGGCTTTCGCGCTTGTCGGCACTTGAATGCAAGGAATGGAAGAAGCCGCTCATTCCGGGTAACGATGCCTTCATGCCCGACTGACAAGGAATGAATGGATCATACACGACTGAAAGGAGCGGGCAATGAGCGGCACGGCATCGCGCGACCTCGCGAGCGAGATCGGCAGGATGTTCCAGGAGAACGACCCCTCTCGGGCCGTGGCCTTCATCGACGCGCTGATCGCTGGCGGCGACTACAGCGACATCGACCGCCTCCGCGCGGCGAACCCGGGGCAGGGGGCCCATGCCCTGCGAAACCTGCTCTCGCGCCGGATCGACACCGCGCCGCTTCCAGGCGGCGGCATGGCGGCGGTCTTCGCAGTGACGGTTTTCGGCTGCCCGCGATCGTTCGATGCGGATGCGCTCGCGGATCAGATCGCCGCTTCATGGGGGCCCGGTCTGACGTCGCTGTCGATCGACCGCAGCTACCGGGGGTCGACAGGGCTGCCGGCAACGCCGGAAAGCCGCATGGCACTGGCGAGCCTCGCGGCCGCCGCCGGCCCGGCCGCCGCGATCGCGGCCCTGCCGCGCGTGAAGCGGAAGCCGAAGCGCCCATGGGATCCGAGCATGATCGTCTGCGTCGCGACCACCAAGCGGGGGCGGGACGAGTACGAGATCGGCAGCAACATCCTCTTCGACAGCATCTCCGATGCGTTGGCGACGGAATGGAGCGATGGGGCCCGCGAGCGATGGGCCGGCCTCCGACACCCCGTCTACGTGCCCGAGCTGCTTGGTTCCGCCATCGAACTGTCGAGGCAGCGCTCGGTCCTCCAGAGGATCGGGATCGTCGCCTCGTGGGCGAAGGGTGGCATGCTGGACATCCTCCGCCTGCAGGACGGGGACATCGTCATGACCTCGCTCCACGGCGGCTCGGAGCGCGTCTCGGGTGCAGGTCTCCTGCACGAAGCGAACATCCTGAGCGCGGCGATGTCCGGGGGCGCGGTTCCGGAGATCCGGCACCCGCTCTCCATCGCCCGCTGCCACTGACGCGCGTGGCGAAGGCCCGACGACGCCTTCTGAGGCCGGACCGCCCGGACGTGAGCCCGGCGTGCTTCGGCGACCCGGGGCGCCGTTTCCGCATCGCGGCCGACGGCACGCTCGCGATCGGCGGTACCGTGTTCCGGTTCGTGGATGCGGCCGACGCGCCCGCTCCCGGCACCGAAGTCCACTTCACGGTGCTGCCGCACGGCTTCGTCTGCACGACCGCGGCGGCTTTCAACGCTTCGCTGAGCCTTCCCTTCGACTGGGAGCCTGGACATCGGGTGGTGCTGTCGGGATTGTCCGCGTCGTCGGCCGGCAACGGCATGAACCGGGCGAGCGTCGTGCACGTGACGACGACGACGGCCTTCGCCCTGGGACGCCTGCGCCGTTCGGCCGGGCAGTTCCTGTGCTCCACGCACGTCGACGCCTACGGCAGCGACGCCGGAATGCGCCGGGCGGCGGGCGCACGCGTCACCTGCAGGTCCTGCCTCGCGCAGGCCGATCGCCTTCGGGGCGCCCGGGGTCCCTTCAAGGAACCGTCGCCGGACGCTACACCTGCGGCAAGCCAGGAGACGCCAGATGCCGGATGAAGCTGACGAGATCGCCCGCCAGCACGTCGTCGAGGACGTGATCTCCCGCCTCCACCGCGCGACCGAGGAGGGCACCGACTACCGCTCGATCTTCACGGACGTCGCGCGTCAGCTGCTCGACCGCATGGATGCGGCTGGCACCGCGTGGAGCAGCCCGACGAGATACGAGGCGACGGCGCTCCTGATGCGCAAGATCGTGGATCCGGCGGCGCAGCGGCATTCCGCCGACCTGCATGAGCGTCGGATGCTCTACGCCGACTTGTTCGGCAAGGTGAGCGGCTCGGTGGTGAGCGGCGTGCGGGCCGACCGGATGCGTGCGGAACTCGTGCCGGACCCGGCCTGAGGGCCGCTCGGGGCCGCGACCAGATATCGGCCGGCCCGACCGTTCCTTTGCCGCGTGCGCCGATCCGTGACAGCATCCGAGCATCGCAGGATCGAGCCCGCGCCCGCGGGTGGACCGGAGTACGACATGTCCCCGTTGAGCGCGGACCAGCACCTGGAACGCATACGTCTCGCCGTCGTCGCCAGCCCCGTCTATCGCGACGTGGACGCGCTGCGCAGCGCGCCGAGCGACGTCCTCGACGGCTGGGCTTTCGCCCGGGAGGTGCAGCCTCTCGTCGACCAGGGGATTCTCGGAGCCGAGCCCGTCGAGCCGCGCGACCGCACGCTCGGGAACGAGGTATCCTGGCACTTCACCGACAAGGGTCTGGAGATGGCACGCGCTTGGCTTGCTCCTTCCGACCGTGCGGAGCCGGAGGCGTCGGCGCCGAGGATCTGATCGGCGCGGAGGGGCGGCCTCACGACCCGCCGACCGCGGTCGAAGGCACGACACGCAAGGAATGGATCCGGCGGCGAAACCAAGCTAGAAGCGCCGTCTCCACCACGGCAGCGCGACGGGTGCCTCCGCAATCTCAGGAGATCGAAACGTGGACGGGCTGATCAAATACCCCCGCACCCGCCACATCAAAGGCTCCGGACTGCAGAAGGGCGACGAGGATCTCGAGGTCGTCGACATCGCCCGATACAAGGGCTGCCGGCTGATCGTCGAGGAGAAGGTCGACGGCTCCAACACCCGCTTCGGCTTCGACGCCGGCGGCGAGATCTTCGCAGGCTCGCGTGGCCACCTGATCGACCTGTCGCGGCGCGACGTCCACCGCGAGCGGCAGTGGAACCGGTTCAAGGACTGGCTGGCCATTCATGCCGACACGCTCCTGGCGGTCTTCGAGGACCGGTACCGTCCCTTCGGAGAGTGGTGCTTCGCGGCGCACACCTCCTTCTACGACACGCTCCCGCATTGGTGGTTCGAATTCGACATCTTCGACCGATCGCGCGAGGCCTTTCTCGGCACCGACGAACGACGGGCGCTGCTGAAGGACCTCCCGGTCGTCTCGGTCCCCGTCATCTACGACGGGCCGGCGATCTCGTTCGAGCATCTGATGTCGATCGTGCCCCCGCGAGCGCCGGACCATCCCGACCACGGCCGCTCCTGGACCGAGGCCTCGCTCTACAAGAGCCTCGACTGGCAGGACGCGCTCGACCGTTCGATCCGTCGCGAAGGTCTCGATCCGGCCCGCAACGTCCACCACTTCGAGCCGACCCGCGCGGCCGAGGGCCTCTATCTCAAGATCGAGGAAGACGGGGTCGTGAAGGAGCGCTTCAAGCTGGTGCGACCGGATTTCACCCAGGCCGTGCTCGCATCCGACGATCACTGGCACAACCGGCCGATCGTACCGAACGTGCTGGTTCCCGGTGCCGACATCTACGCGTCGGCCCTCCATTGGCTGGCGCCGGCGCAGGTGCCCGAACCCGAAAGCCCGAGGCCGTGATCCCGGTCGCCTCCTTCCTGCCGTCCGCCCCGTCCTGGTCCCTCGACTGGGACGGCATCGACGCGGCCTATCCATGGATCGCCGCCCTGCGGGGCTCGGCGCACGATCCGATCCACCACCGGGAGGGCGACGTCTGGACCCACACCCGCATGGTCGTCTCCGAGCTCGTCGCCGACGCCGAGTGGCGCGGACTTCCGGAGGACCTGCGTCTCGCCGCCTTCGCGGCCGCGCTCCTGCACGACGTCGCGAAGCCCGCGACCGCGAAGATCGAGATGGTCGACGGGATCGAGCGCGTGCACCATCACGGGCATTCCCGCGTCGGCGCGGTCATGGCGCGCGGCATCCTCTGGCGCCAGGACTTCGAGCCCCGGCTGAGGGAGATCGCCTGCTCCCTGATCGCCCGGCATCAGGTGCCGTTCTGGGCGCACGAGCGCGAGTACGAGGACGCCCGCCGCATCGTCGCCGATCAGAGCCTCGGCTCCGGCAACCGTCTCCTCGCGATCCTGGCCCGGGCGGACGCCCGCGGCCGCGTCTGCGACGACCGCGACATGATGGAGCTCGCGGTCGAGGAGTACCGCGAGATCGCCGACCGGCACGAGTGCCTCGATCGACCCTTCCCCTTCGCGGGGGAGCGGGAACGCTTCCTCTACCTGTCCCGGCGCGCGGAGCTCGATCCCCGCTACCCAATCGGGGGCCCCGCCGACCGGCCCGAGCTGACCGTGATGTCGGCTCTGCCGGGCGCGGGCAAATCGACCTGGATCCGCACGAACGCCGGCGACCGTCCCGTCGTCTCGCTCGACGAGATCCGGCGGGCCCTCCGGATCGATCCCTCGAAGCCGCAAGGGGCGGTGATCGAGGTCGGCAAGGAGGCCGCCAAGGAGCATCTGCGCGCGAAGCGGTCGTTCGTCTGGGACACGACGAACGTCACCCGCGACATGCGGGAGCGGATGATCGGCCTCGGCGTCGCCTACGGCTTCGCGATCCGTATCGTCGCCCTGGAGGCGCCCCAGCGGGAACTGCACCTCCGCAATCGGGAGCGCGAGCACCCGGTCCCCGGCGAGGTCATCGAACGGCTCGTGGCGAAATGGGAGCATCCGGGACCGTCGGAGTGCGACCGCCTCGAAGCGCCCGCCCTCGGGCCGGCTCCTGAACTCGCTCATCTGCCGATCCCGGCCGGGAGCCCAGGTCCGTGAGCGATGCATCGCTCCCGTTCGGGAAGGCTCCCGCAGTCCTTCCCGCTCTCCATCGCGTGGTTCGCCGACCACCGCCCGGTGGTGGTGCAGTCTGGCCGCCGCGCGCGGCTTGAGGGCCGATGCCTCGCGCCGGAGCGGCATCTCGACGATATGGGAGGGGCCCGCCCGGCGTAGGGCGTCCGCGACCTCGCGGGGCATCGTCGACGACGAAGGGCCGCCTCAGGACCCCCATCCCTCAGCTTGGGGCAGACCTCGAGCCGTCTCCGGCGGGGGCAATCGCCGCTTCGCCAAGGTGACGATCAGTAAGACGACGCCGACGAGAGCCGCCAGGGCTGCGATCAGCAGGGCTCCGTCGGACACGTAAAGGACGTACTCGTTGACTCCGGCGAACGGCTTGCCGGGGCTCTCGATCCGCTTGGCGATGGCGAAACAGGGCGGGTTGCCGCATCCGAGACGGTAGGCCTCGAGACGGCTCGACAGAAATCCGTCCGCGATCGGCTTCGCCCCGTCCCAGGCATGGATTCGGCTGTCGCCGTACCGGACCGCGAAGAGGGTCACGGCGCTCGCGACCATCAGCACGAAGACGGCCGCCGTCGTCCAGGAGATGAGAGGCGATCGGTTCTGCTCATCCTCGAACGTCGTGTTGGGCGGTACGCGCGCGCCGCTGCGGTTGCGCCGCGCGGCCCGGACGTAGAGGGCCCAGGTCACCGCCAGGAGCGCCGCCGCCCCCAGGCTCACGAGCAGGCCCCAGTAGCCGCGGGAGATCAAAGCCTCCGCCGGCACGGCGGTGTCACCTCCCCCTCGGGCGAAATAGGCCCACGCGATCGCCAGGGGTATGAACGCATGCCCCGTCCAGGTCCAAAGCCTCGCGAAGGGTTGCATGATCGGCTCCGGGTGCGTCTTCCCGCGTCGGTGCCAGTATTATGTCAGGCTGCCGGGCCCTCCAAGGCCCCCCGATGGCCCTGCGGAAGCGGCGGCCGTGCGGGGCCGGATGCGGCGGAGGTGGCTCCCGGGCGCCGCCGGTCGCCCGAAGAGGCATCCGTTTCAGTGGCGATACTGATGCGCATCGACGGCGAAAATCCCGTATCCGGTCGGATCTCAGGGACGGGGCCCCGCCGGGACTTCCGCCCGGTCCTCGAAGATGGCGCCGTCGAGGGATCCATAGGCCTCGGAGATCACGTCGGAGCGGCTCTCGAACCGTACCGTGAAGTGGCCACGTTCGCTGTCGGCATCCGGATGCTCCGCGTTGCGGAAGTAGACCTTGCGGGTCATCTCGTCCCCTTCGTTCGTGTACTCCCAACCATCGGCATCTTCGACGTCGTTGCCGTCGCCGAAGTCGAAAGCCTCGAATTTCGCGTCCGCCGCAACACGCCTATCGTCGATCAGGGTCCGGGCCGCGGTCGGGCGGCGGTCGGCTTCATCCAGTGGCATGGCTCGCTCCTTCGGTTCGAACCGAAGGATAAATTCGGGCTACGCAATGCGCCAACGCATCCTGGCTTGAGGCTTTCGTACCGCTCCCCGATGCTCGGGCGAGATTTCTCCGAAGGAACACCCGATGTCCGATGTCGCCGCCTACAAGGAAGCTCTGAAGGCTGCCGTCGGGGGTGCGATCGATTCCGGCTTGTCCTACAACCGGGATGTCGATGCCTTCGTTGCGAAGCACTGCAGCGTACCCGATCCCGCCCGGGAGGTTTTTCTCGGCATCGTCGATCTGCCCGTCCACGATCTTCCCCAGGCCCGCAAGACCCTCGGGGAGATCGAAGCGAAGGTCGCGGCCGAGCCGCGAGGGACCTGGGCCGTCACGAGGAAGGTCCTCGAGAACGATGGACAGACCCGCACGGTCTACCAGCCGCTCCTAAGCGACGGGTCCGGATCGCTGGCCTCCGGCTGCAGATCCGACACGTCCTACGAGCCGCCAGCCTACGAGGCCGTGCTCCGACGCGCCTTCGAGATGGAGGTCTACGTCGCAAGGCGCGAACTGGAGGCCGAGCGTCTGTCGGCCAGGAACCGCGAGGCGGTCGAGAGCGGGCGGATCACGATCGGCGGCGAGTTCCGCGATGTGACAATCAACTCGCAGAAGTTTTCACGTGCGAAGGTCGTGGGGGTCGAAGCCGCGACCGGCAAGGTCAGCATCGAACTCACGAAGCGGGGCTCGCGGCGGCGCTGGAAGTGCGACGTCGACGCGGCGGCCCTCTCGCCTCCGCCCGCTCCGCGGAACGCGGACGAGACTATCGCGCCGGACAAGCCCGCCCTGTAGCCGACACCGCGTCGGGAGCCGTTGACCAACCGCCGAGGTTGGATACGAAATGCAGGCATGCCGTCCACGAAATAGGGGACGGCAGCGACGATCGCTCTCGCCAAGCGATCCACGTGCTCCGAGAATGCCTGCATGCGACACCTCAGATCATGCCTCCTCGCGGCTGCGGCTCTGCTCGGCTCGCAGGGCGTCGGCGCCCAATCCCTCTCCGGCCTCTCGTTGTCGGACACGCTCGCCAGGACGTCGACGATCGGCATGGCTCCGTCGGCCTCCAACGAGATGGGGCCGCACAGCCTCCGGAGATGGACGTTCCCGGACGGGAACGAGCTCTCCGTCACGGCCCGTCGATCGGACGGCCGGATCGTCTACATGGAGTCGAGCTGGGGCGGCCGCGTTCCGGGCAGCCCGACCGACTATCCCGGTGTGAAGTTCGGCGAGACCACCCTGACCGAACTGCGCCGCCTGATGGGCAGCAACGGCTTCACCTATGCCAGCCGCGCCGTCTTCAAAACCGACGAGGGCATAGGCACCTCGAACTCCTACGAGATCGCCGGCCGGCCGGGGGCCGTTCTGACGTTCATCACCCTCGTCCGGGGCAAGTACGTCGACGACGTCGGATCCGGCAAGCGCAAGCTCGGGGACGTCGCCAAGGTCGACTCCGTCATCCTGGCCGATGCGGGCTACCTCGAGGGCGCCTGGGGCAAGGAGAGAGGCATGGATCCGGCCGCGCGGCCGGTCGTCTGGACCGAGGGGGTGGAGCGCACCGCGAATTCCGCGCCCGCTCCGTCCGCATCCTCGGACGGTCCCGCAGCGCCGCTGCTACGCGCTCTGGAGTGCCAGAGCCCGTTCAAGCCGGAGAACGTGATCGGCGCCCTTCAGAGGTCCGGCGTGATCGGCCGGAAGCCTGCCCAGCGCATGGACGGCATCCCGTCGTACGTGCCCACGGTGCCTGTGACCTTCAACGGACTGACTGCGTTGACGATCGAGGCCTGGAATTATGAGGGCAGCCAGTTCACTCGCGGGCCCGGCACGGCCCCGCCGGTCCATGTCGCCATGACCGTGCTCGGCGACGAGAAACAGGTCACTGAAACGCTCAAGCGCAACGGGATCGCGCTGAAGGCCTGGGAGGACGACAAGCCGAACCTCTACGTGACGGACGGCGGCTACTCCGATCCCAAACTCGCCGCGCAGTACCGCGGGCGGAAGCTCAGCAGCGTGATCTGCTCGCTGCACTGATCCGCGATCCAGGCCTCGGAAGCGGCGAGCGCGTGCACGATCTGCGGATCGAGGCACGGATCAGATCAGCGAAGCCGCCGGCAAGCCGCCCCAGGTGACGAGTGGGCCATCGGCTTCCGACGGCTCGACCTCGACCGCCTGCTTTTCCTCAATCCAAGCGACGTCGTCCGGGTCGCCTGGCTCGCCGTCGAGAATGCGGCAGGAGAGCATGTCCTCGCGGCCTGCAACCGCGCGGATGTGCGCCGGGAGTCCGATCCGCAGACGTTCGAGGATGCGGCGCCGCGCACCCTCCGTGTCCCCCGAAGATCAAGGACGTCCCAGACGCAGCCGTTCGCGAACGCCGTCTCGAATGCCGCACGATCCTCCCCGACGAGGCCGGCGGCCTCGCGCCACGCCGTCATCATGGCCACCCGCGTCCAGCTGTGGCCGAAACCATCCCGGCGACACGCCGAAGCGGCGTTCGAACGAGGCGAGATTGGCGACGAGGTCAGCGACGGCGAACTTCTTCGAGCTCGCGTTGGTGGCCCCCACCAGCCTGTCCGGCTTCAAATCGGGCGCAGCGCTCACCACCGTAGTCGGTGTGCTGATCGAGGTGCCGGTGATGCTCTCGGTGGTGTGGATCGTGAACCGCAGCCGGGGCCGGTACGAGCGTGGAGCACGTCGGAAGCCATCCTTGGAGCCGGCGTCCCGGCAGGGCTGACCTTGCCGTCCGAGCCGGTCGCCAGGGCGTCCGGAAGCGCGGCCCCCTTCGGACGGCTCCGACCGGCAAAGCCCACATCATAACGCTGATAAGCGATCCTTGTTGGGGTTATTTCCAAAAACCCATAATATGAGCGACATGACGTCGCCATAGGATGGCTTTTGTGAACCGGGATCACCTGACTCACGCCGTAAGGCAGCGCTTGGTCCGCCTCCCGGCCCCGCACGACAGCCACTACGGCGTGGTGCCGCTTCCCCCGCCCGAGAACCACGTCTCGCTCGATGGGACGCTGGACCGCTTGGTCGCAGCCAGCGCCGCCCTCGGGAAGGTGCAGGCCATCGCCCGGGAGATGGCCGACCCCTACCTGATCAGCCGCATCCTCAAGCGCCAGGAGGCGGTGAGCTCGTCCTCCATCGAAGGGACCAATAGCACGCTCGACGAGCTCCTCGCCGTCGAGGACGCCAACGAGGACGGGCGGTCCGAGGTGCGGCAGGTCCGCGACTACGCGCAACTCCTGGACCGGATGCTACCGGCCGCGCTGGAGCGTGGCTACGGGGTCTTCGACCTCGACTTGGTCCGGCGCCTGCACGCGGAGGTGATGAGGTCGAATACGGACTACAAGGACGTGCCCGGCGAGCTTCGCGACAGCGTGGTCTGGATCGACGGCAAGGGCCACATCGCTTACTCCACCTGGAATCCCCCGCCCCCCGCCCAAGTCCTCCCCTGCCTTCTCGAAACCATCGACTACCTGCGGAACGAGGGCATGCAGTCCATGACGCAGAACCTAGTGGTCCGCATGGCGGTGGCGCACGCGCACTTCGAGGCGGTTCACCCGTTCAGGGACGGCAACGGTCGCGTCGGGCGTCTGCTGCTGCCGCTGATGATGGCCGCGGAGGGGCAAGCGCCCCTCTACCTGTCGCCCTACATCGACGCGCACAAGGAAGACTATTACGCGGCCCTGAAGCGCGCGCAGCAGCAGCTCCGATGGGAGGCCATCGTCGGCTTCGTCTCCGATGCGGTGGTCGCCACGGTGGACGAGTTGCTGGTCACGCGCGCGGCCCTCGCCACGCTGCGCGAGGATTGGACCGGCCGTCGCAAGTTCCGGAAGGGCGCGGCCTCGACACGCGCGCTCGACCTGATCACCGACCACCCGGTCCTCACGGTGAAGCGCCTGGCCGGCCTGCTCGACGTCACCGTGGCGCAGGCGAACCAAGCGGTCAAGCAACTCGTCGAGGCGGGCATCCTCTCCGAGCGCACGGGCTATGCCCGCAACCGCATCTTCGCCGCGGCGGAGGTGCTCACCATCGTGAACAGGCCCTTCGGGCATCCTCCCGCTTTTCCCGCGAAGGACGAGGAGGCGGAGCCGGCCGAAGAGGCAGGGGCCTTCGGCTTCCCGCGCTGAGATGAGCCAACGTGGCGCTACCCGCCGCCGGCCCCGCGCGACCCCGGGCAGCCTCACGCGTCCGGGGGCTTCTTGTCGTCGCTCTCGAACAGGACCTACGTCCGGTTGGTGATGTAGACCTTCTCAATCACGACCTTCCTCTTGCCCTTCCTGTCGGCCTCGGCCTTGGCCTTCCTGATGGCGGAGCGGTAGGCCTCGACGGCAGCCTCGTCGTCGAAGGTGCCGCTCCGGGTCGTGTCGGGATAGGCCCAACTCAGGCCGTCCTTATCGGGGCGAACCACCCGCCCTTTGCCAACTCGCTCCGGACGATGCCAGGGGGTCGGGACTGATGGTCTGCAGGTCATAGGTCAGCAGGTAGGACGGCATCCATGGACGTGCAGAGCGCCGTTCGCGGCCGCCGACAGGGATAGCGAGATCTGAGACATCGGAGCAGGCGGAAGGCTGGGATGCATCCACGATTGTCCGGATCCGCGTCTCCCGCACCGAGAGACTGCGCCGGCGGCATGAACAATTCGACGAATTCGGGAAGGCTCCTGGCAGAGCGTCCGAGGGTAGGGTGTCCGAAGTTGTCCGAGACGGTGCCCCGCATGAAGACCCGCACATTGGCCGCGATGACGGCGCTGACCTTCTCCGCCTGGGCCGCTCCCGCTACCGCAGACCGGTTCAGGACCTACGAAGCGACGCTTGCCCGTCTGACGAACGTCGCTCTGGGATGCGTGGAATCGGAAGGCGCCACGGCCTGCAGGGGGGACATCCAGGACGTACGCGACGTCCTTCTGACGCGCATGTCGCGCCCCCGGGCGGAGGCTTAGATCCGCGACCGGATCATGCGTGAGGCTGCCGCCCCGCAGACGAAGCCCTGCATACTGCCTGCTCTGCAGGCCGCACCTATCCAACGCGAAGCCAATCGGCTGATCGACCAGATGCGGCTCCGTCGAGACCTGATCGGCAAGAAGTTCGCCGTCACGGACCTCGACATCGATCTGTCCGGTTCTGCCATGAAGGTGAAGCCGGGCGACCACGAGAAGGCCCGGAGGCTCTCGGAGTCGAACGAGGAGGTCGGCGCCTGCTTCCCCTACTTCAGGACCCGGATGGAACAGCTCCGGGCCGAGTACGACCGCCTCGCCGCCCGGCGCTAGGGCCTCGGCCCGGAGGCCGCCGCGCCCGGCGGCGCGAAAGGCGCATAGGTCTCGGGATCGGCGATGCCCGCTGCCAGAGCGAGCCAAGCCTCCGCGATCGGCGCCATGGCGGCGAGCGTGCGCGCGAGGCCGTCGTCGAGGCCGTGGTAGTGGATGCCCCTGGGGTCGAGCGCCTCCCAGCGCGCCAGCAATTCGTCCAACCCCGGGAGCCCGAACTGCGGCAGAGACAGCCGAACGTCGAGCGAACGCATCAGCTCGTTCTCCCGGCGCAGGTGGTCGAGTTCGTCGCTGGCCTCGACATCGGGCTTCCGCTCGTAGAACTCGTCCAGCCGGTGGTTGATGTCCTCCAGGTGGTTCGCCCGCCTCAGACCGGCCAGAAGACGTTCCGAGAGCATCTCGCGCTCGTCGCACTCGTCCTCGTCGCCGTGGCGCAGTGCGCTCTCGTGGGCGGCCATCCGGTCGCGGAGGTAGGTGGCGACCGCTTCCTGGAGCTGCCTGCCGGGGCAGTCCACCAGATGCTCGCGCCACCGGGCGGCAAGCGCGAGGAGCCGTGCGTGCTGCTTGAGGGATTCGGCGGGGTCGATCTGCATCAGGCGGCGCAGTGCATATGATAGGGCTCGGCCTCCTTCATGCTCGGCGCCGGCGGCATCGAGTAGGGCAGCATCTCGCGACGAAGGTCGCTTGCGGTGAAAAGCGGCCCCTTCGCCACCTCAATCCTGTCGACATCGTCCTGAGACATCGTGCCGGCCAACAGGGAGACCATCTCCTCCTTGGTGAGGTACGCTTGGACCTCGCCATCCTCGAACAGATAGCCCGGCGCTCCAGACAGGATGCTCTCGCGGCTGGCCTCTCCGAGGTGCATGTGGAACAGCTCGTGCGCGCACGAAGGATCGAGGGCATCGATATAGAAGGTGTCGTCCTCCGACTCGATGCGGACATGGTAGGCTTTGTCGGTGTCGCGCCGCTGCATCGCTTCGCGCACCTCGTCGACGTTCATGCCGACGACTTCCTCAAGGAACTGGGGCACGCCCTTCTTGGGCATCAGCATGCTGCGCCCTTGCTTGCGCTCCAGCTCGACGTAGCGGTTGAACAGTTCCGGGTTGTGGACGGCAGCAGTACGCAGGTCAGGCTGAGAAGCCATGATGCAAAAGGCGCAGCTCAATCTCGACATTCCACGCCTGTAGGCCCAGTGTACGTCCCTTCCAGCCTCGCGGATGGTCTGCCACACCTGCTCGAGCTTCATATCGTGGATGGGTAGCCAGTCGTACCACTCGCGACCGGCCACCGAGTTTTTCTCATTGAACTTGAACGGTGCGAGTTTTTTGCGCCCGGGGGACTCCTCGGCGCGCATGCCCATGCAGTTCACGATGAGCTTGCGCTCCAGGAAGCGCTCGTTTCCCGGCTCCTTCAGAAAGTGGCGGATGGCCTTCTCCATCGGGCCGCGCTTCAGATCGGACGTGCACTGACGGCGCTCCGGGTCCGGGAACATACCCCGCTTCTCGACCATCGACAGGAAGGTCTTCCTCTCGCTCTTGCAGACCCTGAACGGCAGGTTGCCCGCATCCCTCCTCGCGTGTTCGAGTGTTCCCTCCCACTCGACATCGCCGAGATCGGCGTGTAGAACAAGTATCTGGTCGTCTGGCACAATCGATCTTAAGACTACGAGTTGGGCTTGACTATCCTTGCCCGCGCTGTGGCAGCATACGAATAGTGCTCCTCGATCAACCAGACTTCTGATGGTCTCGGAGAGGTCCATGTTTTCTGGCGTCACGGCGGAACCTATACTATCGAAGTGCCTTTGCGCAAGCTCGCGGCAGGGACTGTGGCGGCGAGCCTCGCAAGACGCAAACGCCTCCGACGGGCGCGGCGCAGCCGGACGCTGTTCCTTCGGCCATGCCGTCGACATTAACAGCCTGTCGATGCGCGCCGACGACGTCGCCCGGAACGCGGCCGCGCAGGGCACGGGTCCGTCGGGTCCGAAGTAGTCGGCGTCGGCCAGAACGGAGCCGGGGGTTCCAGAAGCATGGCCGTCGTCCGGATGTCGTGCCGTGGAGCATGCCCGCCGACCTAGCCGGCGCGAAGGTCAGAGACCGGGGCCGGCGGAGAAATCGACGACGGCCTCGCCGCCGTCCGGGACCTCGACGTAGCCGATGGAGGTGCAGAGCCGGGGCTTGTAGTCCCTGTCCAGCTCGTTCTGATTCTCGAAGGTGGCCTCGACCCAGTAACGGCCGGGATAGACGTGGTCGAACGCGAAGCGCCCGTCCTGACCGATCGTCGCCGTACGGAGATAGCTCGCATAGCGAGCGTCGGTGATCAGGAAGGCGTCCGGATCGGAGAAGCAACGCAAGCCCTTGAAAAGGGTCCGGTACCGCGCCTGCGCGTAGTCGGTGTGGGGAACGAGCCTCACCTCACCTTGGGCATGCAGGGTGCCGATGTTGAGGACCATCTTGGCGACCCCGACGACGCGGGTATGGCCCGGCATCGTGATCCGAGAGGCCTCGGCCCCGTCGAACTCCACATCCACCTTGACGAGGGCCGCACGTTCGGGAGCGGGCTTGTCCCGCTTCCGGGCGATCTCGGCGTCGTCCAACGAGGCGAAGGAAGCTGCGGGCGAGGGGCCCCTCGCCGACCTCTCGCTGGCGCAGGCGGACAGTTGCGCCCCCGCGAGGGCGACGAGGAGGAGCCTTGCGCCGATCATTCCTTCCGCATGACATGGATCACAAGGAACGTGAACCCTCCGCTTACCGCTTCGTGGCAGGCCGCTCCACGCAGTCGGCTGTCGCCACACCTATCTGCGAGCCGTCAGGCAACTCGATGCGGGACGTCGTCGTCGGAGGCGGACAGGTTCGCCCGTAGGCGTAAGGATCTGTCGGCGGGACCGCCCGGGGCGGCCGCGCCTCGGCGCCGGGGTCGCCGGATGCCGTCGTGGCGGCCGCCAGGAGGAAGCCCAAGGTGGATGCCGTCTTCATGTCGCGAGGATGCTGGAGTCGGGTAAGCAACGCGTGAAGGACGGGCCGTCGATTGTACGCGTTTGCGGTTTTCACGATCCTCGCCGATCATCCACGGACAGACCGCTCCTTCCGAGCGACAGGATGACCATCGCTGTCCGCACCTGCCTCGCCCGAACCGCGTGTTTCCACTCGACGATGCCGCCGGGAAGCCTCGCCGTCGGCGAGTGCGTCGGATCCATGAGCTTGCAGCCGTGATAAAACGATGACAGATCTCCATTCTGATCATCGAATTATCACGCAGGAGGTCGGGGTGCGCAACGACGCGCGGCAGCAGGCCAAGGATGCGATCGCGGCCATCGTCGCCGACGGACGGCTCCACGCCTCCGCCGACTTCACTTCGGCCGGCATCCACCCGACCTACCTCGCCAAGGCCCTCGCCGACGAACGCGTGGTCCAGTACGGCCGCGGCATCTACTTCGGCAGTTGGGAGCAAGCGACCGAGCACGTCGATCTGGCCGCGGTGTCGCTCTCCTATCCCGGTGGTGTCGTCTGCCTGGGCAGCGCGGCCCAGGTCCACAACCTGTCGAACGAGGATCCGCCCGCGATCTTCTACGCCGTCGACCGAACGAAGATCCGGCGCCAACTGAAGGTCGGCCCCTCCGTGCCCGTCCAGGGCGTCTACTGGACGGGCCGCGATCTCGAGGTCGGCATCGAGGTCCGGACGGTCATGGGCGTCGACGTGCGGATCACGGATCCCGCCCGGACCGTCGTCGATCTCCTGCGCTACCGGAAGAAGCTCGGGGACGAGCCCGGCACGAAGGCGCTGACCGACTTTCTGCGCGACCGCCATGGCACCGTGCGTCTCCTCTGGAGGACGGCCGAGGAGCTCGGATGCACGTCCCAGGTCGAGCCGTTCCTCCGCCTCGCCGAGGAAGTCGTCGAAGCCATCCCACCACCCGGATACGCGCCAGGAGCCTGACAATGTCGCCGCTCGCAGCAAGCCGCCGTTCCCTTCTGCAGACCCAGGCCAACAAGCTCGGCATCAGCAACGAGCTGATGATGCGGCGCTACGTGTTCGAGCGGTTCCTCGACCGCCTCGGCAGTTCCGGCCACCGCGACGAGCTCGTCCTCAAGGGGGCCATGGCCCTCATCGCCGTGACGCAGACCTTCGGCAGGCCCACGAAGGACATGGACATGCTCGGCCTCAATCCTCTTTCGCAGGGCGACGCCCTCGAGCTGATCCGGCAGGTGGCCTCAATCGCGCCCGAGCATGACGACGCCGTCGAGTTCATTCCTTCGAGTTTCAAGGCCTCCATCATCAACGAGGAGGCCAAGGAACCCGGCACCCGAATCCTGGGAGAGGCCCGGATCGGGACCGCCCGGATCCCGATCAAGATCGAGATCTCGCATGGCCAAGCGATGACGCCGGGCGCCGTGCTGATGGACTACCCGACCGTCCTCGGCGGCATGGCCGCTCCCAAGGTGCTCGTCTACAGCAAGGAGACCATGCTCGCCGAGAAGTTCGAGGCGGTGGTGAGCCTCGGTACCCACATCTCCCGGTTCAAGGATTTCTACGACATCCGGCAGCTTGCGCGCCGGCTCGAATTCGACGGCTCCGTCGCCGCTACGGCTTTCCGCAACACCTTCGGCAACCGCGGCACGGATATTCCGGCTGCCGAACCGGCCGCGTTCGCGCCCGCTTTCGCCGCGGTGGCCGGCCAGCGCGGATGGTCCTCGTTCCTTCATAAGCAGGTCATCAAGGACCCCGCGACGTTCGGCGAGGTGATCGACGAGATCCGACCTTTCGTCATGGAGGTCGCCGCCATGGCCCGCGGCGACGCGCCGGTCCGCAACTGGGCGCCGGGCGGCGGTTGGTCGTCGCCTGTCGAGGTTCACGCGCCGGCGCCGGGGCCGCGCCTCTGAGGGCGGCCGATCCGAGCGGACGACGGTCCCGTGAAGAGACAGTCGGTTAACCGCGGCGGCCGGTCCTGCTTCACAGCCGCCCCGCTGTCGCGTCGCGTGAACGGTTCCTTCACCCGTACCTCGCGACGATCGCGATACCTGGATCGCGGATTCATTGCATGCACACCAGAGCTTCGGCCGCGCTGCTGGCCTTGTGTCTCGGTTCACCGGCGTCCGCGGCTGGCGGCGACTTCCCCTTCCTCGGCACCTACGGCGTTCCGGACTCGAAGTGGGACGGTTGCGCGGATGCGCGCCTCCAGCGGGAAGGCCACTACGTCACTTTCGGCAGGGGGACGATCTTCGTGCACGAGTCCGCTTGCACACTGGTATCCTGGCGACAGTCCGGTGCCGACATCTACGACGTGACGGAAGCCTGCCCAGGCTCGCGCAAGCCCGTCGTCGAGCGGTTCAGGATCGACCGCGAGACCTTGACCTACCGGGGCGCCGTATACCGGCGCTGCCGTCCCTGAACGCCGTGGCAGGAGCATCGAGATGAACCTACGATCCGTCGCGGCGACCGCCCTCGTCGCCGTTCTGTCGATGGGCGGGGCCGCGGCCGCGAAGGACTGTACCGGCACCTTCATCCGGCGCTCGTGCAAGCTCGGCGCCGCCGAGGGCAGGTGCGCCTACCCGAGGGAGAAGGGTGCCGTGGAGGACTTCATGGGCTGGGAGCGGGAGGACGGCGTCCTCGGCTACACCATCTATCGGCTCGGCGCCTATCCGGCCAAGGACATCAGGCTGCAGAAGGGCTGCCGGCTCAGTCGCTACAACTGATAGCGCCAGGGTCGGCTGGCCCCGTGACATCGTGCGGGCGGGCCCGCCTCTCAGGGGCGCGGCGCGGACGACGGCTGCTCGAAGCCGATCCAGTCGCGTCGCTTCGCAAGTTTACGGACGTCGGCCGTCGTCACTGCTTCGACGCTCTCGGGTAGGAGGTGGACCATGTCCTCGGCCTCTCTCGCCACCGCGCCGAGAGGAGCGACATCGTGGGGGTTGTCCCGCACGTGGGCTTCCATCGCCTTGCGGGCGGCCTCGACATCGTCACCGCCGATCGCGAGGTAGATCCGAGCGTCGTGCCAGCGGCTTCCGCCGGCGTGGTCGAGCATCACGGTGACCCGATAGAGCTTCACGTTCGCCTCTGGGTTGGAAAGGTCGGGTGCGCCTCGACGACCATGGCACAGGCCTCTCCTGCACGGAAGGAACGGTCGTCCGACGATACGGGCAGGGCGAACGCCGGATCGCCGCGTGGCCACGGGTCTATCAGGCGCGCGGGCCGGTCGAGCACGTCGCTTGAATGCCGAGGGCCGCCAGCAGGCGGTCCGCCGTCCCCGCCGCCGACGCGGCCAATTCGGGTCCGACGGCCGGGAAGCGTCGGTGGGCGTGCCGACCGCGGGTGAGCGCTTCGATGCCCGCGGCGTCGAACGGCTCCTCGACCGTGGCCTCCTCCTCTTCGGGATCGAACTGCAGATCCTCCAGAAGCTCGGGCAGGCCGCGGATGCCCCCTATGTCGAGATAGAGCTCCTCGTCGCCGGGAACCACGACCATCGCGTGGGCGAGTTCCGTCCGGCGTCCCCGCGCGATCCAGACGACGGCGAGATCCCACCCCGTCCGCTCGGCGACCGCCAGGGCGAGCGCGTGGCAACCCCCTTCGAGGAAACGGGTCCGCAGCTCGTCGTGATCTTCGTCGTCGAAGAAGGCTTCCGGCATCGGATCAGGCTCCCGGAGCCGGGGCATGCGTGCTTCGAGCACAGGTGATCGCGGCCAGGACTTCGCGTTCGACCCCCGCATCCCGCCTGCGTTCGGCGGGCATCGTCCGCAGACGATCCTCGACGATGCGGAGACCGATCGGCAGCAGGTCTGGATAGCCCCTGGATCGCAAGAGCGCGACCGGCTGCTCCTCGCCGCCATCGTAGATGCAGACCCCGCTCCCCGTGCCGACGACGGCGGACATGTCGGATTCGAAGATGGGATGGTAGAGGCACTTGGTGGATGAGAAGGTGCCGCAAGGAACGGGGTCGCCGGCCGACAGGACGAGTTCCGCCCACCTGTCGCGCCATGCGACGAAGACATGGCCCCACGTTTCGTGTGGATGATGCAGATCGGTACGTCCGTGGATCGTTCGACCGTTCCACTCACGGTCGGCGCCGGGCCTCCCGAAGAAGTTGGGGATGTCCCGGGCAGTGCCAGGCACGGTGCCGAGCCTCTGTTCGGGCAGCGCGCGGGCCCCCTCGCGCTCGAACCACCAGTTCTCGGCCGCGACGACCAGAGCAAGGATGTCCCGAACGTCCGAGGACACGAAGTCGAGATACCGCCTGTCGACGTGCCAGAGGCCCTCAGCCGGGAATTCGACCCTGATCGCGTATTCCGAACCGCCGTCGGAGGACGTCAGCACGTCCAGGTGGAACTCGAGCAGACCTCGCGACCAGACGTCCCGCATGTCCGGGCAGTCCTGGAGCGGTCTGCTCTTGAGAAGGTAGTCGGACGCGTACCTATCGTGCGGGTTCTTCGGTTCGAACCCCGCGGCGGCAAGGTAATCCGCGTCCGGCGACCGGAGCGGCGCGCCCAGCAGAGCGCGGAGCCAGCGCTCACGGTGCGCCTCGTAGAGGACGCCCCAGCACTCGACCGGGTTGGCGATCTGCTCCGTTCCTTCCGGATCGACGCGGGTCGCCCAGTCCCCGTCGGGGCCATGGAAGGGCAGGGGAACGCCTCCGGCAGACGTCCACATCGAGCGGACGGCATCGCGGGCGACGACGTGCGGAGCCTCAAGCCAGTTGCGGTAGGCGAGGGCGAGCGCCGCGACGTCGCGAACGTCGGCGGTGTCGAAGACGAGGGTTCGATCCTTCATGTAGACCATGGCCTGGAAGGTCTGAGCCCTGCGGTCATGTACGAGGCGAAGGGCGGCCCGCCTCGCGTCCGACGGAAGGCCCGGAGCCTTGTAGACGAACTGTACGCGCCGACCGGTTGTCCGGCCCGTATGACGGAAGCCACAGCGGCGAATGATCTCGGTCGGCGTCATCGCGGCGTCCCTCGGCACCGGAAAGGCTGTCCGAGCGGATCGAAAACCGCAAACGACGGGGCGCTCGGGCCCAGCTCTCGATCCCGTTCTCCGGCCGATGCAGGTCGTCACCCCGATCCGGCCGGGCGACCTGGGCCGTCGCGGCCCCCAGCGGAGTCGGCACGAGCCGTCGCGGACTTGCGATCCCGGACTTGCGATCCCGGCTTACCGTCCGAAGGGGAGTTCGGCGGGGCGCCGACGTCCCGCCGGACGGCCGCGTCGTCACGCACGATCAGGAGTGCGGTGGGTGCCGACCCATCGACATCGATCGTGAAACTTCATCGGCACGAGGCCGGAAATGCTCGGCCGGAGCCGCGCACGCGGCTCGGATGGAGTCGTTCAGGACTGTCCCTCGGTCCGATCCACCGCCGCGCCGTTGGCACGGATCCTGAGGATGTCCCCCATGTTGTCGGAGACAAGTCTCAGGAGAAATTGGGGGAAGCGTTCCTGGGCACGGCGCTCGGTGAGCGGGTATGGCCGGACGATGTACAAAGCGTCGCTGTTTCTGCTCCAGCCATCGGGCAGGCCCTCCGCACCCAGGTTCAGATCGTGCTCGTCGGACCCGAGCAGGACGAACGCGTGCTCGTGCTCGGGCAGCGGCGGCACCGCTTTGGCGAGGTCGCCCGAAGGAGGCGCGAGGCACAACCCGTACCCGACGTACAGCTTCCCGGGCCCGTCCAAGTAGGTCCAACCCCAGACGCGTCCTTGATCGTAATCGGCGATGCAGTCCTGCCCCTTGCGCACGAACTGGCCTCGAAGCCTCTGCAGCAACTCCGCTCCGACCTCTGAGAAGACCGGCTCCGTCTTCCGTAACGGAGACATCGCCACGTTGATCGCAGAGATCTCGATTGCGCTCAGGTCGGACGAGTCCATGGCGTTGATCTCCAGGAATTTGCACAGTTCAAGGCCGACGAACCTCCACGCCGGTATCCCGTCCGGGTCTTCCACCGGACCGATGGTCCGGCTCAGGATGCCGTGGAGATTGCGCCAGAGCTGCAGGTGGGGCACTGCCCCGTAGGTTCGATCGTTGGACTCGACGAAGTCGGCGGGAGGCCGCGACGCGTGCGTCAGGACCGTCAGAACGCCGGGCCACCCGGCCGGCTTTCGGGTCTCGCGCAGCCAGCGTCCGTAGGTGACCAGCTGGTGGTCGTACTCGCGTTCGGAACGCTCGTTCATATCCGCTTCGGCATCGGAGATCTTCGGACGGACAACCCCGGCGGAAGATTTCGGCGTGACGGCATGCATCTGGAAAGACGCGTGGACCTTGTTCTCCACCACGACGAGAGCTTGGTCCTCGACCTCGACGATCAGATCGAGACACTTGCCGTTCGGCAGCCGGCATTGGGTCCGGGCGGCGATGTGCCCGTGGCCGGAGGCGTCGACGAAGGCATCCCGCAAGCTCGGAGGGACGAAGCATTCGCCGATGAATCGGACGGCCTCCGCGCGGGGCGCCCGATTGATGAAGTCGGCGAGGATCTCGGAAAGAAAGTCCTCGACCGGCCTCCGTTTTTCGCTGGCGCGGTATCGGAACAGGCGGTTCAGGAGCGAACTCAATCGGGGGCCCTCCGCGTCGGGACCGGCGCCCGAGACCTCCAGCATCCGGCTGTCCGCACGGACCTAGGCCATCGCTTCCGGGCGACCAGTCGCACCGAGCCCGCCGCCGGCTGTGCCCGTGATCCCGAAGGGTTTCGCCGCGACCGCCGGCGCGGCGGGAGGCGCTATCGGGCGGGAACGTGTGGGCCGGCGCTGGGCGATGCCGCTGCGAGGATCGCGCCTGCGCGCCCGTCGCGCCACGCGACGTACTCGTGGCCCCAGTTGCTCCAGGGATCGGCGACGACGATCTCTCCGTCCCGCTTGGCCACGACCTCCCAGTCGCCATGACCGCCGGCGAACGGATTGTGGATGGCCATGCCGGAACCCTCGTGGCCGAACGTGCGCTCCTCGGGGGCGCAATAGCCGTGGCGGCTGACGGTCTCGCTGTAGCAGGCGTCGACGAAGGCGATGACGTCGCGCGCGTCGCCGGCACGGTAGACCACGTCGAGGATGCCGGGCTCGCCGTCGGTCCAGCGTACCGTGAAATCGGTCGATGCCCCGTCGGGCGTTCCGCCATGCTGCGCGTCCACGACCGTTATCCTGACGGTCTCCCCCCTGATCTCGGCCGGCTCGTTCCCGAAGCCTTCCATGGGCCGGAGCACGATCTCCAGGTCATGGCCGCCTTCCACGAAGCCCGCCGCGCGCAGGTACTCGAGCGGCGTCGCCGCCGGCGGCCGACCCTCGTATCGGAGCGCGAGACCGTCGCGGAAGTCCCGGTAGATCGTGCCCCAGCGCGCTTCGGGATGATCCAGGTGCAAGGCGCCATCGCCGCCGCGCCGGACGAGCCACGTCTCGCCGTCGGCCGAGAATGGGTTCGCGACCACGCCGTCGGGGGTCGGCATGACGGCAGCCGGGTCGATGCCGCCACGAACCGCGGATGCGTTCTGCAAGGCGACCACGAGAGCCGTCAGATCCCGGACGTCTTCGGTCCTGAACCGGACGGCCTCGGTCCCGATGCCCTCGATCGAGGCGTGGTAGGCGATCCTGCCGTTCCATGGGCGCGCTTCGACGTCGATGCGGGCGCTCCGGATCCGGTCGAACCTCAGCCGGATCCCGGGGCCGGCTCCTTGCTGGACGACGAAGCCGCAGCGCTCGAGAAACTTGGTGGGCGTCATCGCAGGATCCCCTGGTCCGTCGAACTATCGCCGCCGGAGGCGCAACGGACAAGATCGTCAGCGCCGACCGATCCCGAGCAGCCGCGCCTCGACCTCGGCGAGGGGTGTTTCGAACAGCGTGCCGTGCACGGGCAGGCCGCCCGGCACGCCCTCTGACTCCAGCGTCCCGCAGTCGCCCCCGAACGGCCCTTCCCGGCTCTCGGCGAAGCGGTGGCCCGAATGCAGGGCGTGCTCGAACCGGACCGACGCCGGCGGGAAGGTCTCGATCAGACCCTCGTCCGCGTGCCCGGCGGGCATCGCCTGAAGGAAGAGCGTCCGTCCCTGGTCGTCCTCCAGGAAGGCGCAGAACCAAGTCGCTCGGCCTGTCCCCAGGAGCCGGACCGCGACGATCCTGTGAACCGTCTCCTCGACGAGCCCCGCGCGGAGATCGCGATTGAGATCGCCGGCGGCCCGGCGCACCCCCGTCATCTTCGACCAAGCGGTCCGGAAGATCAGGACGAGCGCGAGGGCGAGCAAAACCGCGATCGCGAGCCGCGAGGCGGTCCCGACGTCCCGTGCGCCGCCGACCGCGGCCATGACCGCCTCCACGACCGCAGCGCCGTACGCGATGGCGCAGTAGGTGCACAGGGCGGCCACGGCAGCGACGTCCCTCAGGGCCAGCAGCAGCCGCCAACGGGACGACCTGAGGCGCCCGGCAAGCGCCGCGCGTTCGGAACCCGTCATCGGACGGATCTGATCTCCCCCGACGGCGCTCGGCCGCACCGGATCACACGCGCTCGCGGAAGGACGACCAGAGACCGTAGAGCACCACGGTCAGGACGACGTTCAGGACGAGCGGCGGGCCCAACTCGCTCGCCGAGGGCCATTCGGCACCGTGGGCGACGCCGTAGAGCATGTTGAGGCCGACGCCGTAGCAGAAGCCCAGAGCCGAGGACGGGAAGGCCGCGGCCGCCGCGAGGATCATCGGGATCCAGTACGAGAGCTCTCCCACGGTCGATCCGCCCGCCTTGGCTTCGTCGGCGTGTCCGGCGAGCCAGCATGCGAGGAACAGGAAGCAGAGGAGTATGCCGAGCACCATACCGGTCGAGACCGAGGCGATCAGGAGCAGCAGCAGGTTCGCGGTCCGCAGGGATCCCGACGCGGAGAAGGCCTGCAGGAGCAGGAAAGCGGCGAAGCCGCAGGTGAAGCTCGTCAAGCAGAAGATCACCAGGAAGCGGATGGCGAATCTTCGGACTTCGAAGACCGTCCGGGCCGTGCCGGCATCGCCTTCGCTGAGAAGCACCATCGAGGCACGTTCGAACACACGCTGCGGTTTCGTCACGGGACCAATTTCTCCCTGATCTGCCGGAAGGTCGCCTGCATGCTCGATGCAGGCGTGGAACCGGCGGGCTCCGCGTCTTCGTCCCGACGGTCGTCCCGACCCGCGGCCGGCGCTTCGCGGCGCGGCCTGATCTCGAGCCGCGCGCGAGGGTCCGACGCCCAGCAGGTCGCGCTCGCGAGCCAATCGATGCGTGCGGCGTCGACCCTGCGGAGATCGGCGATGCCGGCGATCACGTCCTCGTCGGAGGCGAGATAGAATCGGCCTCCGTCGCGCTCGACCCAGATCTCGGAGGCGCCGAGCTCGACGCGGTCGAGCGCGTGACGGAGACGCCGGGCCACATCCTCGGGCTCGAGTCGTCGCCCCAGGAGCCGGGTCACCTGGGCGGCGAGGTCGGCGGGCGCGGCCTTGGTGGCCAGGCCGTGACTTGCCATGATCCATCGGGCGTTGGCCGCGGAGCGTGCCGTAGCGCCATCCGCCGAGAGCCGCTTCTCCGAGGCCCGCTCGACGTACCCCTCCAGCCTCGCGAGGACGTCGCCGCCGCCGGCGCGCACGTCCCCGGCGATCATCGACACCGCGGCGGCGCCCCCTTCGGACCGGGCCACGATCCCGACCCTTCGACGGAACTGCACGAGGCGCCCGTAGAGGTCGCCGAGAGCGTCCCTCGACAGGTCGTACCAGCGCGCGAGCCAGTCGCGGATGCTCGTCAGGAGCGCGGGAAGTCCGTCGCCGCTCCGGTCCGCCTCGAACCTCGCCGTCGTGCGGTCCCGGATGGAACGCGGCTGGTCCTCGTCCGGCTCGTCGTTGGCCTCGGCTCGGAGCGCGATCGAGAGCAGGAGGAAGGCGGCGATGCCCATGACGACGAGCAGGATCTGGAAAAGTGAAGCCCGCGCCACCCCCTCCGCCCTGTCGCCGCCGATCGGGGCGTTCAGGGCGCCCCACAGGGACGCGTCGTCGGCGACCGTGGACGCCTTCGGCTCGACAGCGGTGCCGATCGGCGAGCCGGAGCCGACCTCGATGGGCCGCGCGGTGTCCGGCAGGTCGGCGGCCGTCGTATGAAGCAGGCCCATGCCGGTCGATTCCGGACCGCCGACCATGACGGCGCCGATGAGGAGAACCGCCAGCAGGTTCGCGACGGATTTCTCCTTGTCCGCCGAAGGAACCGCCAACCGCCACAGAGCGACGGCCACCGTCAGGAACCCGGCGAGTTGCACGGCGGTGCCGAGCGCCTTGAGGACGAGCGCGGCGCTTTCGCCGGCGCCGGCTGCCGCCATCGCCGAGGACGGCACGAGCGCTAAGACGAGCGCGGCCAGGGAACGCATGTGCCACCACGAAGGAATGCAGTTCCTTCGGACATAGCCCGCAAACGGCTCCTGCGGAAGCTCGGACGCATTCAGGGGCCGGGCGCACGGCTCGCGGGCTCGGGCGGGGATCCCTGCAGGCCGGGGTGCCAAGCCGAAACCTCGTCGTGACCGCGCCTGCGCGAGATCTCGCGGATGCCTCGCGCAAGGCGGTCGTCGGCGTCGGGCGCGGGGGGGGCGATGCGGTCGAGGGCCATCGCGATCGGCGATCCGTTGGCGGGCTCGTGCAGGAGAAGGTGAAGGACGTCCCGCAGTTCGGCGGGTACGTCCCTCATCAGCCTCACCCGACCGACGTTGGCGAGACAGATCCCGACATGGTCGCGCAGTTCGTCCCCTTCGCTGGCCCGCAGCCGCATGTCGACGGACTCGTTGGGAAGGAGCGGCTCGCCCAGGCGGCGCGCGAGTTCCGGCACCACGCACCAGAGCACGTGCTTCGTGTAGGCGTCGCCGCCCGAGGCGGGCGACGCCATCTCGGGGACCGACGCGCGGATGCGCCGGGCCGCGCTCGCGATCTCACGGGCGAGCCAGCGGTCCGCCAGGCCGAAGCAGCGCTCGACCTCTGAACGCGTGAGGTCGAGACGCCGACGGGTTTCGGCATCGAGCAGTGTCGCGAAATCCAACGGCATCTGATATCGTCCAAGGGAAGGAACGGGGCGCGATCGGGCGCCTTGGCCGACGCCCCCGCAAGACGCCACATCCGGGAGATCTCCATGGTCGATCGTCACCGCCGCGGTCCCGGCGACGCCAATCCCGGCATCGGCTTCCGCTCCTTCGAGGAGGCGGGCGTCCGATGGGCCCATACGATCGGCCTGCTCGATCGGGGCATGCCCGAACTCCTGGTGTCCGGCCTCGACCGCGATACCGGCCTCGCCGTGCTGCGGAAGGCCACGCAGGATCTCATCGACCGCTCGGGCGCCGTCGACGGCGACGTGTCGGACCGCATCGCCGACCGCAGCGTGATGTTCCGTTCGCTGCCACTGGAACGGGCGGGACGCTTCGCCATGGAGGCGGCCAACCGCGATCCGGCCCAGTTCCACGCCCTGCAGGTCGTCTGGCCCGACGGAGACGGACGATTCCCCTGGGCGCCCGGCTGCGATCCCGAGGTCGCCCGCGCGCAGCGGGTCATCGTGGATCTCGAGCCGCCGACCGCCGGGGCCTCGCCCCGCCCGTTCTGAGGTAGCTCAACGTTCGGCGCTCGCCTTCTCCCTGAGAAGCCCGTCCGCACGCGCCATCGCATCCGAGAGCGCGGCATGGGGCTGCCGCACGCCCTGGAAGGCGTGGTCGAACGCGGCGTCGAAATATTCTCCGATCTCGGCCTTGCCCCGCAGCCGGGGCGAACGGGAGGCCGCGGTCGGCAGCTGTCCGGCGAGCTCGGCGGCGGCTACGGCGAGCCCAGGCTCGGACGCGGTCGCTCCCTCGACCTGGGCGCGGCGCCAGCCCTCGAAGGTCGACGGGATCGAGCCGATCTCGCGGGCGAGCCATGCCTGCGCCTCGGGCGATGCCAGAAAGGCCACGAACTTGGCGGCCCCCTTGTTCTCGGCCGGCGTGCGGCCCCGCAACGCCCACACGGCGAACCCGCCCGGCAGCGACGGCTTGGGCGGATTGATCACGTCGTCCAGGAAGGGAACCGGCAGAACCCCGACGTCGAACGGCGCCCGCCCTCGGATGTGGCCCAGCAGACCGGACGTGCCGAGCAGCATGGGACAGGCCCGACCGAGAAAGGCTCCCACGGGCTCGACGCCGCCGGTCCTCGGCCGGTAGGCGCCGCTGCGGGCCATGTCGACGAGCCTCGCGAGCTGTCGCGCGGCCAACGCGAGATCGACGGCGAGGCGCGCGTCGGGGCCGCCGCGACCGTTGTCGAAGGAGGCGACCGGACGATCGTGCATGGCCATCAGATTCTCGACGGCGATCCAGGTCGGCGCCTGCATCGCGAAGGCGCAGGCGCCCCCTCTGTCGGCCGACAGCTTGGCGGCGACCTTCTCGAGGCCGTTCCAGGTCCTGAGGTCCCTGGAAGGGTCGAAGCCGGCACCCTGGACGGCCTTGGCGTCGTAGTAGAGGACGGGCGTCGTCAGCAGGAACGGAAGGGCCAGCAGCGAGCCGGACGCGTCCGAGAAGCTCGCCCTGACGGCCGGCATGAAGGCATTCGGGTCGTAGGATTCGGCCATGTCGCGCAGCAGGTCGGATACCGGATAGGCGAGCCCCGAGGTCCCGGCCATCTCGCCCGACGCCGTCTCCGACACGACCGCCAGAACGGCATGCTGCGGCCGCATGAGCCGCAGCTCGGCGCCGATCTTCGACAGGACCGCCGACGATTGCTGCATGGCCGTCGGCTGCACGACATACTCGGGCTCGGCCCGGTTGAAGGCGGCGGCGGCGGCTTCGAGGGCGACCCGCGGCGGCCCCGACAACGCGTGCCAGACGTCGATCCGCGTCTGCCCCGCGGCGGGCGAGGAAGCGATGAGCGCCGCCAAAAGGTACAGGGTGCGCAAGGCTGGGTCCTCTGGGTGCCTCTCCGAGGTAGCCGAAGGAACGAATGCTGTCGAGAACGCCGCGCGCCGCGGGCGACGGCGCTGTTGCGGTTTTCGAGGTGCTTCGCGAGCCTCCAGGAAGGAACGCAGGAGGCACCGATGAAAGATGCAGCCGTCGCCCGACGCTATGCCGCCACGGCCATTTCGACGTACGTACCCGAAGGCACGCGGCCGGAGCAGTCGCGCATCATGCGCGCCACCGCCATGCTCGCGCTGGCAGCCGGCATCGGCGTCACGCTGCTAGCCGGAAAGGGGCCCGACCTCTCCGAGGCCTTCGGTCGGCGCCACTCGATCCACATGGACGGACAGCAGGCCCTGGAGGTGATGCGGATCCAGGCCTACGCCGCCCAGCCGTCGTCGAGCCCGTACTTCCGCTGAACCTCAGTAGGGACTGCTTCGCCTCGACGGCAGCGGGGGAAGGGGCAGCGGAGCCGAGATCGGGGCAAGCTCGCGCACCGTGCGCTCGTAGTGCGTCCGGCGCGCCTCGGCGACGCCCGGGGGCAGGCCGGGGAAGCCGCCGACGATCGGAACGATGCCGCCGCCAAGCCCTTCACCCGTCGGGGCGGGGGGCAGCCCCGGCTTCCAGACCCACTTCTCGCCGCGGTCCTTCAGCCAGCGTCCGCCGACCGAGGTCACCGACCAGAACGGGTCCTTGGACACCCAGATCCAGCTGCCGTCGTCGTTCTGCCGGTACGTGCCGTTGTTCGTCGGCGTCCAGCCGAGGCTAACTTTGGGCACCCAGACTTCGCCGTAGCGCTTGGAGTCCACCCAGCGCCCGAAACGATCGAGGTCGCCGCTTGGTCCGCCTCCGTCGCGAGCCAGCGCGCCCGTAGCCCCGACCAGAAGCGCCGCAAGGATCGCCAACAATCCGCCCGTCATCGACCGACTCCGCTGAAGAAGACACAACGTACGACGAGCGGAGCCGTTCAACGACGGCTTCCGACCCGTGCGAGGTGCGGCATCCCGAGTACCGTGAATCCCTTCCGCAGTTCCTTCGGAACGATGACGAAGCCGCTCTCCCCGCCCTGCTCCAGCCAGGCCATGCGAAGCTGCTCCCAGCCGCTCCCCGCGAGGAACGCCGCCAGCGTACCGCAGAGCGAGACCTCATGCGGATCAAGATCTCCATACCGGCCGGCCCCCGCGGCGGCGACGCAACGTCCCACCGCTGCGAGCAGGCGCTTGGCTCCGTCCCCGGCATCCCTCGGGACGCGGAAGACAATGCGCGGCTCGGGCAGCAGGACCACGCTCTCGACGAGCGCCTCCTCCTCAAGCCGCAAGCTGGGATCGCCATGGCGGAACAAGGAACCGAGCGTTTCGATGAGGGCCGCCAGAGAGGACAGGCTGCCCACGTCGTTCGGGCACGACCCGCCGTCGACGACCAAGCGGTCGTAGCCGATTCCTTCCGTCGATCCTTCCATCATCGAAACTCCCGCAGCGGGCACCTCCAGAAGGAGCCCGGGGCCTCTGTTGGTGGCCTGCACGTCGCCAGTCAAGTTCGGTCGGCCGGGACCGCCCGTTGTTGATCCGGTCTGTGGGTCGTCTCGCTTCCCTTGTGGCCCAGCCGGTAGTACCGGGACACGGTCCGTGCCCATTCCCCCGCCGCGCCGTCGATCACGACGAGATGCGACGTCGCGACCGAGGCTCCCTCTTCGATGCCAGGGTGTCCGTAGACGCGGCCCTTCAGCACCGCGCCGCCGAGAAGCCTGTCGACGCCGAAGGATCAATCCGTGAGAAAGGGCGCGCGGGCGAGTTCCGCCTTCTCCGGCCCGGCCGCGGATTCCTCCGCGATCCTGCGGATGGCGGCCGCCAAGCTGGCCTCGATCGCCATCGCCGCCGGGTATCCAGGGTGTCTCAGGGGGGCCTCCCACTTGCTGCCAGTCAGGGCATCGCCGCACGGCGGTCACCCCCGCCAGCGGCCGACGGCCTGTCGCGGGTTGTAATTTGCGGAGGGCGGCGGTCTTCTGACCCGAACGGCCGCCGGAGTCCTCCATGTCGCGCTCGCGCATCCTGTTCACCGTCCCCGCGGAAGCCGCCGGGATCGCGGACGTCCTCGGCGACGCCGGCGCCACGGTCGACGACCGCGAGGGTTTGGACCACGACGCCATCGCCGGCCATCTGGCCGCGCTGGCGGGGCGAACCGTCGAGGCCGTCGTGGACGACGACGATCCACTCTCCCCGATCCACGACGTCGTCGAGCTCCTCGAACGGACGGGCTGCGCCTATTTCGCCGTCGTCGATGCGTTCGTCGAGAACTCGCGGGGCATGCGCATCGTCGGCCGGCTCTACCTCAACCGCGACGGGGACGGAACGAAATTGGAGAAGCCCATCCCGTGGGATCACGGCGAGCCGCAGCTCGACGCCCGCACCCTGGAGGCGGCTGGCATCGACCGCGAAGAGGCGAGGCAGATCGAGCGCTTGTTCATAGCCAAGCTCGGCGATCGGCCGCGCGCGACGACCCCGCGCCCCTGACCGGTCGGCTCACCAAGCGCCAAGCGCTCTCCCTACGTATTGCGCCAGTTCGATCACCCCGTACGCGGCCAAGATGAGGATGAATGCCGCCAGAGTGAACGCCAGTTCCAGGACCTTTGCGGCAGCGAATCCCAGCACGATCCCGATTGCGATTTCGCAGATTTCGTTCTTCGGCATGAAATTGGACTTTCTCGGCATCTGCGGAGGGACCGCCGCTTTCCATCCACAGCCGAGAGCCGCTCCTGTTTTTATGCGGCACGGGAAATTTCCGTCACGGCGACCGACGATCGCGGGTCGGTCGAACGACCGTCTCGTCCGCGCGCGCAAGCGCCGACGTCTGGCCCTAAGGCATTCGTCAGGATCGAACGCCCTCCGCAGGGGGGCGGCGGCATGGAGCGATCAGGCGCGGGGGGCGATGGCCGCAGGGACGTCTTCCGGTTCCGGAACGTCGGCCGGCTCAGGGGACGGCATCGCCCTGAAGGCACGCCTCTGATCGCCGCGCTCCTCCTGTTCCGCATCGTAGGCGTCGGCCAAGGGCAGCATGCGCCAGTCGTGGTCGATGCGCATCGTCGGATAGTAGCCGTTCTCGGCGGTGAGCAGGCCCTGGAAGCCATCGAACCGGGATACCTCACCGACGACCCAGTCGAGGATCTGCGGACGGAACCGCTTCGCGTAGGCGCTCCAGCCGTGCGCGACGACGCGCTGGTCGGCGACGACGCGTCCCGAACCGGTGATCGCGTGACCTCGGGCGGTGGCGTAGGCGCGGGCGAGTTCCAGGAACCGTTGCGGCTTCGGCAGCATCAGGAGGGCCGCCACGGCCGCTCCGTTCTCGTCCATGTGCCCGTTCGAATGCATGATGGCCCCCTGCGCGCCGCGGATGATCGCTCCCTTCCGCGCAAGGATCAACGCGCGGTCGGGCCGCTTGATCGGCGGACGTTTTCGTACCTTACTCGGTGCGACCCGTTCCTTCGCGCGATGACGCGATCCTCTCGGAGCTTTCGTATGTTGCGCCGCCTCGCCGGCCTCCTTCGGTTCAGTGCCGGACCTTCGATGCCCTTCTTCGACCACGTCGCGTCCACGAGAAGGATCGGGCGTGAACTCCGGGGAGTCATGACGGCGGGCGAAGCGATCGAGGCCGTCCGGGACCGCGTCGCGCTGGGCTCGAAGCCGTCGGACGAGATCGACTACGTCCTGGCGGCGGCCGTGGAGGCGGCCCGGGTCACCCTGGGCATCGATGTGCACGACGTCCAGATCGCCGCCGCCGTCGCCCTTGCCCACGGGCACGTCGTCGAGATGGCGACCGGCGAAGGCAAGACGCTGTCGGCCTGCTTCGCGGCCGTCGCCGCATCCCTGGACGGAACCCAGGTCCACGTCCTGACCGCCAACGACTATCTCGCCTGCCGCGACGCGGACTGGATGGCGCCGGTCTTCGAGATGCTCGGCGTCGAGGTCGGCTGCGCCGCGGGTCTCGGCCAGGACGAGGACGATCGCCGCCGCGAGATGTATGCGAGGCCCGTGTGCTACGCGACCGTTCCGACGGTGGGTTTCGACTACCTGCGCGACAACATGCGCCTGCGTCGCGAGGATCAGGTCCTGCGCGCCTTCGGCATGGCGATCATCGACGAGGCCGATTCCATCCTCGTGGACGACGCCCGCGTCCCCCTCGTCCTGTCGGGTCCCTCGGACGTCCCCCTCGATCTCTACGTCAAGGTCGACGCGGCGGTGGCCGAGCTCGAAGACGCGGACGTCGCGGTCGACCACCTGACGCGGACCGCGGTCCTCACCGACGCCGGCGACGAACACCTCGAGACGATCCTCCGGGAGAAGGGCCTCCTTCAGGGCGAGGGCCTCTACGACGGCGCAAACGTCCGCATCGTCCACCACGCCCTGATGTCGCTCAAGGCGCACCGCCTCCTGGAGGCGGAGCGGGACTACGTGGTGGCGAACGGCGAGATCGTGGTCGTGGACGAGACGACGGGCCGCTTCGTGGACGGGCGGCGTTGGTCCGACGGCCTGCACCAGGCCGTGGAAGCCAAGGAGCGCGTCGCGATCCGTCCCGAAAGCCAGAGCTACGCCGGCATCAGCTTCCAGAACCTCGTCCTGCTCTACCGGTATCGCGCCGGCATGACCGGCACCGCCTCGGCCGAGTCCGACGAGTTCCGGCGGACGTACGGCATGACCGTCGCCGCGATCCCGTCCCACAGGCCCTGCCGCCGGATCGACGAGGCCGACGAGGTCTACCGCAGCCGCGCTGGCAAGCTGCGTGCGGTCGTCCGCGAGATTCTGGCCTCCAAGGAGCGCGGACAGCCGGTCTTGGTGGGCACCACGAGCATCGCCAAGTCCGACGAGCTCGCGGCGATGCTGTGCGGCCACGGCTTCGAGATCGTCGATCTGGCGCGGGACGACGCCTTCGAACCGCTCCGGGCGGATCCGGCCGCGCGCGTGGTCGCCGTCCTCAACGCCAAGCATCACGAGCACGAGGCCAGGATCCTGGCCGATGCCGGTCTGCCGGGCGCGGTCACGATCGCCACCAACATGGCGGGGCGTGGCGTCGACATCCGCCTCGGCGGCGCCGACGGGGACCCGCATCTTGCCGCGGCCGCCGAGGCGGCGGGCGGGCTCTACGTCATCGGCACGGAACGCCATGAATCCCGGCGCGTCGACGACCAGCTGCGCGGTCGTTCCGGCCGGCAAGGCAATCCGGGCCGCAGCCGCTTCGTCCTTTCGCTGGAGGACGACCTGCTCCGCCTGTTCGGTGCGAAGGGCCTCGACCGCTTCCTGTCCAGGGCCGGCTTCGGCGACGACGACGCGATCTCGCACCGGTTCGTGAACGGCCTGATCCTGAATGCGCAGAAGAAGGTCGACGGTCGCAACGGTGAGCAGCGCCGCGAGGTAAAGCGTTACGACGACGTCCTCGCCGGCCAGCGCACGGCGTTCTACGACCTTCGCATGCGGGCCGTAGACGGCGCTGCGGAGGAGATCGCCCGGGATCTGGTCGAGCGCGCCGTCGAAGTGCTCGCCTCCATCCACGCCCCGGAGGACGTGGCGCCGGACGACAGGGACGTGGCGGCGATGGCGCAGGACTTCCGGATGCGCCTAGGCATTCCTGTGCGGCCGGATCTGCTCCGGGAGTCCGGAAAGGTGATCGTCGACGCGGCTCTCGCCGCGATGGCCGCGAAGCGTGCCGAGAAGATCGCAAGGGCCGGCGAGCAGGTCTACGCCGAGCTCGAGCTCTACGTCGTGGTCAGCTCCCTCGACATCGCGTGGCGCAACCACGTCGCGGCACTCGACCACCTCCGGAGCGTCGTGTCCCTGCGTGCCTACGGCGGCCGCGACCCGCTGACGGAGTTCAGGACGGAGGCGGTCGAGATGTACGAGGCCCTCCTGGAAGCCGCCGCCTTGTCCGCCGCGACGGGTCTTTCCTTCGCAAGCGTGAAGCCGCAGGCCGCCGCCGCCTGAGCTCCGGCGAGGTGCCGGAGTCTACGGCGTCCGAATGCCTATCGTCGACGGGGTCTGCACGCGGTCATGTAGGAGCGGATCTTCTGCTCGCCTCCGGCCACCGGAAGCCTGTCGAAACCGAGGAAGATCGGGCTCTCCTCCGTCGACCGGAGGATCGTCCCGACGGTGCCGGCCGAGGCGATGGCCTGGACCAGCGCCGGGCTCAGCGGATACACCCCGTTGTACCAGCCGTTCTTGATCTCGCGGGCGCCGGGCGTGATCGGCCGGTTCCTGCCGTCGATGACCAGGTCGTGCTGGTTCAGTCCCATGACCTCGTCCTCCCGCCCCTGCGGATCGAAGATCACGTGTAGGATCGGCTGCGACCTGCCGTTGCAGTAGATGATGAACTTGTTGATGCCGTATACCGTCTCGCGCTCGCCTTTGAGATATACGAGTTCGTTGGCGCCCTCGATCGTCCATCTGGGCTGCTCGAATCCGTAGTTGACGACCTTCAGCTTCGCGAGCGTAGCGTGAGGGACTTCGTACATCTCGTCTCCGCCCTTGAGGGTGGATAGGCGGAACAGCTCGACGTCTATGTCCATCTCCTTCATGTAGCTCGTGACGACTGCCGAAAGCATCTGCGCCGCGTCCGCATCGCTCTGCCCCTTGTCGGGCCAGTAGAATCTGTGGACGCCGAACTTGGATGCCTCGGGGAGGAAACGGAATCTGCCGCCGAGATACGCGAGCGTGCAGGCGCTCATGCAGATCCCAGGCGTGGTCCCGTCGTATTCCGGCTTGACCTCCTTCCTGCCGACGTCGGTCCTGAGGCCATGCTTCCGGATGACCTTACCGAGCTCGATCCCTCCGAGGAGGCTTCCACCGGAGGAATTCAAGACCACGGTCGACGTAGAGGAAATCTTGTTCTCCTTGATGAAGGTCTCCAAGCGGTTGCCCGCCTGGGCATCGATCGTCCCGTCGAGATAGACGAGACGACCGTTGCCCAGGACCCATCCCATGAATCCCCGATGTTCCCTGGACGCCGAGATCGTCAGGGCTCGATCACCGGCTGCGGCCGAAGGCCCCGACCAAAGACCAGCCGCGATGCACAGACTGAGAGCCGCGAACCTCAACACCGTTCAACTCCGGGTTCTGCTGTAATTTCCGCGTCTCTACGTTCGGGTCGCCGTCCCGAAAGAGAGCGGGAGAACCAGGAGGGCGGCGGGCATCGACGACTTGGGCATTCCGCTCGGTCCATGCCTTTGCATGCTCGGAAACTCCAGAGCATGGGACGCGCCCGTTAACAAAACGGGCGCGTCGCCGCGTGGAAACCGACTCCTTCGCCAGGAGAGCTCGGGCAGCCGTTCGAACGGCCAAGTCTCACTCCGCCAGCGGGACCGCCCAGTACACGAACGAGATCCAGTCCCTGGGCACGTCCCGATGGACGCCGAACTCCATGCCGCGGGCGTAGAGATCGGCTTGGCTCGGTTCGTAGACCCGCTGCAGAAGCGGCATCCCGGCCTCCTCAGGGGTCCGGTCGGCCTTTCGGAAGTTGCAGGGCATGCAGCTCGTCGCGAGATTGTCCCAGGTGTCCCGTCCGCCTCGGGAGCGCGGGATCACGTGATCGAAGGTCAGGTCCGAGACAGGCTTCTGCTCGAGGCAGTAGCAGCAACGGTTCACGTCCCGCGTGAAGACGCCCCAGCGTGTGACCGAGACCCGCTTTCTGGGTCGGACGAAGGTCCTGAGGCGCACGACCGAGGGAAGCGGGATCAGCCGTCCGCCGGCCGTCCGCGCCGTCCTGTCGTAGACCGCGACCACGTCGACGCGCCCGAAGTAGACGGCCGTCAGCGCGTCCTTCCAGCCCCAGCTGGAGAGGGGGTGGCTGGAGAGCGGGCGGTAGTCGGCGTTCAGCACGAGAGCCGGATGGGCGGTGAGATCGGTCATGGACGTCCCCTTCGTCTCCACGGCCGGGGCCCGAAGGTCCCGGCCGTCTGTTCACTCGGCGGCTTGAAGGAACGCCGAGGCCTCCACGCCCCGCCTGGACGCGAAGTCCCGCAGCTCGGCGAAGCCAAGAAGTCGGTGCCGTCCGTCGACCAGCCACGCATCGCCGTCTCGGACGATCGCGTAGCCCTTGCGGCGCAGGCCGGCGACGACCTCGTCCACGGGGTCGAGGACGACCCGGGTGGCTCCTCGCTCGCTCAGGAAGCGGGCGATCGCCTCCGAAGCCGAACGGCGCACCGCTAGGGCCTCGTCCCGCGTGGCCACCTTGGCGGTCCGCTTCGGCGCGACGGGCCGCACGACGCCACCCGCGACGTTGCCGCCGCGGCCTTCCGTGACTGCCTCGGCCCGCGCGACGCGGAGTTCCCGCCCCTCGCACTCGCGCTTCGCCGCCTTTGCGACCTCCGCGAGGCGCTTCTTCTCGGCGCGCTCGCGCTCCCGGCGGAGGCGTTCCTCGGCAGCCGCCGCCTCGCGGCGTCGCGCGACCTCCTCGCGCTCGAGGCGCTTGGCCTCGGCCGCGGCGCCCTTGGCGGCAGCGGCCCGAGCGGCGCAGGCCGAGCGCTTCGCCTCGCGCTCGACGCGCTTGGCTTCCGCGAGGATCGCGTCGGCGGCGCGCGTCGCCTCCGCGTGCGCCGCCCGGCCACGCGCCCGAACCGCCTCCGAACCCGTGCCGCCGTCTCGACGGCCGATCGGAAGCCGCTTCGTCGGCGGCGCATCGGGACGCACAGCCGCCCGATCGGCGGCAGCCGGCTTCACCCGGGGAGCCGGCGCGGGCCGGAGCCCGATCGTCCGGGCGCCGCGTCCTCGCTTCAGGCCGAGGTCGCCGAGCTTCCACCGGATGCTGCCGATCGGCCGCTTCATCTCGTGCGCCATCACCTCCGCCGACCGACGGGCCGCGAAGAGTTCACGCAGGTGCTCCACGGCGGCCTCGTCCCAGTCCTGCCGGGCCAGACGCACGATACCGAGTTTCTTGGCGCGCACGTTGATGCCGCCGGACGGCCGCCCGAGGATGGCCGCCGCCTGCTTGGCGGTGAGGCCGTCGTCGACGAGGAGCTTGCGGAGCTGCGCGTCGAGGTCGTCGGTCCAGGGTCGGGACATGGTCTCTTTCCTCGGCGGATGGGTCTCCGCCGAGGGGAGGGCGCTTGACCCTTCAACCGTTCGGACCGGAGGCTGGGATGGCTCCGGTCTCGCTGCTCCCGCGGGAAGTCAGTCTGTCCGGGGCTGATGCAGTGCGACGAAATTGCCGGCGGGCGAGGCGAAGGGGATGGATTCACCCGCTTGCGGGAGGCACGCGACAGCTTTCCCTGGGCGCGATGCGGCCAAGGTCGTGCCGATGTGCTCGAAGCCCGTCCTGCTTCCGGTCATCGTCCAGTTCCAGCCGATCCATCAAGCCGGTCGGCTTCGGCGAAGATGCGCACAAAGGCACGGATGAAGCAACGCCGCCTCGTCGAAGTCGTTCCGCCATCCCTTGCGGCGCGGGCAATGAAACACCTCCGGTTGGATCGATCAAATTGCATCGACGGCGTATACCGGTCCGTAGCCTGGACGGCGTATGAAGGACTCCGCTCCAGGAGGTCCGTCGTGCAGTCGGAAGCACCTACGGCATCGAGCCGGGAAACGAAGGTCACGGCAAGCCTTCTGCTCGCCACCCGGATCGTCGAATTCGCCCTCGGCAACGACCTCGTCCTCGATCCGCAGGTCTTCGCCGCCTTCCACGCCTACCTGGGCGATCCGGATGGCGAGGCCGCCGCCGAGGTGGCCGTGCTGGTGGAGGCCGGCTGCCTGTCGGAGAAGGGACTTCACGAGATCGCCGTGCGGATCGCTCCGCCCGATGCCCGCCGCCGGACGCAGACGGTCCAACAAGGCGTCGCGGATTCGCTCGCCGCCATCACCGAAGGCATGGATGCCCACGCGGCGGCGCTCGACGAGGACGAGCGCATCGTCGGCCGGATAGAGCAGTCCCTCGCGGCCCTGCCTTCGGCCAAGCCCGGCCCCTTGGCGGGCGCCCTGCGGGCCATCGTGTCCCTCCACCGCCAGCGGCTGGCGGCCCAGCGCGCGGCCATATGCGAATTCGGCGCTTCGTTGAGGGCGGAGCAGGTCCGCATCCTCGAACTCCGCCGCGAACTCGAGGCGCTGCGCACGGAAACGACGCTCGACGGCCTTACAGGCCTGCTGAACCGACGCGGCCTCGACGCGCACCTCAGCGCCCAGAACGGCACGGCCTTCACGCTGCTCATGATCGACATCGACCACTTCAAATCGATCAACGACCGTTTCGGCCATCCCGCGGGCGACGGCATCATTAAGTCGGTCGGAGCGATGCTGCGCCACTGCGTGCGGGAGCGCGATTTCGTAGCCAGGATGGGCGGCGAGGAGTTCGCCGTCATCCTGCCGGCCACCGGCGAGGGGGCCGCCGATATCGTCGCCGCCAGGATCCGGGCGAGCGTCGCCGCGCGCAGGTTCGTCAAGCGCCACACCGGCGAGCCGATCGGATCCGTCACCGTCTCGATCGGAGGTGCGTGCGGCGACGGCGCCGTCGGCGGGGACGTCCTGATGGAGCGCGCCGATCAGGCGCTCTACGCTTCCAAGCGCGGCGGCCGCGACCGGGTCACCTTCTTCGCGGACAACGCGTGGAACATGGCGTCGTAGGATCGACGTTCGTTCCTTCGTCCGACGCCGGGCGAAAGACATCGTTAATCGATGCGAAACCTCGACCATGCGAAGACGTTGTCCGCAAGCCGCGCCTCGCGACGTCGGCCGTGCCGGGAGGCTTGAATGAACGGTTTGCCGATGCTTCGGACCTACGCCCTGGCGGAGGTCTCGACCGACGGCGGCGATCCGATCTGGACCGCCTACTGGCCGATGTCCGCCCACACCATGTGGGTCGACAGCTATCTCGTCGCCGCGATCCTCGCTGCCGTTCTGACGCTCGCGCTCCTGTCGGCATGGACCAAGTTCACCAAGCGGTCCCGCCTCGCGATGGGGCTTCTGTCGATCGGGCTGGCGATGCCGGCGCTGGCCTACGTGGCCACCGTCCGGCCTTCGCTGGTCGACGGCGCCGTCGTCCTGAAGCAGGACCGGCTCGTCGCCGTGCAGCGGGACATGGCGGGCAACCGCTACATCCGCACGATCCTGTTCGCCGACGTCGTCAACGCCACCGTCGTCGAGGATCCGACCGGCAACGTGGTCGCGACCTTCAAGGCCTGCCGCCCGCAGCCGCAGGCCGAGTTCGTCTTCATGCCTCGCGCCACGGGGCGCGCGCTCGCGGACGCCATGCGGACCACGGACATCCGTCGGCACCAGGGCGAGCGCTCCTGCGAGGTGAAAGGCCTCCCGATCTGAGCGATGCCGGTCCCCGGGACGCGTCCTATCGGGGATAGCGCCCCCTGAATGTGTAGTTGCCGTCGATCCACCAGCGTGGCGTGTACGCCTGCCGGATCGGACAGCGGACCAGGGCCTCGCCGTCGATCCTGGTCGGCCCCGTGGCGGGCACCGAGACCACGATCTCGGCCTTCTCGCCCGCCCGTCCCGTTCTGAGATCCGCGTCCGGGACGCCCACCTTGGCGCAGTTGCCTCTCAGGATCGCCTGGAAGCCCGCATCCGCGACCCGGTCTCCGCTCCCGCTCGTGACCGCGCAGTAGCGGCCGTAGATCTGGATCGCGGGACCCGTCAGGCCGTTCAACTGCACCGATACCCTGTCCTGAGCGGTGTCCTGCGGGTTGTCGCAGCCCGCGCCCTGCGGCGCCAGGATGCCGTCCAGCCGGCCGGCGACCTTCTCGAGGTACGCGGAGGTCTCCGCCGGGGCCATCGCCAACTGCCGGACGCCCAGGACCTTCACGATCGCGGCCGGGCTGCCGGGCCGGACCAGCGCTTCCACGCGGCAAAGGGCCTTCTGATCGCAGACCGACTGGACCAGACGCTCCGGATCGCTGTCGGCCTGCAATGCGCAGGCGTCTCCGACGAGCGATCCGGCCATGCCGGATCCGCTCTCGAACGGGCCCTCGCAGACCGTCCTGCGGAGCGGACCGCCACGCTGCTGTCCGGCCGCGTGGGCGGAGGTGGCGGCGATCGCGGCCGCCAGGACGATGGTTGCGTGCTTCATGGATCCTCCCGGTCGCGATCGTAGAACGCTTCGCCTCCGCGCGCACCTGGGCCGTGCCGGACGGCCACCGGTCCGGGCGCCCTCGGCCAAACTCCTTCGCCGTTCCTTCCGGCTCTCATGCTCACCGATCGTCGGGATGCGCAGACACGCGATCGGACCGGTCGCGAGCGGCACGCCGACCCTTTTCCTCTGGGCACGATGGACGAGGGCGGGCCGATCCGCATCGTTTTCGATGTTCCGCTCAAGCCGACCCCTCAGGCGTCGCGGGTCCGCTGGACGAACCCGCGGGCCAGTCGGCATCGACGTACGATCAAACTCCTGGCGGACATCGGGCTTCCGACGGGGTTACCGGAGAGCAATCTTGCGCGCCGCGAAAGGAGCAATCCGGGAACATCGATTTAACCTCCTTTCCGCGAATGTGGTCGATGCCGTTTTAGTTCCTTCCAGGAATGCGGCCGCGAAGCTATCGTCGTCGCTCGGATGAACTCGAACCGGCAATCGCACGGATGGCGAATTCCAGGACAGGCGGCCGCGCGGAAACCGCGCCGACGATCACCGCCAGCGTGCTCCGCTTCCCTCCGGTCATGGCCGGTGCCGGAAGGCCGCCCGCCGGCACGCGTCTGACGACGCGGTACGGCGACGTCCTTCTCGATCTCGCCGAGCCCGGCTCCCCCGTGGCACGCGCAAGCTTCGAGGAGGGGCAGTTCGTCGTCGACGGCATGGCGTTGGGCGTCGAGATCCCGTTCGCCTACAGCGAGACCTCCTGCGCATTCGTCTTCGGGTTCGCCGCCGGACCCGTAGTCTGGTGCGGGGGAGGGCGCCTCGCCGACATCGAGCGCGCCTACGCGGCCGTCGGAGCCGTCCAGGACGCCGTCGCATGCCTCGCGGATCGCAACCCCCGGATCCTGGCGGTCGCGCGCGTCGAGACGATGTCGCGTCGGCTCGTGGCGCTCGACGCCGATATCGCCGCCTCGTCCGATCGGTCGAAGGCCGCGCTGCGCGCCGAGCTTTCCGTCCGGCTCGTCGCCGCGAGGCGCGCTCTCCTTTCCGAGGTGAGGTCCCTGTCCGGCCTTCCCGACGCCGCCTGATCGGGTTGCCTCTTTCGATGCGAGCCCGGATCCTTCTCCGTGAAGGAACGAGGGCAAGATCGATGAACCCGCTGGGCAACCGCATCGCGAACTGGCACCACGCCGACGGCTTCCGTCGCGATCTGACTTTCGAAGGCGGTCGCACCATGATCGTCGTGGCCGCTTCGGCCTACAACGCGGGCGGCCTGATCGGCAGCGAGTACAACGGTCTCGTCGTGATCGACGCCGACAACGGCTCCGTCGTGCTCCTCAACCATCTGCGAAGCGGGAGCGGAAGCAGCGGGCCGACGCGGGCCCAGCGGGACGAGTTCGAGCGCGTCTCGACCATGACCGACTGGCGCGACTTCGCGACGTGGTTGAAAGCCACGCCGGGCTATCTAGGCAACGTTCCCGACATCGACGATCCTCGGCCGACCCCGCCGAGCGAGCACGCGATCGTCCTCAAGGCCGCCAACGCCGGAACGGTCCCCGGCCTCCCGGGGGACGACATCCTGCCGGAGGACCTGCGGGCTGCGCACGACGCGGCATCCGTCCCTTACGTCTATCCGCACCGCACCCGGCTCGACATGGCGGCTTTCCTCGCCGGTCACGATACCCACGGCGAGCGCTACGGCGGCAGCCATCTCGCCTGGAACATCAAGGTCGGCGGCGCGGACATGTCCGGCAAGGTCGAGAACGGCGAGGCCGAGATCGATGCTGGCCTCGACGCTCTCTGGGGGAAATACGCCGAGCGGCACGGCGAGCGGCTGTTCCTGGACGCCTGCCGCGACGGGATCAGGAGCTACCTGGACGGCGAGGCCACCACCTACCCAGGGACCGACCAGGGCGACTTCGTCTTCGGCACCCAAGGACGCTCGGGCGGATGGCTCGTCCTGGAGAAGTGGCGGGGCCGCGACCTTGGCTTCGGCTCCCGCGCCGAGATGGTCGAGGCTCTGCTGGAGATGAAGCCTGACGACCTCGCCGCCCTATACGCCGCCGTGGTCTGCTTCGACCGCGACATCCAGCCCGAGCTCGTCTTCACCCATCTCGTCGCCCAGGCCCGCGCGGCGGTCGAGGAGGAGGAATGGGCCACGCCGGAGGCCGCCGAGGCCGCGGCCATGGAACTCGGTCTGGAAGGCTGGTCCCATCCGTCACGCGCGCCCGCACCCGCCGCGGCCTGAGGCCGTCGCCGAGCCGCTTCGCAGGGGCGCCTACGGGCGCCCTCGTCCGTTCCGAGCAACACCCGACGCAGCGCACCGCCGCAGTCCGCACGGAAGATGCTCGCGGAGAGCTGCGAAGGAACGAGCATTGACAAGCGACGCAGAGGGGTGGAGGTCTGGCTTGGTAGCCTGCGCGGCAGCAGGCATTGCTTCCGGAGCGCATACCGAGATGTACGTCGCCACCACAGCGAAGATCGTCGATGAGCGCCGCATCGGCGGCCTCGGCATCGGGGCCGCCGTCCTCTTCGTCCTGGCAGCCGCCGCGATGCTGGGCCTCGGCCTCTGGGTCGGCTTCGAGCCGGCCACTTGGTCGACGTCGAGCTCCGGACAGCGCATGGCCGCCGCGGGGGCGCTCGGAATCGCCAGCGGCAGCTTGTTCGCCCTCGTGGCGGATGTCGCGCGCCGGGCCATGCGCTAGGGATCCGCGATTAGATCGCCGGCCGCGCCGTCATCTCGGCGCGGCGCGCGCCGACGGCCTGCATCATGATCGCCCAGTCGTCCGTGGCGCAGAGAGGCTCGCGCGCGTCGACCGGATGCTGCCCGTCCTCCGAGACGGTGAGCGTGAAGCGAGGCATTCCCTCGTGCTCGCGCCGGGCGCGATTCTGGTAGTCGATCCAGAGGAATGCCTGGGCGGCTTGCACGTGGAAGCAGGGGCAGCTCTCGTTCCGCCATGAAACGTCGCTGAAATCCGAGGGGACCTCGACGTCCATCGTCCCGAAATCGGGAAATTCCGTCCGGTAATCTCCGGTCATCGAACAACTCCGTAGCCTCCAGGCATTGCACCTGTTCCGCGGGCAAACCGCAAGGCATGGCTGTGCGCAGGCGATTGCCCAGCTGCGTTCCAAGATGTGCAAATCCGGCAAGAACGGGGTATCTCACCGCTGCCGCCTAAGCTTTGCATCCAATACGACGTAAATGCCGAGCCCAGGCCTGACGGCTCGCAGAGGATCCTGCCTGAGCTCAACCTGAAGCAATTCGTAACGATCACGCATGAACAGGGCCGGGATCGGTTCCCCAGGCGGCGGAAGTCGAAAACGGTCAATCCTGCAGTATCGGCGGCACGCATCCGCTAAAGGGTTCAGACGTACCGCCTTCCCTGTCAGGTCCGGCCACCCCGCTGCCAGTTGCGGGGGTGGCTCGATCGCCGTAGATGAATCACTGAGGCACCACGTAATAGTAGGTCTTATAAGCCGTAAGCGGCGTGTCGTAAATCCTCCCCCAACGGTCGCGAATCAAAAATCCAATACTTAACATGTTCGAGCCGGTTTTCGGGTCCGTAGCACGACGCAGACCGGCCTTGCCTGAGATCCTGGCGCGCACAGGATCGAACGTCACTCCCTGCGGAAGCCAAGTGCCTCGCATCTCGAAGTTATAGTCATCGTCATAGGGAACCCATGCGCCCATGGGTCGGTTGCGACTGAAGCCTGTACGAACATCTATAAACTCATTGTAGTCGAGGGTCTGCTCCGGCCCAATATTCGATAGGTCCATGAAATACGGCAATTCCGCAGCATTGCCGTCCGCATAAGCGCCGTCGGTGTAATCAGCATTGCTCATCGGGTACATTCTCAGATCTACGTCGTAGTTTAATGTCTTTGTGATAGCAAGGTAGAACTTCCGCCCAATTACGGGCCGCCCGAGCTGCCATCTTCCGTTAGTTTTGTCATACCGGGCAATGCCCGCATACTGCTTGCCCCCTCCGGATTCAGAATCGTAATAAACATTGATATCATTGTCTGTTCCGATTGGGTTATTGATAACACGGACGCAATCAACTTTTACAGGAAACGGATATTCGTATTCGATTGACGTATTTGCATACCTAACTTGGTCGTATTTTTTGACATTCATATAGCTCATACCAAATGCGTTATTTCGAATCCTTCCCGTATAATAAGATCCATATTCGAACGTCCCGCCAAAGCGGTATCCATTAGGCTGAACAACCGCGACTTTCGAAGGGCTGACTTGGCCCGGCGTTGCCATGTCTACAACGGTGATCGATCTGATTGCGGTATTGGAGCATGTCGCCCTGTTTCCTTCTGCGTCTATCGCGACGCAGCTTATGGGGAAGTTTCCCAGGCTCGTTGGTACGCCCACGATAGCATGGGCGGCGCTATTCAGTTTCACTGAACGGAGACCCGGCGGAAGGGATGTAAACTGAATGTCATAGGGGCCGAAGCCTCCCGTCGCTGTAACCACCGCACCAGAAAATTCCTGCCCGACAATTCCGATCCTATTGTATGGAGACCCTATGATTTGAAGACCTCGCCATGTCCTTACAAAGAACGAAGTGTCAATGTATTCCCCCGCTGCGTCGCTTAGCCGGACCGTGATCGTGGAAGAATAATCGTCGGGTATACCCGCGGGCGTCCCTGCGATCTCTCCTGTGTCGGGATTCAATGCAACTCCGCTGGGAAGCGTCCCGACCGTTATTGTAAATCTATACGGCGCTGCGCCACCTGCCGGCTGGACGGACGCTGAATAGGGGTGACGGTTGTTGTCGATGTTCGGGTAGAACCCATTCAGAGTCAGCCTGTTGCTCGATGGGGTGACAGCCGGGGCGACCACCGAGATCCGTGTCGCGGCGCTGTCCGTCCGTCCATCCGCATCCGCCACCTGAAGCGTGAGTGTCTGATCCGTAGCATTGGGCGGCGTGCCCGTGATGCTGCCGTCGTCGCGATTAAGCGATAGCCCGGTCGGCAGTTGCCCGGCCGAGACTGTGTAGGTGTAGGGCGCTCGTCCGCCCTGCGCGCTCGCCTTGCCCGAGAAGACGCTGCCCGAGGTGCCGGGCAGGATGGCGGCGACGTTCAGTCTGAGAGGGGACGAGACCGCGATGGCGAACACGTCCGTCAGCGCGACACGACGATCGACGTCGGTGACCCGAACCTGCAGACCCGATGCGACCTGGACGGCCGTGG
>NZ_BPQO01000019.1 GCF_022179285.1 Methylobacterium hispanicum | reverse complement strand
ATGCCGGTCCGTCCACATCTGCTCTCTCCTCCGTCCTGCCAGACGGATCGTGTATTGGTGACACGAGACAGATGGGGACGGCCGGCGGAGGACCTCAAACAGGCTCTTAGGAGACGACATCGTGAAACCCTTACGCGAGCCCCAGACCGACTGACCCCTGGAGCGCCGCCACGTGCCGAGCCTCCGCCATCCGCGAGGCTCACGTGTCACGCCATCTCTTTGTTTTCGATACCCATTTTGGGCACGTCGCAATCCTCTCGCCGAGGATGTCGATCCTACGCCCGTTCGCTTCCATCGAGGAGCACGACGAGACGCTGATCGCGCGATGGAACGCCGCCGCGCACCTCGACGACACCGTCTGACACCTCGGAGACTTCTGCTACCGCTGCAGCGAGAACTACGCCCGGTCCGTCTTCTCCCGCCTTCGTGGCCGTCGCCGCTTCCTCGTCCGGGGCAACCACGACAAGATCGGCGCACGCCTGCCCTGGGACGGCATCCTCGACGTCACCCGTGTGGTCGTCCAGGACCCGGACTGCGCGCCTCAGGGCCTCTGGCTGAGCCATTACGCGCACCGGGTCTGGCCGCGCATGCACTACGGCGACCTACATCTCTATGGGCATTCCCACGGCAGCCTGCCGGGCACGGACGCCAGCACCGACGTCGGCGTCGATTGCTTCGGCTTCCGCCCGGTCACGCTCGACGATGTCCGCGTGAGGCTCGCCGAGAACGTACAATTTAGCGCAGAGCCCCATCAGCTTGACCGGTAAAAGGCTGCTTCCGCCCGCAGGCAGCGTCGGCACGGGCCTGCGCGTCGGCCCGGTCGAAGGTGTCCGCATTTTCGGACAGTTGCTGTCCGAACGCGAGGGCGGACTCCTCGTTTTCCGCCGCGACCGCTCGGCCTAGATGGCCCGCGCCTTCCAGCCGTCCCGCGCCGCGAGCGTCTGACCGTGCTCGGCCGCGACGCCCCGGTCGTAAACGCATCCGTAGGAGACGGCGACGGCGATGGCGATGGCCAAAACGGAGAAACGCTCATCCACGCAACGGGCTCAAGAGACAATAGGCCCTAATATCCGTCGGAGATTGTATTAACTTGCGAATGAAAGCTGATGTTTGCCAGCATTTCGTAAGAAAATTCCTATATCGCCCGCGAAATTGATTTTCTTTCGATGAATAGGTTCCTGACCCGCAAAACATCACTATAGTGCGGGTCAGGAACCCTTATCCGTGCGCACGAGGGCACGGTACGGCCTCGATGGTCGCGCTTAGCGCTAGCAGCGGTTCATCTGTGCAGATACACAGAACCTTCACCTTTCAGAGAAAGCCATGCTGCTCGAGATTCACGATTTTCACTCCGCCTCAGACATCTGTCAAGACTCAAATTTATTGGGTAGTTAATTTTGTATTTCGTATATGATTATTCCAGCAGACTTGCTCGAAAGGACAAAAAGTTGATCGCCTAGTCGCCGTCGCGGTCACACTGAAGTTTTGTCCGGAGATCCGGATCGTCCCTGCCAAACCCAGCAAGAGATGAGTCCGCCGGATTTCCGGCGCTTACCGCTGCCGCTGTGGCCCCCTCCGCCGCTAGCAAGCTCGACGAGATTGCGCAGCTTCAGGACGGGCTGGAGCGGCTCGACGTGGCGGACGCCGCGGATCGTCGTCTGCCTGTCAATGTGGCGCGCGATCGGCTCCGGCATGCGCCGCCGGAGCAGCGCGACCTCGTCCGGCGTCAGTCAGTGGAGGCACGCCCGGCGCGCCGGCGACAGGCCGTCGACGCCTTCCTCATCGTCATGGGAAACGTAGCGGAACACGACCCACTCGTCCCCGGGCGGCCCCGGGGGCAGGAGCAGGGCCGCCTCAGCGCGGGCATCGGCGACCTCGGGCGCGGTAGTCTGGGATCGGACGCGCAGCCCGAAGCAGAAGCCTGGCGACCTCCCAGGCCAGGATGGTGGCGATGGCGGTGGCGAGATGGGCGAGCATCAGGCGCCCCCCGGGGCGTAGTGCTCCGGACCGAGCTCGAACTGCTCACCCATCCGCGTGGCGAGCCACTGGTAACGGCGCTGGCCACCGACCGCCGTGATCCGGAGTTCGTGCCGGGGCTGCCCCTCGATGTCGACGGAATTGAGCAGGGCGCCGGATCTGTCCCTGCGGGCGTTCCAGAGCGTCCAGGCCCGCTTGGGGTTGGCCCCGAGGATCGCCCGCAGGGCCTCGGTCGCCTCGGCGTCGAGGGCATCCTGGGACGCGGTGTAGACCAGGGCGTCCACGGTAAAGAGGTCGCCCTGCCAGGGGGATTCGATGCGCTTGGCCATCACGCCTGCTCCCCGTAGATGCGGCGCAGGAACTCCGGCCGGACCTGGCGCCGATGGCGCCACACCGCGGCCAGGGCGTGCGTCGCCTCGATGATGCTGAGCTCCGGCAGGGCGGCGAGGACGTGGCCCGTGTGCGAGTGGGCCTTGGACCACCCGACGCCGTTCTCAATAGACGCCATGTCGCCGTCCAGGTCCGAGAGGATCTGCGTCGCGTAGTGCACCGCCCGGCGGACGTCCTCGTCCTCGGCCTTAGCCAGCCAGTCCGCGTGCGACTGGTCGGAGGCGACGCGGGCCTTGACGGCTTCGATGGCCGCGTCGACCTCAGCGACCATCTCGCGGGCCAGCTTGGCCGCCGCCGCTCGGGGCGCCCCGCCGGGGCCGGGCTTCTCCGCCAGCAGCGCGGCGGCGACGTCGCGCTTCCGCCGGCTCCAGGCCCATCCCTTCACGCGGAGGGACTGCTGCAGGGCCTCCATGTCGGCACGCCGGGCGTCACCGTTTAGCTGGGCTTCAAGCTCGGCTTCCCGGGCGCGGCGCGTCTCGGCCTCGGCGATGCGGACGTCGTCGGCGGCAAGGGCGGCCTCGGCCGCGGTGATGGCGTCGAGGGAGACCTGGTCGCCCTGCGAGGGGTCTTCCCAGCAGACGGGCTGGACTTGCCCGCCCGAACGCTCGGCGGTGCCCCATGAATAGCCCGCTTCATAGAGGGGGCCCTTCGCCAGTCGAAAGGCGCGCGTGTACCGGGCCGGATCGCCGTCGCCGACCCAGAAGCCCCGTTCGCCGCGGCCGGTCCGGACGGTGCGGAGGCGGCGCCACGTGAGACCCAGTCCGGCGAGCGGTATGGCGGCCCCGAGGGGCGCGGGAGCCGCCGGGGCGGCGTCGGGAGCGCCCCGGGACGCGGCGACGGCGGCGGCCAGAACCGGGAGGACGACCCCGGCGAAGGCGATGGCGAGGATGAGGAGGGAGAGCACGGCGAAACCCTTCACGAGTTGGCAACGAGGGTAAGGTGGACCGCTTGACAAGTATTCGCAAGCTTTTGTCGACGGCCAAATTGCTTCGAAAGTCGAAGGATTGGCATCCGAGGTTTGTTGCGAAATGCAACAAACCTCCATGTGTCGATTTCCTCTTGCACTAGGCCGCGACTTTCATACCATCGTTGCCAACGGGAGTCGCAATAGCGCCTTGCGGTCAACTACTGAGGAAATGATAACTTCGATGGGACCGATTGCCAAAGTATCCCGCGAGGAGGTCCTCGACCTGCTCCGGGACCGCGTGGAGGCCGCTGGGTCGGCCAGCGCGGCCGCCCGCTCGCTGGGGGTGTCCCCGGCGTATCTCATTGACGTGCGCGCCCGCCGGCGCCCGCCGGGCCGGCGCATCCTCGCTGGCCTCGGACTGGAGACGGTTGTCGTCCCCATGGAGGCCGCCCGTGCGTAACCCCCACCTCGATGACGAGGATATCGCGTCGCTCCCCGACTTTCTGAGACATCTCCTGGCCGACGAGAGGCAAGCGGCCGGCCCGGCCTACAACCGCCGCGCCGTCCGCGCCCCGGTCGAGCCGCTGCCGTCGGAGATGCCCCCGGCCGCGCCGGTCGACGCCCGCCCCGTCGCGCAAGTCCGCACGGTTCCGACGGCGCCCCAGGTCCCGACCCGGCGCCCCGTGCGCATGCCCGACGCCGATCCCCGCCGCCCCTCGCAGGGGTCACTCCTATGAGCGACGGGGTCTACAGCATCGACATCGCGGTCCGCGCCATGCCGGCGGCGTCGCTCGTCGCGCGGATCGTGGATTCGTACGGCGCCGACGCCGCGGCAGAACGCTGGGCCTGGCTGGGCGAGCGGACAATTTCGACGCTCGCCCAGAAGGGACGCGCCCAGGCCGGCGACGTCGCGCCCCGCCGCGCCGGGGGGCGCCCCATGGCCTGCTCGGAAATCGACGCGGCCGTGGCCATCGAGTCCGGCTTCGCCCTCGGGAGCGCGTCGCGCGGCATCCGCGCCGCCGGCATCACCGTCTCATATCAAGGCGTGTATTCTCGCAGGGGCCTGACGCCCCCCATGATCTCCCCAGCCGAGCGGGGCATCGCCTCGGCGCTAGCCGGTGCTGCCCGTCGCGGCGACGCCAAGGCGACCGCGGCCTGGGAGTCCCGCCTCGCCTTCGAGGCCGCCGTCGGTTCCGTCGTCCGCGCGGCGCTGGCCCTCGTCCCCGAACAGCCCGCCACCGGCCGTTACGTCTTCCCACCGGCCGCCGCCGCGCTGGCCGAGGCGCTCCGGGACCAGGACCCGGGCGCCGTCGCCGCCGTCTTCCCGGCGCTCGCCGAGATCGCGCAGGCCGAGCCCGAGCCTACCGCCATCGAACCGCCCCCGATCCTGGAGACCCGAGCCATGCCCCGCCATCGCCTTCTCCCGCCCGACGCCGTCCTTCTCGCCGAGCGTGCCAAGGGCCGGAAGATCGCGCAGATCGCCGCCGATTGGGGTGTCTCGGTCCAGGCTGTCTACGCGCACCTGCGCCGCCTCGACATCGCCGTTCTCTCCGCCCCGACCAAGGCACCCCCGCCCAAGCCGCAGATCCGCCGTCTCCTCGCCGTCCCGCCGCCCGGCCGCCTATCCGCCGGGGACCTCGCCCTCGCGGTCGAGCTAGCGCGGCGCAAGGGGATCACGCCGGCCGCGGCCGTCGAGTTCGTCCGTGCCGACGTCGCCCAAGTCCGGCCCGTCGCGCCCGATCTGCCACCTGCCGGATTTCCGGCGCCGCGCATGTCCCCCGCGCTGACCGACTGGTTCCAAGCGCTGGCCGACGGTCGCGACCTTCCCGAGCTCGAAATGGAGGACTTCAATGTCTGAGGCCCGCTCCACCGCCCGGCCCGTGCCGACCCCCGACGCTGAGGCTCCCGCCGAGCGCGACATCGACATCATCGCCCGCATTGGAGAGGCAATGCACGGTCCGCTTTGGATCGGGAAGACCGCCCCCCTCATGGGTGAGACGCACCAGGCCGTCCGGAGGTGGCTCGCAGGCCAAGGGGCACCGCCGCCCTATTCTGTCCCGTGGCTGAAGGATGCTGCCCGGCGTCACGCCGCCCGCGTACTGCGCGCAGTCGGGGATGAGACGCCATGAGCAGCCTCGACACGCCCCCGCCCGCCGCTCGCGGGAACAAGGGCCCCCGCCTCGACGAGACGAACTACGAGCAGTTGGAGCGGATCGGACGCGCCCTGCATGGCGACCGTTGGCACGCCAAATTGGCCAACGACCTCGGTGAGAGCGAGCGCGACGCGCGCCGTTGGCGGGCGGGTCAAGGTCAGCCCTCCGACGAGATCCTTCGTCAGGCGCGCTGGTATTTGCGCGAGTACATCAAAATCCTCCAGCGCATCGTCGAGGAATAGCCGATGAGCGATTTCCCCTTTGAACTCCCGGGCGTCGTCCTCCTGGAGGGCGTCGACGCCGCCATCGAGGCCGACCGCATCCACGCCGGCGAGCCCTGGGCCGGGTGCGAGATCGCGGGCCTGCAGTTCTACGACTACTCGACGGAGGGACTGGACGGCGATCCCGTCCGCCCCCGCGCCGGCGACCGGCTGGTCCTCGTCCGGGCGCCGGACAACGAGCACGATGGGAACGCCGTCGAAGTTTGGTGGCGCAACGATATCAGGCTCGGTCATCTCCCCCGGGGCGTCGCCCGCGAGGTCGCCCCGCACATGGATGCCGGGGCACCGCTCCGGGCTTACGTCATCGACCCCGGCACCGGGGAAGCGTGGACCGCCCGGGCGCTCCTCGTCGGCCCCGCCGTCGGCGACCTGCACGGGAAGCTGATCGCGCACGCGACCGCGCAGGCCCTCGACGAATGGCGCTGGGGTGAGCGTCTCGCCGAGATGCGCCGCGAGGGCGATAGCCGAATTCGCGCCGAGCGGTTCGAGAAGCGGCTGAAGCTCGCCCGGGCGGCGAGGCTCGCGCAGGCCGTCAACGCGTTCTCCGCGCACCTGCCGCCCGAGCCCATCGACGAAGCCCGCCTGCCGCCGGCCGGCAAGTGCGTCGAACTCTTCGACATCGCCCATGCGGTCGGTTGCTCGCGCTCGACCGCCCGACGCCTCGCCGAACGGGCCGGCGCCCGCGTCCAGGTCTCGATGCGGGGATGGCACGCGACAAGCTCGACTGTCGTCGTCACCGACGAGCTCAGGACAGTTCTGGCCGAGTGGGCCTCCCGGCCGCGGCGCCGGGTGACCGTCACGGAGCTCGTCTGACGTCCGGGACCGGCACGGCCACGACCTTAACCACGGCAATCGAACCGGCTTGTTTGCGACCAAACATTTTGGGACTCTGCCCGCGATGACCACGACTTACGAGATTACCGCCTCCACCGACGTCTGGCGCGATGTCTCCGACGGGCTCTCTTGGGCGCTTCAGGGCGCCGACCTGGACCTGCCTCTGTCGCTGGCGGACGCCCTGTGGGCGCCGGAGTGCCAAGGCCTCTACGGCGCGCCCGGCTACACGGTACCCCAGCTTCGGGGTGCCGTCGGCCGGGGCGAGCTCGCATGCGTGCGTCGCGGTCGTCTCGTGATGGTGACGCGCAGGGGCCTGCGCGCATGGAGGCAGGGAGAGGGAGGGGGATGGCGCGACGACCAGGAACGACAGCCAAGCGACGAAAGACCCCGCGCAAGCTCGGCGTCGGAGGCAGGGGCGAGCCCTACGCCTGGTACCGCGAGGGCCGCGTCGGAACCGACGGCATCGAGCGCGGCGGCGTCTGGGTCGTCATGCACAACCGGAAGCAGGTCGCTAGCACTGGCATCGGCCTTGGCGAAGGCGCGGAGCGCAAAGAGAACGAGCGCAAGGTCCTAGCGGTCCTCCAGGACTACAAGGACGCCATCGCCATCCAGGCGACCGCCAACGTCGAGGTCCGGAAGGGCCGGAACGCGCGCGAGGTCACGGTCGCCGAGGTCCTCAGCCGGTACCTGGACGCGAAGCGCGGCGTGCTCGACCCGGCGACGGGCGAGTACCGGGGCGGCGTCGCGCGCCACGAGGAGCTCGCCCAGCGCGTGTTCGCGCTTCTGGAGTGGTGGGGGGAGCGGACCCTGGCCGACGTCGACAGCGTGACGTGCGGGCAGTACGTGGCCTCCCGCGTCGGCCAGCCGTGGAAGACGCACGCCCGGCTCGGCACAGGCAAGGACGGCGTGCCCGCCCGCCGGGGCTACTCCAAGCCTACGAAGCAGCGCGTCGTCTCGGCCGGCGGCCCGCGACGCGAACTTGAGGACCTCCGCGCCGCCGTGAACCTGGCCATCAAGGACAGCCTGACGCGGGACACCGTCAGCGTCACGCTGCCGCCGAAGGGCCAGGAGAGGGACAGGTGGCTGCGGCGGGGCGAGGCGGCCCGCCTGCTTTGGCGTGCCTGGCGGAAGCGCGAGGTCCAGACCATCGCGTCGGGTCCCAGGAAGGGCGAGACCTACGTTATGCCTCGGCGACCGGCGTGGCACCTCGCGCGCTTCATCGTGGTGGCGCTCCGGACCGGCACGCGGTCGGGCTCGATCTGCGGCGCCAGCTTCGTGAAGGAGGTCGGCAAGCCTTGGATGGAGCTCACGACCGAGACGACGGTCGAGGAACGCGTCGAGACCCGGACCATCGACGGCGAGGTGTTCGAGAGGCGGGTGCAGGTGCCCACGATCAAGCGGGTGGCGATCTTCCACCGGAAGGCGCTCGGGACGCAGGAGCGGGACAACAAGCGCGCCCCGACGGTCCGGATGCCCGATTCGCTCGTCAACCATCTGTGGCGCTGGCACCACACCCTCGGGCAGACGTACGTCGTCGAGTTCGAGGGCAAGCCGGTTGGGTCGACGAAGAAGTCGTTCGCCAACTTGGTCTGGGAGGAGGGCCTGGGCGACGACGTCGTGCGGCACAGCCTCCGGCACACGGCGGTGACGTGGGGCATGCAGGCCGGGGTCCCGATCTGGGAGCTCGCCGGGTACGTCGGGATGTCGGTCGAGATGATCGAACGCCGCTACGGGCACCACTCGGCGAAGCACATGGAAGGTGCGCGCGAGGCCCTGGGCCGGCGTGGCGGGAAGCGGAAGGCGGCCTGACCGCTCGACGTCGCATCCGACCGATGTTTGGTCGAATGTTTGGTCGGGGAATTCCTCTGCGCCCCGGGAAGGCACTTTGCAGAGGGGAAACTGGTCGGAGTGGCAGGATTTGAACCTGCGACCCCCACGTCCCGAACGTGGTGCGCTACCAGACTGCGCTACACTCCGAAGGCCGGTCAGCGCCGGCGAGCGGGTGTATAGCCGCGGGCTCGCCGCACCGCAAGCGGACTTCCGCGATCTCGTGCGAGAATCTTCGCCGTCAGCGGAGAAGACCGGGCCAACCCACTGGGAGGGCTCGTAGAACCGGAAAATCACCGCTGCCGGCGACCGCGGCGGTGGCGGCGTAGCCGGGGCCCGGATCGAGAGTGCGGAGGGTCCAGTCGCGGGGGCCCTCCGGCATCCTCAGGATGCGGGGCGGGGCGGGTGGAAGCGTGACGCTGAAACGGTCGAGGGGTAGGGCGAGACCGGCGCCGAGCGCCTTCACCACCGCCTCCTTACGGGTCCACAGGCCGAAGAACGCGCCCTCGCGCGCGTGCGCTGGCGTCCGTGCCAGAGCCTCGGCCTCGTCGGGCGCGAAATGCTCGCGGGCGATGCGGAGCGCGTCGGGCAGCGGCCGGACCCGCTCGACATCGACGCCGATGGGATGGCGCGCCGAGAGCCCGACGAGAGCGAGCCCGCCCGAGTGCGAGAGGTTGAATGCGAGGCTCGCCCGCGTCGCGCCGGCGAGTTCCGGTTTTCCGTTCGGCCCCGCCGAGAAGGCAAGGCCGCGCGGATCGGTCCCGAGAGCGCGGCCGACGACCAGCCGCAGGGCCGCGTGGCTGGCGCGGTAGCGGTCCCGATCCTCCGATCTCAGGAAGCGGCCGGCACGGGCACGCTCGTCCGCCGACAGCACCGCGTCGCAGGCCGCCAGGGCGGACGGCGGCAGGGCGAGGTCGACGAGCCAGACGACGGTGGCTGTGCCCGCTCCGGGTTCCGCCACCTCCCAGCCGGCCGCAAGCGCTGCGAACGGGACCGTCATCGCACCGCGCGAACCATGCGGCAGTCCTCCCGAGCGGGCGCGGGGAAAAGACGTGGATGCGGGGCGCCCCGGTCGCCATCCCCGGCCACCATGCGATAGAAGCGCCTGCCCACCCACAACCCAGCCGCGATGATGCCGAACTCCGCCGCGAACGCCAGCGCGAACATCGAGGACGCCGACCTGCCCGGAACCGAGGAGGCCGCCCGCGCCGAGCACGCGGCGCTCTCGGAGCGGATCGCCGAGGCCGATCGCCTCTACTATCAGGAGGACGCGCCCGAGATCACGGACGCGGAATACGACCGGTTGCGCCGCCGCCTCGAGGGCATCGAGGCGCGCTTTCCCGATCTCGCCGGCACCGGCGTGGCGAGCGCCTCCGTCGGTGCGAAGCCCTCGGAGAAGTTCGCCAAGGTCCGCCACGCCGTGCCGATGCTCTCTCTCGGCAACGCCTTCGCGGATTCGGAGGTGGAGGAGTTCGTCGCGCGCGTGCGCCGCTTCCTGAACTGGCCGGACGCGGAGCCTCTCGCCTTCACGGCCGAGCCGAAGATCGACGGACTTTCCCTGTCCCTGCGCTACGAGGACGGCGCGCTCGTCACCGCGGCGACGCGCGGCGACGGCGAGGTCGGCGAGAACGTGACCGCCAACGCCCGCACGGTGCAGGACATCCCGGAGCGGCTGACGGGGGCGGGCGTCCCGCCGGTCTGCGAGGTGCGCGGCGAGGTCTATCTCAGCCACGCGGATTTCGCCGCGATCAACGCGCGCCAGGAGGCGCAGGGCAGGCCGCTCTTCGCCAACCCGCGCAACGCCGCCGCCGGGTCGCTCCGCCAGCTCGACCCCGCCATCACCGCGTCCCGCCCCTTGCGCTTCTTCGCCTACGCGTGGGGCGCGGCGGAACCCGCCTTCGAAGGTACACAGTCGGGCGTGATGGAGCGCTTCCGCGCCTGGGGCCTGCCGGTGAACCCGCTCACCCTGCGCTGCACCGACACGGCCGCGATGCTCGCCCATTACCGGCGGATCGAGGCGGAGCGGGCGGATCTCGGCTACGACATCGACGGCGTCGTCTACAAGGTCGACGACCTCGCCCTGCAGCGTCGGCTCGGCTTCGTCTCGCGCTCGCCGCGCTGGGCGCTCGCCCACAAGTTCGCCGCGCAGGAGGCGTTCACGGTGGTCGAGGACATCGTGATCAATGTGGGCCGCACGGGCTCCCTCAACCCGCTGGCCAAGCTCCGCCCGGTCACGGTCGGCGGCGTGGTGGTGTCGAACGCCACGCTCCACAACGAGGGCTACGTCAGGGGCGTCGGCGGCGACGGCGAGCCGATCCGCGAGGGCCGCGACATCCGGGTCGGCGACACCGTGATCGTGCTGCGGGCGGGCGACGTCATCCCGAAGGTGATGGACGTGGTGCTCGACAAGCGGCCCGCGGATTCGCGGCCCTACGCCTTCCCCGAGACCTGCCCGGCCTGCGGCAGCAAGGCGGTGCGCGCCTTCAACCCGCGCACCAAGAAGCCGGATTCGGTGCGCCGCTGCACGGGCGGCCTGATCTGCCCGGCGCAGGGGCTGGAGCGGCTGAAGCACTTCGTCTCGCGCAACGCCTTCGACATCGAGGGCTTCGGAGAAACCTACATCGAGACCCTCTACGAGGACGGGCTTATCCGCCAGCCCGCGGACATCTTCCGGCTCGACTTCGAGGCGGTGCGGGACTCGCTCGCGGCGCGCCGCCGCGCGCTCGCCGACGCGCGCGCCCGGCAGAAGGAGGAGGCGGCGCGCGCCGCCGGCGAGACGGTCCGCCAGCCCAAGAAGGCGGCGCGCAAGGAGGAGCGGGCGCTCGCCATCGAGAACCTGTTCGCGGCGATCGCGGCGCGGCGCAGCGTCGCCCTGCCGCGCTTCATCTTCGGGCTCGGCATCCCGAATGTCGGCGAGGTGACCGCGAAGGAGCTCGCCAAGGTGTTCCCGGACATGCCGGCCCTGATCGCGGCGGTCGACGCGGCCGGTGCCTGCCGCCCGGGTGTCGCGTGGCTGGAACTCGACGCGGTGGAGCGGATCGGCCCGGTGGTGCGCGACGCGCTCCTCGACCGCGTCGCGGAGCGGGCGGAGCAGGGCCTGCCCCCGGAGATCCTCGCGCCCGGCGCCGTGAAGGGTCTCGGCGCGGCCGCGCGCGACAGGCTGGTCGCTGCCTTCGGCGAGGGCGAGGCCCTCGACGAGGCCCTGTCGCGCGCGGCCCGCGAGCGGCCCTGCGACGCCTACCTGCGCTTCGCGGAGGGCGCGAGCGACGTCGGCGATGTGGTGAAGGACGCGCTCATCGACTTCTTCGCCGAGGCGCACAACCGCGACGCCGTCCAGGCGCTGCTCGACGCGGTGCGCACCGAGCGGCCCGAGACGGCCGCGCCCTCCGGCGCCGGCGACCTCGCCGGCAAGATCGTGGTGTTCACCGGCAGCCTGGAGCGGATGACCCGCAACGAGGCGAAGGCGACCGCCGAGCGGATGGGCGCCAAGGTCGCCTCCTCCGTCTCAGGCAACACCGACCTCGTGGTGGCGGGGCCGGGCGCCGGCTCGAAGCTGAAGGAGGCGGAGAAGCACGGCGTCACCGTGCTGACCGAGGCGCAGTGGCTGGAGCGGGTCGGGCAGGCCTGATCCCGCGGCCGCGCGCCGCCACCGATCCCGATTACAACCAGGAGGATGCATGGCCGACTCTTCGGACGGACGTTCCCAGAAGGAGCGGATGCTCGCCGGCGACCTCTACGTCGCCGACGACCCCGAACTCGCCGCCGACAACCGGCGCATCTCGGCGTGGATGGACCGCTACAACGCCAGCCAGACCCTGGGCCAGCCCGAGCGGCAGGCCCTCCTGGAGGAGATGTTCGGCAGCGTCGGCGCGGGCTGCAACATCCGGCCGCCCTTCCACTGCGACTACGGCTACAACATCAGCCTCGGCCGGGGCGTGTTCATGAACCACGGCTGCTGCATCCTGGACGTGGTCCGGGTCAGCATCGGCGACCTGACGCAGATCGGGCCCGGCGTGCAGATCCTGACCGCCGACCACCCGCGCGACCCGGTCCAGCGGCGCCGGATGCTGGAATTCGGGCGCCCCGTGACGATCGGGGCGAATGTCTGGATCGGCGGCGGCGCCATCATCCTGCCAGGCGTGACGGTCGGGGACGACGCGATCATCGGGGCGGGCAGCGTGGTCACCCGCGACGTGCCGGCCGGCGGCGTCGCGGTCGGCAATCCCGCCCGGCTCCGCGGCTAGCACCACTCGCCCGGCACCGAACGCGCGGGTGGGCGCTTCGTCCGGCCGGATCGGGGGTCGGTCGAGCGAACCGCTGCCGGGTCGTCGCAGCCGGTGGAGGGAAACCGGGCGCGACCGCCCGGCCCGCGAGGGCGCGGCGGCGGATTGCGCCACCTCAGCGATCGGGTGCCGCGACCGGGCAACGATCCGTCGCCCCGGATCGCCCGCCTCAGCGCAGGTGGAACGCGATCCAGGCGACCGCGGCGAGCGTCGCCACCAGCAGGAGGGCCCGGCCGATCCCCCTGGCGCGCGGGCGCGCGGCGTGGGACCGGGGCGGGAATGCACGCGGCGACTCGACCATCCCGGGCAGAACGGGCGCGGACGAGGCCCGTTCCCGCGCCGGAGCGGTTCGGGCCCGCCTCAGCGCCGCCGCAGCGCCCGCTTCGCCGCGGCGCGGGCGCGCTGTCCGAGGCGGGCGAGACGGATCCTCAGGTCGAGCGCGGGCCCGCGCGCGTCCGGCGGCAGCGCCACGATCTCCAGCACGGCTTCGCGCTCGGGGTAGAGGTCTTCCAGGGCCGATCCAGGCAGGGCGGCCGAATCGAGACGGTCGGCAAAGCGCGTCTCGTGGCAGGCCCGGACGATTTCCGCCTCCAGCACGAGGCCGGGGGCCTGCGCGCGGCGCGTCTCGTCGTAGGCGGTCTTCAGGAGCGTCGCGGTGCGCCCGTCGGTCAGCGCGAGGCTCACCGCGACCGGCACGCCGTCGAGGGTCAGGCTGTCGGCCCGCGCGCGGACCGGACCGTCCGCCGCCGCGAACAGGGCGCGCGCGAGCCGCGCGGTCTCCGGGCGGCAGGCCATGGCGGTGCCGGCGGCGCCCTTCCAGCCCTGCCGCTCCAGGGCCAGGAAGGCCTCGACTGCGGCCGCCAGGGCGGGGCCGTCGATCGCCGTATCGAGGGCGAGTACCCCGTCCCCGGCGAGCCGACGGGTGCGGCGGCGCAGGTCCTTCAGGCGATTGCTCCTGGGATGGGCGGCCAGGAAGGCGGCGTGGCTCTCGCGCCTGTCGAGCACGGGTCGGTCGAAGGCGGCCACGCTGCCGTGCGACCAGCCGGCCCGGTCGAGCGCGGCGCAGAGCGGCCCGGCCTCGGTGCGGGGCAGCAGCGGCCAGCGCCAGGCGCGGCCCGGGGCGGCGGCCGCGAGCCCCCGGACCAGAGCGTCGTGCGCCTTCGGCGCGTCCGCGGCTATGAGCGGACCCGTCGCCGTGACGAGGGGCGAGGCGAAGGGGACGGCGACGGGCCCGCCCAGGCCGACGAGGTCGCGCCGCAGCCGGAACGGCAGGAGCGCGTCGAGCCGTCGGCCGCGGCCGACGGTGACGAAGGCGAGGTCTCCGGAGACGAGCCCCGCGCGCCGATGCGCCGTCACGACGTGCCGGCTGTAATGCGGGTGGGGCGCGCGGGCGCGCCCGAAGAGGTCGTCCCAGGCGCGCCCGTCGAGGGCGTCGAGCGGCCGGATCGCGACCTCGGGCGCGGACTCGCCCATCAGGACCCGGCGCCCGCCCGCGCGGTCCGGAGGCCTGACCAGATCGGCGTCGCGAGGCCGTGCACGGCGCGGGCGGCGCGGGCCAGCGCCAGGGCGCGCAGGACCGTGGCGGCGGACAGGGCGGCGGCCGCGCCCAGCAGGCCGAGCGCCGGGATCAGCAGGAGGCCGAGCACGATCGCCGCGCCCAGCGCCGCGAGCGTGAGCGCGGCGCAGAGCCGCTCGCCGCCGAGCATGGTCAGAAGGTCCTCGCCCGGCCCGAACAGGCTCGCGGTGACGCTGCCCAGGACCAGCACGGCCAGCACCGGCACACCCGCACCGAAGCCCTCGCCGAACAGGGCCAGCAGCAGCGGTCCTGCGGCGAGCACGGCGAGCCCGGTCGCGAGCGTGGCGGCGGCGGTGGCCTGCGCCTGAAGGCGGACGAGCCGCGCGAGCGCGGCCCGGTCGCCGCGGGCCCCGGCGGCGCTGAAGCGCTGGGCGGTGGCCGCGCTGGCAGCGAACTGCACGAAGGGGACGAATTGCTGCACGCGGGTCGCCGCGAAGTAGACGCCCACCGCCGCGGGCGGCATCAGCAGCCCGAGAAGCAGGACATCGACGAAGCCGAAGGCGGTGGTGGCCAGATCGACGAGCGCGATGGGCAGGCAGGCCCGCAGCCACGCCCGCACGCGGAAGCGGCGCGGTCCCGCCGGAAGCACCCGCCGCAGCCGGCGGGCGACGAGGCATGCCTGGAGCGCCGCGGACACCAGAGCCGCCGACAGCATGCAGGCCATCGCGGTCTCGGCCCGGGGCGGCGCGCCCGCGAGCACCGCGGCTGCCAGCGCCGACACCATGACGAGTTGGCGCAGCAGGTAGGGCGGCAGGATCGCGAGCACGACCCAGTTCTGGCTGCGGGCGACCCCTTCGAGGTAGTCCTGCAGCGCCAGGACGGGCAGCAGGCACGCCGCCAGCGCGAACGGCGCCCCGTACGGTTCGGCGAGCGTTCCGGGGTGCAGCCAAGCGAGGCCGAGGCCGAACAGCGCGGCGACCGCGGACACCGCCAGCGTCAGCAGGACGCCGGCCAGGAGGTAGCCGCGGGCGTGGTCGAGGTCGCCCCGCGCCTGATCGGTCGGCAGGAACCGGCAGGCGCCCTGGGAGAGGCCGAGCGTCAGGGTGTGGCCGAGCATGGCCGTCCAGACCCAGAGGCTCGCGTAGACGCCGTAGCCCTCGAAGCCCATCAGCCGGGCCGCGATCACCTGGGCACCGTAGCCGAGGACCGCCGCCCCGACCCGGATCGCGAAGACGCCGAGCGCGGCGCCGGCGGCGCCGGTCCGCAGGCGCAGCCAGGCCGCGCCCGCAACAGCCGAGACCGTCATGCCCGCTCCACGCGAAGACCCGGCGTCCTCTATGGGGCCGGGCGGCTTGCCGGGCCCTTAACGCGACGGGGCGGGCTGGCCCGCCTGCTGGGCCGGCGCCTCGCGGGATCCGCCCTCCTGCTGCAGGAGCGAGAGCGTGATCGCCCGGGTGACGTGCTCGGCCATGCAGCGCAGGCCGAGATCGTTGAGGCGGAACTGGCGGCCCAGCATGTGGCCCTCGCCCTTGTCGGCGCGGCCCGCGAGGTAGCGCATCGCCTCGTAGCGCTGGACCAGCGGCACGTGCTCGCGAGCGGCGATCTCGCGTACCGTGCGCACCACGTCGTTGTAGTAGGCGTCGTCGGCGAGGCTCGCGGTGTATTGCGGATCGACCAGCACCACGTCGATGTCGTGCGACTTGATCCAGCGCACGGTGTCGTCGAGGGCATCCGAGAAGGCCGAGAGCTCGACCCGGGCGAGCGCGTCGTGGGTGCCGACCTGCCAGACCACGAGGTCGGGCTCGAGTTCCGCCACCATGCTGCGCAGGCGCTCGGCCGCGCCCGAGGCGATCTCGCCCTGCAGCCCGCGCGCCTCGACCTCGACGTCGACGTCCGGAAGCGAGCGCTCCAGCGCCGTCTCCAGCTTGACCGGGTAGGTCGCCGAGGCCCCGAGCCCGGCCGAGATGCCGCCGATCGAGAGCACCCGGACCGGGCGCTTCTCCTTCAGGGCCGCCTTCACGGCCCGGAGCTTGGCGAGCGTGTAGAGCTGCGAGCCCGGCACCCGGCACTCGGGCGAGAGGCTGGCATCGCCGGCCTCCGCGCTGGTCGGAGGCGAGATCACCGTCGGGGCGGGCCTCGGCACGGGCTGGGGCGCCGGCTCCTCGGCCCGCGCGCTCGCCGCCGCGAAGAGCAGCGCCGCGACGAGGAGCGGTCTCAGACCCGGGGGCGCGGTTTGCGGGAGCGCCATTCGACGAACCATGCGGTGAAGCCCATCGCGAGCAGGCCGAGGCAGAGGATGGTGAGGTCGATCAGGAGGCCGCCCCCCGTCCAGAAACGCAGGAGCTGCCCGCCCAGGCTCAGGAGCGACCCCATCGAGAACACGGCCAGGGAATTCCGGCCGAGGCGTGCGAGGTAGCCGGCGACCGGCCCGATCCGCGGGGCAAGGAACCCGTAGACGGCGCGGAACGCCAGCAGCACGCCCAGGAAGTGTATCAGTCGCGCGGGCGTGAGGTAAGTTTTGTCGAAGGTGAACAGCAGCCGCGGCTCGGGAACCCGTAACGGATCGGGCCGAATCTCAAGCACCGCGAGGGCGATGCCGAATAAGACCAGCGCAACGCCCGCCGGCATCAGTCGGCGCGACCAGCGCGCGAGGGTGTCCGACTCGCGATTCCAGTCCTGCAGCACGAAGCCGAGGACGAGGAGGAATTGCCAGCACAGCGGATTGAAGAACCAGTCTCCCTCGCCCGGCCAGGAGGGCAGGTTCCACTCCTCGATGAGGCTGAGCAGATAGAGGCCGCCGGAGAAGACGAGCGCCGCGGTCCGGCTCTCCCGGGCGATCAGGACGAAGACGGGGGCGATCCCGAGCAGCACCACGTAGAGCGGCAGGATGTTGAAGAAGCCGAGCTGGTGCGTGAGCAGCGCGACGCCGACGATCGTCTGGATCGGGTCGGCGAAGAAGGTGCCGGCGTTGTGCCACTCGAGGATCAGGGGGTTGTCGAGCACGAGCGCGGTCCCGGCGATGGTGGCCAGCGCCAACAGCATCACGGTGAGTTGCGCGCGATAGACCTCGATCGTCCGCGAGAGGAGACGAATCACCGTGCGCCCGCGCGGCTCGGGGTGGCCGTCGCGCCCGCGGGTGGCGATCCCGATCGACCATCCGGCCAGGAACACGAACAGCTCGGCCGCGTCCGAGATGCCGTACTGCGAGTAGGTGTAGCGCTCGAACGTGTTGCCCGGCACGTGGTTGATGAAGATCGTCACCAGGGCGAGGCCGCGCCAGAAGTCGATCGCGTTCGGGTCCCGCATCGCGGTGGCGGCTCCGGGGGTGTCTAGAGGGCACGGGCGCGGAAGGCGCGTCCTGATACGGTGACGGCGGCGATCTGCAAAGGTCGGGCGCGCCCGGACCGCGCGCTGGCGCGCACGTTCCGGCGAACCGGCGCCGTTCTGCCGCGTTGGGGGCGCGAAAGGAGAATCTTCCGATGGTCCACTCAGTGCTGTCCCGTGGGCACCGCGCCCGCACCCTCATGATCCTGGCGATCCTCGCCGCCCCGGGCGGCGCCTGGGCGCAGGCCCAGACCGGTACCGGCGGCGGCCCGACGTCGACGGTCACGGCGCCGAACGCCTCCTCGGTCGGCCGCGTGATGCCCCGCCCCGGCTCGGGCGGCGTCGAAGCGGACGACCGGATGGACCGGTCCGAGCGGACGCCGATGATGAAGACCGACGACAAGATCCAGAAGGGCATCTGCATCGGCTGCGGCGCGAAATAGACCCTCCCGGCCATATCGGCACGGCGATGGGTTGCGCCGGGAGGTCGCCTTCGGGCTAGTGGCGGCATGACGAGCCGTACCCCAACCCGCACGATCCGCCGCGCGCAGGGCCGGATCCTCCGGGCGCCCTTCGCCCTCCTGCTCGCCGCGCTCGCCGTCGGCACCGCGCGGGCGGAGGAGGCGCGCGCGCCCGCGATCAGCCTTCACCTCCCGCTCGCCTGCGAGCCGGGCCGAACCTGTTTCGTGCAGCACTACGTCGATCGCGACGCGGGCCCGGGCGCGCGCGACTACGCCTGCGGCAGCCGCACCTACGACGGGCACAACGGCACGGATTTCCGCGTGCGCACCGGGGCGGAGGCGCGGGGCAGGGCGGGGCTCGTGCTCGCCGTGGCGCCGGGCCGCGTCCTGCGGGTGCGCGCGGACATGGCGGACGGGCGCGTGCGCGGAGCCGACGCCGCCGAGATCAAGGGCGCCGAGTGCGGCAACGGGCTCGTCGTCGCCCACGCGGACGGCTGGGAGAGCCAGTACTGCCACATGGCCCGGAACAGCCTCGTGGTGCGCCCGGGCGACACGGTCGCGGCCGGGCAGCCGCTCGGTCAGGTCGGGCTCTCGGGGATGACGGAGTTCCCCCACCTCCACCTCACGCTCCGGCACGGCGGGCAGGTGGTCGATCCCTTCGCCCCGGGATCGCCGGCCGATGCCTGCGATCCGGCGGCGCCCGGCCGCGGCGGCACGCTGTGGGAGCCGAAGGCGGCCGCCCTCCTGGGCTATCAGGCGGGCAGCGTCCTCAACGCGGGCTTCGCCGACGGGCCGGTGAGCATGGAGGGCGTCGAGACCGACACGCTGCGCGTGCCCGGCGCGGATTCGGGGGCGCTCGTCGCCTACGTGCGGGCGATCGGGCTGGAAACGGGCGACGTGCAGAGCCTCGTCCTCACCGATCCGGCCGGCGCGGTCGTCGCGCGGAGCGTCCAGCCCGCCCTGGAGCGCCCCCGCGCCCAGTCGCTGCTCTTCGTCGGGCGCAAGCGCCCGGCCGAGGGCTGGCCCGCCGGCGCCTACACCGCGCGCTTCCAGGTGGAGAGGGCCGGCCGCGTCGCGCTGGAGAAGACCTTCGGCCTCGCCCCGCGCGCGCCGTGAGCCCGCGACGGATTTGACTTCGTACCGGGAAAGAGGACTGAGTGCGCCCGGTCCCGAAAGAGCCCGACCTTGGACGACACCCCGGAAATCCGCGACCAGCTGTCCCGCGCGTGGCGCTCGACCCTCGACGCGGCGGTCTCGAACGGCGCGCCGCCCCAGGCGGTGATCGAGACGATGGTCGAGGTGGCGCATCACTGCTTCGCCGAGGCGTTCGGCGCGACCGCGGCCGCGAGCTACCTGCAGCTCCTGGCCGAGCAGCTGCGGGCGGGCGAGCGCTGCGAGACCGACGAGCTGGTGCGCGGCGCTCCGGAGGAGAGCACGGCGCGGACCTTCATGCCCGCCGACGCCGAGGCGCTGATCGACCCGGACTGGCCGACCCGGAACGACCTGTTCGGCTGACGCGCCGACCCGGTTTCGGCCGACCCGCCAGCAAGGGTATCGGTGCGGACCGAATATTCGTTCTCCCGTCCGATGGTCGGCGCCGTCTAGCCGCCCGCATGTTCAATTTCCCGTGGGCGCGTTCGACACGCGTTGCCCCGGTGGATGCCGCACGCCGGGAGAAGCACATGCCGCACGACCGATCATCCACCGTGCGGACGAAATTCGCGCCTATCAAATGTTTATCCGCGTCCTCCATTTGGGGGATCACTGGGAGGCCTACTGACGCGCTAAGGACCGTATCCTGATTTTGCCTCGCAAGTTGTCTGTATAGGCTGTTGCAATTCAGATAACATGGATTACGGTACCCCCACGTTACGCCAAGCGGCGGCACGCAAGTCAGACACAGGGGATCTTACGGGGGCTTGTGCGCCGGAGCGGGCGCGCTCGGCCCATGGACCTCGCACGCCAATCTGGAGCTGGATGGATGCCGGGCATGATCGATTTCCAGTACGGAACCGCACGTGGCGCGACCCGCCTCCCGATGCAGGCGCGGCCGCATCCGGGTGCGACGACCATCACGACACTGCTCATCGGCGCGGCGGGGCTATCCCGTGACGGGCTCGTCCGGATCCTCGACGCGCACGGCTACGCGGTCCTCGACAGCCTCGAGACGGCCGCGGAGATCGACCCGGGCAGCGACCCGGCCCTCGTGCTGCTCACGGATTTCGGTCCCGCGCAGATGGCGGACGGCACGATCGGCCTCCTGCGCTCGATGTTCCCGCGCGCCCGCATCGTCGTCCTCACCGACATGCGCGACCCCACGACCTTCCGGTACGCGCTGGAGATGGGCGCCCAGGCCTGCCTCGACCACGTCACGCGGCCGGTGGCCCTGATCAAGTCGCTCAACGTGGTGATGCGCGGCAACATCGTGATGCCGATGGGCGCGGTGCCGCATCTGGGCGGCGACGGCGCTCAGGCGGTCCGCTTCTCGGTCCAGAACGCGGGGGCAGAGATGCCTCCGGGCGCGCGCGCGCTCTCCAACAGGGAGATCGAGATCCTGTCCTGCCTCGCGGACGGCCAGTCGAACAAGCTGATCGCGCGCCGCTTCGCCATCGCCGAGGCGACGGTGAAGATCCACGTGAAGGGCATCCTGCGCAAGATCAACGTCCAGAACCGGACGCAGGCCGCGGTCTGGGTCCTCAAGCACGGCATCCCGCGCCTTCCGGTCCGGCCGACGGCGCAGTAGGGCGCCGGGCGGCATTCCGGACAGCCGCGGATGCGGAAGGCGAGCGGGGAGGCGGCGCGAAAGCGCCGCCTTTTCGTTGCGCCGGCCTTCGGCGGCTCAAGGCGAGGGCGGGACACGCGGGATGCCTCCCGCGCGGCGGAGCGGGATTGGCGGGGCGGGACGGCCTCGCGGACGCAGCACGTTCGTGGCCCGGATCGGCATGGATCCGAGGCATCCGCCGCTTCGCGGGCGTCCGGTCGGCCGAGTTCGGCAGGCCGGGAGGGATGGGATCGCGTCCCGAATCGGACGGGGGCCACGGGGGCGGGGATGGTACGGGCCCGCACCGGGGCGGAAGCGCGGGTGCGGATCCGGCGCTTCCCCGCGGGCACACGCCTGCGCGCGCCGCGGAGCGATCGGCCGACCCGCGCGATCGCCCGACCCGTGCGAGGGGGCCCGCGCGCTACCGCGCCCCGCGGGCGCAGAGGACGGCGGGGATCGTCGCCAGCAGGATGTAGAGGTCGAGCCAGAGCGACCAGTTGCGGATGTAGTAGCCGTCCTGGCTGCGCTGGACCGCGAGGTCGCCGTCGCTGCGGGCCGAGATCTGCCACAGGCCGGTCAGGCCCGGCGGAACGCTGGTGCGCAGCGCCCGGAAGGCCGGCTCGAACCCGTCCATGTGATAGGCCGGGAAGGGGCGGGGGCCCACGAGGCTCATGTCGCCCCGCAGGACGTTCCAGAGCTGGGGCAGCTCGTCCAGGCTGGTGCGGCGCAGGAGGCGGCCTAGCCCGGGCAGCACCCGCGGGTCGTCCCGCAGCTTGAAGAAGCGGGCCCACTCGGCGGCGGCGGCGGGATCGGTCGCGAGATGCTTGGTAAGGCGCTCCTCCGCGTCGCGGTACATGGTGCGCAGCTTCCAGACCCGGATCGGGTGCCCGTGTCGGCCGACGCGAACCTGCGCGTAGAACGGGCTGCCCGGATCGATCCAGCGGATCGCCCCGGCGAGGACGGCGATCAGCGGCAGGAGCAGGATCAGGCCGATGCCGGCCAGCACCCCGTCGAGCAGGCGCTTGAGCAGGAGGTTGCGCGGCCGGTAGAGCTCGCGCCGGATCTCGAGCCCGATGGCGTCGCCGAGCGGCCGGACCTGCATCCACATGTTCTGGAGGTCCTGGATCTGCTGGGCGAGCACGACCCGGCCGAACGGCAGCCGGCCGAGCCGGCCCTCGTGCTGCGCGAGGTCGGCGCAGGAGGCGAACACCGCGACCTCCGCGGCGACGCCGCAGACGGCGTCGAGGCGGCCGAGATGGGGCAGGGGGGGGCCCGTGCGGGCCGTCGCGGCGTCGGCGGGCCGGGCCGGGTCGGTCAGGTAGCCGATCGGCCGCAGGCCGAGTTCGGGCTGGGCCAGCAGGGTCCGGGCGAGCGCCTGCGCGTGGGCGTCGGCGCCGACGATCACGGTCGGCGCGCCCCAGGCGGCTCGGCGGATCAGGACGGCGCGCACCGCCGCCTCGCCGTAGAAGCCGGCGAGCACGAGGAGGAGCCCCGCCGCCGCGACCTGCCCGAGGAGCGGCGCCGCCGGCGCGGCCCCCGTCACCAGGAGACAGCCGATCAGGTAGACGGCGACGCCGAGGGCGCGCAGCCGGAGCCGCTCGGGCGGGCTCGGGCCGTAGACCGCGTAGAGCCCGAGCGCGGCGAAGATCGGAAGCACGCAGAAGACCGGGAGCGGGAGCGGGCCGGCGAGCAGCGCGGTCCTGCCCACGGGGGTGCCCGAGAGGGCGGCCCATCCCAGCGCCAGGGCGGCGCCGGCGGCGAGCGCCGCCGCGGCGTCGCCGAGGATCAGCGCCGCCGCGACGAGGGCGCAGCGGCTTCGCGCGCGCCGCGCGGCGCGGTCTGGGGCTGCGCGCCCGCTCAGCTCGATCGCGGTGGCGACGGTCTCGGTCGTGTCCATGACGGGCCCTCGGGGCGATCTGTCGCTGTGTTGCGGGGCGGCGCGGGTGGCCGCGCCTCAGCCCCGCGCCGGTCCGTGCTCGGGATCGCGCCGTCCGCCGCGCCGGGATCCGGCGAGCGCGTGGCGGGCGAGTTGGAGGCCCGCGAGCAGGAGGAAGCGCGGCACGATGCTGGCGTAGCGGCGCGCGAGACGCCGGGGCTCGGTGGCGAGCCGGAACAGCCACTCGAGCCCGCTGCGCTGCATCCAGCGCGGCGCCTGCCGCTTGGTGCCGGCCAGGAAGTCGAAGGCGGCGCCGACGCCGATCATCACGGGCGCGTCGATCCGCCCGAGATGGGCCGACATCCAGCGCTCCTGCTTCGGCGTGCTCAGCCCCACCCAGACGATGTCGGGCTTGGCCGCGTTGATCTCGGCGACGACGGCCGCGTCCTCGGCGTCGGTGAGCGGCCGGAAGGGCGGGCAGTGCGTGCCGACCACCGCGATGCCGGCGTAGCGTCGGCGCAGGACCTCGGCGAGCCCCTCGGCCACGCCCGGCGCGCCGCCGTAGAGGAAGTGCCGGTAGCCGCGCCGGGGCGAGTCGCTGCAGACCGCCCGCATCAGGTCGGGCCCGTAGACCCGCTCGACCGGGCCGAAGCCGAGCCGGTTGGCCATGAAGACGAGCGGCATGCCATCCGGCGTGACGAGGGCGGCCGCCTCGTGGATCGCCCTGAGCTGCGGGTCGGACCGGCTCTCGATGACGCCGTGTACGCCCGTGATGCAGACGTAGTGCGGCCGGCGCGCGCGCACGAAGGCGTCGAGCGCGTCGAGCGCGTCCCGGAAGGTGATCGCGCTGACGCCGAGGCCGAGGACCGGGGCCCGGGGCCCGAGCCAGCGCGCGCGGGGAGGAGCCTGCGGGCTCATGCGGGGATGGTCCGCCGGCCCTGTCCGAGCGGCAGGACGGACCCGTCCTGGCGCGCCAGCAGCCCCTCGAAATACGCGATGGTGCGGGCAAGCCCCGTGTCGAGATCGACGCGCGGCGACCAGTGCAGGGCCGCGCGCGCGCGGGCAATGTCCGGGCAGCGCCGCCGCGGATCGTCCTGCGGCAGGGGATGGCAGGTGATCGTCGAGGGCGAGTCGCAGAGCTCGACCACGCGCCGGGCGAGCGCCAGCACGCTCGTCTCGACCGGGTTGCCGAGGTTCACCACGTCGCCCGGATGCGCATCGACCGCCATCAGCCGCATCAGACCCTCGACGAGGTCGTCCACGTAGCAGAACGAGCGCGTCTGCGAGCCGTCGCCGTAGATGGTGATGGGCTCGCCCTTGAGCGCCTGGATGATGAAGTTGGAGACCACGCGCCCGTCCTGGGGGTGCATGTTCGGGCCGTAGGTGTTGAAGATGCGCGCGACGCGCACCGACATCCCGTGCTGGCGCCGGTAATCGTGGAACAGCGTCTCGGCGCAGCGCTTGCCCTCGTCGTAGCAGGCGCGCGGTCCCGCGATGTTGACCGAACCGCAGTAGCTCTCGGGCTGCGGGTGCACGTCCGGGTCGCCGTAGACCTCCGAGGTCGAGGCCTGGAGCACGCGGACCTTCAGGCGTTTGGCGAGCCCCAGCACGTTGATCGCGCCCATGACGCTGGTCTTCGTGGTCTGGACCGGGTCGCGCTGGTAGTGGATCGGTGAGGCCGGGCAGGCGAGATTGTAGATCTCGTCCACCTCCACGTAGATCGGGAAGGTCACGTCGTGGCGCATCAGCTCGAAGCGCGGGTTGCCGAGCATCGGCTCGCAGTTCGCCCGCGAGCCGGTGAAGAAGTTGTCCACGCAGAGCACCTCGTGCCCCTGCCCCAGCAGCCGCTCGCACAGGTGCGAGCCGATGAAGCCGGCCCCGCCCGTCACCAAGATCCGCTTCATGCCGGATATCCCTCGTCCCACTGTCGGGTTCACCGCTCCGGAAGCGCGTCGCGCCCCGTCCGGATGTACCGGGACAATGGAGCGGGGCGCTGCACCGCGACAACGGAGCATCCGGCGGAGCCGGGAGCGATGCGAACAGCTTCGGCGGTAATACTGACGAACGGCCTGTTCATGACCGAAATCACGGAACGGTATCCGTACTTCGACGCAGCTCGACTGTATCGGCGCCGGAGGTAATCCGATCGCGTCCGCCCCCTCATCCGAAGGGCGCGGGCACCGCGAGAGGCGTGCCGACTAGGATCCGCCTCGGTCCGGACCTGCCGGGCCCGGCCCGCTCATGGGCCGACGCCCCGGGCCAGGAGAGATGAGGCGCATGACCGGCACGCCCACCCGACCCCCGATCCAGTCGAGGCTCCGCCTGCGGACCCTGCTCGGGCCAGCGCTGCCGCCCCTGCTGGCATTCGGGCTGACGGTCGCCGCAGCCGCGCAGGACGCGAGCTACCGGCTCGGCCCGGGGGACCGGGTCAACGTCTCGGTGTTCGGCCAGGCGGAGCTGACCGGCGAGTACACCGTCGGCGGCGGCGGCCACCTGTTCCTGCCGCTGGTCGGCGAGGTCGCGGTCGGGGGCATGACGCTGCCGGACGCGCAGGCGCGGGTGGTCGAGCGGCTCGCCGACGGCTTCCTGCAGCAGCCCGTCGTCTCCCTGCGCGTCACCGAGATGCGGCCCTTCTACGTGCTCGGCGACGTGCGCTCGCCCGGCAGCTTCCCCTTCCGGTACGGCGCCTCGGTGCTGAGCGGCATCGCCCTCGCGGGCGGCTTCGCCGAGCCGCAGCAGGTGCAGCTCGGCCAGCGCACGGATTTCCTCGCCGCGGACGAGCGGGTGCGGGTGCTGGAGGCCAACCGCAGGCTGCTCACCGTGCGCCGCGCCCGCCTGGAGGCGCAGCGCCGGGACAAGGACGCCTTCGAGCCGCCCCCCGGGATGGACGGCGACCCCCGGCTGACCGCCGCGCTCGTCGAGGAACGCGAGATCCTGAAGGGCCAGCGCGGCGCGCTGGACCAGTCGCTCGACCTGCTGCGGGCGCAGAAGCCGCGGCTCGAGAGCGAGATCACGGGCGTCCAGGCCCAGCGCGCCTCCGAGGAGACGCAGCTGCGCCTGATCCAGGCGCACATGGAGGATTACGAGAAGCTGATGGCGAGCGGGCTGGCCCGGCGCTACCAGGGCATCGAGTTCGCCCGCGAGGAAGCCCGCAACAAGGCCGCGATCGCGCGCCTCAACGCGGACCTCGCCCGGCTCGATCTCGCCATCGGCGACCTCGCGCTGCGCATCCAGGACACGGTCGAGGCCTATCGCCGCCGGGTGATGGCCGACCTGCAGGACGTGACCGGGCGGCTCAACGAGATCGAGACGCAACTCCCGAGCGCCCGCGAGATCCGCGAGGCCCGGCTCCAGGCCGGCGGCGCGCTCGGAACGCTGGCGCAGCAGGGCAGCCTCGCCCGCAAGGTCTTCATCACCCGCCTCCGGGACGGCAACCCCGAGACCTTCGAGGCCGACGAGCGGGCGGCCCTGATGCCGGGCGACATCGTCGAGGTCCGGCGCGAGCCGCCGGCGCGGGCGGCCCAGGCGGCCCTGGAGCCCGCCGGGCAGGTCGCGGGGCAGATCGCCGCGGCCGGGACGCGCTGAGGCGCGCCGCGGCTCCGGCTCCGGCTCCGGCACGGGATCCAACTGAAACTCGAACACCAGCGATCATCGGAGAGGCATCATGACCGAGATCAGGCCGCTCATCCTCTGCGGCGGCAACGGCACCCGGCTCTGGCCGGTCTCGCGCGCCGCGCTGCCGAAGCAGTTCGCCATCCTGATCGGCGAGCGCTCGACCTTCCAGCAGAGCGTGCTGCGGGTGGCGCGGCCGGGCTTCTCCTTACGCCCGCTCGTCGTCACCAACGCGCTGCACCGCTACCTCGTGGAGGAGCAGCTCGCCGAGATCGGCATCGAGGCCGACATCCTGATCGAGCCGCAGGGGCGCGATTCCGGGCCGGCGATCCTGGCCGGCGCCCACGAGATCGCCCGCGAGGATCCGGACACGCCCGTGCTCGTCCTGGCCTCCGACCAGGCGATCCAGGGCGAGGCCCTGTTCCATGAGGCCGTGCGGGACGGGCTCGGCGCCGTGGCGAACGGTCATCTCGTCACCTTCGGGGTGGTGCCGACGCATCCCTCCACCGCCTACGGCTACATCCAGGCCGGGCCCGAGATCGCGGCGGGCGCCCGCGCCGTGCTGCGCTTCGCCGAGAAGCCCGAAGCCGCGCTCGCCGCCCGCTACATCCGCGAGGGCTACCTCTGGAACGCCGGCAACTTCCTGTTCCGCGCCGGAGCCCTGATCGGCGAGTACGAGCGGCACGATCCGGCGACCTGCGCGGCCGTCGCCGCCGCGGTGGCGGGGGCGCGGCGCGAGATCGGCGCTGCGACGCTCGAGCCCGAGGCCTTCGGGCGCGCCCGCGCGCAATCGATCGACTACGCGGTCTTCGAGCACACGCGGCTCGCGGCCCTGGTTCCGCTGGCCTGCGGCTGGTCCGACGTCGGCAGCTGGGACGCCCTCTGGGCGCTCGGCGAGAGCGATTCCGACGGCAACGTCGCGCGGGGGCCGACCGAGTTGCGCGACGCCCGCGGCTGCTACGTGGCGAGCGACGGGCCGCTGACCTCGGTGCTCGGGCTGCAGGACGTGGTCGTGGTGTCGAGCGGCGACGCGATCCTGGTGGCCGACCGCCGCCGCACAGGCGAGGTCAAGGAGATCGTCGCCGCCCTGCGCGGCCGGGGGCGACCGGAGGCCGAGCACCATCCGCGGGTCAACCGGCCCTGGGGCTGGTACGAGGTGATCGAGGCGGGATCGAGCTTCCAGGTCAAGCGCATCTGCGTGCGGCCGAGCGGGCGCCTCTCGCTCCAGAAGCACCGCCACCGGGCCGAGCACTGGGTGGTGGTCGCGGGCCATGCCCGCGTCACCGTGGGCGACGAGGTGCGCGAACTCGGGCCGAACCAGCACGCCCATATCCCCCTCGGAGCGGTCCACCGCCTGGAGAATTTCGGCAACACCCCCGTCGAGATCATCGAGGTGCAGCACGGCAGCTACCTCGGCGAGGACGACATCGTGCGCATCGAGGACGTCTACGCGCGGGTGTGAGGGGCGAGCGAGGACCACCTCGGCCAGGACCCGCGCGACCGCGTCGAGGTTCGGATCACCCCACTCCCCGAACGCGGGGAGTGGGGCCCGCCGGCCTCACCGAACGACCGAGCAACAGCCCCAACACGAGGAAACGCCCGATGATCCGCGTCCTCTCGGCGATCGTGGTGCCGCCCCACATGTCCGTCAGCGGCGGGGCGAGGGCGGGGGAGATGCTGAGCGCGGCGCTTCAGGCGCATTGCCGCGTCGACGTTGCCAGCATGATGGGAACCCCGGAGGAGCCCGGGCCCTGCGGGCGCGTGCCCGTCCGCACGGGTCTGCCGCCGGGCCTGCCCTGGTCGCGCCTGCCGAACCGCTACCGCTCCCTGTTCTACCGCTCGGACATCCCCGGGCGGGTCGCGGGCTACGACCTCCTGCACCTGCACAACCCGATGCCGGCCCTGGAGATGGCCCGGATCGCCCGCGCCGCCCGGGCGGCGGGCGTGCCCTACGTGATCTCGACCCACGGCTTCAACGAGGTCGCCAACGGCGGCGCCATCTACGGGTTCGGGCCGGTCCGCCGGGCGGCGTGGCGCAGCCTCGTCCACGCGCCGGTGGCCGAGGCCGTGCGCGGCGCCGCCGGGATCCTCGCCCTGTCGCCGGCCGATTTCGACATCGTGCGGGCCATGGGCTTCCGCGAGGGGCTGCTGGAGGTGGTGCCGAACGGCGTCGCCGTCCCGGCGCCCGCCGACCCCGCCGAGGACGCCGCGCTCCTCGCCCGCTTCGCGCTGCCCGAGCCCGACCCGGACGGCCCCCCGACCCTGATGTTCCTGGCAAACCACACGCCCAACAAGGGCCTGCCGGTCCTCCTCAGGAGCCTGCGGATCTTGCGGCGCCCCGTCCATCTCGTCGTCGGGGGCGAGCGGAGAGCCGAGATCGACTATGCGGGCCTCACCGGGGCGCTGCCGCCCGATCAGCGGGTGGTGGTGACCGGCCGGCTCTCGGATGCGGAGGTCGGGGCGCTGATGCGCAGGGCGGACCTCTTCGTCTTCCCGACCCTCGCCGACACCCTGCCTCTCGTGGTGTTCGAGGCGATGGCGCAGGGCGTGCCGGTGCTCGCCTCCGCGGTCGGCGGGATCCCCTACCAGATCGACCCGGGCTGCGGGCAGCTCGTGCCGCCGAACGACGCCGCCGCGCTCGCCGCGGCGATCGAGCGCCTCGTGCAGGACCGCGCGCGGCTGCGCCGGATGGGCCTCCAGGCCCGCGCGCGCGTGGCGGACGGCTTCACCTGGGCGGCGGCCGCCGCCAAGGCCCACGCGGCCTACCGGCAGGTTCTCGCGGCGTCCGACCCCGCCCGCCCGCGGCCGGCCGAACGCCGCGAGGTCCGTCCCTCCGCAGCACCCGCGCCATCGCTCGGGCGATCACGGCGCTCCGCGACCGGACGCTGACCGATCCGTGCGAGCCAGGAACGACCAGGTTTCGCAGCGCTCCCTCAGGTCGTCCGCGAGGCGCGCCGCGAAGTGCCGGGGAGGACCAGATGCTCAAAAATCAAATACGAGACGGAAGATAGGGTATTAGTCCGTCCGTACGGATCTTACCAACTGCAAAGTTGTGCAAGATCATGAGATGCTTGCGCATTCGCCAGCCGAATGCTCGACCAGAGTGGATCTGGAGCGCGCGCCTGACCTGGAGGGCCGACGATGAACACGCCGACCTTGCCCGCTCAGACGCCGACCGTGCAGAATCGGCTGCTGCGGGCGCTTCCAGGCGAGGTGCTGAGCCTGATGCTCCCGCTCCTCGAGGAGGTGCCGCTCGCGGCCGGCGAACGGGTCGTCACCGCGGGCGAGCCGATCCCCCATGCCTGGTTCTTCGAGAGCGGTCTCGCCTCGGTGATGCTGCACACTGCCGAGCGCGGTTCCTACGAGACCCTCGTGGTCGGCCGCGACGGAATGGTCAGCACGGCGCTGGTGCTCGGCGTCGAGCACATGCCGGTCGATGTCGAGGTGCGCGTGCCCGGCACCGCCCTGCGGATCGGGGCCGGCGCGCTGCGGCAGATGATGGTGCAGAGCGGCGTGCTGCGCGAGGTGCTGATGCGCTACGTCCAGGTGGCGATGCTCTGGATGAGCCAGATGGCGCTCTCCAACCGCCGCCACCGCATCGAGGAGCGCCTCGCCCACTGGCTGCTTCTGGCCACCGACCGCATCGACGGCAGCGAGATCGTGATGACCCACGAGGCTCTGGCCCAGGTTCTGGGCACGCACCGGCCGGGCATCACGGTGGCGCTGCACGAGCTGGAACGCGCCCAGATGATCGCGACGCGGCGCGGCCAGATTACCGTGATCGACCGCGCGCGGCTGATCCGGGCGGCGGGCGAGAGCTACGGCCTCGCCGAGGCCGAGTACAAGCGCCTGATCGGTCCCTTCGCCTGAGGCATACCGCTCTTTCGGCTTAGTTCGCAAGCCGAATGGAAAGCACATCGGCGATCATGTCAGTAATTACCTGCCTTCATCACAGGTAAGGACTGCCCAAGATGATCCCCGTCCTCGTAACCGGAGCCGGTGGCTTTATCGGCCACCATCTCGTCAAGTATCTCGTCGGCCGGGGCTACTGGGTCCGCGGCGCCGACATCAAGCTTCCCGAGTACGAGCCCAGCGCGGCGCACGAGTTCCTGCAATGCGACCTGCGCCTGCACGACGCCTGCCAGCGGGCGGCGCAGGGGATGGAGCAGGTCTACCACCTCGCAGCCGACATGGGCGGCATCGGCTTCATCAGCGGCTCGCACGCCGAGATCACCCTCAACAACACGCTGATCAGCGCGCACATGGCCAAGGCCGCAGCCGACAACCGGGTCAAGCGCTTCCTGTTCTCGTCCTCGGCCTGCGTCTACCCGATGCACCTGCAGACCTCGCCGGACGTCACGCCGCTCTCCGAGGACGTCGCCTGGCCGGCCCAGCCCGAGGAGGGCTACGGGCTCGAGAAGATCTACATGGAGAAGCTGTGCCAGTACATGACCGAGGATTGGGGCCTCTCCACCCGGGTCGTGCGCTTCCACAACGTCTACGGCCCGCTCGGCACCTATGACGGCGGCCGCGAGAAGGCGCCGGCCGCGATCTGCCGCAAGGTCGCGCTCTGCCCGGACGGCGGCACGATCGAGGTCTGGGGCGACGGCCTCCAGACGCGCTCGTTCATGTACATCGACGATTGCGTCGAGGGCCTCTACCGGCTGATGCAGTCGGACTACACGGCGCCGCTCAACCTCGGCACCGACGAGATGATCAGCATCAACGATCTCGTCGACATCGCCGCTTCCGTCGCGGACAAGCGGATCGCCAAGCGCCACGACGTCTCGAAGCCGCAGGGCGTGCGGGGGCGCAACAGCGACAACGCGCTGATCCGGAAGGTGCTGGGCTGGGAGCCCGCCACGACGATCCGCGAGGGCCTCGCGCCGACCTACCGCTGGATCGAGGCCGAACTCGCCGCCGGCCGCGCCGGCCGCCTGCCCGACGCGGCCGAGTAGCGTCGCCTCCGGAAGCGGACCCGAACCCTCCCCCCGCCGGGGGGAGGGGCCTCATCCCAGCGACCGAGCAGCCCGATGACCGACCAGACCGGGGCACAGCCAGGCCTCGACATCCGCCACCTCGTCGTCGAGGAGGCCGAGCAGTCCCGGATGAACGGCGTGCACCTCGTGGCGAACCGGCTCGCCCGCGAGCAGATCCGCCTCGGACAGGCGGTCCGGGTCGTGGTGCTGCACCCGCCGGGCCGGACCGTCGAGCGGGGGGTATGGGACGCGCCCGTCGAGGCGCTGCCCCTCGAGGGCCACAGCCTGTTCGGCCACCTCGTCCAGCCGGCGCCGCGCCTCACCGCGGCGCTGGTCGCGGGCGCGGGACCCCGCACCCTGGTCCACCTCCACTGCGCGCGCCGGCCGCTGCTGCTGGCCATCGGTCGTGAGCTGGCGCGCCGGGGCATCCGCTACGTGGTCACCATCCACGGCCGCTACGCGCACGTCGCCGACGCGCAGATGCGCCGGGCCCACCGCTCGACCAGCCTTTACCTCGCGATGTTCGAGCGCCGGATCCTGGAGCGGGCGTGGTTCGTCCACGCGCTGACGGATCAGGAGGCCGGGGCGATCCGTCAGATCGCCCCCCGCGCGCGCATCGAGATCGTGGCGAATGCGGCCTATTCCAGCGCCTTCGACGCGGCCCCGCCGCCGCCCGGCCGGACCGGGCCCTCGCCCGCCTTCCCGCTCTTCGGGTTCTGCGGGCGCTACGCGGCGCACCACAAGGGGCTCGACCTGCTGATCGGCGGCCTCGCGACGCATCTGGCCGCGGGCGGGCGCGGGCGCCTCGCGCTCGCCGGCAACGGCGCGACGGGTGGGGAGGGCGCGGCGCTGCGCGCGCTCGCCCAGGGGGCCGGCATCGGCGGGTCGGTCGCGGTGGGCGGGCCTGTCTTCGGGCCTGAGAAGGAGCGGACACTGCGCGGCTGGGACTTCTTCGTCCAGTCGTCGCGCTTCGATGGGTTGCCGATCGGCGCGGTGGAGGCCGCGCTCTGCGGCCTGCCGCTGATCGTCTCGACCGCGACCGGCCTCGCCGACGCCGTCGAGCGCCACGGCGCCGGCTTCGTCGTGCGCGACCTGACGACGAATGCGGTCGCGGAAGCCCTCGGCCGAGCCGCCCGGCTCACCCCGGAGGCCTGGGCGCGGATGTCGCGCGCCGCCCACGCGATGGCGCTCGTCACGGGCGACTGGGCCCGCTCGGCGGAAGCGCTCCAGCATCTCTACGCGACCCAGGGGACCGACCTCAGGCTCGCGGGCTGATCCGGCCGGAGGGCACGCCATGCACGCAAGCGCCGTCGCCGTCCGCCCGGCCCCGCGGGATCCGAATGACCTCTACCTGCGCGGCCTCGCCTGCGCGCTCGTGGGCTACGCAGTCTTCGGCAAGGGCTTCGCGGTGCTGGGCGTGGCGCCGCTCTATGTCGGCGAGCTCGCGCTCGGCCTCGGCCTCCTCGCGCTGATGCGGTCGCGCTGCTGGTTCGCGGTGCTGGGCACGCCCGCGAGCCTGCTGCTCGCCGCCCTGATCGCCTGGGTGCTGATCCGGACCGTCCCGTTTCTCGGCATCTACGGGATCGACGCGGTCCGCGACAGCGTGATCGTCGTCTACGGCCTGTTCGCCTTCGTGGTGATCGCGCTCCTCATCGAGAACCCGCTCCGGCTCGGCTGGATCCTGCGCGTCTACGCGGGCTTCGCCTTCCTGTACGGGCTCATCGGCGGCTTCCTGTTCGTCGTCACGGTCACCATGGCCGACCAGCTCCGCATCCCGGGCACACAGATCCAGCTGCCCTATATCCGGGCCGGCGAGGCGGCGTTCCATCTCGGGGCCGCCGCGGTCTTCATGCTGGTCGGGCTGCGCCGCGTGGGGGCGCTCTGGTGCGTCGCCCTGTGCATCAACATGGCGGCCGTGACCGTGAGCCGGGCCGCGACGCTCGCTTGCCTCGTGCCGATTCTGCTCGGCGTTCTGCTCGGGCGCCAGCTCCGCCGCTTCGCCCCCGCCGCGCTGATCGGGGTCGCGATGCTGGCAGGGGCCGCGCTCGCGGACCTGCGCGTGATGATGCCCGGAGACCGCGAGGTCGGGGCCATGCAGATCGTCGAGGGCATCAGCAGCGTGTTCGGCGCGAGCGAGGCGGCGAATTTCGAGGGCACCAAGGAGTTCCGACTGCGCTGGTGGCGCACGATCCGGGAATATACCCTGCACGGCCCCTACTTCTGGAACGGCAAGGGCTTCGGCGTGAATCTCGCGATGGAGGACGGCTACCACACCTTCGTCACGCAGGAGGCGACCCTGCGCAGCCCGCACAACGGGCACATGACGATCCTGGCCCGCGCCGGGGTGCCGGGCTTCGCGCTCTGGGCCGGGCTGCTCGCCGCCTGGTTCGGCATGCTGGTGCACAGCCTGCTCCTGGCGCGCCGGGCCGGCCACGGGCGCTGGGCCGCCGTCTTCGTCTGGATCACCTGCTACGGCGCCGGCATCCTCGTGAACGCCTCCTTCGACGTGGCGTTGGAGGGGCCGATGTCGGGCGTCTGCTTCTGGTCGGTGATCGGCCTCGGGATCGGGGCCAGCATGATCTACCGGGCGGGCCTCGTGCGGGCGATCGGCGACCCGGGCTAGGGCGCGGGGTCGCCCCCGCGTCGGAGCGTGGCGCGGTCCCGCGCGCCGGGAGCCCCGGTCGTGGGGAGCGTCCCCCGGTCCGGGACCAGGTCCGGGACTCGATCCGGGGCCCGGTCCGGGATGGCCTCACGCGGCCGGCAGCGGTCGCGGCAGGTCTGCGGCGAGGAGGCGGCGCAGCAGGAGCTGCGAGAGCAGGAGCCGCACGAGGCTCGCCAGTACCAGCGCCCCGCAGGCGCCCTCGAGCCCGAACCGGAGCGCGAGCGGCAACGACGCCGCGAGGACCGCGACGGTACCTGCGGCGTTCACCACCAGGGCGTGGCGCGCGGCCTCCACGCCGTGGAAGTAGGAGCACACCATGTCGGTGGCGTAGGCGGCCACCGCGGCGATCGCGAGGAGGCGCACCGGCACGGCGAGCCCGAGATACGGCGAAGCCGCGCCGTAGACGAGGCGCAGCGCCGGTTCGGGCGCCGCGAACAGGACGGCGAAGAACAGCAGCGCCACCGGGACGCCGGAGAGCGCGAAGGGCCGCGCCGCCCGCCACGCCTCCGCCTTGCCGCGCGGATGGGCCCGCGCGGCGGTCTGCGGGATGATGTTGCACAGCCCGATCACCAGCGGGTTCATCAGGTTGACGAGGTTCTGGCTCGCCTGAAGCTGCGCCGTCAGGGCCGCGCCCGAGAGGGCGGCGAGCAGCCAGAACAGCACCTGCCCGCGCAGCGTGCCGAGCAGGTTGTTGGCGAGCGACCAGCCTCCCAGCCGCCAGAAATCGCCGAGGATCGCGGACAGGCGCGGCGCGGTCGCCTCCCCCCGCCCGAGCCCGGCGCGCCCGGCATGGAGCACGGCGCCGAGGCCGGCGGCGAGGGCCATCGCGCAGAGCGCGGTGCCCAGCGTCAGGTGCCCGCCCCACCCGAGCCCGAGCACCAGGGCGACCTGGCCGAGATAGCTCACCGCGTCGCCCGCGATCGCCGCGCCGAAGCGCAGCTCCGCGAAGAGGTAGCGCCGGAAGGCCTCCTGGATCTGCCAGAGCAGGAAGTAGGCGAGCGCGGGCAGGATCAGGTCGGCCCGGCCCGCCGCGAGGGCGGCGAGCGCAAGCGCGGCCCCGGCCGGCAGGAAGAGCAGGCCGAGGAGGTCGAGGCTCGCCCGCATCAGACCGGCGCCTGCCTCCGGCCCGGCCGCGCCGGCCCGGACCGAGAGCGGGTAGAACACCAGCGAGGAGGTGACCATGTGGAGGATCATCAGCCCGCCGAGGAGCAGGGCGAAGGTGCCGTACTCCGCGGGCGGTAGCGCGCGGGCCAGCACGATCGTCAGCCCGAAGGTGCCGACGCTGGCGATGGCCTGGTCGATCAGCGGCCAGGCGAGGCGGCCGGCTTGGTCGCCGACACGGCGGCGCAGGGCGCCCACGGCCTGGAGCGCCGCGGGCGGGCCGGAAATCCATGAGCGCCGCATCGTCTCGTCCTGGAACCTCGGTGTGCGTGGATCCCCGGCAGAGCGTTCGGCCGACACGCGGCGGCCCCGGGGGTTGACGGCGTGAGCGCGGGAGCGGGACGGGGCACGCCCACCCGCTCCCGGACCGGGCGCGACCCGCCGGCCGACCGGCCGTGTCAGCGCGCGTCCGCGACCGGCGTCCCGACGGGCGCGGCCGGCGGCGCCGCGGTGCCGCGCGCGCGCCGCGACGCCCGCACGAGGTCGGCATAGGCCCAGACCAGGTAGGGCGTCGTCGCGCGCATCCCGTCCGCGAAGTCGAAGCGCGGCGCGTAGCCGAGCATCCGCCGCGCCTTGCCGATCTCGGCGGTCGCCGTCGTGGTGTAAAGGGCGGTCTTCTGCGGATCGGGCACGATGAGCGCGCCGAAGACCGGGCCGCCGCCCCCGAAATAGTAGCGGTCCACCAGGGCGCGCAGCGGTTTGGGCAGCGCGTCGAGCCCCGCCTGGAGCGCCGAGCGCGCCGGGGGCCAGCGCACGATGATCTGCACGATGCGCTTGGGGTTGCGCAGCACCAGCTTCACGTCGCGCACGAAGCCCTGGTTCTGCTTCGAGACCTCGGCGAGCGGCCAGGAGGTCGGGCCGGGCACGCCGAGAGCGCGGGCGAACTCGGTGAAGAACGTACCCCAGCTCACCGTATCGGGCCCGGACAGGATGAAGCGCTCGCCCACCGCCGCGTCGCGGGTCGCGGCCAGCAGCATGCCGTCCACGAGGTCGTCGACGAAGACCGCGCTGCAGCGGCCCGCGCCGCCGTCCGGCAGCACCACCTCGCCGTAGATCAGCTCCTCGGCGGGCGCGTTCGTCCAGGGCTTGGAGAAGGGGCCGTACACGATGGTCGGCTGCACCACGGTCGCCGGAACGCGCCCCTCTCGGGCGGCGGCGAGCATCTGGGCCTCGATGTCGAGCTTGTCCTTCACGTAGATCCAGGCGCGGTCGCCGTCGCGGGTCTCCTCGGTGAGCGGCGTCGGCGGGAAGGGCTCGTAGACCGAGAAGGTGCTGACATGGACGAGCCGGCGGACCCGGGCGTCGGCGCTGGCCTGGATCAGGACCCGCGCGCCCTCCAGGTTCTGCCGGCGCGAGCGCGGGTCGTAGGCGCAGTGGAACACCGTGTCGGCGCCCTCGAGCGCCGCGCCGATCGCGGCGGCATCCGTGAGGTCGGCCTTGACCAGCCGCACGGGCAGGCGGGCGAGCCGCGTCGCGCTGCCGATCTCCCGGATGATGCAGGTGACGTCGATGCCCGCCCGCACCAGCCGCTCGACCAGCCGGCCGCCGATGAAGCCGCTCGCCCCCGTCACCACCACGCGGGCGCCGGGCGCGAGGCCGTCGGCCAGCGCTGCCTGGGTGGCATCCCAGGGCTGCTCCAGCGGCTCGCGCAGCGCGTAGCAGCGCTCGATCCGCCGCACCGAGGTTAAGCCTTCGGCGCCGCCGACCGCGGGGGCGCGGCCCTGCGCGACGGCATCGCGGAAGTCGCGCATCTCGGCATCGAAGAGCGCGGGGAAGAGTTGCGGCTTCATCGTGCTTCCGCTCACGCCCGCATGCGTGAAGGCGAGCGCGTTGGCCGAGCCCGCCACCACCTCGTTGCGGTAGAGCGCGACCTCGACATGGCCGTGCGTGCCCTCGATCCGGGCGGTGTTGGCGAGGTTGCGGGTGCGGCTCAGCTCGACCCGGACCTTGCCGCCGGCATCGAGCAGGAACTCGGCGACGCAATCGGCCTCGACGCCGCTGGCGCCGTCGTCGCGGTAGCGGGTCGGCGTCATCGCGCCGAGCCAGTGGCCCAGGATGTCGAGGGTGTGGGCACCGGTGTCCATCAGGACGCCGCCGCCCGAGAGGTCGCGGCGCAGCAGCGCGTCCGAGCTCGTCGCCCAGTTGAAGACGAAGCCCTCGCGCGCATCGACCCGCCGGATCGCCCCGATCGTGCCGGACTCGATCAGGGCCTTCGTCCAGGCGGCGATGGTGAGGTTGCGCCGCAGGAGGCCGACCGCGAGGACGAGGCCCCGGCGCTCGGCCGCCGCGATCATCGCCTCGCCCGCGGCGCTCGTGGTGGCCAGCGGCTTCTCCATGAAGACGTGCTTGCCGGCCTCCAGCAGGGCGAGCCCGATCGGGCCGTGGGTGGTGTGGGGGGTCGCGACCAGCGCGGCGTCGAAGCGGTCGGCCACCTCGCGCCAGTCGGACGCCGTGACGATGTCGGCGCGCCGCCGCCCGGCCCGGGCCGCGAGCAGGGCGAGGCGCTCGGGCGAGCGATCGACCAGCACGCTCGGAGCCCAGCCCTGCCGCTTCAGGGCCGGGAGAAGGTGGTGATCCACCACGGCGCCGCATCCGATGATGGCGAGGCGGGCTTTCGGGGAGGCGACGGGCGAGGACATGCGTCTGGGGACCTTCCGGGTGTCGTCGGGAAAACGGATGTGGCCTAGGAGGCGGGCGTCATGAGCGCCGCCAGCGGCTCGCGCGCGGCGGGCCGGGGCAGCGGAACGGGCCGGTACTTCGCCGTGAGGTGGGCCGGCAGGTCGGGCCGCTCCCAGAGGTCGGCGAGGGCGGTGTCGATCGTGTGCCGCGGGTGCCAGCCGAACAGCTCGCGGATGCGCGCGATGTCGGCGGCGAGCACCGGCCGGTCGACGGCACGCAGCCGGGCCGGGTCGGTCTTGACCGTGAAGTCGGCGCCCCCGATGCGCCGCAGGCGGCTCAGGATCTCGCCCACCGCGTAGGCCTGGCCCGTGCCGAGGTTGACCGTGACGCACTCGCCCGGCGCCACCGCGCCCGCGAGCGCCGCCGCCCGGAAGCCGCGGGCGGCGTCCTCCACGTGGATGTAGTCCCGCCGCGCCGTGAGGTTGCCGAGGCTGATCCGGCGGTGGCCGGCGATGAGCTGGGCGAGGATCTCGGGCAGGAGGTGCGGGTTGGTCTCGCCCGGCCCGATCACGTTGAACAGCCGCACCACCACCGCCGCGAGGCCGCGCTGGCGCGCCATGTGGCGGACGTAGTGCTCGCCGTGAAGCTTGGTGAAGCCGTAGACGTCGCTGGGCGCGAGGGGGGATTCGTCCTCCCGGTGCGGCCGGCTCTCCGGCGCGTAGACGGCGCCGCTGCTGGCGAAGACGAAGCGGCAGCCCGGCGGGCAGGCGGCGAGCAGGCTCATCGTGCCGGCCACGTTGGTGCGCACCGCCAGCACCGGATCCTGCTCGCATTCCGGGATGTAGTGGATCGCCGCCAGATGGATCACCGCCTCCGGCGAGAAGCTGCGCATCGCCGCCGCGACCTGATCGGGGTCGGTGATGTCGGCGTGGATCATGAAGAGGCGTGCGAGTTCCTCGGGAGGGAATCGCGGCGGCCCGTAGCGCAGGGCGTCGAGCACGCAGACCTCGTGTCCGTCCGCCAGCATCCGCGTCAGCGGCCGGCCGACGAATCCGTTGCCGCCGATCACCATAATCCTCATCGGGGTCGCTCCTGCGGTTGCGTGTGGCGGGATGCGCGGGCTCGCGCGCCTAGGGCGCGCGGACGGCCACCGCTTGCCGCGGCTCGGCCACCTTCGGACCGGCCGACCTGGGGCCGGGCGGGTTGGGCTCGGCGGCCTTCTCGGCCGGCCTCGCGTCCGGGAACCGCGCTTCCGCGGGCGTCCGCTCCGCGGATGCCCGCTTGCCCGGACGGGGCAGGCCGGCCCGGGCCGCCGCCGCGCCCGCCGAGGCTTCCGCGGCCGACGGAGCGCCGCCCTCGAAGAAGCTCCGGTAGCGGTGGTAGTGCGAGCACTGGTCGGCGAAGGGTTCGTGCCGGTGCTGGTCGAGATCGACCCGGGTGAGGACGAGGCCGCGCACCCGCACTGAGAGGTCCTGGAGGCGCTGCAGCGTCGCCAGCACCGTCTTGCGCGGAGTCGAGGCCCAGCGCACCGCGAGGATCGCCGCGTCTGCGACGTGGGCCAGCGGCACGAAGTCGAGCACCAGCATGGCGGGCGGCGCTTCGATCAGCACGAGGTCGAAGGCCTCGCGCGCGCCGTCCATGAAGCGCTCGAAGGCGTCCGAGAGGTAGAAGTCCTGCGCGGTCGCCCGGCCCCGGCCGTGCAGCACCGTGACGGCGTGGTCCCGTGCGCCGGCGAAGAACGCGGCCTGATCGCCCAGGACCGCGTCTTCGAGGCTCGGCATCCGGCTCGTCGGGCTCGCGGGCCGCGCGCCCGTCGCGTCGATCACGAGGGTGCGGGTGCCCCGCGCGGCGAGCAGCTTGGCAAGCGCCATGCAGACCAGCGACTTGCCCTCGTCCGGCACCGACGAGGCCACCAGCAGGACGCGCGGCGCCCCGGTGGCCCGCGGCCAGCCGAGCGAGGCGGCCACCAGCCGGATCGCCTCGTCGAACATCCGGATCTCGCCCGCCCCCGACGCGGTCGAGATGTCCGGCACCATGCCGAGGCAGCGCAGCGCCGTGTCCTCGGCGAGCTCGCTGCCGGAACGAAAGCCGGTGTCGCGCCGGCCCATCAGCAGGGCGTAGCCGATCCCGAGCGCCCCGGCGCCCGCCACCGCGAGCCCGATATAGAGGGCCCGCAGGGGACCCGAGGGCGCGATCGGGCTCTGGGCCCGCATCACGACCTGCGCGGTCGAGGACTTCATCGCGGCCAGCGCCAGCGCCTGGGCGTGGGCGTCGCCGAGGAGCTTCAGGCGCTCGCGGATCGCGGTGGCGTTCGCCTGCAGGCCGCGGAGCTTGGCCTCCGAGCCCATCGCCTCGATCACCTCGGCCTTGAGTCCCGCCACCCGGGCCGTCAGGGCTTCCTCCTCCGTGGCGGCGGTGCGCACCTCGCTCTTCAGGTTGTCGACCGCCCGGTCGACCTCCTCGCGCAGGCGCTGCTCGGCATCCTCGAGCGCGGCCTTGGCCTGCAGGTATCGCGGGTGGCGCGGCCCGGTGAGCAGTTGCGCGGCGACCTCGCGCTTGGCCGTCTCGACGTTCTCCAGCATGCGCTGGATCACCGGCGCGCCGGCGAGATCCTGCGCCGAGGGCACGCCGCCGGACCGGAAGATCTCCTGCGCCCGGGCGAGACGCGCCTCGGCAGCCGTGCGGTTCTGCGTCGCGGCGCCGAGCTGGACGGTCGCGTCGCGCAGCGCCTGCTGGGGCAGGCTGATGCTCGCGGTGCCGCCCTCGACCAGACCCGTGCGCTGGCGGTAGCCCTCGATGGCGGCCTCGGCCGTCTCAAGCTCCGCCCGGCTCGCCTTGATCTGGCCGTCGAGCCAGCTGCCGGCGCGCTCGGCGTTGGCGACGCCCATGTCCAGGCGGCTGCCCAGGTAAGCGTCCACGAAGGCGTTCGCGATCCGGGCCGCGCGAACCGGATCGCCCGCCGTGTAGGCGACGGTGATCAGATAGGAGCGGCTGTCGTTGGTGACCGTGAGGCCGGAGGCCAGAGCCCCCGCGATGCGCTCGGCGGCGTCCGGATCGGGGCCGGCCGGCTCCGCGCGCCACCAGGCGAGGCGGTCGAGGAGCGAGCGCCCCGTGAAGGCGGGATCGTTCACGAGGTCGAGATCCGCCACGACCCGCCGCGCGACCGCCCGGGAGCGGATCACCCGGGCCTCGCTCTCGACGATCGCCCCGGTATCGGGTGCGACGTTCTGGGCGGGCTGGCCCGGCTGTACCGAGACCGGCCGGCCGAGATCGACCTGAAGGATCGCCTCGGCGGTGTAGCGGTCGCGCAGGCTCAGGCAGACGGCGCCGGCCCCGACGAGGGCTGTCGCCAGCAGGATCGCGATCACCCGGCGGCGGCGCCAGATCGCCGTGAGGATGCCGAGGTTGCGGGCCTCGTAATGCGCCCGCAGAGACAGGCTCCCGTTCCTGTTCGGCTGCTCCGGAACCCAGTTCATCCCGCCCTCGCCATCGCGCGCCGTCCGCGCGGCGTCGGGATGTCCCCCGAGACGCGCGGCCCGGCTCCAGATGCGGGCGCCGGACGGGGCGATAGGATCGTGCCCGAGCCGGTTTTGGGAGTTCCAATCCGGGATTAGCCCGATCGTACCGCAGTGCGGCGCGGGCGCTTCCCAGAGGCGCTTCGGGGTGGTCTCGGGCGCGGGGCCGGAGCCGCCTCAGAAATCGACGGCGAGGCCCTTCACCTCCCAGTCGTCGTAGCGCACCGGCTCGAGGCCGCCGCGGCCCAGGCGCTCGGGCCGGGCGGCGATCTCGGCCGCGCGGGTATCGACGGCGGCGCGGCGCGCGGCGGCCTCCGCGAGGGCGCGCTCGGCGGCCGGGGTGAGAGTGCGCGGGGGCGGCGCGGCGGCGGCAAGCGTTGCGTCGGCGGGCATTTCGTCTTGCATCGGGCTCGCTCGGATGGAAGGGCAGGGCGTCGGCGCGAGGGCCGGCAGGCTTCGGGATGACGAGACAAGTGGCATCACGGCAGACACCGCGCAACGGACGAGGCCCGCGACCTCCGGCAGCGCAGGACGGCGCGCCCGCCGAGGCGCTGCCGGAGGTCGCGGGCCTCGGCGCGCGCGCCGCCGCCCAGCGCGCCGTGGCCGAGCTGATCGGCCAGAACCGGGCGCTCGCCCTGGAAGACGCGCTGGCGCAGGCCTCGCGCGGGCTCGACCCCGCCGAGGCGGCGCTCGCGCGCGCCATCGCCACCGCCACGTTCCGCCGGTTCGGCCTGATCCGGACGGCGCTCGGCAGCCGGCTCGATCACGGCCTGCCGGACGACCAGCCCCTGCTGCTGGCGCTTCTGGCCACCGGCGCCGCCCAGATCCTCGACCTCGCCGTGCCCGACCACGCCGCGGTCGATCTCGCGGTGCGCCTCGCCAAGGCGGACCGGCGGACGCAGCATCTCGGCGGCCTCGTCAACGCGGTCCTGCGCCGGGTCGCCCGCGAGCGCGACGCCATCCTGGCGGCGGGCGATCCCCTCGGCGATGGCGCGCCGGACTGGCTCGCCGCCCGCTGGCGCGAGACCTACGGGCCGGAGCGGGCGGAGGCGATCGGCCGGGCGCATCTGGCCGGCGCGACAGTCGACATCACCGTGAAGGCGGAGGCGCAGGCTTGGGCAGAGCGCCTCGGTGCCGCGCTGCTGCAGACCGGCTCGCTGCGCCTGCCCCCGGACTCGGGACCGATCACCGCGCTCGACGGCTTCGACGCGGGCGCGTGGTGGGTGCAGGACGCCGCCGCGGCACTCCCCGCGAAGCTCCTCGGCGCGCAGGCCGGCGAGCAGGTCGCCGACCTCTGCGCCGCCCCCGGCGGCAAGACAGCCCAGCTCGCCGCGGCCGGGGCCGCGGTCACCGCTGTCGATCGCTCGGCGCCGCGCCTGGAGCGCCTGCGCCGCAACCTGGAACGGCTCGGCCTCACCGCCGAGGTCGTGGTCGGCGACGCGCTCGCCCTCGACCGGCCGGAGGGGTTCGACGCGGTGCTCCTCGACGCGCCCTGCTCGGCCACCGGCACGGTCCGCCGCCACCCGGACGTCGCCTGGACCAAGAGCCCCGAGGACATCGCCCGCCTCGGCCTCCTGCAGGCGCGCCTGCTCGACCGCGCGGCGACGCTGCTGCGGCCGGGCGGGCGCCTCGTCTACTGCACCTGCTCGCTCGAGCCGGAGGAGGGCGAGGCCCAGGTCGCGGCCTTCCTCGCCCGCAACGCGGCGTTCGCCCGCGTGCCCGTGGCGCCCGAGGAGGTCGGCGGCCTCGCCGAGCTGATCGATCCGAACGGCGACTTGCGCACGCTGCCCTGCCACCTCGGCGGCGGCACGGACGCGCGCGGCGGCCTCGACGGCTTCTTCGTGAGCCGGCTCGTCCGCCGGAGCTGACCGTGCCCGTTTCATCCCGACGGAAATCGGTCTAAACGGCCGCTCCCCCCATTTCGGGGGCCTACCTCAATCCCCCGCTTACCTGCCGCGTTCGCAGGAGTGAGCTCGGAGCGACATGCGATGCCCACGCTGACATTCCCCGACGGCAACACGCGCGCCTACGACGCGGCCGTGACCGGCCGCGCGGTCGTGGAGGGCATCGCCAAGTCGCTGGCCAAGCGCACCGTCGCCATGGCGTTGGACGGCGTAGTGGCCGACCTCGACGACACGATCGCGCGCGACGTGGCGATCGAGTTCCTCGACCGCACCGATCCCCGCGCCCTCGAGCTGATCCGGCACGACTGCGCCCACGTGCTGGCCGAGGCCGTGCAGGAGCTCTGGCCCGGCACGCAGGTGACGATCGGGCCGGTCATCGAGAACGGGTTCTACTACGACTTCGCCCGGAACGAGCCCTTCACGCCCGAGGACTTCCCGACGATCGAGGCCAAGATGCGCGAGATCATCGCGCGCGATGCCCCCTTCACCAAGGAGGTCTGGAAGCGCGACGACGTGCGTAACCTCTTCGCGGAGAAGGGCGAGGGCTACAAGGTCGAGCTGGTCGATGCGATCCCACCGGGCGAGGACCTGAAGATCTACCGCCAGGGCCAGTGGTTCGACCTCTGCCGCGGCCCGCACATGACCTCGACCGGCAAGGTCGGCACCGCCTTCAAGCTGATGAAGGTCGCGGGCGCCTACTGGCGGGGCGACGCCAACAACCCGATGCTGACGCGCATCTACGGCACGGCCTGGGCCACGAAGGAGGATCTCGACGCCTACCTGCACCGGCTGGAAGAGGCCGAGCGCCGCGACCACCGGCGCCTGGGCCGCGAGATGGACCTGTTCCATTTCCAGGAGGAGGGCCCGGGCGTCGTCTTCTGGCACGCCAAGGGCTGGACGATCTTCCAGGAGCTGATCGCCTACATGCGCCGCCGCCTCAAAGGCGACTACGCCGAGGTGAACGCGCCCCAGATCCTCGACAAGGCGCTGTGGGAGACCTCGGGCCACTGGGGCTGGTACCGCGAGAACATGTTCGCGGCCCAATCCGCCGGCGAGGAGGCCGAGGACAAGCGCTGGTTCGCCCTGAAGCCGATGAACTGCCCGGGCCACGTGCAGATCTTCAAGCACGGGCTCAAATCCTACCGCGACCTGCCGCTGCGCATGGCCGAGTTCGGCGTGGTGCACCGCTACGAGCCCTCCGGCGCCATGCACGGCCTGATGCGCGTGCGCGGCTTCACCCAGGACGACGCGCACATCTTCTGCATCGAGGATCAGCTCGCCGCCGAGTGCCTTAAGATCAACGACCTGATCCTCTCGACCTACGCGGATTTCGGCTTCGACGAGATCCTGGTGAAGCTCTCCACGCGCCCCGAGAAGCGCGTCGGCTCGGACGCGCTCTGGGACCACGCCGAGAGCGTGATGACGCGCGTGCTGGCCCAGATCGAGGAGCAGTCGGGTGGCCGGATCAAGACCGCGGTCAACCCGGGCGAGGGCGCCTTCTACGGGCCGAAGTTCGAGTACGTGCTGCGCGACGCGATCGGCCGCGACTGGCAGTGCGGCACCACGCAGGTCGACTTCAACCTGCCCGAGCGATTCGGCGCCTTCTACGTCGACGCCGACAGCCAGAAGAAGCCGCCGGTGATGGTCCACCGCGCGATCTGCGGCTCGATGGAGCGCTTCACCGGCATCCTGATCGAGCACTTCGCCGGCCACTTCCCGCTCTGGCTCGCCCCGACCCAGATCGTGGTGGCGACGATCACCGGCGAGGCCGACGCCTACGCCCGCGACGTGGTGCGCGCGCTCGAGCGCGCCGGCCTGCGCGTCGAGGCGGACCTGCGCAACGAGAAGATCAACTACAAGGTCCGCGAGCACTCGCTGGCCAAGGTCCCGGTCATCCTGGCGCTGGGCCGGCGCGAGGCCGAGGAGCGCACCGTCTCGATCCGCCGTCTCGGCAGCCAGGGCACGCGGACGCTGCCGCTCGCCGAGGCGGTCGCCGCCTTCGTGGACGAGGCGACGGCGCCCGACATCCGCCGGGCCGAGGCGGTGGCCGAGACCCGGCCGAGCGCGGACGCAACGCTCGACGGCCAGCACGTGGTCGCGCCGGCGCCGTAGCTCGGCGTAGGCTCCGTCACCGCGCCATAGCCCGCTCCAGCACCGCGAAGATCCGCGGGTCAGCGCACTGGGCGACGTTGAAGCGGAGGTAGTCCGGCGCGCTCTGGCTCACGCTGAAGACGTTGCCGGGCGCGAGGATCACCCGCTCGGTGAGCGCCCGGCGCGAGACCTCGGCGGCGTCCAGCCCGTCCGGCAGGCGCGCCCACAGGAACATGCCGGCGCCCGGCACGAACGGCACGGCGATGCCGAGCGCGGCGAGACGCCGGATCGCGCGCCCGCGGGCCTCCGCGAGTCGGGCGCGCATCGCCTCGAGGTCGTGGCGGTAGCGCGCGTCGGTGACCGCCCGGTGCACGACACTCGCGGCGAGGTGCGGGTCGCCCAGCGTCACCGCGACCTTCAGGTCGAGGAAGCGCTCCACCCAGTCCCGGCGCAGCGCGACGTAGCCGATGCGCGCGGCCGACGAGAGCGTCTTCGAGAAGCCGCCGATCTGAATTACCCGCTCCAGCCCGTCGAAGCCCGCGAGCCGGGCGGCCGGCTCCACCTCGAAGTCGGCGTAGATGTCGTCCTCCACCACCAGCGTGTCGTGGGCCTCGGCCAGCCGCAGGATGCGGTGCACGATCGCGGGCCCGAGCGAGGCACCGGTCGGGTTATGGAGCGTGGAATTGGTGAGGTAGAAGCGCGGCCGGTGCTCGCGGAGCGCCGCCTCGAAGGCGGCGAGGTCCGGCCCCTGCGGGCCAAAGGGCACGCCGACGAGCTTGACCCGCTGCGCTCGCAAGAGCGCCTGGAAGTTGAAGTAGCAGGGATCGTCCACCAGCACCGTGTCGCCCGGCTCGATCAGGAAGCGGCAGAGCAGGTCGAGCGCCTGCGTCGCCGAATCGGCCAGCACGATCTGGTCCGGGTGGGCGGCGATGCCGCGCTCGCCCATCCGGCGGGCGATGTGCTCGCGCAAGGGCGCGAGGCCGCGCGGCTCGTCGTAGCCGGTGAGGGCCGGGCCGCCCGCGCGGGCGACGTAGCGCAGCGCCCGGCGCAGGGCCTCCTCGGGCATCCATTCCGGCGGCAGCCAGCCGCAGCCGGGCTTCAGCACGTCCGGATAGGTCTCGAAGGATTGCCGGCTGATCCAGAGCGGATCGACGGCGCGGTCGAGCCGGGGGCCGGCCGCGGCGAGGCAGAACGGCTCCGGCCGCCCCGCCACGTAGAAGCCGGAGCCCGGCCGCGAGACGATGGCGCCCTGGGCCGCCAGCCGGTCGTAGGCCTCCACGACCGTCGATTTCGAGACGCCGAGGCTTTCCGCGAAGGCCCGCACGGAGGGCAGGCGCGCGCCCGGCGCGAGGTGGCGCCCGGCGATGCGTGCCTCGATGGCCGCCATCGCCGCCTCGACCCGCGTGAGCGCCGGATCGAGTTGTGGCTTCAGAACACCGAGCGACATCGCGAACCTCGACCGTACTGCCGATCGTACCGGACAGTTCGCCTGGATCGTACCGGATGCGTGCCTGTCGCGTAACCGGAAAACGCCGCATCCAGCATGCCCGGCGGTTTGAGGAGATCAGGATGTTTGCGGCGGACGAAGACCGGCAACGGGCGACGCGGATCGGTCGGCAACTCGTGGACCTCGTCCTGCTCATGGCCAACGGATCGGCCTCGCCCTGCCGCTGATCCTGCCGCTGAGCTGAGCGATGACGACCCGCATCCTCGCAGCGCCCGCGCAGGCGCGGCCTGCTCCGCCGGCCGGGGCGTTGCGCGACGGACTCGTCGGCGTGGCGATCTTCAGCGGTACCCTCGCGGCGACGCGCCTCGCCCTCGAAGCGTTCGAGCCCGTCGCCCTCACGCTCACGCGGGCGGCGCTGGCCGGCCTCGCGGCGGGCGCGGTGCTGATGGTCTTGCGCCAGCCCATGCCGCGCCGCTCCGACCTCGCGGCTCTCGCTGCCGTCAGCTTCGGTGTGGTGCTGGGCTTCCCGCTCTTCACCGCCTTCGCGCTCGGCCAGATCGGCGCGGGACGCGCGAGCGTGTTCGTGGGACTGCTGCCGCTCGCGACCTCCCTGTTCGGCGCGCTGCGGGCGGGCGAGCGGCCCTCCCGGGCCTTCTGGCTGCTCTCCGGGCTCGGCAGCGCCGTCACGGTCGCCTTCGCGGCGCGCGGGGCGGGGCCCGGCTCGCTCGTCGGCGATGGGCTGATGCTCGCGGCGATCCTCGTCTGCGGCCTCGGCTACGCCGAGGGCGCGCGCCTGGCTCGCCGCCTCGGCGGCTGGCAGGTGGTGGCCTGGGCAACGGTGCTGGCGCTGCCCGCGACGCTGCCCGCCGCCCTCTGGCTGCTGCCCGCGCATCCGGGCCCGATGACGCCTTCCGCGCTCGCCGGGCTCGCCTACGTGTCGGCACTCAGCGCGCTCGTCGGATTCGTGTTCTGGTACCGGGCGCTCGCGCGGGGCGGGATCGCCGTGACGGGCCAGCTGCAATTGCTGCAGCCCTTCATGGGGATCGGGATCGCCGCCCTCGTCCTCGGCGAGGCGATCGACCCCGCGATGCCCCTGGTCGCGGCCACAGTGGCGGCCTGCGCGGCGGGGGCGCGGCGTCTTGCGTGAGATACCGCCCCGTGCGCGTCACGACCCCTTCGCCACGACCTCGATGTCGCGGTCCATGCCGCTCTCGACCTTGAACTCGCGGGTGTAGACCTGCCCGTCGTGGCGGGCGATCAGCACGTAGTCGCCCTCGGCCAGGGTCACCTGCGGGAAGGCGCCGATCGCCTCGCGGATCGTATCGCCGCCCGGCGTCAGCACCGAGAAGGCCGTGCCCGCGAAGGCCTCGGCGCCCGGCGCGGCCACGAGCTTCAGGGTCACAGTGGCGGCGCGGTGGTTGAGGGTGGCGTCGGTGATCTTGCCGTTCTCCACCTTCAGGTCGGCGCGCTGGATCGCGTTCGATTCCCCGTAGGTCGAGACCACGTGATAGGTGCCCTCGGGCAGCCGGATCAGCTCGCCGGCCTTGACGCCGCTGCGCACCAGCCGTCCCTCCGAGTTGGTGCCCACCGGCACGAAGACCGAGAACGCGAGTTGCGCGGGCGCGATCCGCTGGTCGCCGACCGCGCCGGAGAGCTTCAGCGCCCCCGCGCTCACCCGCAGCGTGTCGGCCTGCGGCTGGCCCGCCATGGTGATGCGCTTCGAGGCGCTGGCGAAGCCGTAGGTCACGGTGGCCACGTAAGGACCGGGCGCGAGGCGGAAGCTCGGCTCGGGGTCGGTCGAGCGGGCCACGATGCTCGGCCGGTTGCCGTCGCCCCGGTCGTCGTAGATGCGCCAGGCGAGACCTGTCCGCAGCGGCTCGCCGATGCCGGCGAGGATGGCGCTGAGCGTGAGGCTCGCCTCGGCCTCCGCCGGGCCGGTGGGGAAGGCGGGCGCCGTGATGGACGGGGAGGGCACGCCGGAGCCGAGGCGGTTCGGGAAGGCGTCCTGCGCCGCCGCCCCGGCGGGCGCGAGCGCCGCCAGCAGACAAGCCCCGCGCCGCCAACCCACGACCCGCACGTCCATCCCACCTCTCCGACCGGGCCGCAGACGGCCCCGCCCGCGGTCTGGCGCGAGACCGTGGCGGCGGCAAGGCGTCGCCGCCGCTTCCCTCGGGCCGGCGCGCGTGCCAAGTCCGGGCGAGCCCCCTCGCGAGACGCGCCGCATGACCGCCACCCTCGACCTCCTCCGCACCCGCCGCTCGGTGCCGCCGCCGCGCCTCGAGGCGCCGGGCCCCGACCGCGAGACGCTCGACGCGATCCTCACCATCGCCTCCCGGGTGCCGGACCACGGCAAGCTCGCGCCCTGGCGCTTCATCGTGATCGAGGGCGAGGCCCGCCACCGGGTCGGCGAGACGCTGGCCGCGATCCACGCCGCCGACAATCCGGGTGCCGACGCCGCCCGGCTGGAACTCGAGCGCAACCGCCTCGCCCACGCGCCGGTCGTCGTCGGCGTGGTCTCCCGCGCGGGCCCGCACGTGAAGATCCCCGAATGGGAGCAGGTGCTCTCGGCCGGTGCGGCGGCGATGAACCTCGTGGTGGCGGCGAACGCGGCGGGCTTCGCCACCGCCTGGCTGACCGAGTGGTTCGCCTACGACCGCCGCGCGCTCGACGCGCTCGGCCTCGCGCCCGCCGAACGGATGGCGGGCTTCATCCATATCGGCCGCCCGGCCGAGATCCCGAGCGACCGGCCGCGGCCGGAGCTGGCCCAGATCGTCACGCGGCTCTGAGGTCGCCATGGACTACGATTTTCAGAACCGCACCCTGCCGCACAACCCGCTCAAGGCGATCGTCGCGCCTCGCCCGATCGGCTGGATCAGCACGATGGACCGCGACGGACGGCTCAACCTCGCGCCCTACTCGTTCTTCAACGCGGTCGCGGACGACATGGTGGCGTTCTCCTCCTCGGGCCGGAAGGACGCCATGACCTTCGCGGAGGAGGGCGGCGACTTCGTCTGCAACCTCGCGAGCCACGGCCTTCGCGAGGCGATGAACGATTCCTCCGCCCCGCTGCCTCGGGGCGAGAGCGAGTTCGCCCACACGGGCCTCGCCACGGCGCCCTCCCGCAAGGTGCGCGCGCCCCGCGTGGCGGAGGCCGCCGCGGCGATCGAGTGCCGCTGGCTGCAGACCGTTCCGCTGCGGCCGCTGGACGGGTCCGAGCCCGCCAACTTCCTGGTGATCGGGCAGGTGGTCTCGATCTACATCGACGACCGCTTCGTGGCGGACGGGCGCGTCGACACCGCCGCCATGGAGCCGATCCTGCGCGGCGGCTACTTCGACTATTTCCGGATCACGCCCGAGAACCGGTTCGAGATGCGCCGGCCGCGGGGCGGCGGGGACTTCAAACGCCCCTGAGCGTGCCCGCCGCGTCGCGCACGACCTCCACGAGCGGCACGCCGGCGGCGGCGGCACTGAGCGCCGCCATCGTCCGCGCCAGGGCGCGCTCGGCCTCGGCCAGACCCTGTTCCGCCAGCGCCCGGGGGTCGAGGCCGAGCGCGGCGAGGCGCGGGCCGGCCTCCGCGAAGCTCGCCGCCCACAGCACCGCGCGGGCGGTTCCCAGCACCGGCACGATCCGCAAGCCGCCATCCGGCAGCCCGGCCTGCGCCTCGTGCACCGCGAGCAGCGCGCCGAGCCGCACGACGTCGCGCCCGTGCTCGGCGCCGAGGAGAACGACGCCCGCCGGAACCGGGACCAGCGCCGCCGCGGGATCGCCCTCGGCCCGGTCGAGCACGGCGTAGGGGCGCGGATCCTCGTCCGGCCGGAGCCTCAGCGTACAGCGCATCGCGGCCGCAGGGTGAGCGGAGCGGGGCCGCACTTCAAGCTTTCTTTACCATACCGGCAACAGGGTCGGGCAGGGAAGGCGCGGATCGCGCCGCCCCGGCGCCAGGGGCTTCCCGAACCGGCGCGGTTCCTCTCGCGGCGGACCCGATGTTCCTGTTCACCACGCCCTCCAGCCCCCCCGAGCCCGCCGCGGCGGCGCCGCGGGGCGCCAGTGCGGGCGTCAATGCAGGGGTCGTGCAGGCGATCCGCGAGGGAGCCCGGGCGAGCGGCGCCGGCTTCGACTACCTGCTCGCCACGGCGCAGCGCGAATCCGCCCTCGACCCCGCGGCCAAGGCCGGCACGTCGAGCGCCACCGGCCTGTTCCAGTTCATCGAGCAGACCTGGCTCGGGGTGATGAAGAACGCCGGCCCCCGGCTCGGCCTCTCATCCTACGCCGACGCCATCACGGCGCGCCCCGACGGCAGCTACGCGGTGGAGGACCCCGCCCAGCGCCAGCAGATCCTGGACCTGCGCCGCGACCCGAAGATCTCGGCGACGCTCGCGGGCGCGCTCACCCAGAAGAACGGCGAGGCGCTCACCGCCGCGCTCGGCCGCGACCCGAATGCGGGCGACCTCTACGTCGCCCACGTGCTGGGCGCGCGCGGCGCCGCCTCCCTCATCGGTGCCGCCCGCGACACGCCGGACCGCGCCGCCGCCCTCGACATGCCGGAGGCGGCTGCCGCCAACCGCGCCCTGTTCTACGACCGGGCGGGGCGCCCGCGCAGCGTCTCCGAGCTTTATGCCACCCTCTCGGCGGCGGCGCGGGGCGTGGCCGACCTCGGCATCCAGGCCCAGGCGAGCGGCCTGCCGCAGGCCACCACCTCCTACGCGGCCTCGGCCTACGCCGCGGGCGCGGACCTGCGCAGCCTGTTCCAGACCGACCGGCGCACCGGCCCGGTCGCGCAGGGGGTCGGCAGGCTCTGGCAGGGCCGGGCAGAGGGGCCGTCGGCCCCGCCCGAGCGCCCCGCCCCGAGCTACTTCCCGCGCTCCGACCCGCGCGCGGACGTCGTGCGGGTCGAGGCCGACGCCCCGACGACGACCGGCGCGCTCGCCGCGGCCCTGCCGGCGCCGGGCGCGGTCATCCGCAATCCGCCGCTGCCGCCCCGCCGCCCGGCCGACCTCGCGGCCCTCCCGGCGCCCGCCCTCCAGACCTCGCTCTTCGCCACCCGGAGCGGTCCATGATCATCCGACAGTTCCTGGCCTCCACGCAGCACACGTCCGCCGGCCACCGGGCCGAGGCCGCCCAGGCGCTGGCCCGGGCCTACCTCTACGGCAATCTCGGGCCGGAGGCCGCCTGGGAGGCCAAGACCGCGATCCTCTCGCTCCTCGACGACCCGGCCCCGGTCGTGCGGCGGGCGCTCGCCGAGGCCTGCGCGGCCTCCGCGCGGGCGCCGCGCCCCCTCATCGTGGCGCTCGCGAGCGACCAGACCGAGGTGGCCTGCCTCGTCCTCGCCCGCTCGCCGGTCCTCACCGAGGCGGACCTCGTGGACGCCGCCGCGATGGGCTGCGAGGCGGTGCGCGCCGCGATCGCCGCCCGACACCACCTCTCCCACGCGGTCGCCGGGGCGCTCGCCGAGATCGCCGGGCCGGAGACCCTGGCGGTGCTCGCCCGCAACCCCACCGCCCGCATCACAACGGGGCGGATGCTGCGCATGGTCGAGCGCCACGGCGCCGCGCCCGTGCTCCGGGAGGCGCTGCTGGCGCGGCCCGACCTGCCGATCGAGGTCCGCCACGCGGTCGGCGCGCGGCTCGCCCGCGACCTCGAGCACTTCGTCACCGGCTGCGGCTGGCTCACGCCGGAGCGCGGCGCCCGGATGAGCCGGGAGGCCGGCGAGCGGGCGGTGCTCGACCTCTGCGCCGGGGCCGGTGCGGCCTCGGTCGCGCGGGTCGTGCGGCACCTGCGCGCCACCGGCCAGCTCAACGCGGGCCTGATCCTGCGGGCGATCCTCTCCGGGCAGGTCGGGTTCGCCGAGATCGCCTTCGCGGACCTCGCCGAGCTCGAACCGGCCCGCGTCGCGGTGCTGATGCGCGAGCCCCGCGGCGTCGCCGAACTGCACCGGCGCGCCGGCCTCGCCGAGGCGCTGCTGCCCGCCATCGCCGCCGCGCTCGGCGCGTGGCGCGAGGCGCAGGACGGCGCGACCGCGGCGCGGGGTGCCGGCCTGTCGCGCCGGATGATCGAGCGGGCGCTCACCGCCTGCGAGGACATGCCCTTCGGCGAGATGCAGGCCGTGATGGCGCTGCTCACCCGCTTCGAGGCGGAGGCCGCCCGCGACGAGGCCCGCGAGGTCGCCCGCGCCATCGCCGAGGCGGCAGCGGCCCGCGAGGCGGCCCGCCGCGCCAGCCGCGACGAGGGCGTGGCCTGGGCGGCGGCGCAGGGCGCCGCGCGGGCGATGCGGACCGCGCCGGCGGCCCCCGAGCCCGTGCGGGAGGCCGCGTCCGAGCCGCCCGCCCCGGACGCGGCGCCCGACGCCCTCGACGCGGTTCTCGACGCGCTGCCCGGCGCGATCCTGGCGAGTTTTCGCGAGGAGCAGGAGCGCCTGCGCGAGGAGGCCGCCCGCGCGGATGCCCCGGCGGAGGCGGCGGAGCGGCTCGCGGCCTGAGCGGGACCGGTCGGCCCGTCGATGGATCGGCGGCGCGGCCGGGCAGGCCGGATCATGGCGGTGCTCCGATGCGGGTTCGGCTCCGCGCGGTGAGCACCGCCGGAGGTTGGGCCGAAGAGAGGATCCGAGAGGGGACGCGGGACGCCGCGGAACCCTGAGTGTTGTGCGTACGGATGCCGAGTTCCCCGGCGTCCCGCGGGTCGGAGAGGCGTCTGCGCCCGGTCCGGCCCGGCTTGTCGTCGCGGTTTCTTCTCTCCCGCCTGCATCGACCCCGATCTTGCGGGGGCGGGTCATGCCGTTGCCCGGCGCTCCCACCCTCCGCTCGGCAGACTTCACGCGTCCTGCACCGGACCTCGTAGTGGGCCCGGCATCGGTTCCAACGACCTGTGCAGGCCGGACTGTCGGCGCTGTCCCGTGTTGCTCCGGGCTGGCGGCCGAGAACGGCCCTGAGTCGCGCAGAGGCGCCCGGGGCACCGGCTGACCGGCCGGTGACGCGGGAACCGCCGCGCCGCCCATGCACCCGCTCCGGCGGTCATCCGGTGCAGGCTCCCTGCTGCGGCGCCGCGGCGGGGTGCAGGCCCCGCCGCGACACCGGGGCGGCGCGTGCGAGGGATGTACTCGTTTTGTTCTCGTATGTCAAGACTTTTGTCTTAGAGAAGGCGCACGATCCCCGCCGCGCCTCCCTCCCTCCTCTGCGGGCAGGGCGATCGCATAGGGCGGGGGTCGTCTCCGAGATCGCCACTGGAACCGCGCCGCGCCCCCTCTCCCATAGGGAGAGGATTGGGGTGAGGGGTATGACGCCGCAGACCTGAGCACGCGGTCGACGCGCGTTCAGGGCAGCGTCTCGTTCGGAAACCTCATACCCCTCACCCGGCTTTCTGCGAAAGCAGACCTTTCCCTATGGGAGAGGGGACCCGCGCCTGACCGCGGTCAGGCTCGCCCGGCATACGCGATCGCCCTGCCCGCAGAGGGGGGAGGGAGAGCGATGCGCGGGTCGAAGCCGAAGCGGCGCCTGGGTCGCGTCCTCCCAAACCTTGTCGCGCCGGGCGCGATGCGGCAAAGCGGGCGCATCATCGCCCGAGCCAGCCCATGCACGACATCCGCGCCATCCGCGAGAACCCGGACGCCTTCGACCGCGACCTCGAGCGCCGCGGCCTCGCGCCCCTGTCGGCCGAGCTGGTCGCCCTCGACGACGCCCGCAAGACCGCGACCTCGGCGGCCCAGGCCAACCAGGAGCGCCGCAACGCGCTCGCCAAGGAGATCGGCGCCGCCAAGAAGGCGCGGGACGAGGCCCGCGCCGCGGAGTTGATGGCCGAGGTCGCCCGCCTCAAGGAGGAGGGACCCGCGCTGGAGGCCGCCCAGGCCGAGGCCGGCCGGGTTCTGGACGAGCGCCTCGCCGCGATCCCGAACCGGCCCAAGCCCGACGTGCCGGAGGGCGCCGACGAGCACGGCAACGTCGAGTACCGCCGCCACGAGGCCGGCCGCGAGCGCCTGAGCGCGGGCCGCCAGCATTTCGAGATCGGCGAGGCCATGCGGCTCATGGATTTCGAGGCGGCGGCGAAGATCTCCGGCTCGCGCTTCGTGGTGCTCAAGGGCCACCTCGCCCGGATGGAGCGGGCGCTCGGCCAGTTCATGATGGACCTGCACACCACCGAGCACGGCTACACGGAGGTGGCGCCGCCGGTGCTGGTGCGCGACGAGGCGATGTTCGGCACCGCGCAGCTGCCGAAATTCCGGGACGACCAGTTCGCGGCGGGCGACGACTTCTGGCTGATCCCCACGGCAGAGGTCCCCCTGACCAATCTCGTGCGCGAATCGATCCTCGCCGAGGACGAGCTGCCCCTGCGCTTCACCGCGCTCACCCCCTGCTTCCGCGCGGAAGCGGGTGCGGCCGGCCGCGACACCCGCGGGATGCTGCGCCAGCACCAGTTCAACAAGGTGGAACTCGTCTCGATCACCGCCCCCGAGAAGTCGGCCGAAGAGCACGAGCGCATGCTGGCCTGCGCGGAGGCGGTGCTGAAGAAGCTCGACCTCACCTACCGGGTGATGACGCTCTGCACCGGCGACATGGGCTTCGCCAGCCAGAAGACCTACGACATCGAGGTCTGGGTGCCGGGCCAGGAGACCTACCGGGAGATCTCCTCCTGCTCGGTCTGCGGCGAGTTCCAGGCGCGGCGGATGAACGCGCGCTACCGCCCCACGGGCCAGAAGGGCGTTCAGTTCGTGCACACGCTCAACGGCTCGGGCGTCGCGGTCGGCCGCGCGCTCATCGCCGTGATGGAGAACTACCAGAATCCCGACGGCAGCGTCACGGTGCCGTCGGCCTTGCAGCCCTATATGGGCGGCCTCACCCGGATCGAGGGACCCGCGAACTGATGCGCATTCTCGTCACCAACGACGACGGCATCCACGCGCCGGGCCTGGCCACGCTGGAGGCGATCGCCCGCGAGATCTCGGACGACGTCTGGGTGGTCGCGCCCGAGACCGACCAGTCGGGCGTGTCGCACTCGCTCTCGCTGAACGATCCCTTACGCCTGCGCCAGGTCTCGGAGCAGCGCTTCGCCATCAAGGGCACGCCGTCCGACTGCGTGATCATGGGCGTGCGCCACATCCTCGCCGACCATCCGCCGGACCTCGTCCTGTCGGGGGTCAACCGCGGCCAGAACGTCGCCGAGGACGTGACCTATTCGGGCACGATCGCCGCCGCCATGGAGGGCACGATCCTGGGGATCCGCTCGATCGCGCTGAGCCAGGCCTACGGTCCCGGCGGGCGCGGCTCGTTGAAGTGGGACTGCGCCCGGGAGCACGGGAAGCGGGTGATCGCCAAGATCCTGGAGACGGGGATCGAGCCCGGCATCCTGGTCAACGTGAACTTTCCCGATTGCGAGCCCGGCGCCGTGCAGGGCATCGCGGTGGCCGCGCAAGGGCAGCGCAACCAGGCGCTGCTCGCCATCGACGCCCGCACGGACGGGCGCGGCAACCCGTATTTCTGGCTCGCCTTCGCCAAGGCGCGCTTCGAGCCGGGCAACGGCTCCGATCTCAAGGCCATCGCCGAGCACCGCATCTCGGTGACGCCGCTGCGCCTCGACCTCACCGACGAGCCGACGCTGACCCGCTTCGCCCAGGCGTTTGCCGAGTAGCGCGGGTGCAGCCCGACGGCGCCGCCGCGGCGGCCCTCCACGACGGCCCCGCCGAGGAGGCCGTCGGCAACGCGGCCTTCGTGCTGGCGCTGCTCGGGCGGGGCCTGCGCGACCGGGCGGTTCTGCGCGCCATGGAGCGGGTGCCGCGCGCCCGCTTCGCGCCGCCCGAGCACGCCGACCTCGCCCGGCGCGACCTCGCCCTGCCCCTGGCCTGCGGGGCCGTGATGACGGCGCCCGGCACCGTCGCCCGGATGCTGGCGCTGCTCCGCGTCGCGCCCGGCCAGCGCGTCCTGGAGGTCGGCACGGGCTCCGGATACGTGACGGCGCTGCTCGCCGAACTCGGCGCCGCGGTGACGAGCCTGGAGCGCTACGCCACCCTGGCGGACGCGGCGCGCGGACGGATTACCCCGGATGCGCCGGTCGCCGTCCTGCACGCGGACGGGCTGGACTGGGCCGGGGCGGAGACCTTCGACCGGGTCCTGATCAACGGCGCGGTCGGCGCGCTGAGCCCCGCCTGGATCGCCGCGCTCGCCCCGGACGGGCGCCTCGTGGCGGGCCTCGGACACGCGGGCGACTGCCGGCTGACGCTCTACCGCCACGCCCCGGAGGGCTGCGAGACCGGTCCGCCGGCCCGGCTCGCCGGACTGGTTCCTGGGCGGGCGCTCGCCCTGTAGACAGGCTTCGGCCGGTGACGCCGGATCCCCTCTCCCCGCACGCGGGGAGAGGGGGGCGCCGCGTTCGGAAACGGCGAGCGTCGGGCCGGCCGGATGCCCCGCGCCCTATCCGGGCCAAGTCCTCGGAGAGTTCCGCACCCTCGCCGAACGTGGTTTACGGGAACGGTTGCTTAACCTGAATCCGGTTTGAATGACCGCATCAAGTTGCGTCAGGCAAACGGGTGCGTCGATGCGGGTTCGCGTGGCTGGTCGGGGGATGCGGACGCTGTCGCGCGTCGCCCTCATCGGAATCATCGGCGGCGGTGCCGCCGCCTGCTCGTCGGACACGATGCGTCTCGGCGATCCCTTCACCAACCCGTTCGCGTCGAACCGCGCGAGCGAGCCGGCCGCGACCGGCAGCCTGCCGGACACCGACCTCGCGCCGGCGCCCGCCATCCGCACGGGCCGGATCCAGTCCGAGGCGCTCGGTGCCCCGTCGGCGCCGATCACGCCCCGCGCCCTGCCGGCGCCGCCGCCCGTGGCGATGAAGCCCGCATCCGCCGCGCCCGCCACCCGGGTCGCCTCGACGGGCGCGGCCGGCTGGTCGGCCAGCGGCGGCACCACGATCACGGTCGCGCAGAACGACAGCCTGAACCAGATGTCGACCCGCTTCGGCGTGCCGGCCTCGGCGATCCTCGCGGCCAACGGGCTCACCAGCGCCAGCCAGATCACCCCCGGCCGCCAGATCGTGATCCCGGTCTACAACGCGTCCGGCATGAACCCGGCCGCGACGCCGGCCATGAGCGCCCGCGCCGTGCCGGCCGCACCGGCCGAGCGCCTGAAGGCGGCCGAGGTGAAGCGCCAGGACGAGCAGAAGCGCGTCGCCGAGACCAAGCGCGAGGCCGCCGCCCGCGAGGCGGCGGCGAAGGCCGAAGCCGCCAAGGAATCCGCCCGAGAGGCGGCCAAGGAAGCGTCGAGGAAGCTCGCCGAGGCCAAGGCCGCCAAGGAGGCTGCCCAGAAGGCCGCGGCGCTCGAGGCCGAGAAGAAGAAGCACGTCCGCCCCGGCCAGACCGCCAAGGTCGAGCCGAAGGCCGAGGCGAAGCCCGACCCGAAGGCGGAAGCTGCCCGCAAGGCCGAGGCCGAGGCCCGGCTCGCCAAGGCGGAGGCCGCCAAGGAGGCCGCCAAGAAGCTCGCCGAGGCGAAGTCCGCCAAGGACGCCGCGAAGGAGGCCGCGAAGGCCGCCTCCGACAAGGCCGCCGCCGAGAAGCTGGCCGCCGAGAAGGCCGCCGCGGCCGAGAAGAAGGTCGCCGCCAAGCCTGCCGAGAAGGCGGAGCCCGCGAGCACCGGCTCGGTCGCCCAGGCGCCGGCCGCCCCGGCGGCCCCGGAGCAGAACTTCCGCTGGCCGGCCAAGGGCCGGGTGATCTCGGGCTACGGCACGTCCGGCAACGAGGGCATCAACATCGCGGTCCCGGAGGGCACGCAGGTGAAGGCCGCCGAGGACGGCACGGTCGCCTACGCCGGCTCGGACGTGAAGGGCTACGGCAAGCTCGTGCTGGTGCGCCACCAGAACGGCTACGTCTCGGCCTACGCCCACAACGGCGAGATCGACGTGAAGCCCGGCGAGAAGGTGAAGCGCGGCCAGACGATCGCCAAGTCCGGCGCCTCGGGCAACGTCACCTCGCCCCAGCTGCACTTCGAGATCCGCAAGGGCGGCGCGCCGATCGACCCGATGAGCCAGCTCGCCAGCAACTGATTGTCCGGGACATGGGATCTGGGAGCGGCGGCCGGCGACGGCCGCCGTTCGCGTTTCAGCCGAGCCGCTGTCCGAGCCGGCCGGCGAGATCCTGGATGAACTGGAAGGCGGTGCGGCCCGAGCGCGAGCCGCGGGTGGTCGACCATTCGAGCGCCTCGGCCCGCAGCCGATCCGGGTCCAAGCTCAAGCCGTAATGGTCAACGTAGGCGCGGATCATCGCCAGGTACTCGTCCTGGCTGCACTTGTGGAAGCCGAGCCAGAGCCCGAACCGGTCGGAGAGCGAGACCTTCTCCTCCACCGCCTCGCCCGGGTTGATCGCCGTGGAGCGCTCGTTCTCCACCATCTCGCGGGCCAGCAGATGCCGCCGGTTCGAGGTGGCGTAGAACAGGACGTTGCCGGGCCGCCCCTCGATGCCGCCGTCGAGCGCCGTCTTCAGCGACTTGTACGAGGTGTCGTCGGCGTCGAACGAGAGATCGTCGCAGAACACGATCCAGCGGTGCGGGTCCGGTCGCAGCAGGGCCATCAGGTCGGGCAGCGCCTCGATGTCCTCGCGGTGGATCTCGACGAGCTTCATCGGCAGGTCGCCTGCGGCACGCCGGGCGTTCACCTCGGCCTGCACCGCCTTCACGAGCGAGGACTTGCCCATGCCGCGCGCGCCCCAGAGCAGCGCGTTGTTGGCGGGCAGCCCTTTGGCGAAGCGTGCGGTGTTGTCGGCCAGGATGTCGCGGTTGCGGTCGATGCCGGTGAGAAGCCCCATCTCGACGCGATTGACCTGCGGCACCGGCTGCAGCCGGCGGTCCGGCCCCCAGACGAAGGCGTCGGCGGCGCTCACGTCGGTCGGCAGCCGCTGCGGCGGGGCCGCCCGCTCCAGCGCGGTGGCGATCCGCTCCAGCAGCGGCATCAGGTCGTCGAGGGTCGTCGTCATCGCGGGGTGCATCCGGGGGTGGCGCAAGGGTAGCGTCTGCCCCGGCGCATACACCCGCCAAGCCCACGCGATCCACCCGGGGCGATCGCATGACGCTGCCCCAGGCTCGGGCACGGGACCGCGCCGCACTCCCTCTCCCGTAGGGAGAGGGTTGGGGTGAGGGGTATGACCTCACAGAATCGCGCACGCCGTCGACGCGCGTTCAGCGCCGAGCCCCATCCCGCGACGTCATACCCCTCACCCGGCTTTCTGCGAAAGCAGACCTCTCCCTATGGGAGAGGGGACCCGCGCCTCTTGCGGGAGCCGGGCCGTCGATTGCGATCGATCCCGCGCACCGATCGCCGGAACTGTGGCGGAAGGTCCGCCGAGCGCCGTTGCTTTCGGGTCGGCGGCGGCTATAGTCCGCGCGCTTTTCGAGGGGTCCGGCCCGCGTGCCGGCCCCTGTGTTGTTTCAGGAGACGCGCTTGATCACCCCCGCCTTCGCGCAAGGATCCGCCCCGGCCGGAGGCGCGGAGATCGCCTTGCAGGTGGTCCCGTTCGTCCTCATCTTCGTGATCATGTACTTCCTGATCCTGCGACCCCAGCAGAAGCGGGTCAAGGAGCATCAGGCCCTGGTCAAGAACGTGCGCCGCGACGACACGATCGTGACCACGGGCGGCCTCGTCGGCCGCGTCACCAAGGTGCAGGACGACGCCTCCGAGATCGAGGTCGAGATCGCGCCGAACGTGCGGGTGAAGATCGTCCGGACGATGATCTCCGAGGTCCGCGTCAAGGGCGGCCCGGTCAAGGCCGCCTGACGGCTCTCACGCGCGACGCCCGCCCCCGCGGCGGGCCTGAGAACACAAGAGACGACGGCGGATGTTGCGCTTTTCCCGTTCGAAGATCTTCGCGACGCTCGCCGTCATCCTGGTCGGCCTCAGCCTGGCGGTGCCGAGCTTCTTCCCGGCCGACAGCCGGAAGGCCTTCATGGCCTCGCTGCCGAGCTGGTTCCCGGCCTGGATCGTGCCGAGCCGCGCGATCGTGCTGGGCCTCGACCTGCAGGGCGGCTCGCAGCTCCTGCTCGAGGTCGATCAGAACGAACTCGTCGCCTCGCAGGCCAAGGCCCTGCGCGACGACGTGCGCCGCATCCTGCAGCAGGAGGGCGTGCGGGCCGACGGCGGCATCGGCCTGCAGCCGCGCGGCGTGCAGGTCCGCATCGCGGACGCGGCGGCGCGCGCCAAGGCGATGCCGAAGCTGCGCGAGCTGGCCCAGCCGATCTCCAACGCGCTGGTCGGCCAGACGGGCGCGCGCACCCTCGACATTACCGAGCAGCCGGACGGCCTGATCCGCATGACGCTGACGGACCAGGGCATCACCGACCGCACGCGGCGCGCGGTGAGTCAGGGCATCGAGGTGATCCGCCGCCGCCTCGACTCGACCGGCACCACCGAGCCGTCGATCCAGCAGCAGGGCGCCGACCGCATCCTGATCCAGGTGCCGGGCGAGCAGAACCCGGAGCGGCTGGAGAAGCTCCTCGGCTCGACCGCCAAGCTCGAGTTCCGCATGCTGGCCGACTCGCCCTCGGGCGACGTCGACCTGCTGCCCTCCCGCGACGAGAAGGGCGCCCGCGTCCCCGTCGAGCGACGCATCATGGCCGACGGCGGCGACCTCACCGACGCCCAGCCCTCGTTCGACCAGCAGTCGCGCGAGCCGATGGTCAGCTTCAAGTTCAACCTGAAGGGCGCCCAGCGCTTCGGCCAGGCCACCGCCGAGAACGTCGGCCGCCGCATGGCGATCGTGCTCGACAACGAGGTCGTCTCCGCGCCCGTCATCCGCACGGCGATCACCGGCGGCTCGGGCCAGATCACCGGCAACTTCACGGTGCAGCAGGCCAACGACCTCTCGGTGCTGCTGCGGGCGGGCGCGCTGCCGGCGAAGTTCACGGTCGTCGAGCGCCGCGTGGTCGGCCCCGGCCTCGGCCGCGACTCGATCGAGGCCGGCAAGCTCGCCACCTTCGTGGCGGCGGGCCTCGTCATCGCCTTCATGTTCGCGACCTACGGCACCTTCGGCTTCATCGCGAACATCGCGCTGATCGTCCACGTCGGCCTGATCCTCGGCCTGATGTCGGTGCTCGAGGCGACCATGACGCTGCCCGGCATCGCCGGCATCGTGCTCACCATCGGCACGGCGGTGGATTCCAACGTGCTGATCTACGAGCGCATGCGCGAGGAAGCCCGCGCCGGGCGCTCGCTGATCTCGGCGCTCCAGGCCGGCTTCGACCGGGCGTTCGCCACCATCATCGACTCGAACTCGACCATGGCGATCGCGGCCATCATCCTGTTCTTCCTCGGCTCCGGCCCGGTGAAGGGTTTCGCGGTCGTGTTCATCCTGGGCATCCTCACCACGGTCATCACCGCCGTGACGCTGACCCGGATGATGATCGCGCTCTGGTACAACACCTTCCGGCCCAAGGCCCTGCCGTTCTGAAGACCCTGCCGTTCCGAGCCCGTAACACCAGGGGAGACCGCGAGAAGCCTTCCCGAGCACGAGACCGATCATGCGCCTGCTCCGCCTCTGGCCCGACGAGTCGCACTTCGACTTCATGCGCTTCCGGCGCATCACCTTCCCGCTCTCGGCGATCCTGTCGGTGGCGACCGTGGTGCTGTTCGTGACCGTGGGGCTGAACTTCGGCATCGACTTCAAGGGCGGCACCCTGGTCGAGCTTCAGGCCAAGCCCGGCAAGACGACGGATGTCGGCGCGATCCGCCACACGGCCAACGGCTTCGGCTTCGGCGAGACCGAGGTGCAGGAACTCGGCGGCGAGGGGCAGGTGCTGGTGCGCTTCCCGCTCCAGGCCGGCGAGCAGGGCCAGACCGCGGTCATGAACAAGGCGCACGCCGCCTTCGACGCCGATTACGACTTCCGCCGCACCGAGACGGTGGGCCCGCGCGTCTCGGGCGAGCTGGTCCAGTCCGGCACGCTCGGCGTCGTGCTCTCGGTCGTCGCCGTGCTGCTCTACCTCTGGTTCCGCTTCGAGCGGGAGCTGGCGCTCGGCGCCATCGTGGGCACGCTCCACGACATCGTGCTGACGGTCGGCATCTTCATCATCAGCCGCATCGAGTTCAACATGACCTCGATCGCCGCGATCCTGACCATCGTCGGCTACTCGCTCAACGAGACGGTCGTGGTGTTCGACCGGACCCGCGAGCTGATGCGCCGCTACAAGACGATCCCGACCGTCGAGCTGCTCAACCTCTCGATCAACTCCACCATGTCGCGCACCGTGATGACCTCGATCTCGACGGCCCTGTCGCTGCTGGCGCTGGTGCTGTTCGGCGGCGAGGCGATCAAGGGCTTCGCGGTGGTGATGCTCTGCGGCGTGGTGATCTGCACCTACTCGGCGATCTTCGTCTCGACCCCGGTGCTGATCTATCTCGGCCTGATGCTCTCGGGCGTGAAGCGGGCCTCCGAGAGCCGGGGCGGCGTGCCCCAGGCGGCGGAGTAGCGGTTTGGCGGGTTTCGACGCGGGCTTCCTGCCGGGGCGCTTCCCGATCGACGCCTACGGCAACGGCGGCTTCCGCTTCGCCGACATGTCGCATCGCGGCTCGATCCTCGTCCTGCCCGCCGGCATCCGGGCCTGGGACGTCGCGGACCCGCGTCGGATCGACCGCACGGCGCTCCGCCCGGTCCAGGCCGAGGCTGGGGCGATTGAGCTGCTCCTCGTGGGCACGGGCGCCGACATCGTGCCGCTGCCCCCCGACCTGCGGGTCTGGCTCAAGGACATGGGCGTCGGCCTCGACGTGATGCAGACGGGCGCGGCGGCGCGCACCTACAACATCCTGGCGGGCGAGAACCGCAAGGTCGCCGCCGCCCTGATCGCGGTGGGCTGAGGAACCGGATGGCCGACCGGGTGAGCGAGAACGCGGCGCCTGCGGGTGAGGGGGGAGGCCTCGACTTCGCCCTCCGCCACTGCGAGGCGCTGGTGCGGGCGGGCGACCCGGACCGCTACTTCGCCACGCTCTTCGCTCCGGCCGCGGCGCGGCCCCACCTCTTCGCGCTCTACGCCTTCAGCCTCACGGTCGCCCGCGTGCGCGAGGCCGCCACCAACCCGATGGCCGGGGAGATCCGCCTGCAATGGTGGCGCGACGCGCTCCAGGGCGAGGCGCGCGGCGACGTCCGGGCGAACCCGGTCGCGGCGGCCCTGGAGGACGCGATCGTCGGGCGCCGCCTCGGGCGCCAGCCCTTCGTGGACCTGATCGACGCCCGGGTCTTCGACCTCTACGACGACCCGATGCCGCGCCTGAACGACCTAGAGGGCTATTGCGGCGAGACCGCCTCCAGCCTGTTCCGGATCGCCAGCCTGATCGTGGCGGAGGGCGCCGATCCCGGCGGCGCGACGGCGGCGGGCCATGCGGGCGTCGCCTACGGCATCGTCGGCCTGCTGCGGGCGCTGCCCTGGCACGCCCGCTCGGGCCAGGTCTACCTGCCGGCCGACATCCTGACCCGGCACGGCGTCACCCGCGAGGACATCGTGACGGGACGCGGCGGCCCGGGACTGAAGGGCGCCTGCGCCGACCTGCGGGGGGTGGCGCGGCGCCATCTCGAGGCCGTCCGCGCCCAGCACGCCGCCCTGGCGCCGGCCGCGCGCCTCGCCTTCCTGCCGCTCGCGCTGGCCGAGGACTATCTCGCGGCGATGGAGCGGGTCTCCTACGATCCGCTCAACACACTGGTGGAGATCCCGCGCTGGCGCCGCCTCTGGCGCCTATGGCGGGCCGCCCGGAGCGCGCGGTAGCGGGGCCGTCACGCCACCGCCCTCATCGGCGCGCTCATCCCGTGCGCGTCCGGCGCGGCGAGCAGCGCCGTCATCTCGGCCTTCGGCATCGGCGCGCCGAAGAGGTAGCCCTGGCCGAAGTCGCAGCCCTGGCCCGAGAGCCAGTCGACGCTGGCATCCGTCTCGATGCCCTCTGCCGTGGTGACGAGGCCGAGGCTCGCCGAGAGCTTGATGATCGCGTCGACGAGCTTGGCCCGCTCGTCGCTCATCGTGATCGTGTCGACGTAGGAGCGGTCGATCTTCAGCTTGTCGAACTTCAGCTCGCGCAGGTGGTAGAGGCTGGAATAGCCGGTGCCGAAATCATCGAGCGCGATGCGCACGCCGAGGTTCTGCAGCGAGGTCAGCGTGGTCCGGGCCGCCTCCAGATCCTGCACCAGGGCGCTCTCGGTGATCTCCACCTCCAGGCGCGACGGGGGGAAGCCCGTCTCGGTGAGGATCGCCAGGACGCGCTCGCACAGCCAGCGGTCCTGGAACTGCTGCGGCGAGATGTTGACCGCCAGCAGCAGGTGCGAGGGCCAGTCGCGCGCGTCGAGGCAGGCCTCGCGGAGGAGGCGATAGCTGAGGTCGGCGATCATGCCGGTCTCCTCCGCGATGGCGATGAAGTGGCCGGGCGTGAGCAGGCCGCGGACCGGATGACGCCAGCGCGCCAGCACCTCGACGCCGATGAGCGTCTTCTCCGGCAGCGCCACCACGGGCTGGTAGAACGGCTCGATCTCGCCGCGCTGGATGGCGTCGCGCAGCTCGCTCTCGAGCTGGGCGCGGGCGCGCAGCTCGAGGTCCATCGCGCTCTTGAAGACCCGGTAGGTGCCGCGGCCGTCCTTCTTGCCCTGGTACATGGCGAGGTCGGCCGCGTGCAGCACCGCGTCGGCGTCGGCCATGTCGGGCTCGATCAGCGCGATGCCCACGGTGCCGCCGACCTTCAGGGCGTTCCCGCACCAGAGCACCGGCTCGCCGATCGCCGCGATGATCGCCTGGGCGAGGCGCACGAGCCCGTCGCTGCCCCCGTCGAGCGGGACCAGCACGGCGAACTCGTCGCCGCCGAGCCGCGCCGCGACGCCGCCCGCCGGGATGATCCGGCGCAGGCGCTCGGCCACCGCGCAGAGCACCGCGTTGCCGGCGGCGTGGCCGTAGATGTCGTTGACGGGCTTGAAGCGGTCGAGGTCGAGCAGCAGCACCGCCCGGGTCGGCACGGGGCCTGCGGCCGCGCGCTCCGCTTCGACGGATTCGAGGAAGAGCCGGCGGTTGGCGAGCCCCGTCAGCACGTCGTGCCGGGCGATGGATTCGGCCTCGCGCGCCGCCGCATCGCGCTCGCGCAGGGCCTCGCGCAGCAGGAGCGACTTGCGGACGCTGGCGCCGAACATCGCCAGCCCCATCAGCGCGAACAGCATGAAGAGGTCCGAGACCCCGTGGCGCGTCACGAACGCGTTCAGCTCCTCGAAGACGTGGAACTGCGCGCCGATGATCCAGAGGCAGGCCCCGATCGTCAGCAGGCAGAGCGCTTCGTAGAGCTCGCCTTCCCCCCAGCTGCCGCGTCTCACCATCGCTCGTCTCTCCCGCCCGACCAATGAGACACGGCAGTGGTTTCGTGCGGGCTAAGGCCGGCCCGCGGCGGCCCGCCGAAGGTCCGGATGGTTAGCCGTGGCCTAACGGCCCGTCCGCCCCGGACGCGGGCGAGCGGCCGTTGAGCGGACAGCACGGCTCTGTTAGAGGCCCAGCAACGGGACCGTTCCAAAGCGGCCCGACCGGAGGATACGCGCCCTGTGACGACCTGGAACCAAGTCTACGACCCATTCGGGAATGCATGGCTGTCGACGTTGGCTGCCTCGCTTCCTGTGATTGCGCTGCTCGGCATGATCGCGAGCGGCAAAGTTCAGGCGCACATCGCCGCTGTCCTCTCGCTCATCATCGCCTTTCTGGTGGCGACGGTCCTCTTCACCATGCCGATGGATCTGGCGCTGCGCGCCTCCGTGCTCGGCATGGTCACCGGCTTCTTCCCGATCGGCTGGATCATCCTCAACGTGATCTTCCTCTACCGGCTCACGGTGGAGAAGGGCTGGTTCGCGACCCTGCAGCAATCGGTCGCCGGCATCACGGCGGACCGGCGCATCCAGCTCCTGCTGGTGGCCTTCGCCTTCGGCGCCTTCTTCGAGGGCGCGGGCGGCTTCGGCACCCCGGTGGCGGTGACGGGCGCGATCCTGATCGGCCTCGGCTTCTCGCCGCTGGCGGCATCGGGCCTCTCGCTCATCGCCAACACCGCGCCGGTGGCCTACGGCGCGCTCGGCGCCCCGATCCAGGGGCTGGCCTCGGTCACGGGCTACGACCCCTACGTGCTCGGCGCGATGATCGGCCGGCAGCTGCCCTTCTTCTCGGTGATCGTGCCGTTCTGGCTGATCTGGGTGTTCGCGGGCTTCCGCGGCATGATCAAGATCTGGCCGCCGATCCTGGTCTGCGGCGCCTCCTTCGCGGCCGCGCAGTTCCTGATCTCGAACTACGTCAACCCGTGGATCGTCGATATCGGCGCCTCCCTCGTCTCGATGGGCGCGCTCGTCCTGTTCCTGAAGTTCTGGCAGCCCAAGGAGATCTGGGCCTCGCCGGCACTTCGCGGCAACGACCCGTCGATCGGCTACGGCACGCCCCGCCCCGCCTCGCTCGGCGCCGCGGTGCCCGGCGACCTGCCCAAGGTCGAACTCGGCGGCCGCACCGCGACCTCGCGCGAGATCATGATGGCGTGGGTTCCGTGGATCATCCTCTCGGTCGTCGTCGCGATCTGGGGCACGGGCTGGTTCAAGGGCATCGTCAACCCGCTCTTCACCTGGAAGTACGAGGTGCCGGGCCTGCACAACGTGATCATGAAGGTGCCGCCGGTCGAGGCGCACCCGAAGGCCGAGCCCGCGGTCTTCGCCTTCACCTACATGTCCTACACGGGCACCGGCGTGCTGTTCGCGGCGCTCATCTCCGGCCTGATCATGCGCTTCTCGCCCAAGCGCCTCGTCACCGCCTACATCGAGACGATCTGGGTGCTGCGCTACTCGCTCATCACCATCGCGGCGATGCTGGCGCTCGGCGTGCTCACCCGCTACGCGGGCGTCGATGCCACGCTCGGCCTCGCCTTCGCCGGCACGGGCATCCTCTACCCGTTCTTCGGCACGCTGCTCGGCTGGCTGGGCGTCGCGCTGACGGGCTCGGACACCGCCTCCAACGTGCTCTTCGGCGGCCTGCAGAAGATCACCTCGGAGCAGCTCGGCCTGTCGGGCATCCTGATGGCCTCGGCCAACTCGTCGGGCGGCGTGATGGGCAAGATGATCGACGCCCAGTCGATCGTCGTGGCCTCGACGGCCACCGGCTACTTCGGCCAGGAGGGCAAGATCCTGCGCTTCGTGTTCTGGCACTCGATCGTGCTGGCCTGCCTCGTGGGCGGCCTCGTGATGCTGCAGGCCTACGTGCACCCGTTCAGCGCCATGGTGATCCACCCGAACTGACGCGGCCCGTACGGCTGGGACCGACCGACCCGCCCCGGACCTCCGGGGCGGGTTTTTTCGTGCGCGCTCGGGATTAGGCCTCGACGCGGAACCGTACCTTCCCGACGGTCCGCGGCGCCCCAGTTGCGCCGTGATGTTCCTCCGCCGCATCCGCCGGGACACGCTCGCCGACCTGCCCCGCCTGACGACCGAGCGGCTCGTGATCGCGGGCCTCGTCCCCGGCGACGCGGAGGCGATGCGCCGCCTCACCGACGACCCGGCGATCACCGGCGCCGTCGATTTCCTGCCCGATCCGTTCACGCTGGAGGACGCGCACGCCATGATCGCCAGCGGGCGACGCGGCCGCGACCGGTTCCTCGGGGCCTGGGCGCGGGCCGACCGCGCCCTCGTCGGCGTCGTGGGCGCGCATCTCAGGGGCGAGGGTGCGGTCGAGATCGGCTACTGGATCGGCGGCGCCGCGCGCGGGCGCGGCTTCGGCGCCGAGGCGGTGTCCGGCATCCTCGGCCTCCTCAAGGGCCGGTTCCCCCATCGCACGATCGTGGCGGAGTGCCGCCCGGCCAACACGGCCTCCTGGGGCCTGCTCACCAAGCTCGGCTTCCGCGACACCGGCGACGACGGCCACCGGCCGGGCCGGCGCGTGATGGTCTGGGGACAGGCAGCCTGAGGCGGGCAACGCGCCGGCCACGCTTCTTCGCGCGGCGTCCATCGTCTAGGGTATCGCCTCCCTCGATCCCCGATCACGCTCCATGACTGCCCGACCGACCCTCCGGCCCGGCCCCGCGGCCGTGCTCCTCGCAGCCCTGCTCGCGGCACCCGCGAGCCCGCCAGCCCGCGCGGCGGGCACCGAGCCCTGGCGGGTCTCGGGCAAGCTCTACGGCGAGCCGGACAGGCAGCGCCCGGAGGACGCCGCCGCGAGCGCCAAGGCCGACGACGTCAGCGGGATCGCCTGCGCGACCGATGCGGGCTTCCCGCGCGTCTGCCTCGTGGCGGACGACGAGTCCCAGGGCGCGCAGATCGTGGTCCTGCACGAGGGGGCCATGCGGGCCGGCAGCTTCATCCGGCTCACCGACGCCGCCCACGAGGGCGAGCCGCTCGAACTGGACGCGGAGGGCGTCGCCTACGCCGACGGCGCCTTCTACGTGATCGGCTCGCACGGCCGCCCGCGGCACGCCGCCGGCAAGCCCGAGGCCGGCACGGTGGCGCGGGCCGAGGCGACGCGGCAGCTGTTCCGGATCCGCTTCGACCCGGGCGCGGTCGATCGCGAGACCGGCGTGCTCACGGGCGCGCCCGAGATCGCCGCCACGCGGGCTCTGGCGCGGCTGATCGGGGACGAACCTCTGCTGAGGCCCTTCCACGACCGGCCGCTCGAGGAGGGCGGGGTGACGGTCGAGGGCGTGGCGGTGCGGGACGGCCGGCTCCATGTCGGCTTCCGCGGCCCCGTCCTCCGGGACGGCGACGCCGTGATCCTCTCGGTGCCGCTGGAGGGGCTGTTCGAGGGCGAGGCGGGCGCCGCGGCGGTCAGCCGGCTGGCGCTCGGGCGCGACAGCGAGGGCCGGGCGCGGGGCGTGCGCGACCTCGCCGCCGTGCCGGAGGGCTTCCTGATCCTGGCCGGCCCGATGCTCGACCCGAAGGGCGACGGCGTGGAGGCCGGCGACTACGCGATCTTCCGCTGGAACGGTGCGGATGCCCCCGTCCAGGCGCTCGCCCTCGACGGCTACGGCAGGAAGGTCAAGCCCGAGGCGCTCCTGCCGCTGGAGCGGACGCAGGACCGCCTGCGCGCCCTGGTGCTGTTCGACGGGCCGAAGGAGGGCGCGCCGCGGACGGTCGAGATCCCGCTGCGCTGACCGGCTCCGGGACCCGGCTGCGAGAGCCCGGTCCGGGGTGCTTCGATCCTCAGGGATCCCGGGCGCCCGCGAGGCCGCCGCGGCCCTACTCCGCCGCCGCGCGCGGCGCGTCCCCGCCGATCCACGCCGCGAGGTCGGCCCGCGCCCGGTCGGTCAGCGCGCGCTTCTTCAGCGCCGCCTTCTCGGGGCCGCGCAGGCGCCGGCCGGTCTCGTTGCGGGGCATCCGGTCGAGCGGGGGGAACAGGCCGAAATTGACGTTCATCGGCTGGAAGGAGCGGGGCGCGCCCTCGTCGGCCGCCTCCACGTGCCCGCCCGTGATGTGGGCGATCAGCGCGCCCAGCGCCGTCGTCTGCGGCAGGGGCGCCAGCGGACGGCCCTCGGCCTCGGCCACCGCGAAGCGCCCCGCCATCAACCCGACCGCGGCGCTCTCCACGTAGCCCTCGCAGCCGGTGATCTGGCCGGCGAAGCGCAAGGCGGGCCGCGCCCTCAGCCGGAGCGTGGCGTCGAGCAACCGCGGGCTGTCGAGGTAGGTGTTGCGGTGGAGACCCCCGAGGCGGGCGAACTCCGCGTTCTCCAGGCCGGGAATCGTGCGGAAGATCCGCACCTGCTCGGCGTGGCGCAGCTTCGTCTGGAAGCCGACCATGTTGTAGAGCGTGCCGAGCGCGTTGTCCTGGCGCAGCTGGACGATCGCGCAGGCCTTCACGGTGGGATTGTGCGGGTTGGTCAGGCCGACGGGCTTCATCGGACCGTGCCGCAGGGTCTCCGGGCCGCGCTCGGCCATCACCTCGATCGGCAGGCAGCCGTCGAAATAGGGGGTCGAGGCCTCCCACTCCTTGAACCCGGTCTTCTCACCGGCGATCAGCGCCGCGATGAAGGCGTCGTACTGCTCCCGGTCGAGCGGGCAGTTGATGTAGTCGGCCCCCGTGCCGCCCGGACCCGCCTTGTCGTAGCGGGACTGGAACCAGGCCTTGCCCATGTCGATCGAGTCGCGATGCACGATCGGCGCGATGGCGTCGAAGAAGGCGAGCGATTCCGCGCCGGTCAGCCCACGGATCGCCTCGGCGAGGCCGGGCGCGGTGAGCGGTCCGGTCGCCACGATGGTCGGGCCCCAGCTCTCGGGCGGCAGGTCGTCGATCGCCTCCCGGCGGATCTCGACGTTGGGATGGGCGCCGAGCGCGGCGGTCACCGCCTCCGAGAACCCGTCGCGATCGACCGCGAGCGCGCCGCCGGCCGGCACCTGATGCGCGTCGCCGGCCCGCATGATCAGCGAGCCGAGGGTGCGCATCTCCTGGTGCAGCAGGCCGACGGCGTTGCCGTTGGGGTCGTCGGAGCGGAAGGAGTTCGAGCAGACGAGCTCGGCCAGACCTTCGGTCTGGTGCGCCTCGGTGCGGCGGAGCGGCCGCATCTCGTGGATCACGGCGCGGTGGCCGGCTTCGGCGATCTGCCAGGCGGCCTCGGAGCCCGCGAGCCCGCCGCCGACGATGTGGATGGTGCTTGCCTCGGTCATGCGCCGGCATACCGGAGGCGGGGGGCCCCGATCAACGGGGCCGCCCGGAACGGACGCGCGACGTCCTCAGTGGCGGACGAGGCCGCGGATCTCGTAGCGGCTGATGCCGAGGTCGGCGAGCTCGCGGTCGGTGAGGCGGGAGAGCTGCGTGACGGTGTCCCGGTAGCGCAGGTAGGCGCGGACACGGTTCAGAACGCTGCGGGCGGCGGCCATGGAATAACGAACCCTTGCTTGCGGCCGCACCGCCCACCGCTTGGGCAGCGCCGCCTGTGTTTGATGCAGCGCATATATGGCCTGCCGCATCGCAGCAGGAGGCGGCCCGGACGAGCGGCTGATATGCAGCAAGAGCATGTTCCGCTTAAGGTTTCGGCAAGCCTGCCGGGTGCGCGCGGGAAGGGCACGCGATCGGCCTCGGCGCGCGGGAGGACCTGCCGCGCGGGCAGGCTTGCAAAAGAAAAAGGCACCCCGCGATGCGGGGTGCCGTCCGGGTCGGGCCGAGGCGGGCGGGGGCTACCAGCGCGGGCCGTAGAAGCCGTAGGGCCGGTACGGACGCGGATACGGACGGCCGTAGGGACCCCAGCCGATCGGGCGGCGCTCGTAGGCGCGCGGGCCCCAGTAGGGGCGGGGGCCCCAGTTCGGCCGGCAGACGCCCCAGGGATTCGGATGGAAACCGGGGCCGCAGCCGCCCGCGACCGTCTGGACCGTCGCCTCGCCGGCGAGCGGGGCCGGAGCGAGCGGCGCGGCGTTGGCCGAGCCGGCGAAGCCGAGGCCACCGGCGACGAGGGCGGCCAGAACGAGCGTGCGCCCGCGGGGCGCGTTCACATGCGTCATGACGGATCTCTCCTTCATGTCCGGGCCCGAAAGCGCCGGACGGGCGCGCACGAAACTGCACCCGGCCGGATGAACCGACGCTGATGGACGGATCCAGCATTCCGTCAGCAAGCGGTCCGCCGGACGCCCGGCGCCGGGGTCCCGACGACGGCGCGGCCTGCCAAGCGGGCCCGTGCGCTCAGTGCATCGGCGGGCTGATCAGGAAGCGCTCGCGGTCGCTCGAGACCAGGGTGAGCTTGTGCACGCGTCCGTCGCGCCGCACCGTCAGCGGAACCCGTACGCCGGCCTCGCCCAGCGCCCAGACGCTGCGGAAGAGCCCCGCAAGGTCTCCGACCGGCTCGCCCGCCACGGCCTCGATCAGGTCGCCGACACGCAGGTCGGCGCTCTCCGCCGGACCGTGGTCGGCGAGACCCATCACCACGATGCCCTCCTCGCTCTCCGTCGCGTAGAGGCCGAGCCAGGGCCGCAGCGGCCGGTTCGGCCGGCCGCGCGCGACGAGGTCGTCGAGGATCGGCGGCAGAAACTCGATCGGCACCACCATGTTGATGGCCCGGGCGCTGCCGCCACCCTGCTGCAGCTGCAGGGAGCCGATGCCCAGGAGGTCGCCCGCGGGACCGATCAGTGCGGTGCCGCCCCAGTGCGGGTGCGAGGGCGCGGTGAACAGGGCCTCGTCGAGCACGTATTCCCAGTAGCCGGCGAACTCCTGGCGGGCGACGAGCTCGACCGAGACCGCGCGGGTGCGCCCGCCGGCGCCGGCCAGCACGGCGCGATCCCCGACCTTCAGCGTGCGCGAGTCGCCGAGCGGCAGCACCGGCACGTCGAGCCGCCCGAGCGCCTGGACGAGCCCGAAGCCCGTGGCGGCGTCGAAGCCCATCACGTGGCCCGGCACGGAGCGGCCGTCATGGGTGGTCAGCCACACGCTCTCGGCCTCGGTGACGAGGTAGCCGATGGTCAGGACGAGGCCGTCCTCGCGGATCGCCACGCCGTTGCCGGCCCGCTCGGTGCCCAGCACCTCCGCGGTGAAGGCGGCCTCGGGCACGCGCGTCGAGAGCGCCACCACGGCCGAGACCGCCCGCTCCAGGTCGTAGCGGCAGTCGGCGGCCTTCGGTTGGACGGATGCCGGGATCTTCCACTCGCCCTGGCTGCTCATGCCGCTCACCCGCCGCTCGCGTCTCCGGCCCTGCCGGGACGGCCCCGGCCCGGGGATCCGCGCTGAGATAGGACGCCGCCGCGCCGCCGACAGCCGGTTCGTTCGAATGGATGCGGCACCGGACGAGAAATGAGAAAGCCGCCCGGCATGGACCGGGCGGCTCCTCCGAAGGGTGCGGGCCGGGCGTCCGAGGACGCCCGATCCGATGATCAGTACTTGCGCACCAGCGGGGCCGGGGCGATCGGGGCCGCAGGCGCCGCCGCCGTGTAGAGCGGGGCGATGATGCGGAACCAGCCGTCGGTCGAGTAGTTGTCGCGGGTCCGGCCGAGGGCGTCCGTGTAGCGGGCGCCGGTGGCGACGTCGCGAGCGACGTAGAGCTGGGCGGTGAAGGGCCCGAAATCGTAGCCGATGAGGCCGCCGAGGGCGAACCGGCCGCGGTTGCCGGCAGCGGCCGACAGCGGGCCGATGTCGAAGTTGAACGTGCCGTAGCCGACGGCGCCGAACTCGAACTTGCCGAACTTCTTCGTCGCCGTGAGGTCGATGTTCAGCGAGTCGGAGAGGTTGATCGGGCCGATGGCGGCGCCGACCAGGCCGGGGAAGCGGCCGGGCGAGTCGTAGATGTTGGCGGTCAGGTTGGCGGTGATGTTCCAGCCGTCACCCGTGTAGCTGCCGGCGACGCCGAAGCGGTAGGTGTTCGACGAGAGCTGGGGCAGGACCGGGGTGCAGCCGGCGGTGAGCGCGCCGGGGGTGCAGAGCGAGCCGCGGTCGCCGTTCAGGTCGTTCAGGTACGCGCCGCCGAGGAGGCTGGCGCCGAAGTTGCCGCCGAGGTCGAACGCCCAGATACCGCCGACGAAGGTGCCGACGTTGATCGAGATGTCGCGGTTCGGCACGCCGGCGCGGTTGCGGGTGAAGGCGAACACGGTCGGGGGCGCGACGAGCAGCTCGATGCGGCCGCCGAGCGGAACCAGCGGGGTCGACCAGACCAGCACCGGGATGTTCACGGCCGTGTCGGGCGAGAACGGCGCGTCGGTGCGGCGGTAGGTGAAGGTGTTCAGGGCATAGATGCCCTCCGGCAGCGGAGCGCCGGTCGCGAGGCCGACCTGCTCGCCGGGCACCGTGGTGGTCTGCGCGAGCGCCGGCGTCGCCGTCGCCGCGGCCGTGAGCGCGAAGGCGCCGGCTGCGAGCCACTTCTTCATCATGTTATCGTTCCTTCCCAAGGATCCCTGGCCTTCCGTCCCGTAGCCCCAGCACTTCGGTTCCGGTTCGCTGCCGTGCAGCCCCCGAGTCGCCCGGTACCGGGTGCCCCCTTACGGCGCCACCCCAAGTCTCAACGATTGGGACTATTCTACACGGCGTTGCAGAAGGACAGTGGAATGCCTGCCCTTCGGGCAGAAGCCCCAGCAGCGTTGCGCAAAAGCCGCATTCCTGCTGCGGCGCGGCAAGACCTGTTCTTGCCTGATCTGACCCGTGCGATGCGGGTCACCCGGCAAAATATCTCAGAACGGTCAAGCTGTTGGGCGGACCTGCCCCCCCGGGAGAATCCGGCAACCGCACCGTGGCCGATCGCCCGCCGGCAGGCCGCGGCCGCGGGCGGGACTGCCCGCGCGCCGGGCGGCCGACGACCCCGCGATGGGCAATCCGGGGCCCGTCATCCCGAATCGGGTGCGTTCCGTGCCGGAATCGGTCCCGTCCGTCCCGCCCCGGCGCTACTCGGCGGCGTCGCGGCGCGCGGCGAGGGGTCGGCGCGCCAGCACCTCGCGCAGGAAGCGGCCGGTGTGGCTCGCGGTCGAGCGGGCGATCTGCTCGGGCGTGCCCTGCGCCACCACCATGCCGCCGCCGCTGCCGCCCTCCGGGCCCATGTCGATCACCCAGTCGGCGGTCTTGATGACTTCGAGGTTGTGCTCGATCACCACGACGGTGTTGCCCTGATCGACGAGTTCGTGGAGCACCTCCATGAGCTTGGCGACGTCGTGGAAGTGCAGACCGGTGGTCGGCTCGTCGAGGATGTAGAGGGTCCGGCCGGTGGCGCGCTTCGAGAGCTCCTTCGAGAGCTTCACCCGCTGCGCCTCGCCGCCCGACAGGGTCGTCGCCTGCTGGCCGACCCGGACGTAGTGCAGGCCGACGCGCTTCAGGGTCTCCATCTTGTCGCGGATCGCGGGCACCGCCTTGAACAGCTCGGCCGCCTCCTCGACGGTCATGTCGAGCACGTCGGAGATCGAGCGCTCGCGGTACTTCACCTCCAACGTCTCGCGGTCGTAGCGCCGGCCCTTGCAGACGTCGCAGGTGACGTAGACGTCGGGCAGGAAGTGCATCTCGATCTTGATGACGCCGTCGCCCGAGCAGGCCTCGCAGCGCCCGCCCTTCACGTTGAACGAGAAGCGCCCCGCCTGGTAGCCGCGGGCCTTGGCCTCGGGCAGGCCCGCGAACCAGTCGCGGATCGGCGTGAAGGCGCCGATATAGGTGGCCGGGTTCGAGCGCGGCGTGCGCCCGATCGGCGACTGGTCGATGTCGATGACCTTGTCGAGGTGCTCCAGCCCTTCGAGCCGCCCGTAGGGCGCCGGGTGCTCCAGGGCGCCGTTGAGCTTCTTGGCCACCGCCTTGTAGAGCGTGTCGATGATGAGGGTCGACTTGCCGCCGCCCGACACGCCCGTGATGCAGGTGAAGGTGCCGAGCGGGATCTCGACATCGACGTCGCGCAGGTTGTTGCCGCGGGCGCCGTAGAGGGCGAGCTTGCCCTTGCGGCCCTTCCGGCGCGAGGTGGGCGTGCGGACCGAGAGCGCGCCCGTCAGGTACTTGGCGGTGAGCGAATCGGGGTTGGCCAGCACCGCCTCGGGCGTGCCCTGCGCGATGATCCGGCCCCCGTGGATGCCCGCGCCCGGCCCCACGTCGACCACGTAGTCGGCCTGCAGGATCGCGTCCTCGTCGTGCTCGACCACGATCACCGAGTTGCCGAGGTCGCGCAGGCGCTTCAGCGTGCCGAGGAGGCGCTCGTTGTCGCGCTGGTGCAGGCCGATCGAGGGCTCGTCCAGCACGTAGAGCACGCCCGTGAGGCCCGAGCCGATCTGCGAGGCGAGCCGGATGCGCTGGCTCTCGCCGCCCGAGAGCGAGCCCGAGCCGCGGGCGAGCGTCAGGTATTCCAGGCCGACATCGACCAGGAAGGTCAGGCGGTCGCGGATCTCCTTCAGGATGCGGACCGCGATCTCGTTCTGCTTGGGCGTGAGCCTGTCAGGGAGCTCGGAGAACCAGCGATGCGCGTCCGAGACCGAGAGGGCGGTCACCTCGGCCACGTCCCGCATGTCGATCTTCACCGCGAGCGCCTCGGGCTTCAGCCGCTTGCCCGCGCAGGCGGCGCAGGGCGTCTCGCTCATGAAGCGGCCGATCTCCTCGCGGGTGGCGTCGCTGTCGGTCTCCTTGTAGCGGCGCTCGAGGTTCGGGATCACGCCCTCGAACGGCTTCGAGACGCCGTAGGCGCGCATGCCGTCGTCGTAGGCGAAGCGCACCGCCTGCTCGCCCGTGCCGTAGAGGACCACCGCGCGGGCGGAGGCCGGCAGCGCGTCCCAGGCCACCGTCGTCTTGAAGCCGAAATGCTTGGCGAGCGCGTCCAGCGTCTGGCCGTAATAGGGCGAGGTGGACTTCGCCCAGGGGGCGACCGCGCCGCGCTTCAGGCTCAGGGCCCCGTCGCCGATCACCAGCTCGGGGTCGATGCGCATCTCGTGCCCGATGCCGCCGCAGGTCGGGCAGGCGCCGAAGGGGTTGTTGAACGAGAACAATCGCGGCTCGATCTCGGGGATCGTGAAGCCGGAGACCGGGCAGGCGAAGCGCGACGAGAAGGTGATCTTCTGAGGAATCTCGCCCTCCGGCGCGTCCGCGAACTCGATGTCGGCGATGCCGTCGGCGAGTTCCAGCGCCGTCTCGAAGGACTCGGCCAACCGGGAGCCGATGTCGTCGCGCACCACGATCCGGTCCACCACCACGTCGATGTCGTGCTTGAGCTTCTTGTCGAGCTTGGGCACGTCGTCGATGGCGTAGTACTCGCCGTCGATGCGCAGGCGCTGGAAGCCCTTCTTCTGGTACTCGGCGATCTCCTTGCGGTACTCGCCCTTGCGCCCGCGCACCACCGGGGCGAGCAGGTAGAGCCGCGTCTTCTCCGGCAGCGCCAGGACGCGATCGACCATCTGGCTGACCGTCTGGCTCTCGATCGGCAGGCCGGTGGCCGGCGAGTAGGGGATGCCGACCCGCGCCCAGAGCAGGCGCATGTAGTCGTAGATCTCCGTGACGGTGCCGACCGTCGAGCGCGGGTTCTTCGAAGTGGTCTTCTGCTCGATGGAGATGGCCGGCGAGAGCCCGTCGATCTGATCGACGTCGGGCTTGGCCATCATCTCGAGGAACTGGCGCGCGTAGGCCGAGAGCGACTCGACGTAGCGGCGCTGACCCTCGGCGTAGATCGTGTCGAAGGCCAGCGACGACTTGCCCGAGCCCGACAGGCCGGTGAAGACCACGAGCTTGTCCCGCGGGATCGTCAGATCGACGTTCTTGAGATTGTGCTCGCGCGCGCCGCGCACGGAGATCACGCGCTGGTCGCGGGCCGCCTGGGCGCCGTCGAAGAGCCGGTCGAACCGGCTCTCGGCCTGCGCCGCGGCGGAGGCGCCGCCGGACGCCCGCACCTTCGCGGGCGCCGCCCTGTCCGCCTCGGCCGCGTTCACCGGGGCCTTCTTCACCACGGTCTTCTTCACCACCGTCTTCTTCGGATCGGTCTTACTGGCCGCCCCGCCGCCCGCTCCCCGGGTCACCTTGCCGGCGCCGGTCTTGCCGGCCGTGTTCTTCGCGGCGACGTTGGCTTTGGCCATGGGCGGGCAGTCTTTCGGAGCGTCTTCGTGCAGCGGTAACGGGCGAGGCGGCGGAACGGTCCGCACCGCTCATGTCGGACGCGCCGCGCCCTGGACAAGACGGGGCGATGCAAGACCTTCACCCGGATCCGAGAGGCCTGCTTAGAACGAAAAGAGTACAGCCACAATCCCGCGGTCGGGTCGGCCGATCGACGCGGAACACCCGGGCGCTCGCGGCCAAGGGGTCGGTCGGTCGGTCGGTCGATCGGCGAGACCGGCATCGACGAGCAGCGTGGCGGCCGTCTCCGGACGCGCGGCGGCAATCGCGCCGATAGCGAACCGGCCCGTCTGCGCGCCCGATGCCGCCGGCCGTTCCCCGCAAGTCCTCTCCGCGCGCGAAGCCCCGGCGATCATGATGATCGGCATCCGGCACCGACGGCACCGGATCATGCGCGCCGGATCCAGAGCAATCGGCGACCGGCGCAATGCATCGGGCGGCCGCATCGCTGCCGAACGTCGGTCCTTTAGCCTCGCGGGGGCAAGATCTGTCTACGAATTACGCATCATGCACTGAAGTTGGGCAGATCCGCCGAAGGCAACTCTTTTTTCAGACGCCCCATCACAACACTGCGAACAGGACGAACGAGAACAAGACGGGCGAGTCATGATCGGGGGTTTTCTGGCATCCTTGCGCGGACGCATCGTCGCCGTGGCACTGGCGCCCTGCCTCGCCTTCGGGGCGGTGACGGCGATCACGGTCGGCGAGCGCGCCGCGCAGCGGACCGAGATGGCCCGTGTGGCCGACCTCACGGGGCTCGCCACGCGCATCAGCGCCTTCGTGCACGAGGCCCAGCGGGAGCGGGGCGCCTCGAGCCTGTTCGTCGGCTCGAAGGGGACCCAGTTCGGGGCCGAACTCGCGGCCCAGCGCGCGCGCACGGACGCGGCCCTGCGCGGCCTCGCCGAGGCGGCGGCCGATCCGGCGCTCGCGGGGCGGGGCGCGGGCTTCGCCCGGGCGCTCGGCGGGCTCGCGGACCAGCGGCGCAGCATCGACGGCCTCGGGCTCACTCCGCCGCAGGCCGCAGCCTACTACACCGGCGTGATCGGCGAGGGTCTCGCCATCGTGCGGGGGATGTCGGGCCTCGTGAGCGAGGCGGACATCGCCGGCCGGGCGGCGACCTACGCGGCCTTCCTCACCCTCAAGGAGAATGCCGGCCAGGAGCGGGCGGCGGCCTCCGCCGCCTTCGCGGCGGGCCGGCTGGACCAGGCGGGCCTCGTGCGTCTCGCAGCCCTCGCGGCGGGGCAGGCGGGCGCCGAAGCGCAGTTCCGGGCCGGCGCCGGCCCCGAGCAGGCCGGCCTCCTCGACGCCGCCGAGGCGAGCGAGCCGGCGCGCGAGGTCGCGCGCCTGCGCCGGCTCGCCCTCGACACGGCGCCCGGCGAGGCGCTGGCCTTCCGGGACGCGCCACTCTGGTTCCGCCTCGCCACGCAGCGGATCGACGGCCTGAAGGGCGTCGAGGACCGACTGAGCGCCGATCTCGTGGAGACGGCGGCCGCGATCCAGGCCGGTGCCGACCGGGCGCTCGCGCTGTGGCTCGCGGCGGGGCTTGCCATCTTCGGGCTCTCGGCGGGCCTCGCGTTCGGCCTCGGCAGCGCCATCGCCCGCCCGCTGACCCGCATGGCCGACGTGCTCGGTGCGATCGGGCGCGGCGAGACGGACGTGGCGATCCCGCAGCGCGGCCCGCGCGAGGTCCGCGCCCTGTCGCGGGCCGCGGCGGCGTTCCAGGCGAGCGTCGCCGAGGGCCGGGCCCACCGCGCGGCGCGGGAGCGGTCCGCGGCCGAGACCGCGGCGGCCCAGCGACGCGCCGTGCTCGACCTCGCGGACGGCTTCGAGACGCAGGTCGGCGGCATCGTCGAGGCGGTCTCGGAGGCGGCCGGGCAGCTCCAGGACGCCGCGACCGCGATGGCGCGGGCCGCGCAGGAGACCACCGCGCTCAGCAGCGAGGTGGCCGGCGCCTCGCACGAGGCGGCGCTCTCCGCCGACACGGTCGCGGCGGCGACCGAGGAGCTGTCGGCCTCGGTGCGCGAGATCGCCCAGCAGGCCGCGACCTCCGCCGGCCTCTCGGCGGCGGCCGAGCGCGACGCCGCGGAGATGGCGGGCGAGGTCCGGCGCCTCGCGACCGCCGCGGGCAGCATCGGCCAGATCGTCGGGCTGATCTCGGAGATCGCCGACCAGACGAACCTGCTGGCGCTCAACGCCACGATCGAGGCGGCGCGGGCGGGCGAGGCGGGCCGCGGCTTCGCGGTGGTCGCGGCGGAGGTGAAGAACCTCGCGGGCCAGACCGCGCGGGCGACCGCCGAGATCGGCGCCAAGGTCTCGGAGATCACCAGCTCCACGGATGCGTCGGTCACGGCGATCGGCGGCATCAACGGCGCGATCCAGCGCCTGTCGCGGATCGGCGGCGACATCGCCGCCGCGGTCGAGCAGCAGGGCGCGGCGACCGTCGAGATCGCCCGCACCACCGCGCAGGCCTCGCAGGGCAGCCGCGCGGTCTCCGGCCACATCGCCGGCGTCAGCGAGACCGCGGCCACCGCGAGCGCCGGCTCGGCCCAGGTGCTGGCCGCCTCCGGCGACCTCGCCCGGCAGGCGGGCGCGCTGCGGGCGGCGGTCGGCGGGTTCCTGGCCACCGTGCGGGCGGCGTGAACCGCCGCCCGGGGATGCGGTTCCCAGAGACCTCGCATGCCCCTCCACCCGTGGACCCCGCCCCCCGGCGATCCCGCTACTCGGCCGCCTGGAATCCGCTGAGCGGCGCGGCGACGCGGCAGGTCAGACCCTCGGGCGCGTAGTCGAGGCTCACCGCGCCGCCCACCGCGCCCGCGAGGCCCCGCTCGATCAGGCGCGAGCCGAAGCCGCGATGCGCGGGCGCGGTCACGGGCGGCCCGCCCCGCTCGCTCCAGGCGAGGTGGACGGTCGCGTCCGCGCCGTCCGGCACGACGCTCCAGGCGACCGTGACGCGCCCGCCGGGCAGCGACAGGGCACCGTACTTCGCCGCGTTGGTGGCGAGTTCGTGGATCATCAGGGCGAGCGACAGGGCGACCCGCGGGCCCACCGCCACCGGGGGCCCGCCGAGCGCGAACCGGCCGGGCTGGCCGTCGTCGTGGAGCGCCAGCGCGCCCGCGATCACCGCCTCCATCCCGGCGCCCTCGGTATCGCCGGTCAGCAGGATGTCGTGCGCGGTGCCCAGCGCCACGAGCCTCGCGGCCAGCGCCTCCTTGGCGACGTCCAGATCCTGCGCGCCGCGCAGGGTCTGGGAGACGATGGCCTGCACCATCGCCAGCGTGTTCTTGAGCCGGTGGCTGAGCTCGCGGTTGCGCAGGGATTGCTGGTCCTCGGCCTGCATCCGGCCGAGGCCGTCGCGGACGCGCTCGGCGACCTCGCGCACGAAGTCCACCTCGTCGGGCGTCCAGGTGCGGGGCGCCGATTCGTGGAGGGCGAGCACGCTGACGACGCGCCCGTGCGCCCCCACCGGCACCAGCAGGACCGCGCGGGTGCCGAGCGCCGCGAAGGCCTCCGCGTCCGCGGCGACCCGCGGGTCGAGCGCGATGTCGGCGACCGCCAGGCGCGCGCCCGCGCGCAGCAGGGCGACGGCGGCCGGGCAGGGGAGGCCCGCTCCGGGCTCGGCGGGCGCCGGTTCCTCCGGGCGGTGCCACAGGGCCTCGGCCGGGGCGAGGCCGCGGGCCCCGTCGAGGCCGCAATGCCCGGCCCAGCGGACCCGAAGGGTCCGGCCGACCACCGCCACCGCCGCCGCCAGGACCGCCTCGCGGCCGCGCGCCTCGCGCAGGGCGTCGCCGATCTCGACGAGCGCCTGCCGCCGCGCCGCGCCGAGCCGCTCCTGCGTGATGTCCTCGATCATCGCCGTGGTGAGGATGTCGTCGCCGAGCACCTGCGAGACGAGGTTGACCCGCGCCCAGATGATCCGCCCGTCCGCCCGCCGATAGCGCTTCTCGAGAACCTCCTGCAGGATCTCGCCCGCGGCGAGGCGGCGGTGCAGCCCGTCGCGGGCCTCCGCGTCCTCATCCGGCGTCCAGTCCGCGACGGAGCTGCCGACGATCGCCTCCGCGGGGGCGCCCCAGATCGCGCAGAGCTTCGGGTTGACCCTGAGCACCTTCAGGCTGCGCGGGTCGAGCTGCACGATGCCGAGGTTGGCGCCCTCGAAGACCGCGCGGAACTGGGCCTCGCCGCGGTTGCGCTCGGTCACGTCGAGCATCGCGCCGATCATGCGCAGCGGGCGCCCCTGCGCGTCCCGGACCATGTAGCCGCGGTCGAGCACCTCCGCGAAGGAGCCGTCCGCGCGCCGGAATCGGTACTCGTGCGCCCACTCGGCGGCGGTGCCCGCGATCACCGCGCGGATGTCCTGCTCGACGCGACCCCGGTCGGCGGGGTGGACCTGGGCGAGCCACCACCCGCCGCTCGCCTCGATCCGGTCGAGCTCCCATCCGTAGGCGGTGGTCAGCGCCTCGTTCCACGTCACCGCGTCGGCGACGAGGTCCCAGTCCCAGATCGCGTCGTTGGTGGCGCGGGTGACGAGGCGGTAGCGCTCCCGCACGGCCTGCTCGGCGAGCGCCGCCCGCATCCGGTGCGTGATGTCGCGCACCGTGCCGACGATGCGGGTCACCCGGCCGCCCGAGACGACGTGGCGCCCGCGCGCGGCGATCCAGCGCGTTCCGTCCCCCGGCGCGGCCTCGTCCGGCAGTCGGACGCGGTACTCGGCCTCGAACAGGCCGGTCCCCTCGGGGCGCAGCGCGGCGCGAAGCGCCGCGTCCACCCCGTCGCGGTCCTGCGGGTGAAGGCGCGGCAGGAACGTGCCCGCGTAGCTCACCGGCTCGTCCGGTCCGAGCCCGAAGAGGGCGCGGGTGCGCCCGTCCCATTCCAGCCGGTCCCCGACGGGGTCGAAGTCCCAGATCCCGATATCGCCGGCATCGAGCGCGAGGCGCATGAGGAGCGCGCTCTCGCCCAGGCGCACGAGGCGCGGGCCGAGGCTGTCGAGGCGCCCGGTCTCGCGGGCATCGTCGGCGGGGCGGTCGGTCATCGGGGCGGTCGGGACGGCGGTGCCTCGTCCCGCGCGCGGTGCCCGCATGTGCCGGACTGGCCGGGATGCCTTAGCGGGCGCAGGCATCCGGTCAAGGGGCGCGGTCGCGGTGCGGGCATGCCGCGCCCGTCAGCGCCCGGCGTCGGCGAGGGGCACCGCCACCGGCACGGGCAGGCCCAGCACCGCCTCGTAGTGCTGGCGCACCACCGCGTGGCACTCGCAGGAGCCGGCCTCCATCTCCGCCCGCCCGAGCACGTGGATGCGCCCGCGCCCGACCCGGATCAGTCCCTGGACCTGGAGCGTGCTGAGCACCCGGGTGAGGTAGGTGCGCTGCACGCCGAGCATCGCGGCGAGCGTTTCGTGGGTCACCGGCAGCTCGTCCGTGCCGAGCCGGTCCTGCAGGGTGAGGAGCCAGCGCAGGCAGCGCTGCTCGATCGGGTGCAGGGCGTTGCAGGCGACCGATTGCAGGACCTGCGCGAGCAGGCAGTCCCCGTAGCGGCTCAGGAGGTTGCGCAGCGTGGCCGAGCGGCGCTTGGCGTCCTGCAGGCGCGCCGACTCGATGCGCAGGACCGGGCCGCCGATCTGCACGACCGCCTGGGTCGAGGACGGGATGCGGCCGTTGCTGACGATGCCGCCCACGGCCCCCTCCCGCCCGATCGTGGCGGTCTCGGCGCGGCGCCCGTCCTGCATGGTGATCAGGAGCGAGACGACCGCTCGGTCGCACGGGAAGGTGATGACCTGCACCTCGCTCCCGGCCTCGAACAGGATCTCACCCCGCCGGACCGTCGCGGCTTCCAGATGCGGGACGACGAGGTCGCGATCCGCGTCGCTCAGCGCCTTGAGGAGTTGGTTGTTCTCGAACGAAGAAACAGGCGCGGCCGGCATCGTGCGTTACTATCGGGGGATTGCCGGCCCTCCTACAACATCGATTGCGCGAAATCTGTCTGTTTGTAGACAGACCGTGAACGGATCCCGGAGTTTTCCTCCCGCTGACGCACGTCCGCGTCGGCGGCCTCCCGGCCCAGGCTCGACGCGGCGGCGTCCGGGACGCGGGGCGGCCGCGTCCCCCCGGCCTACTTGCCGGTGCAGAGCCCCTGCGAGGACAGGCGCGAGTGGTCGCGCGGGTCGCAATCCGTCGAGAGGAAGGAGGCCCACTCCGCCTGCGTGCCGTAGAAGGCGTTGCGGTCCACGTCGCCGCGCACGCCCGGCACCCGGCCGGTCGAGGTGAACTGCCAGAGCATCCAGCGGCGGTTGGAGAAGCGCTGCTCGGGCTCGGCGGCGGTCGAGCGCAGCCAGTGCGGGTAGTCGGGCAGCTCGCCCTCGAGCACGTCCTTGTGGAAGGTGATGTCGGTGTAGATGATCGGGCGCTTGCCGGTGTAGCGCTCCATCTCCTCCAGCATGTAGCGGGTCATGGCCAGCGCCTGCTCCTTCGGGAGCTTCTTCGGGCAGGTCTGCGAGTGACCGTTCCACTCGACGTCGAGCACCGGGGGCAGGGCGGTCGGGTCGTTGGGCACGTTGCGCTTGAACCACTCCATCTGGTCGCGCGCCGAGCGGCACCAGAACACGAAGTGGTAGGCGCCGCGCGGCACGCCGGCCCGGCCCGCACCCTCCCAGTTCTCGCGGAAGCGCTCGTCGACGTGGTCGCCGCCCTCGGTGGCCTTGATGAAGGCGAACTGCGTGCCGGCGGCGCGGACGGAGGCCCAGTCGATCGGCCCCTGCCACTTGGAGATGTCGATGCCCTGGATGGGGTGACGCTTGGCCCGCGCCACGCCCGGATGGGGCTTCACGTCGCCCTTGGTCGGGTAGAAGTCGCTGTTCTGGGCGCAGGCGGCGAGCCCGGCGAGCGCCGTCACGGCGAAGGCCCTGCGGGCGAGGCCCGCGATGCGGCCCCGCGCGGCCCGGGACGACGTCAGGGAAGACCAGATCCTCAGCGACATCGATGCCCCGCACCCGCCTCATGCGCCAATCACAGGGGTATTCGATGCCCTTCTGGCGGTTAACAGAACTTTGCGGGCATTGCGGCGGAATTCCGGAACGCGTGGCGGGCCGGACACATAGCCGCCGCGGAGCCGCTTTGCGCGGCCGCGGGCGGCGGCTTAAGTACCGGTTCGGACACGCATCTTCGGATCGGCACCTTGGGCAAGACTCTGTTCACCATAGGCTACGAAGGCATCGACCCCGAGCGCCTGACGGGGGCGCTGCGCGACGCGGGCGTCGGGCTCCTCGCCGACGTGCGGGCGGTGGCCAACTCGCGCAAGCGCGGCTTCTCGAAATTCGCCCTGAAGGCCGGCGTGGAGGAGAAGGGGATCGGCTACGCGCATCTGCGGACGCTCGGCACGCCCAAGGCCGGGCGCGAGGCGGCCCGCGCCCACGATGCCGGGCTGATGCGCAGGATCTACTGCGAGACGGTGCTCGATACCGCCGACGGCGGGCTCGCCCTCGACGCGCTCGCCGAGATGGCGGAGGGGGCGCCGACCTGCCTGCTCTGCTACGAGCGCGACCCGGAGCGGTGCCACCGCCGCGTCCTGGCCGAGCGCCTGGCGGCGCGCGGCTTCACGACGGTGGACCTGTTCGGCTGAGGGCCGGCTCGACGGGGGCCCAGACGCTTCGGGAGGACCCGGTTCAGCCCCCGTGCACGAAGCCCAGGCGGAAGCGGGGTCGGGGCGCGGCGCCCCGCCGGCCGGCCAGGAGCGCGCGCGGCGCGGGCAGCGCCGCGACCCGGGCGCGCCAACCCGCCGCCAGGGCACGCCAAGCCGCCGCCAGGGCGAGCGCCTGCGCGCGCCACGACCCGAGCAGGCTCGCGAGGCGCGGGCGCGGCCGGATCGTCGCGACGCTGCGCAGGGGCTCGGCCACCGGCCCGGGCGCGGCCACCGGCACGTAGAGGGCCTCGAAGAACGAGACGTCGAACAGGCTCGCGCCGCCCTCGCCGGTGACCGCGAGCTCGGCGTTGAGCAGGCGCTGCTCGCCGCCGTGATCGGCCACGAGCCGGCGCACGATGATGCGCGCGAGGTCGCGCGCCTCGGCCTCGTCCTCCACCCACTGGCCGGTGCGCTCCGGCAGGTAGGCGTCGTCGAGGCGGATGTTGAAGAACACGCGGATCATGATCAGGCGCTCCCTGTTCATGCCGGCGGGACGCGACTCCGCACCCGCCCTGCGGGGTGGATGGGAGGTCAGGCGGCCTGCGGCGTCTCGGCGGCGGGCTCGCCCGGCTGGGACTGGACCTGACGCGGGTGGAAGGCGTCGGCCAGCAGGTTGAGGCGGTGCGCCATGTCGCGCACCTCGTTGAGGGCGATCGACTTCTGGCCCTCCTTGACCGCGCGGGTGATGTCGCTGATCTGCGACGTGGCGATGCGCTTCAGCTCGGCGGCGAGCTGGTCCTTCGTCATCATGCTCGGGTCCCGGAGGGTGCTGGACGGATCCACACCCTCGCGCGCGCACCGTTACCAGAGCGTTTCGCCGCCGCCGGCCGGGTTGTGCCGCGGCCCGGGCGCTCAGTCCCCACCCGCCTCGCCGCGCGCCCCGGCATCGACGTCGCCGAGCCGGCGGCCGATCCGTCCGAGGAGCGCCTCGAGCGGCAGACGCACCTCCGCCGGCCCCTCGCGGGCGACGATGCCGTGCGCCTCGATGCAGATCTCGGCGAGCCGGCGGAGCGCGGCCTGCGCGCCCGGATCCGCCGGCGCGGCGCCGGCGGCCGCCGGCACGGTCTCGATGTCGTGTCGAAGCTTGGGCATGTCGGAATCTCCCGGATGTTCGCTCAGCTCGCGAGGCGCAGCGGGCGCGGGGGCCGCGCGCTCAGGACGGAGGCGTCGTCGCCGCGGACGGCGCGCAGGCGCGCCAGGGTGCGCGCGTCGAAGGCCGCGCTCACCGCGACCGTGTCCTCGCCGGCGATCGGGCGGGGCAGGCCGAGCGGCGTCACCCGGAAATGGAGCTGCACGAGGCGCAGCAGCCAGAGCGGGTTCATCTCGATGACGATGGCATCGACGCCGGATTCGAGTCCCCACTCGACGATGCCGGTGAGAAGCGCGCTGCCGACGGGGCTGAGGATGCGCCCGCGGTCCCGGTGGCCGCGCTCGACGGCGTAGCGGGTCCACTCCCAGACATGGGGGCTGCGCGGCGGCTCGACCTCGCAGAGTTCGGACAAGACCTCGGTGAGCAGGTAGGGCCGCGTCGTCGGCAGCATGCGCTGGTAGCCGACCACGGTGCCCGCCTCGATCGCCAGCATGTGCAGCGCGTGGGCGTCGTCGAACCCGTCGATCTCGCGGCCGTCGGGGCGGGCGAGGTCGGACCAGCCCTTCTCCTCGACGAAGACCCGGTGGCGCAGGCGCCAGGCCTGCTCCAGGGCGTCGGCGTAACGCGCCGTGTTCTCGGCCGTGACGATGTGGATCATGGCGATCTCCGCGATGGATGATCGCCGTTATCCGCAACCTGGAAGAGAGCTCACAGTCCGCGATCGCGTACCATTCCGCAGCCCGCGACGCTCTCGATGTTAGGAAAACAGCCCTCGGGACGGCTTCTCACAGCCAGATCACGGGCTCGAAAGAGACACTCTAGGTTATAAGTCCGCGGCGCAAGGCCTCGGCCACCGCATGGGTGCGGCTGCCGGCACCGAGCTTGCGGTGGACCGAGCGCAGGTGCTTCTCGGCCCCGTGCTCGGAGATCGCCATCAGGGTGCCGATCTCCCACTCGCTCTTGCCGGCGGCGGCCCATTGCAGGGCCTCGCGCTCCCGCGGCGTCAGGCGCACGGGCGGGCGCCCCCCGCCCTCGTCGGCCACGTGGCTGAGGACCAGCGAACGGCCGAAGACGTAGGAGGCGATGAGGTGCAGCATCCCGCGCAACTCCGGCGAGAGGTCGAGCCGCTCCGCGCCGAAGCTGAAGCCCGCAACCCGCCCGTCCAGCGTGACGAGCGGCACGGTGAAGCCCTGGCGCAGCCGGAAGTCTCCGGCCTCGTCCATCACCCGCCGCGCGGCCGGATCCTCGCGGTAGAGCGGCTCGATCTCCGACCAGAGGAAGGGCGTCGCGTCGGTCGTGAGGCGCCGGATGGTGGGGTCTCGGTCGAGATGGCCGACCCGGAAGTAGCGGTCGGTCCAACCCTGCGGCGTCCGGTCGATCAGCACGTGGGCGGCCTGCGCGCTGCGGCCGATCCCGGGCAGCGGGATGACGCCCGCGAAGGTGCTCTCGACGCCGAAGCGCGCCACGGCCCGGACCAGGCAGGCGTTCAGGTCCTCGACGGTGCTCGCGCGATCGAAGGAGCGGAACAGGTCGTAGGTATGATCGACGAGCTTGGGAAGCATGCCGGACCGCGCAGGATGCGGGACGCGCGTCCCGGATCGACAAATCTATAGGACGAGGATTCGCGATTAGGCTATAGCCGGCCGCGCGGCGGCAACGATGCAAGGGGATTGTGCGTGGAACATGTCCCAGACGGTGATCCGCTAGCTCGCCCCACGTCGGAACGCACGGCAACACTTCTGGCCGAGATCGCATCCATCCTGCGGGTCGATCCGATTATCTTCCTCGACGGTCGTATCCGTGAGAGCGTCGGCCGGGATCTTGCCGCGGACGACCTCGTCGAACTGCTCGCCCTGTTCCGGTCGATCGACGCGCCGGACGTGCGCGAGGCGGCGCGCGGCCTGATCCGAACGCTGAGGCGCGACGAGGACCGGGAGGACTGAGCCGGCGCGTGCCGGGCTCACGCGCCCGCGACCATTTCCCGCTGTGCCGTCCGGAGCCTTGTGGGGCCGGCGCCTCGTCCCCTAATGCCGTGGGCGATTGTCCCACACTGGCGCGGATACGATGGCCCGGTTCTTCATCGACCTGCACGACGGCGCGAACTTCGTGCGCGACGGCGTCGGCTTCGACCTCGCCGACGAGGCCGAGGTTCGGGCCAAGCTCGTCCGGATCATGGCCAAGATCGCCCAGGGGCTCGCGCCCGGACCCGAGCGCCAGGATTTCCTGGCGGTGGTCCGGAACGACCGGCGCGAGGTGATCCTGCGGGCCCACCTCGCGCTCGATATCGAGCGCGTCGATACGCCCTGAGGGTCCCTCCCTACCAGCAGACCCGCGGCAGGCGCCGCTTCCAGCGCTCGCCCAGCGGCAGCGCCTTCTCGGCTCGGCGGCCGGAGCGGCGGACCGGCTCGGCGGGCTTCGCCTGGACCGATCTGGGCTGCGTCGACGTCGGCTGGGCCGAATCGACCGGTGCGGGCGGCGCCTCAGGGCGGCTGGCGGGCTCCGGCTCGGCCCGGGCCGGTTCCGTGGGCGCCTCGGTACGCGGGAGCTTGACCCGGCGCACCCGCGGCAGGCGCGGCTCGCGCGCGACGGACGCGGCTTCCTCGGCCTCCTCCGGCTCGGCGGCGGGAGCCGCGATCAGGCTCGGCAGGATGCGGCGAGGCGCCGGGCGCCCGACCGGCGCGGTCTCCGCCTCGGCCGGGCGGGCGGGACCCGCGCCGAACAGCGCGGCGGCCTCGAGGCTCGGAAAAGCGGGAGAGGGCTGCTCGATCAGCGGCGCACGCACGGGCAGGGTCGCGGGCGCCTGACGGCCGCGCGCTTTCGTCTCGACGGTGAAGGACCGCCGCACGCGATTGCGTGACATCGTGGGGATTTGTCTCTCGTGGATCAATGTTGCGCAGAATGCGCAGTCCTAGAGATGGAGCAGCGCGGCCGTTTTGTCGAGGCGCTGCTGATCGGATCTTTGCCGACATGGATAAAGGCCCGAGCCGCTAGGGCCGGTTCTCGTCCTCCGGCGGCTCTACGGCCTCGGCGAAGGGAAATTCCAGCACGACCTCGCCGGCCGCGTCGGTGACGACAAGGCTGGCACCCAACAGCCGGGACTGGCCGGCCCGATCGCGCCCCATCAGGGTCCGGGCCGTATCCCGCGCGGTTTCCCAGGCCTGGTCCGGGTCCCGAAGCTCGACACCGTCCGGGTCGGCGACCCGGTCGGCGCCGATCCGGGTGTGGAAGAAGTAGCGGGGCATCGGCCGCGGCCCGGCGCTCACAGTCCCTGGGGCTGGCCGCTCTGCGCCGGCTGCCGGCTCTTCTTGTTGGCCTCGTGGTGGCCGATCGCGCAACCGGCGGCGGCCCCGGCCTTGCCGTGGCCCACCATGTGGCCGGCGACGCCGCCCGCCACGGCGCCCTTCAGGCAGCCCTTGGCCTCCGCCGCGGTCGCGCCGAGGCCGAGGGCGATTCCGAGCGCGAGGGTCGGGAGCAGCGTGGTTCTGGTCTGCATCATCGGGATGTCTCCTTCGCCCGGACAACCGGCGCCCGCGGGGAGACGTTCCGGCCCCGCGCGGGGCTCTCCCTCACGCCATGTCCTCCCAGACCACGCGGCCGACGCCCGCCTCCGCGCGCAGCCGGGCGAGCAGGCCGAGCGGCCAGTCGGGCATCGCGGCCCCGTACGCGCCGAGGCAGCGCAACTCACCGCGCGCGCCCTCCTGCTCGAGGGTGGTGGAGCGCACGCTGAACCCGGTCTCGGCCAGGCGAGCGAGGAGCGCGGCGTGCGAGGTGAGCGCGGGGTCGAACACCACCGTCACGGCGCCGTAGCTGCGGCGCCGCAGGACCCGCTCGACCGGGCGCAGGCCCTGGAGGGTCACGAGTGCGAGGCCGGTCGCCGCCGTCCCGAGGGGCCACGCACCCGCCCCGAAGCACAGACCGATCACGGTCGCGAGCCAGACGGTCGCCGCGGTGGTGACGCCGCGCACGATGTTGTCCTGCTTGAGGATGGTGCCGGCGCCGATGAAGCCGATGCCGGCCAGGATACCCTGCGCCAGCCGCATCAGGTCGAGCCGCATCAGGCCCTCGCCCGACCCGCGGCTGCCGGCCAGCAGCCAGTTGGCGAGCAGCATCGCGGTGCAGGCCGCGAGGCAGATCAGCACGAGGGTGCGCAGGCCCGCCGGATGACCGAGTTCCTCCCGGTTCCAGCCGAGCAGGAGCGCGGCGGCGAAGCTCAGCCCGAGGCGGAGCAGGACGGTGTCGAAGCCGAGATCGGAGGTCATGGCGTTTCGTCGTCGCGGATGCCGGCAGGTCCGGCATAGCAGGTCCGGCAGAGACGGAACGCCGCGTGCGCGCCCGCGTAACCACGCGGAAACCGACGGACGCCGTGGAGGATCGGCCCGAGGCCGCGGCCCGGATGGGCCGGCGCCGCGGCCGACGCGGCGCCGGAAAACGACAAGGGGCCGGCAAGAAGCCAACCCCGCATCCCATCCTGCAATTCGATGGTACCACCGCCCCGGCTCGAACGGGGGACCCCCAGATCCACAATCTGGTGCTCTAACCAACTGAGCTACGGCGGCACTGGCTGCGATCTATCCCGAGCCGCCGGGCTTTTCAAGCGGGTTGTCGGGGCGAGGGGCCGGGTTTGTTGTGCGAAGAACGCAGGCCCCGTGGATCGGGGCGCGCCCGCGCCCTAGGAACAGAGGCGTGAGCCAGCGCAGCACCCGCAGACGCGTGCCGGCCGCCGCGGCCGGGCCCGCGGCGCGACCGGCCCCACCGGCGAAGCCGCCCCGCGGCGGCGAGGGCCGAGGCGGGGAGGGCCGGCGCGCCGGCCGTGCCTGGATCCAGGCGCCCGAGCGCCTGCGCGCCTTCGTCCGGCGCAGCGAGGCCGGGCTGGTGCTGCTCGCCGCCGCGACCGGCTGCCTCAGCGGGCTCGTGGTCTCGGCCATGAACATCGCCACGCAGAGCCTGCGCGAGCTGCTCTACGGGCTGCCGGCGGGGGCGCGCCTCAGCGCGAGCGCCGGGATCGATCCCCTGACGCTGCTGCTCGCGCCCTGCCTCGGCGGCGCGGTGCTCGGCCTCCTGATCCTCGCGGTCGGCCGCTTCCGGGCGATGCGGCGCGCGGCCATCGACCCGATCGAGGCGAACGCGCTGCACGGCGGCCGGATGTCCCTGCGCGACAGCCTCTGGGTCTCCCTGCAGAACGTGGTCTCGAACGGCTCCGGGGCCTCGGTGGGACTCGAGGCGGGCTACACCCAGATCTGCGCCGGCATCAGCTCGCGGCTCGGGATCAGCTTCGAGATGCGGCGCGCGGACCTGCGCACCCTCGTCGGCTGCGGGGCCGCGGCCGCGATCGCGGCCGCCTTCGGGGCGCCGCTGACCGGCGCCTTCTACGCCTTCGAGCTGATCATCGGCACCTACGCGATCGCGACGCTGACGCCCGTCGTGGTGGCGGCCCTCTGCGGCAGCCTGGTCGCGCAGGCGATCGTGCAGACGGAGCCGCTCGTCGCCTTCGAGAACATGCAGGCGGTTGTCACCTCGCAGGTCACCAGTGCCGAGATCCTGCCGAGCCTGGCCCTCGGCCTCCTCTGCGCGGGATTGGGCATCCTGATCATGCGCGGCGTCACCCTGGTCGAGCGGCTGGTCCAGGCGAGCCGCATCCCGCGGGCGGCCGCGCCGGCGCTGGGCGGCCTCTGCGTCGGCGCGCTCGCGCTCGCGGTCTCCCCGCAGGTGCTCTCGGGCGGGCACGGCGCGCTGCACCAGCACTTCGCCGCGACGGCGCAGGGCTACGACGTCCTGGCGCTCGGCCTGCTCTTCGCCGCCAAGGCCACCGCCTCGGCAATCTCGATCGGCTCGGGCTTCCGGGGCGGCCTGTTCTTCGCCTCGCTCTTCCTCGGCGCGCTCGCGGGCAAGCTCTTCGCGATCCTGGCGCCGATGGCGGTGCCGGCGCTCGCGGGCTTCGGTCTCACGCCGCTCGCCTACGCGGTGATCGGCATGAGCGCGCTCGCGGTCGCGGTGATCGGCGGTCCGCTCACCATGACGTTCCTGGCGCTGGAGGTGACCGGCTCGCTGCCGATCACCGGGCTCGTGCTCGCGGCGGTGATCGCCTCCTCGCTCACCGTGCGCAAGACCTTCGGCTACTCCTTCGCCACCTGGCGCTTCCACCTGCGCGGCGAGAGCATCCGCAGCGCGCACGACATCGGCTGGATCCGCACCCTCACGGTCGGGCGGCTGATGCGGCGCGACGTCCGGCCGGTCAGCCTCGACACGCCCTTGGCGAGCTTCCTGCGCGCCCACCCGATCGGCTCGCCCTCGCGGGTGATCGTGGTGGACGCGGCCGAGCGCTACGCCGGGATCGTGCTGGTGCCAGAGGCCCACGCGGCGCTGCGCGACGCGGGCGGCGCGGGGGGAACCCTGAAGGACGTGCTGCGCCACCCGCAGGATTTCCTGACGCCCGAGATGAACGCCAAGGAGGCCTCGGCCGCCTTCGACCGCTGCGAGAGCGAGGCGCTGGCCGTCCTCGACGGCCCCGAGCAGCGCCGCGTCATCGGCATGCTCACCGAGAGCCACACGCTGAAGCGCTACAGCGACGAATTGGAGCGCCAGCGCCGCACGATCGCCGGGGAACCCGGCTGATTGTCAGCGCCCCGACGGACCGCCCCGTTGACCGGGACGGCGTGCAGGCTCATCCGGCCACAACCAGAAGATACAACACCCGCATCGGAGGACGGCATGGGCAGCGCGCGCAGGTACCGCATCGCGGTGATCCCCGGCGACGGCATCGGCAAGGAGGTCGTGCCCGAGGGCGTGCGGGTGCTGGAGGCGGCCGCCCGACGCCACGGCTTCGCGCTCGAGCTCGACTGGTTCGACTTCGCGAGTTGCGACTACTACGAGCGCCACGGGCGGATGATGCCCGAGGACTGGAAGGCCCGGATCGGATCGCACGACGCGATCTTCTTCGGGGCGGTCGGCATGCCGGAGCGCGTGCCCGACCACGTCTCGCTCTGGGGCTCGCTGATCCTGTTCCGGCGCGAGTTCGACCAGTACGCCAACCTCCGCCCGGTGCGCCTGATGCCCGGCGTGCCGAGCCCGCTCGCCGGCCGCAAGCCCGGCGACATCGACTTCTGGGTGGTGCGCGAGAACACGGAAGGCGAGTACTCGAACGCGGGCGGACGGATGTTCGCCGGCACGGACCGCGAGTTCGCCCTGCAGGAGACGATCATGACGCGTCACGGCGTCGATCGGATCCTGAAATTCGCCTTCGAGCTGGCCCGGACGCGCCCGCGCCGGCACCTGACCTCGGCCACGAAATCCAACGGCATCTCGATCACGATGCCCTACTGGGACGAGCGCGTGCGGGCGGTCGCCGAGCACTACCCGGACGTGACCTGGGACCAGTACCACATCGACATCCTGACGGCGCACTTCGTGCTGAACCCGGACCGGTTCGACGTGGTGGTGGCCTCCAACCTCTTCGGCGACATCCTGTCGGATCTCGGGCCGGCCTGCACCGGCACGATCGGCATCGCGCCCTCGGGCAACATCAACCCCGAGCGGCTCCACCCCTCGGTGTTCGAGCCGGTGCACGGCTCGGCCCCCGACATCGCCGGCCAGGGCATCGCCAACCCGATCGGCCAGATCTGGTCGGGCGCGATGATGCTGGAGCATCTGGGCGAGCGGGAAGCCGCCGCCGAGATCGTCTCGGGAATCGAGCGGGTGCTCGCCGAGCGGACCCTGCGCACGCGCGACCTCGGCGGCAACGCCGACACGCAGACCTGCGGCAAGGCGGTCGAGCAGGCGCTGGGTTAGGGGCGGCGCGGGCGCGGGGCAGGAGCCTACCCGGCCGCGCGCAGCAGCGCGTCGAGCTTTCCTGCCAGCGCGTCCGCATCGCCCGCCAGATGCAGCATCTTCTGCCGCCCGGTCGAGCCGGACAGGATCGTGACGTCGGCCCGGCGCAGATCCAGCACGGCGGCGAGGAAGCGGACGAGCGCGGCGTTGGCCGCGCCCTCGACGGGAGGCGCGGCGAGCCGCACGGCGAGCGCGGGACGTCCCTCCGCGTCGTGGACGACCCCCGCGACCGCCTCGCGCCCGCCCCGCGGGGTCACCCGTACGGCGAGGCGCAGGCCGCGCACGTCCCTGGTGTAGGGCGGCGTGATCCCCGGCGACACGTCGCGCATCATATCCTCCCGCCAGTCCCGCGGCGCGGACCCGCCCCGCGGCCGGGCCGTTTACACGGGTTCCCCGCTCCGGCATCAAGCGGCCGTCCCGGCGACCCGGGCGGAGCCCGGAGGCGGCATGAACGCGCGTGAGGCACTCCTCGACGCACCCCGGCTGGTGCCGCCGCGGCGGGAGCCGGCCGCGCGCCAACTGCCCCTGATCCCCTACATCCAGTCGCTCCGGGCCAACGCGCTCCTCGGCTGGCCGTCCTCGGCCTACGAGGAGCCGGTTACGAAGCGCCGGGTTCTCGGCCGGAGCAGCTTCACGGTCTGCGACCCGGACGCGATCCGGCACATCCTCGTCGACAATCAGGCGAACTACCTGCGCACCTCCGGCTCGGTGCGCATCCTGCGCCCGATCCTCGGGGACGGCCTGCTGATCAGCGAGGGCGCGGCCTGGCGCCACCAGCGCCGGGCGCTCGCCCCCGCCTTCACCCCGAAGGCGATCGAGCGGCTGGCGCCCCACATCGCCTCGGCGATCGAGGACGGGATGGCCGAGCTCACGGCGGAGGCCGCGCGCGGGCCCGTGGCCCTGTTCGGCTTCCTGCACCGGCTGGCGCTGGAGATCGCCGGGCGCAGCATGTTCTCGGTGGCGATGGAGCGGCACGGGCCGGAGCTGCGGCGCTTCATCGCCGAGTACTCGGTGCGGATCGGGCGCCCGCATCTCCTCGACATCCTGATCCCGCTGGGTTGGCCCGCCCCCCTCGACCTGCCGCGCGCCCTGTTCCGGCGGCGCTGGACGCCCTTCCTCGACACGATCATCGCGGCACGCGCCGCCGAGGCCGCCCCGCGCGAGGCCCGCGACCTGCTCGACATCCTGATCGCCGTGCGCAACCCCGAGACCGGCGCGGCCTTCAGCTACGGCGAATTGCGCGATCAGGTCGCCACCATGATCCTGGCCGGGCACGAGACCACCGCCGTCGCGCTGTTCTGGGCGCTCTACATGTTGGCGCTCGCGCCCGAGCTTCAGGAGCGGGTCGCGGCCGAGGCACGGGGCGCCGACCTCGCCGAGGCGGCGGGCTGCGCGAGCGACGGCCGCCTGCCCCTGACCCGCGCGGTGGTGGACGAGACCCTGCGGCTCTACCCGCCGGCCTTCCTGATCGTGCGTCGCGCGGTCGCCGCCGACCGGATCGGGGCGCACGCGATCGCGCCCGACGACATCGTGGCGATCCCGCCCTGGGTTCTGCACCGCCACCGCCGCTTCTGGCGCGACCCGGACGCCTTCGATCCGGCCCGCTTCCTGCCGGGCGCCCCCCCGGTGCCGCGCTACGCCTACCTGCCCTTCGGAGTGGGGCCCCGCGTCTGCATCGGCGCGCAGTTCGCGCTGACCGAGGCGGTGCTGGCGCTCGCCCGCATCGTCGGGCGCTTCCGGATCAGCCCGATCGACCCGCGGCCGATCCTGCCGGCCGCGGTCGTCACGACCCAGCCCGAGCACACGCCGCCGTTCCGGCTGGAGGCGCGGCGCTAGCCGGTAGGCGGGAGAAGCCCCGCAACGAAAAAAACCCGCGGATCGAGAGCGATCCGCGGGCGTCAGGCCGTTCCCCGACCGTCCATTCAGGCGGCCTTCTTCTCCTTCTCCGCCGCGAACTTCGCGGAGGAGTTGAGCGGCAGCTCGATGTCCACGCCGAGGGTGGAGACACCCTCGCCGCGGTCGAGGGTGATCTTCACCTTGTCGCGCTCGACCGCGACGTGCTTGGCGATCACCGCGAGGATCTCCTCGCGCAGCGTGATCACGAGATCCGGGCGCCCGCTCTCCGCGCGCTCGTGGGCCAGGATCAGCTGCAGCCGCTCGCGGGCGACCGTGCTGGAGGTCCGCTGCTTGAAGATGCCGCGCAGGTTCATGCCGCCCTCCGCATGAAGAGCTTGTCGAGGAAGGACTTGCGCTCGGTCGGCATCGTCATCGGGACGCTCTCGCCGTTCAGGCGCTTGGCGGCGTCCGCGTAGGCGCGGGCCGGGGCGCAGAGCGGGTTGTTGAGCGTCACCGGGCAGCCGACGTTCGAGGCCTTGAGGACCTCCTGGCTCTCCGGGATGATGGCGAGCAGGGGGATCGAGAGGATCTCCAGCACGTCCTCGGTCTTCAGCATGTCGCCGCGGTCGGCCCGGTTGGGGTCGTAGCGGGTGAGGATCAGGTGCTTGTCGATGGTCTCGCCCTTCTCGGCGCGCACCGTCTTCGAGTCGAGCAGGCCGATGATCCGGTCGGAGTCGCGCACCGAGGAGACCTCGGGGTTGGTCACCACGACCGCCACGTCCGCGTGCCGCATGGCGAGCTGGGCGCCGCGCTCGATGCCGGCCGGGCTGTCGCAGATCACCCAGTCGAACTTTTCGCGCAGTTCCTCCATCACGCGGGCGACGCCCTCGTCGGTGAGCGCGTCCTTGTCGCGGGTCTGGGAGGCCGGCAGCAGGTGCAGCGTCTCGAGGCGCTTGTCCTTGATCAGCGCCTGCGGGAGCTTGGCGTCGCCGTTGACCACGTTGATGAGGTCGTAGACGACGCGCCGCTCGGCGCCCATCACGAGGTCGAGGTTGCGCAGGCCGACGTCGAAGTCGACGACGCAGACGCTCTTGCCCGACTGCGCCAGGGCGGCGCCGAGGGCCGCGGTGGTGGTCGTCTTGCCGACGCCACCCTTACCCGATGTTACGACGAGAACCTTTGCCATTCTCGTTCCTCCTCAATCCAAGCTTGCCATTCGGATAGCGCCGCCATCGAGCCAGATCTGCGCGGGTCGACCGCGCAGATGGGACCCCATGTCCTCGGCCGTGCGGACGAGGCGGTCGATCCCGAGAAGCTCGGGCTCGAACTTGCGGCAGCAGATGCGGGCGCGGGGGTTGCGGGCGGCGCCGGCGATGGCGCGCCCCCGCAGGGCGCCGTAGATGTGGATGGAGCCGCCGGCCAGGATCTCGGCTCCCGAGGAGACCGAGCCCATCACCGTCACGTCCCCGGTGCGGTGGACGATCGACTGACCGGAGCGCACCGAGCCCTCGATGGTGAGCGAGGTGGTCTCCGGCTCCGCCGGCGGCAGCGCCGGCAGGTCGAGGTTCCGCGTGGGCCGGCCGTTCGCCAGAAGCGGCGGCAGGCCGTCGTCGGCGACCCCGAACGCTTCCTGGGCCCCTTCGAGGCCGAGGATGCGGATGCGGCGGGCGCGCAGATCCGCGAGGATCGTGCGGAGCGCCTCCGGCTCGGGCTCGAGCCCGGCGAGGTCGAGGATCACGGCGCGGCCGTCGAACAGGGTCGGCGACCGCCGGAGCGCCGCGTCGAGTCCCGCGAACCAGTCGGCGAGCGGCATCTCGGGCGTCAGCGCCAGCGCCTTGAAGGCGCGCCCGCGGAAGGCGGGAGGGCGGGGTGTGGGAGAGTCCGGAAGGGTCTGGCTGGTCACGGCTCAACGATTCCTTACCGGATCATTGACGGCCGACATGGTTACCGAAGCGTTAAGGTCCGGGATCCTGTGCGCATTTCATGCGAGGATCCTTGGATCGGGCGTCGACACGAACGGTCTGCCGCGTAGCTTCGCCGAGTTCGGCGGATGAAACGCCGCCGCTTTCCCGGATCACCCTCCGCTGACGCTCCGGGCGTCCGGGAAAACGGCGGTGACCTTCGATAGAGCATCGCCCGCTTCGACGCGGGAGCGCGCCGCCATGCGAGGCGCAGGATGCGCCGCGCCCCCATCTCACCCCCGGTCGAGCAGCGCCAGCCGGATCGCGTCCTCGACGAGCCGCACCTCGACCGCCTGCGCGCGGAAGGCCGCGTCGAGGTCGTCGGCCGCCTTGTAGAGGCCGTCGATCGAGACGAGCTCGGGCTCGAACTTGCGGCACCAGATCCGCGCGCCCGCATGGCCGGCCGCACCCGCGATCGCGCGCCCGCGCAGGGGGCCGTAGACGTGGATCGAGCCGCCCGCGATCACCTCGGCGCCCGAGGCGACGGCACCCATCACGATCACGTCCCCCTCCAGATGCAGGATCGTCTGACCCGAGCGGACCGGCTGGTCGAGGATCAGCGAGCGGGCGGGGGATGGCGGCGCCGCCGCGTCGGGTGCGGCGTCGGCGGCCGGGGCATCGCCCTCGGGCGGGGCGACCTCGCCGGCCGGGCGGCCGCCCGAGAGCGCGGGCGGCAGGCCGGGGCCGAGCACGCCGGGCGGCGCCCCCTCGACGCCGAGGATCGCGATGTCGCGGGCGGAGAGATCCGCGACCAGTTCCTCCAGGTCGGCCCGCGTCAGGCGCAGGCCCGTGAGGTCGAGGATCACCGGGCGCCCGGCGAAGAAGGCCGGCGCCCGGCGCCCGAGCGCGTCGAGCTCGCCGAGCCAGTCGGCGACCGGGGGAAGCGGCGCCAGCACGGTCGCCATGAAGGAGCGGCCGCGGAACCGGATCTGGGGGCGGGAGGGCACGGGCTGGGTCACGGGGGCGTCGCGCCGCTCGGACGCGCCTCTGGGCTGGATCTGCTCTCCCCCGTGTCATGCGTCCGGCGGTGGCGCCAGGGCAATCCCGGCACACGGCGCGGCCGGACGATCGTCGGCGCCGTCCACCGCTCGCGGCGCCCCTCAGGCCGCCGCGTCCTGCGCGTCCGGCCTGTCGGCGGAGGTCTCCCGCAGCAGCATCGGCACGCGCGCCCAGGGCTCGGTCGCGGCCCCGCGCCCGGCGCGCGTCCGCGCCCCGTTGCGGCCCGTCGCGACGACCTCCGGCCAGCAGAGCTCGAAGGCCGCGACGCAGGCCGGGTCGAAGTGGCCCCGGCTCTCCGCCCGGATCAGGCTGAGCGCCTCGGCGAACGAGAGCGCCTTCTTGTAGCTCCGCTCCGTGGTGAGCGCGTCGAACACGTCCGCCACCGCCACGATCCGGGCCGCGAGCGGGATCGCCTCGCCGGCGAGCCCGTTGGGATAGCCGCTCCCGTCCCAGCGCTCGTGGTGCGCCCCCGCGATCTCGGCGGCGAGGCGGATCAGCTCGGACTCGCTGCCGCCCAGGATGCGCCGGCCGATCTCCGCGTGGGTGCGGATCAGCGCGAACTCCTCCGGGTCGAGCTTGCCGGGCTTCAGCAGGATCCCGTCCGGGACCGCCACCTTGCCGACGTCGTGCAGCGGCGCGGCGAGGTAGAGGCGGCGGCACATCTCGGGGGCGAGGCCCAGCGCCTCGGCCATCAGCTCGCTGTAGCGGGCGACCCGCCAAGTGTGGTCGCCGGTGTCGTTGTCGCGGTACTCGACCGCGAGCGAGAGGCGGAAGATGATCTCCTCCTCCCGCTCGTGCATGTGCCGCATGGCGGCCTCCGCCGCGCCGTCGAGGACGGCGGCCTGCTCGGCGAGGCGGCGCACCGCGCCGGCCAGCCGCACGAAATTGCGCAGGCGCGCGCGCAGCTCCACGCCGGTCGTGCGCTTGGCGAGGAAGTCGGTCGCCCCGGCCTCGAGGGCGGCCAGCCGCGCCGCGTCGCAGACGTCGCTGGTGATCATCACCACCGGCACCTGGGCGTAGTGCGGGATCGTGCGGATCCGCTCGATGAAGGCGACGCCGGTCATCTCGGGCATGTGGTAATCGATCAGCACGAGGTCGAAGGCGCGCATCTGCGCCTCGATCAGGGCCGCGACCGGATCGGCGTGGGCATCCACCGTGACGCCGGGCTCGGCTTCCAGCATCTCCCGCAGCCGCATGCGGCTGGTCGAACTGTCATCGACGAGAAGCGCATCCATAACGCGTTCCTGACCGGCCGGGACGGCGACGGGACCGGGCATGCCGGCCCACGACGGATCGTGGACGCGGCATCGACCTGCACCCGAGAACCGTCCGCGACCCCGCCTTCCCCCTGGTGGCACGGTCCCCCGGGTGAGCGGGATCGGTGCCGAGATCCGCGCCCCTCGCGAAAGCTATCACCTTCGTCCAGGGCCGCGACTTGACGTCGGAGAGTGCTGCCTCCGCCTTTCGCAGGAGTTAAGTCTCAGCGCCGCCCGGCCTGTTTCTATCTCAGGTTGAATCTATGGATGGTTCGCGCCGCCGGACGGGTCGAGGCCGCGGCGCGCGGCCCGCTTCATCCGCCCGAACATCGCGGCGAAGTGTTTCCGCAGTCGAGCGAGGGCTCCGTTCAAGTCGTCGCCGCCCGCGATGCCGGCGGGATTGGAATCGTTCCGAAACATAGCTGTTGCGCGCGCGGTCGCACGCTTGGTAGCTCGGCCCATGTCGTCCGCTCGTCCTTCCGGCGCCCTCCGGTGCCCCGCCCCGGCCCGCGCGCCGTGAGCGCCCGCACGGCGCCCACGCCGGCCTACCGCGCGGCCGTCCTCGGCCGGGTGCTGCTCGCGGCGCTCGGCGGCTACGCGGTCGCGGCCCTGGCGACCGGGCTCTTCGCCCTGGTCCTGCCGATGCCGCGCTCGGAGGCCGTGACCACGGCGACGCTCCTGAGCTTCGCCGTCATGGTCGCGGTCGTGGTGGCGGTCTTCGCCGCGCGCTCCCTGGCGCGGGCCGCAGCGCTCGTCCTCGGGCTCGCCGCCCCGCTCGCGGGCGGGCTCTGGCTCGCCGGCGCCTTCGCGGGCTGAGGCGGCGATGCGGCAGGGCTTCCGGCACGCGATGGCGTGGCTGCACGCGTGGTCCGGCCTCGTGGTCGGCTGGGTGCTGTTCGCGGTCTTCGTCACCGGCACGGCGAGCTTCTACCGCGCCGGGATCACGCAGTGGATGCGGCCGGAACTCGTGGCGATCGAGGCCGATCCGGGCCGGGCTGCGGACCTGGGGGCCGCCTATCTGCGGCGCCAGATGCCGGACGCGATGGGCTGGTTCATCGCCCTGCCGACCCCGGAGAAGCCCGCGATCTCCGTGATGTGGTGGAAGAGCATGGAGGGGCCGTTCCACGAGGCCCTGCTCGATCCGGCGACGGGCGAGCCGACACGTGCGCGCGAGACGCGGGGCGGCGACTTCCTCTATCGCTTCCACTACGAGTTGAGCATGCCGCCGACACTCGGGCGCTGGATCGTCGGGGCCTGCACCCTGGTGATGCTGGTGGCGCTAATCTCCGGCATCGTCACGCACCGGCGCATCTTCGCCGACTTCTTCACCTTCAGGCGGGGCGCGAAATCCGCCCAGCGCGGCTGGCTCGATGCCCACAACGTCGCGGGCGTCCTCGGCCTGCCCTTCCACCTGATGATCGCCTATACGGGCCTCACCCTGCTGGCGACGCTCTACATGCCCTGGGGCGTGCGCACCGCCTACAAGGGCGACGAGATCCGCTACTTCGTGGAGGCCGGCCTGATGCCGGAGCTGCGCTGGACGGCGGGCCGGCCCGGCACGCTGGCGCCGCTCGGCCCCATCGTCGCGGCCGCGATGGCGCGCGGGGGCGAGGTGCCGGAAGGCCTCTCGGTCTGGAACCCCGGCGACGTCAACGCCGCCGTGGTGGCGATCTTCGAGGAGCCGCACGGCCTCTCGCACCACCACGCGCAGATCGCCTTCGACGGGCAGACCGGCGCGGTGCTCGGCACCAACGGCGCGGTCGGGCCTGCGACCGGCACCGGCACCGTGATGGCGGGCCTGCATATGGGGCACTTCGCCGGGCCTGTGCTGCGGCTCCTGCTCGTCCTCTGCGGCCTGATGGGCGCCGCGACGGTCGCGACCGGCCTCGTGCTCTGGGCGGTGGCGCGGGCGCCGAAGGGCGCGGCGCCCGCCGGCTTCGGCCTGCTTCTGGTGCGCGCGCTCAACCTCGGCACGATCGCGGGCCTGCCCGCGGGGATCGCCGCCTACTTCCTGGCGAACCGCCTGCTGCCGGTGGGCCTCTCCGAGCGGGCGTCCTTCGAGGTCGGCGCCTTCTTCGGTGTCTGGGTCCTCGTCGCCCTCTACGCCGTCCTGCGGCCGGGGCCGCGCGCCTGGACGCAGGCGCTCGGGCTCGTCGGCGCGCTCTACCTCGCGGTGCCGCCGGTCGCCGCCCTGACCGGGGGGCTCAGCCAGCCCGGCGGCGCGCTGCGCTTCCTCGGCTTCGATCTGTGGATGCTGGCCCTCGGGCTGGGCTTCGTCTTCGCGGCCCGCAAGGCCGCCGCCCGGGCAGGCGCGCCGCTGCGGCGGCCGGTCCGCGGCATGACCGGTGAGGAGGCCCTGCGCGCATGACGCCGCTCGTCGTCGTCCTGAACGTCACCCTCTGCTTCGCCGGGTTCGCGGCGCTGGCGCTCAGCCTCGACCGCCATCACCGCGAGGCGCTCGCCGGCCGCGTGCCGGCCGGCCGGGTGCTGCCGCTGCGCGCCGCGGGCTGGGCGCTGCTCGCGCTCTCGCTCGCCGGGGCCGTCGCCTGGGAGGGCCTGAACTTCGGGCCCGTCCAGTGGATCGGCGCGCTCACCGGCGGCGCGCTGCTGGTGGTGCTGGTGCTGAGCTACCGCCCGGCCTGGCTGCGCCCGGCGGCGCTGCTGGCGCTGCCGCTCGGCCTCGCCGTGGTCCCGGCGATCCTGCTGGCCTTCGCGCATTAGCAGGGGGCCGTGTCTCAGTATCGCGGGCGGAAGCTCCTGCGCTCTCCCTCCCCCTCCTCGGGCAGGTCGATCGCATAAGACGGGCAATCTGCTTCGGATCGCACCCGAACCGCAACGCGCCCCCTCTCCCGTGCGGGAGAGGGTTGGGGTGAGGGATGAGAACTCTACGGAGAGGACTCATGGCTGCCGAGCGGGCCAGTCGCGCCCGATCCTGACAGTTCTCATCCCTCACCCTGTCCCTCTCCCGCACGGGAGAGGGGACCCGCGCCTTACCGGACCGAGGCTCGCTCGGCATATGCGATCACCCACCCCTGCGGGGGAGGGGGATGCGGGGGCGGCCGCAGCATGATCGGTGCACGGCACCCACCCACACTTGCAGGACGCGCACTTGCCGGACGCGTCCGCACCTTCTATTGCAACGCGGAAAGCCCTGAATCCGCCACCACACCCGGCGGGACGGCCAAGATCGGCCGGCCCCGTGGCGGGTTCTTCACGCTTCGGACATCCTTATGAAGCTGCGCAACATCGCCATCATCGCCCACGTCGACCACGGCAAGACCACGCTCGTCGACAAGCTGCTCCAGCAGTCCGGCACCTTCCGCGAGAACCAGCGGGTCGAGGAGCGGGCGATGGACTCGAACGACCTCGAGAAGGAGCGCGGCATCACCATCCTGGCCAAGGCGACCTCGGTCGTCTGGCAGGACACCCGGGTGAACATCGTGGACACCCCCGGCCACGCCGATTTCGGCGGCGAGGTCGAGCGCATCCTCTCGATGGTCGACGGCGTGATCGTGCTGGTCGACGCGGCCGAGGGCCCGATGCCGCAGACCAAGTTCGTGGTCGGCAAGGCGCTCAAGATCGGCCTCAGGCCCATCGTGGCGATCAACAAGGTCGACCGTCCGGACGCGCGCATCAACGAGGTGGTCAACGAGGTCTTCGACCTGTTCGCCGCGCTCGACGCCACCGACGAGCAGCTCGACTTCCCGATCCTCTACGGGTCCGGCCGCGCCGGCTGGATGGCCGATTCGCCGGACGGCGACCAGAGCCAGGGCCTCAGCCCGCTCTTCGACCTCGTGCTCCGGCACGTGCCGCCGGCGCGGACCGAGGACGGCCCGTTCCGGATGCTCGGCACGCTTCTCGAGGCCAACCCCTTCCTCGGCCGCATCATCACGGGCCGCATCGCCTCGGGCACCGTCCGCCCCAACCAGTCGATCAAGGTGCTCGATCGCGAGGGCAAGGTCGTGGAGACCGGCCGCGTCTCGAAGATCCTGGCCTTCCGCGGCCTTGAGCGGGCTCCCATCGAGGTCGGCGAGGCGGGCGACATCGTCTCGATCGCGGGCCTCGTGAAGGGCACGGTCGCCGACACCTTCTGCGACCCGCAGGTCGATACCCCGATCCAGGCCCAGCCGATCGACCCGCCGACCGTGACGATGTCGTTCATCGTGAACGATTCGCCGCTCGCCGGCACCGAGGGCGACAAGGTCACGAGCCGCATGATCCGCGACCGCCTGTTCAAGGAGGCCGAGGGCAACGTCACGCTCAAGATCGAGGAGGCCGCCGACAAGGACTCCTTCTACGTCTCCGGCCGCGGCGAGCTTCAGCTCTCGATCCTCATCGAGACCATGCGGCGCGAGGGCTTCGAGATCGCCGTCTCGCGTCCGCGCGTCGTCTACGAGAAGGACGCGGACGGCGGGGTGCTGGAGCCGGTCGAGGAGGTCGTCATCGACGTGGACGAGGAGCACTCGGGCGTCGTCGTGCAGAAGATGTCCGAGCGCAAGGCCGAGATGCTGGAGATGCGCCCCTCCGGCGGCGACCGCCTGCGCCTCGTCTTCCACGCCCCCACCCGCGGCCTGATCGGCTACCAGGGCGAGCTGCTGACCGACACCCGCGGCACCGCGATCATGAACCGCCTGTTCAAGGCCTACGAGCCCTACAAGGGCGAGATGCCGGGCCGGCGCAACGGCGTGCTGATCTCGAACGACAAGGGCGAGGCCGTGGCCTACGCCATGTGGAACCTCGAGGATCGCGGCCCGATGATGATCGAGCCCGGCTGGAAGGTCTACCAGGGCATGATCGTCGGCGAGCACAACCGCGAGAACGACCTCGAGGTGAACGTGCTCAAGGGCAAGAAGCTCACCAACATCCGCACCACCTCGAAGGACGAGGCCGTGCGCCTGACGCCGCCGATCAAGATGACGCTCGAGCGCTCGCTGGCCTGGATCCAGGACGACGAGCTGGTCGAGGTCACGCCGAAGTCGATCCGCCTGCGCAAGGCCGTGCTCGACCCGAACGACCGCAAGCGCGCCGAGCGTGCGAAGGAAGCGCTGGCCTAGAGCCAACGTCCCGCCGCCACCTTCGAAGGCCCGGAGCGCCCGCCGCTCCGGGCCTTCTTCGTTTCGCCGCGAGGTGCGGGGCGTCGCGAATCGCGGCCGGTGTCAGGCCTTCCGGGCGCGACACTCCGGAGGAGCCTCGCATCCGGTCGCCCGCTCGGCGACAAGGAGGCGCCCCCTTCGGAGACCCGATCCACGATGCGTACCCTCCTCGCCCTCGCCCTCATCGTCTCACCGCTCGCGGCCCGGGCTGCGGAGAGGCTGCCGACGATTCCGCCGAGCCAGTACACGCCCGAGCAGAAGCAGGCCGCCGAAGCCTTCGAGGCGGCGCGCAAGACGCCCGTCTTCGGCCCCTTCGAGCCGCTGATGTACTCGCCCGAGGTGATGACGCTCGCCCGCTCGATGGGCGATTACCTGCGCTACAAGCCGAAGATCGGCACCACGCTCTCGGAACTCGTCATCCTGATCACGGCGCGGCGCTGGACGCAGGACTACGAGTGGTACGTCCACGCGCCGATCGCCAGGAAGGTCGGTATCGCCGAGCCGGTGATCGCGGCGATCCGCGACGGGCGACGCCCGGAGGGCATGAGCGCCGACGAGACGCTGGTCTACGATTTCACCAACGAGCTGCAGGAGAACAAGCGCGTCTCGGACACCACATTCGCCAAGGCCGAGCAGCGCTTCGGCAAGGACGGCGTCGTCGATCTCGCGGCGGTGAGCGGCTACTACACCTTCCTGGCGATGGAGCTGAACATGGCCCGCTATCCGCTCCCGAAGGACGGCACGCCGCTCCCGCGCCTGCCGGAGTGAAGGACCTCCCGCGTTCCTCAGCTTCCCGGCTTCCACACCGCGTCCGACACGGTGATCGGCTTTGGCAGCAGCTTCAGCTTGTGGAAGGTGTCGGCCACCCGCTGCTGGTCGGCGATGGCCGCCGCGTCGAGGGGCGCGACGCCGTAGGATTGCCGCCGCAGCGCCACCGCGAGGATCGGCGCCGGGATGCCGACGCTCGGCGCGAGTTCGGTCGCCACCGCGTCGGTGTTGTCCTTGGCCCAGGCGTCGATCTCGCCGACCGCCTCGATCAGCGCATCGACCGCCTTGCGGTTCTGGTCGGCGAAGTCGCGGCGCGACAGGTAGAACTGCCGGTTCGGCGCGAGGCCCTCGCCGTTGACCAGCGTCCGGGCGCCGGTCGAGCGTTCGCCCGAGGCCTGATAGGGGTCCCAGATCACCCAGGCATCGACCGCGCCGCGGGCGAAGGCGGCGGCCCCGTCGGCCGGCGTCAGAAAGGCGGTCTTGATCTCCTCGTAGGGCACGCCCGCCTCTTCCAGCGCGCGCACCAGCAGGAAGTGCACGTTCGAGCCCTTGTTGAGGGCGACCGTGCGGCCGCGCAGGTCCGCCACGGTCCTGATCGGCGAATCAGCCTTCACCAGGATCGCCTCGCCCTTCGGCGCCGGCGGCTCGGCCGCGACGTAGACGAGGTTCGGGCTCGCGGCCTGCGCGAAGATCGGCGGCGCCTCGCCGGTCGAGCCGAAATCGACGGCGCCGGCATTCAGCGATTCGAGGAGCTGGGGACCGGCCGGGAACTCGGCCCACTGCACCCGGTAGCCGAGCGGCGCGAGCTTCTTCTCGAGGAGGCCCTTGCCCTTCAGGAGCACGAGGGTGCCGTACTTCTGGTAGCCGACGCGGAACAGCCTGTCCTCGGCGCGCGCGGTGAGGGCGGTGAGGAGGACCAGGGCGAGGGCGGTCAGCAGCGTCCAGGCGGGGTGGAGGGGTGCGCGCGCGGCAAGGCGAGCGGCTCGGGCCGGCATGGGGGGTCTCCTTGGTTGGACGGGTGGAGTCGGATGAAAGGGCGCGACGCAGCCTTTCCCTCTCCGCAGAGGGGGGGGAGGGAGAGCTTCGCGCCCCTCAGTGCGCGCTCACGCGGCGCAGCGGCACGATGTCGTTGGCCATGACCTCGCCGACAGGCCCACGGTCGCGCGTCGCCGGCCCGGTGGTCGCCCGCAGCGGCAGCTTCGGGAAGACCAGCTCGGCGAAGCGGTAGGCCTCCTCCAGATGCGGGTAGCCGGAGAGGATGAAGCGGTCGATGCCGAGGTCGATGTATTCCTTCATCCGGTCGGCGACCTGGTCGGCCGAGCCGACGAGCGCCGTGCCCGCACCACCCCGCACCAGCCCGACGCCGGCCCAGAGGTTCGGCGACACCACGAGCCGGTCGCGGGATCCCCCGTGCAGCGCCATCATGCGGTTCTGGCCGACCGAGTCCTGGCGTTTCAGGGTCTCCTGCGCCCGCGCGATGGTGGCGTCGTCGAGCCGCGAGATCAGGCCCTCGGCCGCCGCCCAGGCCTCGCCTTCCGTCTCGCGCACGATGACGTGCAGGCGGATGCCGTACGAGAAGGTCTTGCCCCGCCGCTCGGCCGCCGCCCGGGCCGCCGCGATCTTCTCGGCCACGCCCGCCGGCGGCTCGCCCCAGGTGAGGTAGACGTCGCAGTGCTCGGCCGCGACCTCGATTCCGGCGGGCGAGGAGCCGCCGAAGTAGAGCGGCGGGTAGGGGGACTGCACGGGCGGGTAGATCAGCCGGCCGTTCTCGGCGCGCAGGTGGCGGCCCTCGAAGCTCACCGTGTCGCCGCGCATCAGGCCGCGCCAGATCGCCAGGAACTCGTCGGTGACGGCGTAGCGTTGGTCGTGGTCGAGGAAGACGCCGTCGCCGCGGAGTTCCACGGGATCGCCGCCCGTCACCACGTTGATGAGCAGGCGCCCGTCCGAGATCCGGTCGAGGGTGGAGGCCATGCGGGCGGCGGCCGAGGGCTCCATCAGGCCGGGCCGCACCGCCACGAGGTAGCGCAGGCGCTTCGTCAGCGGCGCCAGCGCCGAGGCGACGATCCACGAATCCTCGCAGGAGCGGCCGGTCGGCAGCAGCACGCCGTAATAGCCGAGATCGTCCGCGCCTTGCGCGATCTGCCGGAGGTAGTCGAGCGTGACGGCGCGCGCGCCCTCCTCGGAGCCGAGATAGCGCCCGTCGCCGTGGGTGGGCAGGAACCAGAGGACGTCGGCGCGCCCGTCGGTCGATTGGGTCATGGAATCACTCCGGACTTCAGGCGGCCGGGCTCTCGCCCAGCAGGTTCTCGAGGATGCGGCCCTCGAGCGCCGCGAGGTCAGGGTCGCCGCGGCGGCGCGGCCGGGGCACGTCGACCCGCACGTCGAGGGCGATGCGGCCCTCGTCCACCACGAGGATGCGGTCGGCGAGCGCCACCGCCTCGGCGACGTCGTGGGTGACGAGGAGCGCGGTGAAGCCCTGCTGCTGCCAGATCCGCTCGATCAGCCCCTGCATGCCGATGCGGGTCAGCGCGTCGAGGGCGCCCAGCGGCTCGTCGAGGGCGAGCAGGCCCGGCCCGCTCACCAGCGCCCGGGCGAGCGCCACGCGCTGGCGCTGGCCGCCCGAGAGCGTGGCCGGCCACTGCCCGGCCTTGTCGGCGAGCCCGACCTCGGCGAGCGCGGCGAGCGCCCGCTCCCGCCGCTCCCGCCGCGAGCCGAGGCCGGTGAGCCCGACCGCGACGTTGTCGACCACCCGCGCCCAGGGGAGCAGGCGCGGCTCCTGGAACATGATGCGCTTCGGCGGAACGTTGCGGCGGGCGACGCCCGCCGGTTCCTCCAGCTGGATGCGGCCGCCGGTCGGCGTCTCCAGGCCGAGGATCAGGCGCAGCAGGGTGCTCTTGCCGCAGCCCGAGCGGCCGACCACCGCCGTGAACTGGCCGGCCGGGATGTGCAGGTCGAGGCCGTCGATCACGGTGTGGCCGTCGAAGGCCTTGCGCAGGTCGCGCACCGTCACGGCGACGCCGCGGGCGGGGCCCCTCCGTGGCGCGGCTTGGCTGCGGGCGGTCTCTGAGTCCGGCCGGGCGGGCACCGCCTCCCGGGCGCGGTCCGCACCGTCGGCGTCGGGTCGGATGGCGTCGAGCAGCATCAGGCGGTCCTGTAGGCGGGGTTCCAGGCGAGGGTGGCGCGCTCCAGCCGGCGCGTCAGGGCGTCGGCGAGCTTGCCGAGCAGTGCGTAGATCAGGATCGCCAGCACCACGACGTCCACGAGCATGAACTCGCGCGCCTGCATGGCCATGTAGCCGAGCCCCGAGGAGGCCGAGATCGTCTCGGCGACGATGAGCGTCAGCCACATGATGCCGAGCCCGTAGCGCAGGCCGACGAAGATCGAGGGCAGGGCGCCCGGCAGCACGACGCGGCGGAAGAGTTCGGCCCGCGACATGCCGTAGACGCGGCCCATCTCGACGAGGCCGGGATCGACCGAGCGGATGCCGTGCAGCGTGTTGGCGTAGATCGGGAAGAAGACGCCGAGCGCCACGAGGAAGAGCTTGGCCTCCTCGCCGATGCCGAACCACAGGATCACCAGCGGGATCAGCGAGAGGTGGGGCACGTTGCGCACCATCTGCACGCTGGTGTCGGTGAGCCGCTCGGAGAGACGCGACAGGCCGTTGGCGAGGCCGAGCGCGAAGCCGATGCCGCCGCCGATGGCGAAGCCCGCGATGGCGCGCAGCGCGCTCACCCCGAGATTGGTCCAGAGTTCACCCGTGCTCGCCGCCGCGAGGCCGGCGCGCGCCACGTCGAGGGGCGCGGGCATGAAGCGATTGGAGACGAGGCCGGCCGAGACCGCGGCCTGCCAGCCCGCCAGCGCCAGCACCGGCAGCAGCCAGGGCGCGGCGCGGCGGCCGAGATCGTCGAGGAGGGTCGATGCCATCGGGCACTCCGCCGTCTTGGAACGCGCCGCCGCGGCGGCGACAGGGTGGGTGGGCCTCGGTCGGGCGGGTCCAGTCAGCGCGCGGCGGCCGCGCGGGCGACCGGCTCCTGGCGCAGGCCCGGCAGCGTGCCGCGGGTGGCGAGCGCCGCGATCTCGGCTCCGGCCTGGGACGCGCGCGCCCGCACGGCCTCGTCGGTGAGCCGGTAGTCGGTGAAATCGGGATCCGAGCCGTAGACGGTGGTCGGCACCTGCAGGGCGTTGAAGAAGCCGAAGAGCGGCCGGAAGCTGTGCTCGACCACGAGGGCGTGGCGGGCGCCGCCGCCGGTCGCCACGAGCGCCACCGGCTTGTTGGCGAGCGCGGCAGGCGGGATCAGGTCGAACAGGTGCTTGAACAGGCCCGTGTAGCTGCCCTTGTAGACCGGCGAGCCGACGACGAGCGCGTCGGCCTCCTCGATCGCCTCGATCACCCGCCGGGCCGGCAGGGAGAGCGCGTCCCGGCTCCAGGCCGCGCCGAGCCCGCTGCCGGCATCGACCAGATCGTAGAGCCGCACGTCGAGCGGCACGCGCGCCGCGGCCTCCTCGACGACCGCCTCGACGAGGGCGCGGGTCTTGGAGGGCCGCTGCAGGTTGGCGCTGAAGCCGACGAGTCTGGGTCGTGTCATGCGTCTCATCCGTCCGGTGGCTATCCGCGGGGGGCGGGGAGGGGGTGCTCCGCCCGCCCTGTTCCGATGGCCGAAAGGCTGCGGGACGGACGCGCGCCGGTCAATGAAACGTTCTTATAAATGAACGCGGCCGCGGAGATGATCGTGTTCCATCGGACGATCGAGGGAGAAAATCGCCGCATATCATCAGTTTTCTCGCCCGATAGCCGCCCGACCCCGAACCGATAGGGCGTGTTGCGTTCGTTTTACGGAACGGCCTCTTGCATCCGGCGCCGACGGCGCGCGGCGGATCGGCTGGCGACGCACGGGTCCGGGGCGCCGGGGAGGAACGTGCCGTCCCGGGCGGAGAACGGGGAACGATATCGCGCGACGGGCCGAAAGAAAGCATATCCCTGCTTTTGACGCGGGACCGGACGGCCTGAATACTTGGCCTCGTTCGATCGAGACAGCAACGGACGGCCTCCCGCACCGGCGACGGGCGGAGATCGCCGGCACGGGACCGAAGGAGAATCGCCATGGCCATCGGCACGAGCGGGTCCGAGCCGATCCGCTTCGCCTACTGGGTCCCGAATGTCTCGGGCGGGTTGGTGATCAGCAGGATCCCCCAGCGCACGAACTGGGACGCGGAGTACAATCGCCGCCTCGCCCAGATCGCCGAGGCGGCGGGCTTCGACTACGCGCTGACGCAGATCCGCTTCACGGCGGGCTACGGCGCCGAGTACCAGCACGAATCGGTGGCCTTCAGCCACGCGCTGCTCGCCGCGACCTCCCGCCTCAAGGTGATCGCCGCGCTCCTGCCCGGCCCCTGGCACCCGACGCTGGCGGCCAAGCAGGTCGCGACGATCGCCGAGCTGACGGGCGGGCGCATCGCCGTCAACATCGTCTCGGGCTGGTTCTCGGGCGAGTTCCGGGCGATCGGCGAGCCCTGGCTCGACCACGACGAGCGCTACCGCCGCTCCGAGGAGTTCATCCGGAGCTTGCGGGGGATCTGGACGCAGGACGCCTTCAGCTTCCGCGGCGACTTCTACCGCTACACCGACTACACGCTGAAGCCGAAGCCCACGTCCGGCCTGCCCGAGATCTTCCAGGGCGGCTCCTCGCGCGCCGCGCGCGACATGGCCGCGCGCGTCTCGGACTGGTACTTCACCAACGGCGGCACGCCGGAGACCATCGGGGCGCAGGTGGCGGACCTCCAGGCCAAGGCCCGCGCGAACGGGCACGCGGTCAAGGTCGGCGTCAACGCCTTCGTGATCGCGCGGGACACGGAGGAGGAGGCCCGCGCCGTGCTGCAGGAGATCATCGACCAAGCCGACCCGGAGGCCGTGAGGGCCTTCGGCCACGAGGTCAGGAACGCCGGCCGGGCCTCGCCCGAGGGCGAGGGCAACTGGGCCAAGTCGAGCTTCGAGGATCTCGTCCAGTACAACGACGGCTTCAAGACGAACCTCGTCGGCACGCCGGACCAGATCGCCGAACGCATCGTGGCGCTGAAGGATGTCGGCGTCGATCTCGCCCTGCTCGCCTTCCTGCACTTCCAGGAAGAGGTGGAGTATTTCGGCGCGCAGGTGATCCCGCGGGTGCGGGCGCTCGAGGCCGCCCGCGCGGGGCGCGCCGAGGCGGCCTGATCCGCGCCGCACGCCCTCCCCGCCTCTGCGGGAGGGGGGCCGGAGGGGCAACCGGACCCTACAGGCGTCGGCCGCCTTCGGGCTCGATCACCACCGTGGGCGGGGGCTCGGAGGGGCGCAGCATGCCCGGAAGCGGGCCGGTCGCGGGCTCGGGCGGGGCGGCCGCGCGCTCCGCCTGCACGGACGCCACCGCGTCCGGCGCGATCAGCCCGAGGCCGGCGGCGTGCTCGGCCATCGCCACGCTGTCGGCGGCGAGCACGAAGCTCGCGCCGGCCGCCGTCACGGCGGCGGCGATCGCCTCGATCTCGGCGATGCGGTCGGCATCCGCCGAGATGTTGCGGATGTAGATCGCCCGCACCCGGCCCGGATGCTCGGCCACCACCTGCGCGTAGACCTCCGGGTCGTGCTGGCCGCTGTCGCCGATCAGCACGAAGGGCAGGTCGCGGTAGAGCGCCAGCATGTTGCCGATGAGGATGCGCTTGTGGTCCTCGGCCCGGCGCGGCAGCGGGTGCGTCCAGGACAGGCCCCACTCGCGCAGGAACAGCACCGGCCCGGCGGGAATCGCGTGGCGGGCGAAGAACGCGCTCAGCACCTCGTAGAGGCCCCAGGGCGCGCGCGAGACGTAGAGCATCGGGTTGCGCTCGCCCGCCCGCCCGTCGTGGAGCGCCCGGTAGAGCGTGGCGACCCCCGGGAAGGCGACGCGGCTCTCGGCATCCTCCACGAAGAGGCGCCAGAGCATCACCAGCTTGTTGGCGACGCCCGTGTGCATCACCGTGTCGTCGATGTCGCTGATCACCGCGAAGCGCGCACGCGGCGGGGGCACGTAGATCTCTCCCCGCGCCTCGACCGGCGGGTCGGCCTCGAGCGTCAGATCGACCACGTGCCAGGGCCCGTCGCAGTCGGGCATCGCGCGCGGGCTCAGGTGCACGCGGAAATAGCCGTCGCGGTCGGTGGCGACGCGCTGCTCGGTGCCGCCGAAGCGGGCGGTGACGGGCGCGCCCTTGACCGCGCGCCGGGCGATGCGGCGGGCGACGTCGCGCCAGAGGTCGGCGAGCGAGTCGCGGTCGGCGTCCGGGTTCGGACGCGACTGCCGGAAGACCCGGCCGATCAGGAAGATCTCCTCCCGGGAGCCGTAGCCGCGATAGGGCTCCAGCACGATGCCGCCCCGCCCTTGTGCCCGCCGCACCGGGCGCGACAGCAGCCGCAGCGTGCCCCGGGTGACCTTGTAGAGCCTCGACCGCGCCATCCCGCTCTCCTCGACGGAATCATATGATCCGAGAGGCCCGAAAGTTCGCCCGCGCTTCGAAACGCCGTGGAGATCAGGCCTCGAGATGCCGCGCCCGCACGAGGCGCCAGGCGAGGCCGCCGCGCGGGCCGGCCACCAGCGAGACCGCGTAGAGCGCGCCCGCCGCCAGCACGATGGCCGGGCCGCTCGGCAGGTCGAAGCGGTAGGAGAGGGCGAGCCCGATCACGCTCGACAGGGCGCCCACCAGCATCGAGACCGGGATCAGGCCGCTCAGGCCCCGCGCCCAGAACCGCGCGGCGATGGCCGGCAGCAGCATCAGCCCGACGGCGAGCAGGGTGCCGAGCGCCTGGAAGCCGGCCACGAGGTTCACCACCACCAGCCCCAGGAAGGCGTAGTGCGCCGGCCCGCCCGCCCGGCTGACTGTGCGCAGGAAGAGCGGATCGACGCACTCCATCACCAGCGGCCGGTAGAGCAGGGCCAGCGCGAAGAGCGTGAGCGAGCTGATCCCGCCGAGCAGCCACAGGGCCGGGTCGTCGAGCGCCAGCACCGTGCCGAACAGGATGTGCAGGAGGTCGATCTGCGAGCCGCGCAGCGACACGAGGAGGACGCCGGCCGCCAGCGAGATCAGGTAGAAGGCGGCCAGACTCGCATCCTCGCGCAGCACCGTCGAGCGGGTGACGAACCCCGCGAGCAGCGCCACCGCCAGGCCCGCCGCGAGGCCGCCCAGCGTCATCGCGGGCAGCGACAGGCCGGCCACGAGGAAGCCCACCGCCGCCCCGGGCAGGATCGCGTGGCTCATCGCCTCGCTCATCAGGCTCATGCGCCGCAGCATCAGGAACACGCCGAGCGGGGGCGCCGAGAGCGAGAGCGCGAGGCAGCCGACCAGCGCCCGGCGCATGAAGCCGAACTCGAGGAAGGGGGCGAGAAGGTCGCTCACGCCGCGCTCCCGTGCCCGTGGCCGGCCTGTTCGTGGCCGTGCTCGTGGCCGTGCGCGTGGCCGTGCGCGTGGGTGTGGGCGTGGGCGCGCTCGTGGCCGTGCGCCTGCGCGGGGTCCGGATGCGCCGGAGCGTGGTCGTGGCCGCGCGCGCACACCCCCGCCGCCTCGTCCCAGGCCTCGGAGAGGCGGGCGGCGCGGGCGAGGTTCTGGGGGGTCAGCACGGCGGCGGTCGGCCCCCAGGCCACGGGCTCGCGGGCGATGAGCAGGGTGCGGGGGAAGTGCGCGCGCACCTGCGCGAAATCGTGCAGCGCCGCCACCACCGTGCGCCCCTGCGCGTGCCAGCGTCCGATCAGCCCGACGAGGTCGTCCACCGTGCGGGCGTCGATGCCCGTGAAGGGCTCGTCGAGCAGGATCACGGCGGCGTCCTGCAGGATCAGCCGGGCGAAGAGCACGCGCTGGAACTGCCCGCCCGACAGGGTGCCGATGGCGCGCTCCTCGAAGCCCGACAGGCCGACGGAGCCCAGCGCGTCGAGCACCGCGCCGCGGCTGCGCCCGAGGCTGCGCCACGCGCCCGCCCGCCGCCACAGACCCATGCTGGCGAGGTCGAGCACGCTCAGCGGGAAGCTGCGGTCGATCTCGTCGGCCTGCGGCAGGTAGGCCAGCGCCTCGCGCGGCACGCCGCGCAGGATCGCGCCGTCGAGGCAGGGGATCTCGCCGACGAGCCCCTTCAGGAGCGTCGACTTGCCGGCCCCGTTCGGCCCCACCACCGCCAGCATGTCACCCGCGGGAATCGTGCCGTCGAGATGGTGCACGGCCGGGTGCCGGTCGTAGCCGAGGGTGAGGCCGGCGAGGCGGATGGCGCCCGGCAGGACTTGGAGCGGCGCGTTCACGCGGTCGCCCACAGGATGGCGAGCCAGAGCGGCAGGACGAGGCCCGCCGCGAGGGCGAGGCGGACGCCCAGGCCGCTGCGGAACAGCGAGGCGTGGCGGAGGGGCGTGGGGATGGGAGACACGGGTGCCGTCATGTGTGGGAAAGCCGCCTCCGAACCGCCTTCCGGCCGCGGCGGGGCGTGCGACCGCGCGCGGTTTGCCGCACAGTGGGGGGCCGCCTATATAGGCTGATACACTGTAACATACGGCGCGTTCAATGCGGGTCCTCGGCGGGCCCTCGCGGGGCACCCCGCGCGCGGCCGCGCTATCCCGGGGATCGTCATGCACGGGCACGAGCACGGTGCCGGCCATCACCACCATGCGCACGGCCTCGACGTCGTCGCGCGCGCCGAGGCGCTCTGCCGCGACCGGGACCTGCAGTTCACGCGCCTGCGCCGGGACGTGCTGGAGACGGTGGCGGCGGCGCAGGGGCCGCTCGGCGCCTACGACATCGCCGAGCGCCTCAGCGTGCCGGGCCGGCGCGTCGCCGCGGTCTCGGTCTACCGGGCGCTCGACTTCCTGACGGAGCTCGGCCTCGTCCACCGCATCGCGAGCCGCAACGCCTTCGTCTCCTGCGCGCACGAGCACGGGGCAGGGGAGGGTTTGGTCTTCCTGATCTGCCGCACCTGCGGGGGCATCGGCGAGACCACCGCGCCGGAGATCGAGGCGGGCCTCGGCCGCGCCCTCGACCGGGCGGGCTTCAAGCCCGCGAGCCGGATCGTCGAGGTGGAGGGCGAGTGCGGGGCCTGCCGCGAGCGCACGGGATAGGGCAGCTTACCACACCACGTCCGATCTCCGGTCGAGCGTCCGATGCGTGCGGATCCCCTCTCCCCGCCGTGCGGGGAGACGCGCGCGGGGAGAGAGGACCCGAGCCCCGCTCGGGGATGACGGCGCGTCGAGAGGCAGCCTCAGCCCTCCGGCGGGTACGGATGCTCCCGCCCGTCCGGATCCGTCACCCGCATGCCCTCCGGCCCCTCCCGCAGGTAGCCCGGCCCGACCGGGACCTTGCCGTGGCCTCCGGGGATGTCGAGCACGTAGGTCGGCTGGGCGAGGCCCGAGAGGCGGCCGCGCAGGTGCCGCATCAGCGCCTGCCCCTCGGCGATCTCCGTGCGCAGGTGGCCGGTGCCGGGGGCGAGGTCGCCGTGGTGCAGGTAGTAGGGCTTCACCCGGTTCTCCACGAAGGCGCGCATCAGCGCCTCCAGGCTCGCCGGGTCGTCGTTGACGCCCCGCAGCAGCACCGACTGGCTCACCACCGGGATCCCGGCATCGACCAGCCGCGCCACGGCCGCGCGGGCGCTCTCGGTGAACTCGCGGGCGTGATTGGCGTGCAGCGCCACGAACACCGCCCGCCCGAACCGCTTCAGGCCCCGGACGAGGTCGTCCGTGACCGTGGCGGGGCTCACCACCGGCACGCGGGTGTGGACGCGCATCACCCGCACATGCGCGATCGTCCCGAGCCGCCCGGCGATGTCGCCGAGCCGGCGGGGCGAGAGCGCGAAGGGGTCGCCCCCCGTCAGCACCACCTCCCAGATCGCCGGGTTCGCCGCGATGTAGGCGAGCGCGCGTTCGAGCTCCGCCTCGCTCAGTGTCCCCAGACCGTCCGGCCCCACCATCTCGCGCCGGAAGCAGAAGCGGCAGTAGACCGGGCAGACGTGGAGCGGCTTGAGCAGCACCCGGTCCGGGTAGCGGTGGACGATGCCGGGCACGGGGGCGTGGGCGCCGTCGCCGATCGGGTCGGCGCGCTCCTCCGGGGCGGTCACCGCCTCCTCAGGCGCCGGCACGAACTGGCGGGCGATCGGGTCGGCCGGATCGGCGCGGTCGATCAGCTCGGCCGCGTCGGGGGTGAGCGAGACGGCGTAGCGCGCGGCGACCGCCGCAAGGCCGGGCAGGTCCTCGGCCGCGACGAGGCCCGCGGCGGCGAGGTCGTCGAGGCTGCGCAGCGGCCGGCTCATCCGGCGACCGGGGTCCAGAGGACGTCCTCGATCCGCCGGGCGCCGACCGCCAGCATCACCAGCCGGTCGAAGCCGAGCGCGGCGCCGGACGCCTCCGGCATCGCGGCGAGCGCGGCCAGGAAGTCCTCGTCGATCGGGTAGGTCTCGCCGTAGACGGCCTGCTTGACCGCCATCTCGGCCGCGAAGCGGCGGCGCTGCTCGGCCGGATCCGTCAGTTCGCCGAAGGCGTTCGCCAGCTCGACGCCGCAACAGTAGAGCTCGAAACGCTCGGCGACCCGCGGGTCGGCCGGGCACGGGCGGGCGAGCGCCGCCTCGCTGACCGGGTACGCGCACAGGATGGTCGGGCGACCCAGACCGAGTTCGGGCTCGACCCGCGCCACGAGGACGCGGCTGAACAGATCCGCCCAGGAATCGTCCTCTGCCACCCGCAGGCCGGCTCGCGCCACCGCGACGGCGAGGCCGTCGCGGTCGGTCTCGCCGCCGGCCGAGACGGTGGCCAGCAGGTCGATGCCGGCATACCGGTCGAAGGCCTCGGCGAGGCTCAGCCGCTCCGGCTCGGCGAAGGGATCGCAGTCGCGACCGCGCCAGGCGAAGCGGCTCGTTCCGGCGGTCTGCGCGGCGAGCCGCAGCAGGTCGGCGCAGTCGTCCATCAGCGCGGTGTAGGGTTCGCCCGCCCGGTACCACTCGAGCATCGTGAACTCGGGATGGTGCAGCGGGCCCCGCTCGCGGTTGCGGAACACGCGGGCGAGGCTGAACGGGCGCGGCTCGCCCGCCGCCAGCAGCTTCTTGCAGGCGAATTCCGGCGAGGTGTGCAGGTAGAGGGTGGCGCGGGACCCGTCGGCGCCGATCGCCTGCGTGGCGAAGGCCGAGAGATGGGCCTCGTTGCCCGGCGAGACCTGCAGGCAGGCGGTCTCCACCTCCACGAAGTCGCGGGCGGCGAAGTGCGCCCGCACCGCTTCCGTGATCCGGTTGCGCAGGAGGAGCGCCGGGCGGCGGTCGGCGTGGCGCGCGGGCGCCCACCAGGGGGAGTCGGGGGCTGTCGGCACGGTTCGGGCCCGGCGGCTGGCGATGCGGCGGCTGGCAAGCCGGCTGCGGATAGGATAGTGCCGGGGCCAGCCGTGGCCCCGGCGGGCGAACGCGCCCCGCGCTTGGCGCGCGCGTCCCGCCTTGTCAAATCTAGGACCAATCCCGTGAAGGTGATCGCCTCAACGCTCCGCAAGGGCAACGTCGTCGAGAAGGACGGCAAGCTCTACGTCATCCTCTTCGCCGAGAACATCCACCCCGGCAAGGGCACGCCGGTGACGCAGCTCGACATGCGCCGCATCACCGACGGCGTGAAGGTCTCGGAGCGCTACCGCACCACCGAGCAGGTCGAGCGCGCCTTCGTGGAGGACCGCGAGCACACCTTCCTGTACCAGGACGGCGAGGGGTTCCACTTCATGAACCCCGAGAACTACGAGCAGGTCGCGGTGCCCGAGGACGTGGTCGGCGACGCCGCCCCCTACCTGCAGGAGGGCATGGCCGTGATGCTCTCGATCCACAACGCGACGCCGTTGACCATCGAGCTGCCCCAGCGCGTGACCCTCGAGGTCGCCGAGACCGAGCCGGTGCTCAAGGGCCAGACCGCCTCCTCCTCCTACAAGCCGGCCACGCTCTCGAACGGCGTGCGCACCACCGTGCCGCCCCACATCGCCGCCGGCACCCGCGTGGTGGTGATGACCGCCGACGGCTCCTACGTCGAGCGCGCCAAGGACTGATCCCTGGTCCCCGCGCGCGCCCAGGGCGCGGGGCCCCTTCAGGGCGCGCCCCGCGTGCCCTCCGCGGCCTCGTAGCAGGCCTGCGACAGCGTCTGCGCGCGCAGGCGCTCCTCGCCGGTGAACGGCCGCCCCTGCGCCTGCCACAGCCCCTCGCGCCGGAGCGCCTTCCCGGTGCAGCGGGCCGCGATCCGACAGGCTCCGGGCTCGCCGCCGGTGCGGGTGCAGGTCTGCGCGTAGTCGAGGCGGAACGCCCGCTCGCCCGCCCGCGGATGCGGACCCGTGAGCATCGCCACCCCGGTCAGGGCACCGAGCAGCAGCGGCTGGTGCACGAGGTAGACCGCGAGGCTGTGGCGCCCGGCGAAGGCCGCCCAGCGCCCGATCCGCCCCGCGGGTCGCCACGCGCCGAGCCCCGAGGCGGCGAGGCGCGGCAGGCCGAGGCGCCCCAGCACGATCCCCGCCAGCACGATCCCGAACCAGGGGAAGAGCGGCACGTAGTCGTTGGTGCGCGGGCTCGCCTGCCCGAGGCCGAGGAAGAACAGGGCCGGCGCGTCGAGAACCTCGGCCCGCACGAGGTGGGGCGCGGCCACGACCAGAGACGCCGCGAGCGCCGTCACCCAGGCGGGCGCGAACAGGAACGGCAGCCCGAGCAGGCTCGATACGGCGATGCAGTGCAGGACGCCGAAGAAGATGAAGCTGTCCGGGAAGGCGAGCCACGTCGCCAGCGTGATCGCCAGCGCCGCGAGGCCGATCCGGGCGGCCCGCAGCAGAGTCGGACGCGGGCGGATGCCGCCGCCGTTCATCAGCACCATGCCGACGCCCACGAGCAGCAGGAAACCGCCCGCGATGAGGTGGGCGGCGACGCGGCCCCCGGGGCTCAGCGCCAGGTTCTCCGGCGTGAGCCGGAGGTGCCCGAGGTCCCAGGTCGCGTGGTAGGCGGCCATCGCCGCGAGGGCGCCGCCGCGGGCGACATCGATGACCGCGAGGCGTCCGCGCGGGCGCTGGCGGTCGGGCGCTGCCCGTAGGTCGGGCGCTGCCCGCAGGTCGGGCGCTGCCCGCAGGTCGGGCGCTGCCCGCAGGTCGGGCGCTGCCCGCAGGTCGGGCGCTGCCCGCAGGTCGGGATCGGGGCTGGGGTCGGGCGGGGGCGTCTGCATGGCGGGGCCATAGCAACACGGCGCCCGGTTTCGCACCCCGCGACGGCCGGACGGGCTCTCGCAGAAACGTGATCCCGCCCCGGCCGGGACCGTCCGACCCGCGACGCGGCGGCGCACCGACCGAAAATTCCCGCGCCGTCGCATCGGCCTGCGCCGGGCCGGCGCGGCGCGAAGCCGGATGTTGCAGGCCTGCCGACACGGCCAAGATTGCATCCCGGGCGGGCAACCCGACCGCCAAATGGGCTTCCGCGCCACTAGGACTTCGTTAATCTTGTGGGCGAACCGCGATGTGCGATTCGGTGTGGGTAGCGCGTGATGTCTGACGAGATCGGATTTGGGTCGGGGGACCCCAGGCCCGTGGGCGACATCGCGGACGCGACCCGGCGCGAGGCACCCGAACAGCCCCTCGACCTCGTCGAGGTCTCCGGCCGCATCAAGTGGTTCGACGTCGCCAAGGGCTTCGGCTTCATCGTGCCGGACGACGGCTCGCCGGACGTGCTGCTGCACGTCACCTGCCTGCGCCGCGACGGCCACCAGACGGCCAACGAGGGGGCCCGCATCGTCGTCGAGGCTGTGGAGCGCCCCCGCGGCTGGCAGGCCTTCCGGGTCGTCTCGCTCGACGCGTCGAGCGCGCTGCACCCGTCCGAGCTGCCGATGCCCCGCACGCACGTCACCGTGGTGCCGACGAGCGGGCTGGAGCGGGCGGTGGTGAAGTGGTTCAACCGCCTGCGCGGCTTCGGCTTCCTCTCGCGCGGGGACGGCACGCCGGACATCTTCGTGCACATGGAGACGCTCCGGCGCTACGGCATCGCGGAGCTGAAGCCCGGCGAGACGGTGCTGGTGCGCTTCGGCGACGGCTCGAAGGGAGCCATGGCGGCCGAAGTGCGGTTGTTGGACGGCACGCTTCCCGCCTCCCACTGAAGGTCCCGTCCCCGTGCTGCGCATCCTCCGGGCGCTCGCGTCCCTCGCCCTGCCGCTCGCCGCGGCGGTTCCCGTGGCCCTTCCCGTCTCCGCACACGCCCAGGAGGCGGCCCGCACCGAGCCCTTGGCCATCGCGACCCGGGGCGGCCCGCAGCGTTTCGACGTCGAGGTGATGCGCAACGACGCCGAGCGGGCCCGCGGCCTGATGTTCCGGCGCAGCATGGCGCCGAACCACGGCATGCTGTTCGACTTCGAGCGGGTCGAGCCGGTCGCGATGTGGATGAAGAACACCTACCTGCCGCTCGACATGCTGTTCATCCGGGCCGACGGCACGGTGGCCCGCGTCGCCGCCGACACCGAGCCGCTCTCGACCGCCACGATCCTCTCGGGCGAGCCGGTGCTGGCGGTGCTCGAACTCAACGCCGGGACCGCGGCGCGCCTCGGCATCCGCCCGGGCGACCGGGTCGACCACCCCCTGTTCCGCAAGGGGCGGTGAGCGCCGCGGCAGCGCCGTCCCCGCCCAACGCGAACACAATGAGAACAAAGGCTTGACCCCTGTGTCGTTCCGGGCCAGTGTTCCTTGAATGTTCCAGCCGATACGCGGGCCTGAAAACCTGCCGGCCGCGGAACACGGCAAGGACGCGAGCAGGGGACCAGCCATGAACGATGCCGGCGCGGCCGTGACCTTCCGGAACGACGACTGGTCGCTGTCCGAGGACGGGCTGGAGCACGCCAGCGGCTACTTCATCGGACGCTCGGTCATCGCCGCGCGTCGCGAGGAGGGGCTGTGGGATTGGCCCTTGCAGATGGCCGAGAAGCGCTGGTGCCGTCCGAGCCTGTTTCGTGAAGCCTTCCTGGCTGCCCTGCAGGCCTTCGGCCTGGAGCGCGACGCCGGCCTGGGCCGTTCCTTCGCGCTGGGGTTCGGCATCCGGTCCGGGCAGGGGGACGCCGACGGGTTCGTGTCCCTCGGCGACCTGCTGCGCCCTGCCACACCCGAGACCGCGCGTCCGGCTCCCCAGCGCCGCCCCGACCGCATCGCGGTCGGCGCGTGAGGCTTCGGCCCCGGGACCTCGCCCCGTGGCCATGCGCGAGAAGATGCCCCGCCCCCGGCCGAATCCGGCACCCCTTACCGCTTGAGTGAGGCCAACTCGTCGAGGCCGCTGCCGCCGTCCGCGTAGGCGCTGCGGAAGCTGTCGCGCGCCATCCAGCGCTTCCAGAACGCGTCGAGGTGCTCGAAGCGCTCGTCCAGCGGCGTCGCGTTGACCGGGAATTTCCCGAAGGCAATCGCCGTGCAGAGCGTGATGTCGGCCAGCGTCGGCGCCGCTCCGCCGAGCAGCCAGGATCGCCCGTCCGCGAGATGCCGATCGACCAGCGCGGCGTGGGCCAGCGCCTCCTTGCGGCAGTGCTCGCCCCATTGCGGATTGTGCGTCAGTTCGAGCTTCGGGCCGAGTCCCTGGTGCAGCACGTGGAACATCGTGGTGATCCGGTAGAGGATGTGCACCCAGATGCGGCTGTCCCACATCGCGTCGAGCCCCTGCTCCCGGGCGTCGGCGCCGGTGATCCGGCGACCCTCGAAGGCGGCGTCGAGATAGCGCACGATGCCGGTGGTCTCGGAGAGGTAGCTCCCGTCCGCGAGCAGCAGGGTTGGGGTCTCGCCCCAGGGGTTCATCTTCAGATGCGGCCATTGCCGCTGCTGGCCGCCCGGCGCCATGTCGTAGACCACCTCCTCGACGCGATCGGCGATGCCCTTCTCGTGGATGAAGAGCCGCACGCGCTGCGGGTTCGGGAAGGCGGACGGCGAGGTGTAGAGACGCAGGCGCTCGGTCATCGGCAGGTCGTGGCTCCGGATCGCGCCGCCCGCGGCGGCGTCGCCGCGAGATAGGGCGACGAACCGGTCCGTCAGCCGAGGGCCTGAAATGCGAAGGGCGGGCGCCGTCGCCGGCACCCGCCCTCGATGATCCGTCCCGGCGGGCGGTGTCCCGCCCGGGTCGATCAGTAGCTGCCGAACTTGTAGTTGAAGCCGGCGCGGATCAGCTGACCCTCGGTGTTGAAGCGCGAGGTGTAGGAACCGTTGGCGGTCGGCACGAACTGGCCGCCGGTGGCCGGGTTGATGCTGCTGACCAGCACGTTGCGGCTGCCGAGGTCGTAACGCAGGTACTCGGCCTTCAGGGTCACGTCGGCCTTGAGCCCGAGATAGCGGCCGACGCTGAAGAAGTTCAGGAACGAGTCGGTCGGGATGGCCCACTCGACGCCGCCGCCGTAGACGTAGCCGGTCTCGAGGTCGTCGTAGCGGCCCGCATAGGCCAGCGGGAAGCCGGCGGCCGCGTTGTTCGAGCGGAATTGCGCGTCGTAGAACACGTTGCCGTAGGCGAAGCCGCCGGTCCCGTACACGAGGAACCGGTCGAAGGCGTAGCCGACGCGGCCCGTGACGGTGCCGAGCCAGTCGAGGCTCTGGCGGTAGGTGCTCACGTCGTTCAGGCCGCTGACGAAGGAGCGGCCGCGGGTGAGGTCGGTCCAGGTCCACGAGGCCTCGACGCCGACGACGAGGCCCGAGCCCGGCGTGAACTGATAGTTGTAGCCGATGCCGCCGCCGATCTTGCCGATCTTGTCGGTCTCGGTGCTGAAGGAGGCCGGGCGGCGGCCGCCGGCGACGTTGGCGACGGTGTTGGTGAGGTTCGGCGCGAGCAGCGGGCCGGCACCGGGGCCGTTGTTGCCCAGCGTGCGGATGTTGCCGTTCTCGGTGATGCCGTACGAGGTGTGGGTGCCGGCGTAGAAGCCCGTCCAGGTGAAGACCGGGACCGGCGTGAAGACCGGCGGCGGCTCGGCGCGGCGCGGCAGGTCGGCGGCGCTGGCGGCGCCCGCGACGAGGGCCGAGGCGGCGCTCGCGAGGAGGAGCTTCTTCATCATGGGGTGGCGGCCTGATCGTTCGATGTTCGCTGACAACAGAGGTAAAGCGGACGCCGAAGCTTCACTATGCCCGCGGCGCCACACTACTCGAAAACTGCTCCGCTTGGTCCTGCGGCGACCACGGCTTGGCCTGGCTTGGCTTGGCTTGCCGGTTCCGTGCCGCCGCCGTCCGGCACCGCGCGGGTACCGGACTGGGCGGCATCCGGTTGGTGGCCCTTGATCAAAGGACGGCTTCCCTCTAAGCGATCCGCGCTTTTCGCCCGGCCCCAGGCTCGCGCGGGCGGCGACGACCGGCGCGCGCGACGGTCGCCAGAACCGGCGCTCCGGGCGCCGCGGCCCTTAATCGGTAGGATTCAGGAAGCTATGGGCAAGGAAAAGTTCAGCCGTACCAAGCCGCACTGCAACATCGGCACGATCGGCCACGTGGACCACGGCAAGACCTCGCTGACGGCGGCGATCACGAAGGTTCTGGCCGAGAGCGGCGGCGCGACCTTCACGGCCTACGACCAGATCGACAAGGCCCCCGAGGAGAAGGCG
>NZ_BPQO01000018.1 GCF_022179285.1 Methylobacterium hispanicum | reverse complement strand
GTCGTCGAGAGCCCGGTCTCGGAGGCGCGCCTGCGCGCCATGTTCGAGGCCGTCGACGCCGTCCTGCGCCAGAACCCAGAGGTCGGCGCCTACAACCAGACCATCTAGGGCTGCCGGACCGACCGCGCGCCGCCCCCTGGGGGGCGGCGCGACCATTCCACGAGGAGCCCGAGATGTCGTCCGCCTCCCCGATCCCCGCAGGTTTGGCCGGCCCGATCTGGTCCGCGGTGCCGGCCGGGCGCGCGACGGCCGCCGCGGGGACGCGCCTCCTGCATCTGCCGTACTGGCTGATGCTGACCGCGCTCACCTTCAACGCCGCGCTCGCCTTCGTGAACGGCAACGTCCGACCGCTGACGCCCGCCGTGGTGATCGCCCTCGAGGGCGCGCTGACGCTCGGCTGCCTCCTCGTCGCGCTGCTGCATCACCGGCGCGAGATGAACCTCGCGGTGGCGTTCATCGTCTGGCTGTTCCTGTTCATGATCCTGCGCAGCGCGATCGTGGATCCGGCGACCAGCGTGAAGTACTTCCGCGACCTCCTGATCGCGCCGACCTTCTTCATGCTCGGCCTGTGCACCGATCGGCGCTACCTCAACCGCTACGTCCTTATCGGGCACACGATCGTCTTCACGATCGGGGCCCTGGAGGCCTTCCGGACGGACCTGTACTCGAGCCTGTTCCACGTCAAGGACTACTTCATCGCCACCCGCGGCCTGACGGAAGCGGATTTCTGGAACTCGGATTCGGACCTCTTCGTCAGCGCGACGCGCCCGAACGCGCGTTTCCTGAGCATCGCCGACGCCGTGATGGCGAGCCACCGCGTGTCCTCGGTCTTCCTCGAGCCGGTCTCGCTGGGCACCTACTGCATCATCGCGTCGGCCTACCTGTTCGCGCTCTGGCGCAGCCTCGGCTGGAAGAGCCGGGCCTACCTGCTCTCGACCAACCTGTTCCTCATCGTCGCCTGCGACGGCCGCCTCGCCTTCGTGACCTTCTTCGCGACGCTGTTCGTCTGCGTGTTCTGGCGGCGCTGGTCGCGCTACCTGCCCGCGCTCTACCTCCCGGGCATCCTGCTGGCGGCCTTCGTGTTCGTGCACATCGTCGATCCGGCCCGCGGCAACGACGACTTCCTGGGCCGGGTGGTCTGGACGACCGACCTGCTCGAATCCTACGACGTCTCGGAATTCCTCGGCCTGTCGGAGGCGTTCATCGACAAGGCGGTCGACAGCGGCGTCGGCTACATCATCACGACGCAATCCATCTTCGGGCTGGCCCTGTTCTGGCTCTTCTGCTCGTGCTGCTCCCGGTACGCGACCCGCGAGCAGATCTGCTTCAACCACGCGCTCTGTCTCTATGTCTGCTTCAACTCGCTGGTCAGCTACGGCTTCCTGAGCATCAAGACGGCCGCGCTCCTGTGGCTGGTGAAGGGCATCATCGAGATCGGGCAGGCCCCGCCGGCGCCCGGCGGCGCCCGCCTGCCGGCGCGGCCCCTCCTGCGGTAGGCTCAGCATGATTCCAGGACCCGCCCTCGTCGTCGATCGAACCCATCTCGGACGCCGCGCCTCCGGCATCGAGCGCATCACCGAGGAACTGTTCTCGGAGGCCGCGCTCGCGCCGCTGCCGGTTGCCGGATGGGACGCCTCGGGCAGCCGCCCCTCGATGATGCTGAACCAGAGGCTGGCGATCCCGGCCGCGGCGCTCGCCCACAGGGACAAGCTCTGGCTGTTCTCCGGCTACCCGCCCTCGCCCGTGATGACGCGGCTGCCGGAGCGGACGGTCTTCTACGTCCACGACCTCTTCCTGCTGACCCGGACCGACGAACTCAACCGCTCGGCGAAGCTCTACATGGTCGGGCCCTTCCGGGCGGCGCTGGCGCGGCTGCGCTACTTCCTGGCGAATTCCGAGACCACCGCCGAGGCGCTGCGCGCCGCCGTGCGGCCGGACGCGACGGTCCTGCCCTACCGGCCGGGGATCCGGAACGTGTTCGGCCTCGCCGCCCATCCGCGCGCGGACGCGGAGGACCGGCCGCTCGTGGTCGGCGCGATGGGAACGATCGAGCCGCGCAAGAACTTCGTCGGCGCGGCGCGCCTGTGCGAGCATCTCGCGCGCGCGCTCGGGCGGAGGGTGGAGCTGCACATCATCGGCCGCAGCGGCTGGGGCGAGGACGCCGCGCGCCTGCGGGAGATGCCCCACGTCCGGCTGCGAGGTTTTCTCGACGACGACGCCGCGCGCCGGGTCATCGATACGTTCGACCTGTTCCTGTGCAGCTCCCACGACGAGGGCCTCGGCCTCCCGCTCCTGGAGATGCAGTTCGCGGGCCTCCTCGTGGTCGCGCCCGACAAGCCGGTGTTCCGCGAGGTTCTGGGCACGTCCGGCCTGCTCGTCGACATCGCCGACCCGGACGGCGCGGCGCGCGCGGTCGCGGGGCGCCTCGCCGAGCCGGGCTGGCGGGCGCGCAGCGCCGCGCAGGCCGCGGCGAACATCGCCCGGTGGAACCGGCAGGCCGCGGGCGACCGCGACGCCGTCCTGGCCTTCCTGGAGGAACGCCTCGCCGCGCTCAAGCCCGTCGGCACGCCGGCGCCCGCGCGGCTGGCGGGGGAATGAGCGGGCCGGCCGGCTAGTCCTTCGAGTGGACGTGCTTGGTGCGGCGGAAGACGCCCGACGGCGCGGCGGCGCGCTCCGGCCTGTTGAGCAGGAAGCCGGCGACGGCGTAGCTGACCTGAAGGATCGTCACCGCGAGGGCCCCGCAGCCGAGCGCGACGAGGACGCCGTCCGTCGGCACGGTGTAGATCAGGACGGCGAGGAACAGCAGGATGCCGAGCAAAAGAACCGGAACCCAGGCAATCGCATAGGCCAGGAGCGCGCCGGCGGCTGCCACGACGACGAGAAACAGCAGCATCAACACCCCCAGCAGCCGAGCCGCGGCAACGAATAAGACGTTCTTGTTTCTCGACCGTGCAACCGCACGGGACGGAAGCGCTCCTGCTTGCCGAAAGGCTTACGGAATGCTTGAGAGAACCTCCACAACACCACCTGTAAGAAAGTAGCACGAAACCCGACCGAGCGCCAACACGACGCCCGCCCGTCGAGCCCGGTCCGCGCGGAGCACGCCGACCGGGTGTCCCGCCGCGACGGGCTCCCGTGGACGGCGAGGGCGCGGGATCGCGGAAGCGCCGAGGACGGACGCCCCACGCATCCGTCGGCCCATCCGTCGGCCCATCCGCCGGACCGCCCCCGTCAACGCGAGCGGATGTCGGCGAACAGGGTCCGCAGCGCCTCGAGGCGCGGCGCGACCCAGGAGCCCTCCGGCGGGACGACGGCCTCCTCAAGAGCCCGCTGGAACCGCTCCAGGAACCGCTCCGGCGCCTCTCGGAACCCGGCCGCCATCTGGGCTCGCACGGCGACCGTGCTGCACGGGTGCTTGACCGCGCAGGACAGGTAGAGCGGACAGTCCTCGACCTGGAAATCCGCCGCACCGAAGGTGCGCTGCGCGGCCGTGTGCTCGCCCGCGCCCGCAACGCCGGCCCGGACGAGACCGCGCCCGGACAGCGCGTAATTGTTGGTGTAGACGATCTCCCCGAGCGGGCGTGCCGCACAGAACGGCGCGCCCGGCGCGGTCGGATCGAAATCGAGGCCGATTCGCAGGGATCCCCAGCGGTAGCCGTCCGGACCCGTCTCGGGCCCGGGTGCCGGCAGGGCACCGAACAGGCCTGGGCTGAGCCAGTCGTCGTCGTCCGCGAAGAGGATGCGGTCCCCCGGGGCGCAGGATCCGGGCACGAAGGCGGCGAGCGGCACGAGCGTCGCCCCCGCCACCGCCCGGTAACTCGCGAGAGCGAGCTGCTTCACGGCCTCGCGGACGGAACGGTAGTCGCGCGTGAAGGTCCGGTCCCAGACCGCCGCGAAGTCGATCACCAGATCCGGATCGAAGCCGACCCCGGACAGGAAGGCGCGGGATTCGCAGAGGTCGAAGCGCGGCCAGTCCGGCGAGGGCCTCAGGACGATGATGTCGGGCATGCGCTCAAGCCCCGACCGGTTTGTGCGACAGCACCGTGCGGAAATAATCGATCGTGCGGGCGAGCCCCTCGCGCAGGGGGATGGTCGGCGCCCAGCCGAGCAGTTCCTCCGCCTGCGCGATATCGGGCCGGCGCTGGCGCGGGTCGTCGGGCGGCAGCGGCCGGTGCACGATCTCCGAGGTCGAACCTGTCAGCTCGCGCACGAGGTCGGCCAATTCCCGGATGGTGAACTCCCCCGGATTGCCGAGGTTGACCGGCCCCGTCACCGCGGGGCCCGTCTCCATCATCCGGATCAGGCCCTCGACGAGGTCGTCCACGTAGCAGAACGAGCGCGTCTGCGTGCCCTCCCCGTAGAGGGTGATCGGTTCGCCCCTGAGCGCCTGCACGATCAGGTTCGAGACCACGCGCCCGTCGTTGGGGTGCATGCGCGGCCCGTAGGTGTTGAAGATGCGCACCACCTTCACGGGCATGCCGTGCTGGCGCCGGTAGTCGAAGAACAGCGTCTCGGCGCAGCGCTTGCCCTCGTCGTAGCAGGAGCGGAAGCCGATCGGGTTGACCCGGCCCCAGTAGCTCTCGGGCTGCGGATGCACGTCCGGGTCGCCGTAGACCTCCGAGGTCGAGGCCTGCAGGATCTTCGCCTTCACCCGCTTGGCCAGGCGCAGCATGTTGATCGCACCCACCACGCTCGTCTTCGTGGTCTGGACCGGGTCGGCCTGGTAGTGCACCGGCGAGGCCGGGCAGGCGAGGTTGTAGATCTCGTCCACCTCCACGTAGAGCGGGAAGGTCACGTCGTGGCGCATCAGCTCGAAGCGCGGATGCCCGAGCAGGTGCGCCACGTTCGCCCGCGCGCCCGTGAAGAAGTTGTCCACGCACAGCACCTCGTGCCCCTGCCCCAGCAGCCGCTCGCACAGATGCGAGCCCACGAAGCCCGCCCCGCCGGTGACGAGGACGCGTTTGGTGGTCATGCGCATGGCTGGGCCTTCGCGGCTCGGATATGGGCGATCACGCGCGGAGCGACGTCCAGGAGCGCCTGATCGAAGGTGATCGCGCAAGCCAGCGCCCGGCCCCGCGCTGCGATGGCGCGGGCCGCCTCGGGCTCCCGCGCGAGCCAGGTCCGCACCGCGTCGAGATCGCCGAGATCGGCGGAGACGGGCACGAAGTCGATCCAGGGCACGAGCCGGTCGTAGTACCATTGCCGGTGCCCGAGCGGCGAATCCACCTTGACCACGGTGCAGCCCATCAGGAGCTTGGTGAACAGCCCCATCCAGGCGCAGGAATTGCCGTCGATGTCGATGGCATGGCGGTAGCGCGCGAAGTCATGAAGCGCGACCCGGTCTGCGAGCAGGCCGAGGTCGCCGATCTCGACCCATCCCTCGGAGCCCGCCGCATTGCGCGGGTCGCCCACGAGCTTGGCGTCGAGCGGAACGCCCACGACCGACGCGCGGCCGGCAAGGCAGAGGCGCGCGCGTTGAAGCGTGCGCCATCCGGGCGCCCGACGCTTCGGATCGCCCGATAGCGTGCCGCGCCAGAACAGGTCGTTCTCTCGCTCGGGCCAGGGCAGCATGCCCTCGGCCTCGCGCCGGAGCTGCCGGTAGCCGTCCGACGCGACGAAATCCGGATCGGGCACCAGAACGTTCGAGCTCGCGCAGCCCGAGAAGGCGAGGCCGGGGGCTTCCGGGACGTCGCCCAGCCAGAGGTCGCACGTTCCGTCCAGCCCCGGTTCGATGTCCCGCAACGCGCCGAAGAACAACCGCATTCCCGCCAAGCGCTGCGCGAGGAAGGACCGGTCGGTCCAGTCCGGGTAGCTCGCCGAGAGCGCGTATCCGATCGGGCGGCCGGGCACGAAGCGGATCGTCGCGATGCGTGGGTGGCGATGGTGGACTGTGAGATCGAACGGGTCCGGTTGCGCGCGCCCGAGGATCGGGGCGGCGAGGCGCGCCCGCACGTCCGCGATGTCGATCGGCTTCGTCATCGGGTTTCCTCGCTCATCCGCCGGAGCGGCGGGCCCCGCCGCGTGGGGCGCGGGGCACTCGACGCGGCCCGGCGGACGGGGGGCCCGCGGGGAACCCCGGGCAGCGCCCCGGCATCGCCCGGACCGCGCGAAGCGTCGCGCCGGCGCCGAGCGGGCGTCGGCGGGGCATCGCGGCCGCGGGGGGCGGCGGATCGTCCGCGCCGTCCCTCACAGCCCCGCCCGCCCCTCGGACGCGGGCTCGTACGCGACCTCGATCTCCGGCGGCGCCTCGGGGCGCACCTCGGCCAGACCGGCCGGGTCCTTCCAGGGGATCGCCACGCGCGGGAACTCGGCGAGTTCGAAATCGCCGCTCCGGGCGGAGAAGGCCGGGTTGTAGAAGGGATCGCGCAGGCCCTCGCGACCCCAGCGCGCCTCCATGAGCTCCGCCTCGCGGCGCAGGCGCACCACCTTCGTGGGATCGACGTCGCGCCCGCGGCTGACCGATTCCTTGTGCACCAGCCGGATGCCGGGGTCGCAGATCACCTTGAGGCCCCGTTGGCGCAGCTTCAGGCAGAGATCGACGTCGTTGTAGGCGACCGCGAACGCCTCATCCATGCCGCCGACCGCCTCGTAATCGGCCTTGCGCAGGAAGCAGCAGGCGGCCGTGACCGCCACGAACTGCTGCAGCAGCACGCTCTTGCTGAACTGCACGTGCGCGTCGTCCGCCCGGCCCGCATGGGCGTGGGTGGCGATGCCGTAGGGGCCGACGCCCGTGTAGACGCCGAAATGCTGGACCGCCCCGTGCGGGTAGAGCAGGCGCGCGCCGACCGCGCCGACGTCGGGGATCGACAGGAAGGCCCGGGCGCGCTGGAACAGGTCCTGGCTCAGCACCTCGGTGTCGTTGTTCAGGAGGCAGACGATCTCGCCGCGCGCCCGCGCCACGCCGAGGTTGCACAGGTGCGGGAAGTTGAACGCTGTCTCGGAGCGCACCACGGTGATGCGGGCGCGGTCACGGCGCAGCCCGTCCAGGTAGGCGAGCGTTCCGGGATCATCCGAGAAGTTGTCGACGACCACGATCTCGACGAGCGGGTCGCCGACCGCCAGCAGGGACTCGATGCAGGGCCGCAGGAGGTCGAGTCCGTTGCGCGTTGGGATGACGACGCTGATCCGCTTCGGGTCGGCGACGCCCAGGGTGCGCACGGCCGCGATCCCGGGACCCGGGCCGTCGATCGATTCGAGCGGGTAGCCCATCCGCTCGAAATGGCTGTCGATCGCGCGCTTGGCCGCCGCGAAGGCGTAGGATTTCTGGCCGCCCCCGAGGGCGGTCGAGCCGGGGAGCTGGCGCCAGCGGTAGAGCACGTGCGGGATGTGCACGATCTCGGCCTCGGCGCAGCGCTCCATGCAGCGCAAGGCGAGGTCGTAGTCCTGGCTGCCCTCGTAGCCGACGCGGAAGCCGCCGACCGCCTCGAACAGGGCGCGCTCGTAGACGCCCAGATGGCTGAACATGTTGTGGCCGTACATCAGGAAGCGGTCGAAGGCTCCCTTCCGGTAGGGCTGGGCCCGGCGCCCCTCGAGGTTGATCTTGTCCTCGTCCGAGAACAGCATCCGGCAGCCGGGATGGCGGTCGATGGCGTCGGCGACCGTCCAGAGCGCGTGGTCCGGCAGCAGGTCGTCGTTGTCCATCAGGACGAGGAACCGGCCCCGCGCCAGGGCGGCGGCCGCGTTCGAGGCCTGCGAGATGTGGCCGTTCGTCTCGCGGAAGACGGGTCGAATGCGCGGATCCTCGGCGGCGAGCCGGCGGACCACGTCGCGCACGGCGAAGTCCCGCGAGGCGTCGTCGGCGAGGCACAGCTCCCAGTGCGGATAGGTCTGCCGCTGCAGGCTGCGGATCGCCTCCTCGAGCAGGTCGAGCGGCGGGTCGTAGACCGGCATCACCACGGAGAGGAGCGGCCGCTCGGCGAAGGCCGCCATGCGGCCGTCCATCCAGGCCCGGTCGGCCTCGCCGAGCCGGTCGTCCCGCTCGACGACGCCGACGTAGCGCGGATCGGAGGGCGCGGACTGCGCGTGGTCGGCGAGCAGGCCGCACCCGATCGCGGCCGCGAGCGCGGATTGCGGGCGCTCGGCCGCGGCATCCTCGGCGACCGCGTCGCGCCGGTCCTCCAGCGCGGCCAGCACGCCCGCGACCTTGGCCCCGGTCAGGCGTTGCCGCTCGGGCGCGGGCAGGCGGAACAGGTGATCGAGGAGGTCGCGCAGGTCCGAGCGCTGCACGAGGCAGGCATGGATCGTGGCCGGGCCCACGATCTGGTTGTGGAATTCCAGGCGCAGGCCGCGCACGAATTGCGGCAGCGGCACGTGCAGGGTCCAGCGCGTGCCCGCGTCGGGCCGGCGCAGCGGGACGGTGTGCTCGGGCGCGAACCCCGCGCCGTAATCCACCGCCAGCCAGGGCGGCCCGTTGACGGTCTCGGCCTCGATGTCGAGGACGACCTGCACCGAGAGCGCCGAGGCCGCGAGATAGGGCTTGATGCCGAAGCCGATCCGCGCGCCGGGAGCCAGCACGACGCGGCCCCGGCCCGAGACCGTCAGGTTCTCGCACCGGGCCCCCGTGATGCCGGCGACGCGGCCGGCGAAATCGGGCGTCCCCCCGAACGGACCCAGGCTCCCCTGCCCCGTCGCGATCCGCCGGAGCGCGGCCCGCAGGCCCTTGATCGTCAGTCCCACACGCAACCCCGGCTCGGCCGCATCCGCGGCGCGGGCCGGCGCGGGGCGCCGGCCCGAAGATGACACGCTCAAGGCCCTCGCGCGGCTACGACAGCCTGCGGACCACGAACCGCTCCATGAGCAGGCCGATGCTCAGCGTCGTGAGCCCGAACATGATCACGTAGAAGTAGTCCACCTGGACGTCGAGTGTCGGATAGTACCCCAGCCGAACCCACTCGATGATCTGCACGGCCGGGTTGTACTTGAAGATCGCGTAGAGCTGCTCGGGCAGGTAGTTGGGCAGGAACATCACGCCGCTGGTGATGTAGATGATGATGTTGAACAGCACGTATCCCAGTGCCCAGGTGGGAAAGAACGCCATGATGCAGACGTTCACGAAGCCGATCCCGATCCCGAGCAGGATCGCCGCCAGGAAGCCGGTCACCGCCGTGAAGGGGTCGGCCGGCCGCGGATCGATGCCGAGCGCGGTCAGGATCGCCAGCACGGTGATCAGGGTGAGCGAGCCGCTCACGATCTCCACGAGCAGGCGGGCGATGATCACGTCGATGAGCTTGACCTGCGGGTAGTAGGTCAACGGCCGGTTCGCGCCGACCGACTTCATCACCTCGCGGGACATGTACTGGTAGACCAGCACCGGAACCGCGCCGCTGGCGAAGAAGATCGGGCTGCTCTCGCCGATCGGCGCCGGGACCTTGCGGAAGTAGTAGATCGCCACCAGCATGAAGACGTGGGCGCAGGGCCAGAGCACGACCACCGCGTAGCCCCAGTAGGAGGCGCCGAAGCGCGTGCGCATGTCGCGCAGCATCAGGGCGTGCAGCACGCGCAGGTAGGATTCGGTCGCGCTCAGCCGCGGCGCGGCTTCGGGGAGCGCGAGGGCCGGCTGACCCGGGTAGCTCATGGCGTCTTGCGTCTCTCGGCTCGGGGCGTCCGCCACCGGTTAAGCCGCAGGCTCTGCGGGGGCAACACGTCGAGAGTATGGCCTTGCGGCGCGGGGCGCGCACACCCGGGATTAATCCCCGCGCCGCGCGGGGCGCCGCACGCCGCGGTGCGCCCGCGCACCCGGGCCGGCGCGGGGCGCGGCGCGGCCGGAACCGCGCTCCCTCCCGGGACGTCGTCCTGCGCAGTCAGCCAGGAAAAAGAGCCTTGCAGCCAGCGCGCGTCCGCATCCTCGACACGTCCCGCTGCCATCTCGGCGAGGGGCCGAGCTACGATCCGGCGACCGATACGGCGTGGTGGGTCGATATCCCGGAGCGCCGGCTGTTCGAGCTGCGCCTCGGCGAAGCGGGTCCGGCCCGGATCCACGCGCTGCCCGTCATGGCGAGCGACGTCGCGGCGATCGACGACCGGCGGCAGCTCTTGTCGGCCGAGGACGGCCTCTACGTCCGGACGATCGCGGATGGCGGGCTCTCGCTCTGCTGCCCGCTCGAGGCGGACGACCCCGGCACCCGCTCGAACGACGGGCGCGTCCACCCGGCCGGCGCCGTCTGGATCGGCACGATGGGCCGCGACGCCGAGCCCGGGCGGGGCGCCATCTACCACGTCGCCGGCACGCGGGTGACGCGGCTCTTCGCCAACCTGACGATCCCGAACGGCATCGCCTTCTCGCCCGACGGCGCGACCGGCTACTTCGTGGATACGGACGAGGGCGTGCTGCGCCGGGTCGCCCTCGACCCCGCGACGGGCCTGCCGACGGGCGAGCCCGAGACGCATTACGACCATCGCGGCGGCGCGGGCGGCATCGACGGCGCCGCGGTGGACGCCGAGGGGCTGATCTGGACGGCCCGGTTCGGCGCGGGCTGCCTCGACGCCTACAGCCCGGCCGGCGAGCGGGTGCGCACGGTTCCGGTGCCCCCGTCCCGGCCGACCTGCCCGACCTTCGCGGGCCGCGCGCTCGACTGGCTCCTCGTGACCTCGGCTTACGAGGGCATGGACGCGGCGGAGCGCGGAGCCGACCCCGAGCACGGCCGCACGCTGCGGGTCGATGTCGGCGCGCGGGGCTTGCTGGAGCCCGCCTTCCGGCTCGCGGACTGAGCGGCCCTCGCGGCGGACGACGACGGCGACCGTCCGGGAGGCGGCGCAAGGCAAGGAGGGGGGAAGAGCCATGCCGGGATTCGACGACGAGCGCGACTACCAGCCGATCGAGGCCTACGCGCTCCTCAGCAACTGCGAGGGCTGCGCGCTGGTAGCGCGCGACGGCGGGATCGACTGGGCCTGCCTGGAGCGCTTCGACGCCGACCCGACCTTCTCGCGACTGCTCGACCGGCGGCGCGGGGGCCACTTCACGCTGCGGCCCGCCGAGCGCTTCGAGACGGCGCGGCAGTATCTGAGCCGCAGCAACATCCTCGAGACCACCTTCACCACCGCGACCGGCTTCGTCACCCTGCACGACTTCATGGTCGGGCCGGAGGGCGGGGCGGACCGGCCGCGCCTCGTCCGGCTCGTCGCCGGCGTCTCGGGGCGGGTGCCGATGGTCGCGGTCTACCGGCCGCTCGCGGGCTTCGCCGAGGCGGCCGCGCCGCTCGCCGCGACGGACGGGCGCGTGGCGGCGAACGGCTGCCCCGGGCTCGTCTCCGACGCCGCCTTCGCGGTCGAGGACGCGGGCGCTGTCGCCCGCTTCACCCTGGAGGCCGGGCAGGAGCGGCGCTTCGCGCTCTATCCGGGCGCCACGCCCGACGCCCCGCCGGACGCCCGCGCGCTGATGGAGGAGACCCGCCGGGCCTGGGTGCTGTGGACGCAAGGGGCGGCCTATGTGGGGCCGCTGGCGGGCGAGCTGATGCGCTCGGCCCTGGTGCTGAAGGCGCTGACCTACGCGCCCTCGGGGGCGATCGTGGCGGCGGCCACCACCTCGCTGCCCGAGGAGGTCGGCGGCATCCGGAACTGGGACTACCGCTTCTGCTGGATCCGCGACGCCTGCCTGTCCTTCTACGTCCTGAAGAAGTTTGGCATGGTCCGGGAGGCGGAGGCCTTCTTCGGCTTCGTCTCCGACCTGTGCGCGCGCGCCGAGGGCCGGCTGAAGCCTCTCTACGGCATCGCGGGCGAGGACGATCTCGGCGAGGTCACGATCTCGCATTTCGAGGGCTGGCGCGGCAGCGCGCCGGTGCGCCACGGCAACGAGGCCGCAGAGCAGCACCAGGCCGACGCCTACGGGCAGGTGCTCGACCTGCTCTACCTCTACGAGCGCCTCGGCGGCACGCTGCCGGAGGCGATGCGCGCGCACGGCGCGCGGCTGGCCGATATCTCGGCCGCGCACTGGGCGGAGCCGGATGCGGGCCTGTGGGAGCCGAGGAAGCCCGAGCAGCGCTACCTGCACGCCGCGATCATGAACTGGGTCGCCCTCGACCGGGCGATCCGCCTGTTCGGCGAGCGCCCGCACTGGTGCCGCGAGCGCGACCGGATCGTCGCCTGGGTCAACGGCGAGGCCATCCACCGCGACGGCCACTATCCGCAATATCTCGGCACCGACGAGCCGGACGCCGCCCTGCTCGTCGCACCGATGGTCGGCTTCCCCGTGGACGAGGCCGCCTTCGCCCGCACCGTCGATGCGGTGATCGCGCGGCTCGGCCACGGCCACCTCGTCTACCGCTACCGGAACGACGACGGCCTGCCGGGCCACGAGGGCACCTTCCTGCTCTGCGCCTTCTGGCTCGTCGATGCCCTGCTCTGGCTCGGCCGCGACGCGGAGGCCCGCACCCGTTTCGACGCGCTGCGGGCGCTGCAGAACGATGTCGGGCTCTACGCCGAGGAGGCGGCGGAGGACGGCGGCTTCCTCGGCAACTTCCCCCAGGCCTTCAGCCATCTGGGCTTCATCCACAGCGCTCTGACGCTCGACCTCTACGACCATGGCGGTCGGGCGGCCGTGCAGGGCACCTACGCCGACCGCTCCCTGCGCGAGACCGATTCGCGCCGGGCGCCGCGCATCGCCGGGGCGGATTGAGGCGTTTGCCCCGCCGCACGGAAGCGCGGGCCGGGCGTTTCCATCGACATCGACAGACCCCACGGCGACCGGGAGACCAGGTTTGGCACGCATCGGCTACCACGCGTCGCACGAGCAGCACGCGCCCTCCGCGCTGCTGCGCCATGTCCGGGCGGCCGAGGCGGCGGGCTTCGCCTGCGCGATGTCGTCCGAGCACTTCAAGCCGTGGAGCCGGGCACAGGGCCATTCGGGCCATGCCTGGTCCTGGCTCGGGGCCGCGCTCGCCGTCACCGGGATGCCGTTCGGGATCATCACCGCGCCGGGCTACCGCCACCACCCGGCCGTGCTCGCCCAGTCGGCCGCGACGCTCGCCGAGATGTTCCCCGACCGCCTGTGGCTGGCGCTCGGCAGCGGGCAGCGCCTCAACGAGGACGTCACCGGCCTGCCCTGGCCGGAGAAGGCCGAGCGGACCGAACGGCTCGGCGAGTGCGCGGCGATCATCCGGGCGCTCTTCGCGGGCGAGACCGTGACGCATCGCGGCCGCGTCACGGTGGTGGATGCCAAGCTCTACTCGCGGCCCCGGACTCCCCCGCTCCTGGTCGGCGGCGCCGTCACGCCCGCGACCGCGCGCAAGGTCGCGGCCTGGGCGGACGGGCTCGTCACGGTCGGGATCGATCCGGAGAAGCTGCGCCCGGTGCTCGACGCGTTCCGCGAGGGCGGCGGCGCGGGCAAGCCGGTCTTCCTGCAGACGAAGGTGTGCTGGGACCCCGATCCGGCCCGCGCGCTCGCCGAGGCGCACGCGCAGTGGGCGAGCAACGCCATCGAGGGGGACGTGAACTGGGAGCTGCGCACGCCCGAGGAGTTCGAGACCGCCGCACGCTTCGTGCGGCCGGAGGACATCCACGCCTGCGTGCGGGTCTCGGACGACCTGGGCCGGCACGCGGCCTGGCTCGCGGAACTGGCCGAGCTGGGCTTCGCGGAGATCATCGTCCACCAGGTCGGAGGCAGTCAGGAGGCCTTCTTGGAGGCGTTCGGCCGCGCGGTCCTGCCCGCCTTCGCGGACCCCGCCCGGGCCGGCTGAACCTCGCGCGCCGATCCGCGCACCGACGCATCCGTCGGCCGGGCTCGGAACGGGGGCTCGGAACGGGACGATCCGTCGCCGGCACGGTCGCGGCGCCGTTCGCGCGGACGCGCGTCGGCACCCGAAGAACCACGTCCCATCTCGGAGGGCACGAACGTAACGCGACGTTCTGCCAAGCGTGCGGTTTAATCCCCGCCGCGATGCGCGCCCGATACCCAGCCGCGCTGCTTTGTCATCGCGGTTCGGCAACATGCCCACATCATCGGCAGTAAAAACCCAGCTCCGCTCCCGTCGGCCGCTTGACGGTCGATCTGAATTCAAGGCACCTGAATACAGAGTGCCACATCGAAGGGCACGCCGCGCGAGCGGCCTGTTGGGAGAGGAAACGATGCGATTTACCGTAGGCGCGTCCGCGCTCGCGCTGAGCTGCGCGCTGGCGCTCACACCGGCCCGCGCCGCCGATCCGATCAAGATCGGCCTGACCGGCCCGTACACGGGCGGCTCCTCCTCGATGGGCGTGTCGATGCGCGACGGCGCCAAGCTCGCCGCGGCCGAGATCAACAAGGCCGGCGGCGTGCTCGGCCGGCAGATCCAGCTCGTGGAGCGGGACGACGAGGCCAAGAACGAGGTCGGCGCGCAGGTCGCGCAGGAACTCATTAACAAGGAGAAGGTCGTCGCCACCGTCGGCTTCATCAACACCGGCGTGGCGCTGGCCGCCCAGCGCTTCTACCAGGAAGCCGAGATCCCGGTGTTCAACAACGTCGCCACCGGCACGATCATCACCAACCAGTTCAAGGAACCGGATTACGACGCCAACTACGTCTTCCGGAACTCCGCCTACGACGTGCTCCAGGCCGGCCTGATGGTGGACGAGGCCCTGGCGCAGGGCCACAAGAAGATCGCGGTGCTGGCCGACTCGACCAATTACGGCCAGCTCGGCCGTGAGGACATCGAGAAGTACCTTGCCACCAAGTCGATCAAGCCGGTCGCCGTCGAGAAGTTCAACATCAAGGACGTCGACATGACGGCCCAGCTGCTGAAGGCGCAGCAGGCCGGCGCCGAGGTCATCCTCGCCTACGGCATCGGGCCGGAGCTGGCCCAGATCTCCAACGGCATGGCCAAGCTCGGCTGGAAGGTGCCGATGATCACGAGCTGGCCCTCTTCGATGCAGAGCTTCATCGATATCGCGGGTGCCAACGGCAACGGCGTGATCATGCCGCAGACCTTCATCGAGGATCAGACGCTGCCGAAGCGCAAGGCGTTCCTCGAGAACTACTACAAGACCTACGGCGTGACGAAGATTCCGACCCCGGTGGCGGGCGCTCAAGGCTACGACTCGATCTTCCTGCTGGCCGCCGCCATCAAGCAGGCGGGCGGCACCGACGGGCCGAAGATCCGCGCCGCGCTCGAGAACCTGAACGAGCGGGTCGAGGGCGTCGTCACCACCTACGAGAAGCCCTTCACGGCCAAGGACCACAACGCGATCTCGCGGAACATGGTCGTGTTCGGCAAGGTGCAGGACGGCAAGATCGTCTACGCCAAGCCCGAGGACGCCAAGAACGCGGGCGTCGTGCGCCTCAAGGAGAAGAGCTCGAACTGAGCTCGGCTATGGCCGCCGCCGGTCACGACCGGCGGCGCACTAACGTAGCCCGAACACAGGGCACGCGCGAACCACGACCGTGCCGGACGTGTTGGCCACCACCGCCGTCATTCCGGGGCGCCGCAGGCGAACCCGGAATCCATGAACACCGAAGCGGCAGGACGAGGCTCTGCGGTGTTCATGGATCCCGGGTTCCGCTGCGCGGCCCCGGGATGACGAAGCGGGGTCGGCATCGAAGCGGCCAAGCCGGAAGACGGCAACCCCACCCATCGATCCGGCGGCGCTATCCGCGGATCCCAGACTTCCACCCCCTCACGGCGCACCCATGGCCATCCTGCTCCAGCTCATCGCGTCCGGCGTCGCGGTCGGCATGATCTACGCGGCGATCGCGTTCGGCTACCAGCTGACCTTCGCCACCTCGAAGACGCTGAATTTCGGCCAGGGCGAGGCGCTGGCGCTCGGCGCCCTGTTCGGCCTGACGCTGGTGCCCTTCACGGGCTACTGGTTGATGATCCCGCTGGTCCTCGTCTTCGGCTTCGCGCTCGGCGCCGTGGTCGAGCGGCTCGGCGTCCGCCCGGCCGTGAAGATCAAATCCGAGTACGGATGGATCATGGCCACCATCGCGCTCGGCATCATCTTCAAGAACGTCGCCGAGAACGTCTGGGGCCGCGACGACCTCAAGTTCCCCTCGCCGCTCCCCGAGGAGGCGATCCAGGTCGCGGGCATCCGCATCCTGCCGATGGAGCTGCTGATCGTGGCCGGCGCTCTGCTGATGATGCTCGCGGTCGAGATCTTCAACCGCAAGTCGATCTGGGGGAAGGCGGTCGTCGCCACCTCCAACGACATCGACGCCGCCGGCCTGATGGGCATCAACACCCAAAAGGTCATCACGCTGTCCTACTCGATCAGCGCCATGACGGCGGCCTTCGCGGGCGTGCTCGTCGCTCCCGTGACGCTCACCGGCGCCACCATGGGCGCGGTGCTGGCCCTGAAGGCGTTCGCGGTGGCGATCATCGGCGGCCTCGAATCCGGCCTCGGCGTCATCGTCGGCGGCCTGATCCTCGGCGTCGCCGAGACGCTCACCGGCTTCTACATCTCGACCGGCTACAAGGACGTGCCGGGCCTGATCCTGCTTCTCGTCGTTCTCTCGATCCGCCCCGTCGGCCTGTTCGGCAAGGCGGTCATCAAGAAGGTCTGAGCGTGTTCCCCCGCCTCCCCCTGACGGCAGCCTGACGCCATGGCGCAGACCCTCGCCCCCAACTCCGCCGCGGCGCCCGCGCCCGCCTCCGCCCCCGGCCTGTCGCGCTACGCGGGCCTCGTCGGCACGATCCTGCTGGTGGCGTTCCTCGCCGCCTTCCCGCACGTGGTCACCAGCTCGTACTACATCCACCTCGTGGTGGTGATCGCGATCTACGCGATCCTGATCCTCGGCCTCGACATCGTGGTCGGCTACACGGGTCAGGTCAGCCTCGGCCATGCCGGCCTGTTCGGCGTCGGCGCCTACGGGGCGGCGGTGCTGTTCCTGCACTTCAAGCTCGGCCTGTGGTGGGGGATCCTCGCCGGCATCGGCGTGACCTCGGCCTTCGGCGTGCTGCTCGCCGTGCCGGCGCTGCGCGTCACCGGCCCCTACCTCGCCATGGTGACGCTCGCCTTCGGCACGATCGTGCAGATCTTCATCAACGAGCTGACGCCGCTGACCAACGGCCCGCTGGGCATCACCCTGCCGCCGGCCCGCGTGCTCGACTTCTCGCTCATCGGCATGCAGGCGCCCTGGGGCGCGGCCGGGCGCAAGCTCGAGTTCTACTATCTCACCTGCATCGCGCTGCTCGGCACGATCCTCGTGGTCAACCGGGTGGTGCGCTCGCCCTTCGGTCGCGCCTTCGAGGCTTTGCGCGATTCGCCGATCGCCTGCGACTGCATGGGCGTCTCGGTCTACCGCTACAAGGTCTACGCCTTCGTGATCTCGGCCGCGCTCGCCGGGCTCGCGGGCGCGCTCTTCGCGTGGTCCGAGCGCTACGTCGCGCCGAACTCCTACGGGTTCGAGCTGACGGTGCTGTTCCTGCTCGCAGTCACGATGGGCGGCCGCAAGTCGCGCGCCGGCCCGATCATCGGCGCGGCCATCATCGTGATGATGCCCAACATCCTGGCCGACATCGAGCTGGTGCGGATCATGGCCGGCCTCATCGCGGCGGTCGCCCTGGTGGTCGGCGCGCTGGCCTTCCTGCGCCGCCAGGAGAACCGCTTCGCGATCCTCGTGCCCGTGCTGCTCTGCCTTGCCTTCTTCCCGGCGACGCTCGCCCTGCAATCGGTCACGGATTTCCGCCTGACGGTCTTCGGCCTGATGATCCTGTTCGTGGTCTACTACCTGCCGGACGGCATCGTCGGCTTCGTCCGCGAGAAGATCCCGGCGCTCCGCCCGGCCCACACGGCCGAGGGCAAGAGCGTGCAGGCCGCGGGGGCGGCGCTCAGCGTCCAGAGCGGGCGCGGCGGCGCCGACCCGCTCCTCCGGGTCGAGCAGGCGCTGATGCAGTTCGGCGGCCTGAAGGCGCTGGCCGGGGTGGACCTGACGGTGCGACCGGGCACGATCCACGGGCTGATCGGCCCGAACGGCTCGGGCAAGAGCACGATGATGAACGTGCTCACCGGCATCTACAAACCCACCGCCGGCTCGGTGACGCTCGCCCGCGCCGACGGGAGCACGCGGCTCGACGGGCGCACGCCCTCCGAGATCGCGGCCTCCGGCGTCGCCCGCACCTTCCAGAACGTGCAGCTCTTCCGCGAGATGACCGCCCTGGAGAACGTGCTGGTGGGCCTCCATCACAGCTTCCGCGGCAACATCTTCGACGCGATCCTCGGCACGCCGCGGCGCAAGCGCGAGGAGCGCGAGCAGCGCGCCCGCGCCATGTCGATCCTTGACTTCGTGGGCTTGGGCGCGCTCGCGCAGGTGGAGGCGAGGAACCTTCCCTACGGCAAGCAGCGCCTCCTCGAGATCGGCCGCGCGCTCGCGCTCGACCCGGTGCTGCTCCTCCTCGACGAGCCGGCGGCGGGCCTCACCGCCCCCGACATCGCGGAGCTGACCGCGATCATCCGCAAGATCCGCGATGCCGGCATCACCGTGATCCTGATCGAGCATCACATGGACGTGGTGATGGGGCTCTGCGACCGGGTCAGCGTGCTCGATTTCGGCCACAAGATCGCCGAGGGCAGCGCGCGGGAGGTGCAGCAGGATCCCAAGGTCGTCGAGGCCTATCTCGGCAGCCCGGTCGCCGACGAGGAGACGACCCATGCTTGAGGTCTCGGGTCTGTCGGCCGGCTACGGCCAGATCGAGGTGCTGCACGGCCTCGATTTCGCGGTGCCGAAAGGTCAGGTCGTGGCGCTGATCGGCTCGAACGGGGCCGGCAAGACCACGACGATGCGGGCGCTCTCAGGGATGATCCGGCCGCGTGCCGGCTCGATCCGCCTCAACGGGCGCGAGATCGGCGGGCTCGAGAGCTACGACGTCGCCCGCTTCGGCCTCGCCCACTCGCCCGAGGGGCGCCGGGTCTTCCCGACCCTCTCGGTGGAGGACAACCTGACGCTCGGCGCCTTCCCGCGGCTCACCGGCTCGCGGCCGAAGGGCGACGTGGCCGCCGACCGCGACCGGGCCTTCGAGCTGTTCCCGCGGCTGAAGGAGCGGCGCACGCAGCTCGCCGGCACGCTGTCGGGCGGCGAGCAGCAGATGCTCGCCATGGGCCGCGCGCTGATGCTGCGCCCGGAGATCCTGCTCCTCGACGAGCCCTCGATGGGGCTCGCCCCGAAGCTCGTGGAGGAGGTGTTCCGGATCATCCGCCAGCTCAAGACCGAGCAGGTGACGATGCTGCTGGTCGAGCAGTTCGCCATGGCGGCGCTGGGCGTGGCCGACCACGCCTACGTGCTGGAGAACGGCCGCATCCGCTTCCAGGGCCCGGCCCAGCAGCTCCGCAACGACCCGGCCGTGCGCGCGGCCTATCTGGGCGGCGGGCACTGACGGGGGCGCGACGCCTCCCGCATCCTCCCTCCCCCCTCCCTCCCCCTCCCGCGGGGGAGGGAGAACGCGCGGTGCATCACCCGTGCGAGCCGAGATCCTCCACGGCGAGGATCATCCCGAGCAACTCCGCCTGCGTGCGGGCGCCGAGCTTCTTCCGGATCGACGCGCAGGTGTTGACCACCGACCGGTAGCCGATCGACAGGTTGTCGGCGATGAAGCGGTAGTCGCGCCCCTCCCGGAGCAGGATCGAGACCTGGATCTCGCGCGCGCTCAGCGTGTCGTAGCGCGACGGCTCCGAGGCCGCGCCGAGACCCGCGATCTGCGTCGCGAGGCGGTGGGGCAGGTAGGGGCGGCCCGCCCGGACGGCGTCGAAGGCCGCCAGGAAATCGCCCACCGGCAGGTCCTTGAAGACGTAGCCGATGGCGCCCGCTTCCAGCGCGCGCGCCGCGATGACGGGGTCGCGGTGCATGCTGAAGGCGAGGATGCGGGCGCGCGGCTCGAGCGCGCGCATGCGCCGGATCAGCGCGAGCCCCGCGAGCCCGCTGCCCCGGAAGGCCAGATCGACCACCGCCACCTGCGGGCGGATGCGGTGGAACAGCCGGTAGCCCGAGACCGGGTCTGCCGCCTCGAGGATCATGGCGACGCCCGCATCCTCGACCACCCGCCGGAAGCCCTGCAGGATCACCGGGTGATCGTCCACGATCAGGACGCCCGTCACCGCGCCCTCCTCACCGGGCCTGCGCGGCGTAGCGCTCGCGCAGGCGCGCCAGCGCCGCCTCGCGGGAGTGCCCGTCGCGCCGCACCGTGACGTAGTGCTGGCACATCTCGCCGTAGAGCTGGCGCCGCCCGCTCGCGGCCGCGACCCCGGCGAGATCGGCTATCAAGGCGGCCGGGCTCTCCGCGACCCGGATCTCGGCGAGCATCGCCTCGAGCTGCATCGTGCGGTTGGCGACCATGCGGGGATCCTCGACGAAGCGCCCGCGCGCCTCCGCGAGGCTCGCCCGCAGCGCCACGAGCGCGGACGGATCGACCGGCTGGCCGCCGGCCGCGTGCCGGGCGAGCCAGACCGCCGGCTCGGTCCGGTCGGTGGGCGAGAGCCACGCGGTCTCGGGGGCCGCCCGGTCGCTGCGCGCCGCGATGGCGCCGGGCTCGCGCTCCCGCTCCTCCTCGCCGCCGCAGCCGGCGAGCGGGAGCGCGACGGCCCCGAGGAGCGCGAGGGCGCGCAGGGTCGTCACCGCCCGGCCCCGGCCGGCAGCGCCACGGCGGCGCGCGGCCCGCCCGGCACCTTGCGCCGGGCCACCTCGCGCATCTGCGCGAGATCGATCACCGAGACGTCGTCCGAGAACCAGTTCGCCACGTAGGCGCGCGCGCCCTCGACCGCGATCCCCTCCGGATAGCGGCCCACCGGAATCGTGGCCGTGATCGCGAGATCCGCGTCGAGCACCGAGACGCTGGCCGATTCCTGGTTCGTCACCAGGATCCGCTCGCCGTGGACCGCGACACCGTAGGGGCTGCGCCCGGCGGGCCTCGTCGCGAGGGCCTCGAGCGCGGCGGTGTCGATCGCCGTGAGGTCGTTGCTGCGCACGTTGCCGACATAGAGGCGGTGCCCGTCCGCCGATAGCCCGAGCGCGAAGGGTGCCCGGCCCACGGGCACGCGGGCGAGGCGGGTCATCGTGGCCCCGTCCACCACCGCGACCGAATCGCCGCCGCGCTCGGCCACGTAGAGGCGCCCGGCCGCGTCCGCCACCAGCCCGGCGGGCTCGGGCCCGACCGCGGCCTCGGCCTCGCGCGCGCCGCTCGCGGCGTCGATCCGCACCAGCCGCCCGCCCTGCCAGTCGCCGACGAAAAGCTTGGCGCCGTCGCCCGAGACCGCGATGCCGAAGGGCTGGCCGGCGAAGGGCAGCTGCCGCAGCACCCGCGCTCCGCCGGGCGCGACCGCAGTGATCGTGCGGCGGTCGGGATGGGTGAGGTAGAGCGTGCCGTCCGGCCCCGCCGCGAGGCCGGCCGGGCCGGCGCCGACGGCGACGGGCGCCGGCTCGGAGGCGTCGCCGACCTCGGTCAGCGCGCCGCCGTCCTGGCTCGCCACGTAGACGGCCGCCTCGCCCCGCGGGGCGCAGAGCGCGAGAGCGAGCGCCGCCGCGAGCCCGGCCGGGCCGAGTCTCACCGCGTCCCCTCGACCTTGGCCTTCAGGCCTTTCAGCCCGTCGGCGAAGTAGCGCGCCATCGCGGCGTGGCCGGCGGCGTCGCTCAGCTCCTCCGGCGGCTCGTTGCCGGTGTCGCCGCGGTAGAACCGCCCGGCCCAGGAGACCTTCGCGCCCTGGCCGTCCGGCGTCACCGTGACGGTGGCCGAGTAGGAGGAGACCGGCAGCGCCTTCAGGTCGGGCTCGCCCATCCGGTACGAATAGGTCATCGCGTCGGCCTTCCACTCGTCGAGGCCCTCGTCGAGGGTGCCTCCGCTCTTCAGCGTCACCTTGCGGCTCGCGCCGCTGGCGTCGCCGCCCGTGGCCTCGACCTTGGCCACGTCCGGATGCCATGCGCCGATAGTGCCGAACGGCCCGACCACCTTCCAGACCGCGGCCGGGGGCGCCGCGATGGTGACCGTCTGCTCGACCTTCTGGGGCGTCGGGCCGTGGGCGAGCGTCGCGACCGGCGCGAGGCCGGGGAGAAAAGCGAGGACGAGCGTCGGCAGGGTGAGGCGCATGCAGGATCAGGCCTTTCGCGGGGTGGGAACGCGCATCGTGAGGGCGCGCAGCGGCGCGGCCAGGAAGGCCGCGAGCACGAGGACGAGGGCGGCGGCGCCGAGGTACGGCCGCAGGTCGAGCCGCCCGGCCACCGGGCTCCGTGTAGCGACCGCCCGCAGGGGCGCATCGAGCGAGGCCGGCCCGTCGAGATGGGCGTAGGCGAGGCCGGTGCGGTCGGCGAGCGCCTTCAGGTGGGGCTCGCGCACCGACGAGAGGTGTTCGGTGCCGCCCGCGGCCGCGGCGCCGAACGGGGCGTTCCTCGGGTTGTAGCCCTCGCGCGATTCGGCGTCGGCCGGGGGCGGGCCGAAGCGGTTCTCCTGCTGCACGTCGGTCTCGCCGTAGAAGCCGGTCTCGCGGCCGCGGTCGTTGTACTTCGGGATCGGCGAGAGGCCGTAGCCGCCCGCGCCCACGATCAGCCCCCGCACCGCACCGGGCTGCCCCTCGAAGGGCGGCAGCGCGCCGGCCCGGAGCGGCGGCGCCTCCTGCCCGTCCGTGACGAAGACGAGGTCGGTGCCGATCTCGCCCGCCATCGCGATCGCGCGGTCGAGCCCGGCGGTGATGCGGCTGTCGGCCTCCCAGGCCATGCGCCAATCGAGCGCCGCGATGGCGCCGTCGAGCGGCGCGAAGTTCTCGCAGACCTCGACGGGCGCGAAGAGCAGGAACGGCCGCCGCTCGGTGAACAAGCCGAGCGCCAGCCGGGAGCCGCAGGGCAGGCCCGCGAGCAGGTGGCGCAGCGCCGCCTTTGCGGCCTCCAGCCGGCTCTGCGGCTGGCCGCCCGCCGCGTAGTCGCGCACGTTCATGCTGCCGGTGATGTCGACCACCGCCAGCACCTGCACGCCGGTCCGGGTGAGCGGCAGCGGCGGCACCCAGGCGGTCGCGAGCGCCAGGGCGAGCGCGGCGGCGAGCATCCGGAAGCGGGCGTCGCGCAGGTTGCGCCGCCAGGGCGGCCGGGCGCTCACGGCGCCCCCCGCGGCTGGCCGGGGATGTCGGTCCAGATCTTCTTGGGCTCGGCCTTCAGCTCGTCGCCGATCTGGCGATCCAGTTCGGGGAAATCGCGGATCAGCCGGGAGGCGACGTCGAGGTTGAACTTGGCGTCCCAGAACGCGGGCCGGGCCTGGAGGGCGCGGCGGTATTCCTGCCGGGCCAGCACGATCAGCGGGCCGGCCGGGTCGAGCTGACCGCGCTCGATCAAGTCGAGGGCGCGGCGCAGGCGCGCGTTGCCGAGCGCGTAGCGGGCGCGGGCGAGGAGGGCCGGGGCATCGCGGGATTCGAGGGCGGCGACGAGGGGCTCCATCGCCTCGGTGGCGTCGCGGCGGGCGAGCTGGAGCACGCGGGCCAGGATGAGCTGGGCCGGGGCCTCGGTCGTCACCGGGCGGTCGTGGTTGGCCTCCAGCGCGGCGATGTCGCGGTTGGTGGCCTGCGCCCGCCAGGACAGCCCGCCCGCGACGAGCGCGCCCGCGAGGAGCAGGCCGGGCAGTGCGAGGAGCAGGTGCGGCCGCGAGCGGGACCAGGCGCTGCTGAGGGAGGACATGCGCTACCCCCGATCCCGAACACGCCCTCCCTCCCCCCTCTGCGGGGGAGGGTACCCTGCAAAGCAGGGGGGGAGAGGGGAGCGACGGTGCAGGGTGAGGTTTCGCCCTACATGACGGCCACGCCCATCTCGGAAACGTCGCTCCCCTCTCCCGACCCCCTTCGGGGGCCACCCTCCCCCGCAGAGGGGGGAGGGAGTGCCGCGGTGCGGGCGGTGCCTATCCAAGATCCGGATCATGCCGCCATCCTCCGCTCCGGCGCGCGGGCCGCCCCCTGCCCGGCCCGGCCGCGGGCGAGATCCACCTCGGCGAGCTTGGCCAGCACCAGGAGCACCAGCCCGAAGGCCGCGAAGCCGTAGGCCCGTCCGGCGAGATCGCGGCGCGGGCGCACCTCCACGTAGGGGATCGGGTCGCGCTCCAGGCTCTCGATCTGCCGGATCGCGGCGGCGACCGCCTCCGGCCCCTCGGCCTCGAAGGCGCGGTAGGGCACGCGCAGGCTCTTGAAGAACAGGTCGAGATGGCGCTCGGGCGCGGCCTGCGGCGTGTCCTCGCCGGCCGGGCGGTCGGCGATGCCGGGCGAGCCCTTGGTGCGCAGGAAGAGCCAGTACAGGTTCGGCCGGATCTTGGCGAAGGCGGCCCGCAGGGTGTCCTGCACCCGCGGATCGATCACCGCCGCCCCGTCCGAGACGAGGAGCAGCACCCGCGAGGCGTCGCCCGAGGCCGCACCGAACTGGCCGAGCGCCATGGCGAGCCCCCGCCCGACATTGGTGTAGTCGAGGCCGGGCCGGTCGATCGCCGTGATCGCGGCGCGGACCGCGTCGTGCCGGTCGGTCATCGGCAGGACCAGCATCGGCGCGGTCGAGAAGGCGGTGACGGCGAAGAGGTCGTGCGCCCGGCTGCCCACGAAGTCGCCGAGGATCCGCCGCGAGGCCGCGGCCTTCGATTCCTCCGCGCCCGAGGGCTGCCGCCCGGCGAAGGTCTCGTTCATGCTGCCCGAGCGGTCGATCAGCATCGAGACCTCGGCGCCGATGCCGGTGCGGGTCACCCGCTCGCCGGCCCGGTAGGGACCGGCGATCCCGGCGACGAGCCCCGTCACCGCGAGGCATCCCGCCGCCCGCAGCAGGCCCGCGAGCGCGCGCGAGAACGGGTCCGGTGGCACCGCGGCGAGGTCCGCCCAGGCGGCTCGGCGGCGGGGCGCGGCGACGAGCGGCAGCAGGGCGAGCGGCAGAAGCCAGAGCACCCACGGCCGTTCGGCCCCGAACCGGGCGAGTTCCGCCGGAAGCATGGTCCAGGGCCCGCTCACGCGGCGCGCTCAGCCGCCGCCAGCGCGCGGGCGGTCGCCCCCGCCTCGGCGAGCGGCAGGCGGTCGCGCGCCTCGGCGACCGAACCGCCGAAGAAGGCGATCCGCGAGGCCGCGAAGAAGCGGGCCAAGCCCTCCCGCTGCGCCCGGAAGGCGGGGTGCCGGGCGAGGAAGTCGTCGAGGTCGTCGGCGAGCAGGCGGTGCCCGGCCTTGGCGTCGAGCCCGCGGTGGAGCGCCAGCAGCCCCTCGCGGTAGCCCGCCTCGCTCTCCGGCCCACGGGCGAGCGCGGCGAGCCGCCGGGCGGCGTCCGCGAAGGCGCGGGCCGGGCGCGGCCGGAACGGCCACCAGGCGCGGTCGCGGGCGAGCAGCACCAGGGCGAGGAGCCCCGCCACGCCCAGGCCCAGGGCAGCGTTCCGGGCAGGGATAGGGTCGAGCCGGGGCCCGAGCCCGTCCGGGCGCAGGTAGTCGGCCGGGTCGGCGCGGCGGGCCGGCTGCACCTCGCGCAACGGCGAGAGGCCGAGGCTCCAGCCCGGCACCTCCACGGGCGCGGTGGTGGAGCCGTGATCCGCCCCGCGGGTCAGCACCAGGGGAAAGCCCGGCACCTCGAGGCTGCGCGCGTCGATCGCCGCGTAGAAGGTCTGGTAGGTCAGGTGCAGGATGTGGCGCGTGCCCTCCTGCCGGGTCTCCACCCGGCGCAGGTCGAGCCAGTAGGTCACCGGCCCCGCTTGCGGCAGCGAGGAGGCCTGGAGCGCGAAGCCGGGCTCGGCCTCGACCGCGACGGTGGCCTCCACGAGGTCGCCGAGGAAATAGCCGAAGGTGCGCGGCACCCGCACCTCGACGCCGCGCAGCTGCGCGACGGCCGGGCCGGCGAGAACCGTGAGGAGGAGCGCGAGGGCGAGGCGCATCGGGCTCAGGCCCCTAGCAGGTGGCGGCTGAGCGCGGCGGGATCGAAGCGCTCGGCCAGCCGAAATGGCGCGCGCCCATGGCGGCGCGCGAGGCGGGCGAGGTGGGCCAGCCGCTCCTGCTCCGCGGCGATCCAGCGTCGGCGGAGCGCCGGCCGCATCAGCACGAGGCGGGTGCCCGCGCCTTCCAGATCCTCCAGCTCGACGAGGCCCCATTCGGGCAGCGCCTCCGCCTCGGCCGGGTCGGCGAGGACGACCGGCACCACATCGTGGAAGGCGAGGCCCGCGAAGACCCGCTCGATCAGGGCAGCGGGCCAGCGATAATCCGAGACGAGGAAGACCAGCTTGGGCCGGCCGGCGATGCGGGAGGCGGCCGCCACGAGACCGGCGGCGCTCGCACCCGCCGGCACGGCCCCGGCGAGGCGCCGAGCCGCGAGCGCCGCCCCGGCACGGCTCCGGGTGGGGGGCAGGAACAGCTCCTCGCGGATGGCGGCGTCGCAGGCGATCAGCCCGAAGCCGTCGCCGATGCGCGTGGCGGAGGCGGCGAGACTCGCGCAGAGCGCGCCGGCCAGCGCCATCCGGTCGGCGGTGCCGCGGAAGCGCATCGAGGCCGAGAGATCGATGAGCGCCCAGACCTCGACCGCCTTGCGCGCCTCGAAGCGGCGCACGTAGGTGCCCTCGAACGGGTCGCGCAACGTGGCGCGCAGATCGAGCCGGCGCGCGTCCGGCTCGCGCAGGAACGGGACCTGATCCTTGAAGGTGCCGGGCCCGCCGGCGTCGCGCCCGCGATGGGCGCCGAGGCGGTTCCCGCGCGCGCGCCAGCGCGGCAGGTAGAGGATGTCGGCGCCGGTCCGGGGCTCCTCGCTCACGGAGCCGGCACCGTCTCGAACACCGCCCGGCACAGCGCGGGCACGATCTCGCTGCGGTGCAACTCGTGGATCGGCTCCAGGAAGACGCGGTGGGCCATCACCGGCTCGAAGACCGCGCGGATGTCCTCCGGCACCAGCCAGTCGCGCTCCTCCAGCCAGGCGCGCACGCGGGCGGCGCGGACGAGCGCCGCCACGCCGCGGGGCGAGGCGCCGCCCTGGACGAGGCCCGCCATGTCGTCGATGCCGGGAAGCCGGATGCCGGCTTCGTGCGGGCGGACCAGAGCCTCCCAGAGGGCGACCACGTAGGCTTGAATCGCCTCGCTCGCCCGCACCCCGTGCTGGATCGCCGAGGCGATGCCGCCGAGCCGGGCGGGATCGAGCAATCCCGTCGGGATGCCGGCGATCAGCCCGTCGGTGTCGTGGAAGCGTGGGTCGAAGGCCAGTGCGCGGCGCGTCGCGGGATCGCGCGGCGCCTCCATGCCGATCTCCATCAGGAAGCGGTCGCGGGCGGCGGCCGGCAGCTCGAAGGTCTCCTCGCGCTCGACCCGGTTGCGGTCGGCGAAGACCTGCAGGAGCGGGAACCGGTACTCGCGGTTGAAGGCCTGGAGGCTGCGCTCGGCCATCAGGCGCAGGAGCAGCGCGTGGACCTGGGGGCGCGCCCGGTTGATCTCGTTGAAGAAGAAGATCGCGAGGTCTTCGGACGAGCGCAGCACCGGCCCCGGCTCGACGCGCGGGCGCCCGTCCTCGGCGAGGTAGGTGTGGTAGACGAGGTCCGTCGGCATCATGTCGACCGTGCCCTCGACGCGCTCGTAGGCGCCGCCCATGGCGCGGGCGACCGCGCGCAGCAGCGTGGTCTTGCCGACGCCGACATCGCCCTCCAGCAGCACGTGGCCGCGGGCGAAGACCGCGATGGTGACGAGGCGGATGATCCGCTCCTGCCCGAGCACCGCGCCCGCCACCGCCGCCTCGAAGGCCTGCGCGGCGGCGCGCCAGTCTGTCAGCATCGCGTCGCCGCGGCGGATGTCGTTCATGGATGCCCCTGGCAAGGCGCGCCCGCGCGAGGCGGGCGCGCGCGTCGATCAATTGCCGATCTTCAATTGCCGATCTTGGCGACGTCGTACTCGAACTTGCCGGTCTTCTTGGCGTTCTCGATGCGCTTCTTGTTGCGCTCCTCCATGCCCTTGATCGACTCGGCCTGCTTGTTGAGTTCCTTCGGGTCGTGCTTCGGGTCGTACTTCGAGCCGGCGATCTTCTCCGGGAAGCCGGGCTTGGGCTCCCAGCAATTGCCCGGCGCCTTGCACTTGGTGCCGTCGTAGGCGAGCGCGGGGGCGGCCAGCGCCAGGGTCGCTCCGAGGGCGAGGATCAGGGTGCGCATGCGGTTTCCTCCTTGGGATGGGTGCGTTCTGGGCGCGCCCGGGGCGCGCGGTGTCCTGCAGGGCCTCACTCCAGCGGCTTGCACTGGCCCTTGGCGTCCTGCGGGATCTTCTCGCCCTCCTTGTAGGGCGTGTAGGCCTTCTTCTGGTCGGCGGTGAGCCAGACCGCGTCCTTCGCCGGCCCGGTGTAGAGATGCCGGATCCAGGCGATGGTCTGGAGCATCTCGTCCGGGGTCAGGTTCTCGTTGTGCGGGCCCATCATGCCGTTGGCGCCGCCGAAGATCGTGGCGAACAGGCCCGTATCCTCGGTGTTGGACGGATAGGTCCAGTAATTGTCGTTGAGGCCGGGCCCGAGCTTGCCCTCGGCCAGGTGCCCGTGACAGCCGGAGCACGAGGTGGCGTAGAGGCTCTCGCCGTTGCGGAGACACGACTTGTCGTCGATGTAGAGGTTCTTGCCGGTCTCGAAGAAGGTCTTCACGGCCTGGGTGTCGCGGCCGCCTTCCTTGCCCTCCGCGGTGTTCAAGGGCTCGCCCGTCACGGTGTTGCGGAAGACGATGCCGGTCTGCGGCCCGGCACTCGGCTGGGCCAGTGCGGCGAGTCCGGCGCCGGCCAGCGCGAGACCCAGGAAGGCAGCGAGCGTTTTCTTGGTCTTGATCATGCGGGGATCCGGATCGCTCTCTCGCCAGAGGGGGTCAGTTCGAGGCGGGCGCGACCGGCACGCCCTCCTGCTTGAGGATCGCGTCGATCTGGGGCTTGGCCTTCACCAGGGCTGCGTCGAGGGCGTCGCGGAGCGCCGTGTCGTCCCGGCGCACCCCCATCGACTGGTCGAAGACCTGCGGCATCCGCTTGCCGTCGCTGCGGGTGGTGTCGTCGGGCACTGGCGTCATGCGCAGCTTCACGCTCGAATCGCGCACGTAGCGGGCCACGTCCGGCGCGAAGGCGACGCCCACGTCGGCCTTGCCCTGCGCCACCTCCGAGACCATCCGGGCCGGATCGATCTGGGTGTACTGGTTGCGCGGCGCGCGGAAGTTCACCAGCGAGTAGAGGTAGGCCATGTCCTCCTCGTAGCGGCCGATGTCCTTGAGCATCGCCTCGCCCGGCGTGCCGAAGCCCACCACCATGTGGCCGATGTCCTTCAGGCGCGGGTCGGACCAGGACTTCACGTCGAGGTCGCCGTCGGCCTTGGTGAGGAAGACGTAGCCGGCCCGGTAGTAGGGCTTGGTGGCGAGCACCCGCTGGTCGTCGGAATCGAGGCCGACGACGACGTCGCAGGTCTTCTTGTCGAGGCCGTCGCGCACCGCGTAGACCGCGGGCTTGCCGGAGAACACGAAGACGGGCTTGCGCCCCATCGCCTCCGCGACCGCGACCGCGATCCTGTTCTCGAGCCCCGAGCCGTCCTTCAGCGAGAGCGGCGGCTGCTCGGCCGCGCAGATGCGCAGGGTGCCGGGATCGGCGGCCTGCTGGGCATCCTTGGACTGGGAATCCTTGGACTGGGAATCCTTGGCCGCGGGCTCTTGCGCGGCGGCGGTGCCGCCGAGGCAGGCCAGGGCGATCAGGAGGGCGGCCGGACGGGCCGCGCCGTGTCGTCCGATGACGCGCGACATGATGGATCTTCCGTTTCCTCGGGGTTTTCTCGTTCGGCGCGGCGGCGGGTCATCGCGAGGGAGCATGGCGTGCCCCTCTTCGCTTCGTCCTGCGCCCGGTGGCTTGGGAAACCCCGCCGGCTGAGAGCCGGCGGGGCGTCCGTTCGCTGAGCGGGCCTTACTTCTTGGCGGCCTGCTGCTCGTACTCGCCGACGTTCGGGTCGTCGTAGGGGTTCTTGCCGTCGAGCGAGAACACCATCACGCCGCCGCCCATCTGGGTGTAGTTGGCGAGCTTCTTGAAGGCTCCGACCGCGCCGAGGCCGGCGGTCGGGTCGGCGAGGTCGAACACCAGGCCCACGCCCGGCCATCCGCCGACGCCGTAGTAGATGGCGACGTACTGCGTGCCCTTGTGGCTGTAGGTCATCGGGTAGCCGATCGCGCCCGACGGCAGCTTGTGCTTCCAGAGCAGGTCGCCGTTGTCGGAGTCGCGGGCCTTGATGAAGCCGTCGAGCGTTCCGTAGATCACGAGGTTGCCGGCGGTGGCCGTCGTGCCGCCCCAGACCGCGAAGCGCTCCATCTTCTCCCAGTTGAACTTGCCGGTGATCGCGTTGTAGCTCTTGATCTGGCCAAGTCCCTCGTAGTTCTGCCGGTCACCCTTCGGGCCCGGATACATGTTCAGCGTCGCGCCGACGAAGAACTGACCCGCCCGGTAGGGCAGCATGAAGGGCTCCCAATCCATGCAGATGTGGTTGATGCCCATGAAGAAGGCCTGACGCTTCGGATCGTACGAATCGTGGCCCTGGTTGTGGTAGCCCATCGCCGAGGGGCAGATGTCCTTGGCGAGGTGGTCCATCCGGGTGCCGTACTCGGGGTCGCGCACCGGCTGGCCGGTCTTCAGGTCGACCGACTTGAACACGTTGACGGTATCGTCGATCTTGTCGGCCGAGACGAGCGAGCCGTCCGTCCGGTCGAGCGTGTAGACGATGCCGTTGCGGTCGGGGTGGGTCAGAAGCTTGCGCATCTTACCCGACTTGTCCTTCTGCTCGGACAGCATCATCACGTTGACGCCGGCATAATCCCACTCGTCGTGCGGGGTCTTCTGGTAGCCGAACTTGGCCTCGCCCGTGTCGGCGTCGCGGCCGAAGATCGTCATCGTCCACTTGTTGTCGCCCGGACGCATGGTCTCGTTCCACGGCGCCGGGTTGCCGGTGCCGAAGTAGATCAGGTTCGTGCCCGGGTCGTAGGCGTACCAGCCCCAGTTGGTGCCGCCGCCGATCTTCCAGGCGTCGCCCTCCCAGGTCGCGGTGCCGAGGCCCTTCTGGCCGTAATGGGCGTTCTTGATGTTGAAGTCGTCGGCCAGCAGCAGGTCCTTGTCCGGACCCGTGGCGTAGGCGCGCCACTTCTGCTCGCCGGTGCGCACGTCGTAGGCGGTGAGGTAGCCGCGCACGCCGAGCTCGGCGCCCGAGGAGCCGATGATCACCTTGTCCTTGACCACGTAGGGGGCGATGGTGAGCGTCGAACCGACCTTGATGTCCGAGTTCTCGACCTTCCACACCGTCTCGCCGGTCTCGGCGTTGAGCGCCGCGACGTTGCCGTCGAGCTGCGTCTTCAGGATGAGCGCGGGCACCTTGCCGTCGCCCGGCCAGTAGGCGAGGCCGCGGTTGACGAGGTCGCAGCAGGCGACGGCGCGCGCGGCCGGGTTCTGCTTCGGCTTGTCCTGCCACAGGATCCGGCCCGGATCGTTGAGATCGAGCGCGAAGGTGTTGTTCGGGAACGAGGTGTGGACGAACATCTTGCCGTCCACCACCAGGGGCGCGCCCTCGTGGCCGTTGAGCAGGCCGGTCGAGAAGCTCCAGGCGGGCTTGAGGTTCTTGACGGTGTCCTTGTTGATCTGGGTCAGCTCGCTGTAATTGTTCGAATCGTAGTTCTTGCCGGGCATCACCCAGTTCTCGTCGCTCTTGGCCATCTCGACGAGCTTGTCGTTCGCCTGTGCCGTCGCGGCGAGGCCGAGGGGCGCCATCGCCATCACGGCGAGCACCGAGACCGAATTCAGAAGCCTCAACATGTGCGTCTCCTTGCCGTCTCGTTCCGTCTCTCGACCCCGTGGTCTCGCGGAACCTCTAGCGTCGGAAGTCTGAAGCAGATCCGGGATCAGTCCCGACATCTCCGCACTTTCTAAGAAGAGAAGCTTGCGTTCTTATCTTATGAAGTGCTTATTACTGCCTCAGTCCCCAATATTTCTAAGACGAAGGATCGGCGCGTGTCTGCGGGAAGGCGGTCATTTTAGGCCGGGAGCATCCGGCAAGTCGCGCCTGTGCTTTGGGCATGTGGCAACACGGTTCTTGACCGGCTCGGCGCCCGCGCCAACACTCGGGTGACGAGGGGTGCGGCAACGGTGCACCGGCGGCGCGGGGGGCTGAAACGATGAGGGCAGTGCGCGCGCGCCGGCCGCATTCCGGGTCCGGGATCGCCCTCGCACTGGCCCTCGCGCCGCTCGGCCCGCTCGCGCCCTCCGTCGCCGCCGCGCCGGATGCGGCGCATGTCCGGGAGGCCGCGCTCTACCCGCGCGACGGGCGCCGCGAGATGGGGGGCGAGGATCATCGGCGCTTTCCCGGGGCGGGCGTGCTCTGGTGCCGGCGCTCGGACGGCGTGCCCCAGAAGGCCGCCGCCGCGTGGCTCGTCGGCGCGCCCGATCTCGTGGTGCTGAACGCCCACAATTTCCGCGATCGGCGCCTCGCCGTCACCCGCGCGGTCTCGGATTGCCACTTCCAGATCGGCGGGCGGAACTACGCTTTCGTGGCCGCCTCGCTGCAGATCGGCACCGCGCCCGACGCGCAGGCCCTCCACATCACCGACGACTGGGCGCTGCTGCGCCTCGCCGGCCCCGTCGAGGGGGTGCGGCCGCAGCCGGTGCCGGCGGCGCCCGACCTCGCGCTCGGGCCGGTCTCGATCCCGGTCACGATGGTCTCACCCGGGGGGCACGGCAATTTCGAAGGGGGCAGCAGCCTCGAATCCTGCACGATCCACTTCGTCGATCCGCCGGGCGAGGACGCCATCCGGCGGGTGCGCCACGATTGCAACGACGGGTACGGCGGCTCGGGATCAGGGCTGTTCGACGAGGGCGGCCGCCTCGTGGCGCTCCAGAGCGCGTCGCTCTCCATGAACTCGCGGCGGCCGTTCGACGTGGAGTTCCACTACGGCTCGGCGATGCTGTTCGAGGGCGCGCTCCTGGCGGCGATCCGGGCGGTGGCGGGGGACAGGCCGGCGCCGTGAGGACGGGGGCTGCGGCGTAGGACCGCGCGAGGGCGGCTCAGGAAAAGGCTCGTTCGCCGAAGCTTCCACCGCTCTCCCTCCCCCTCTGCGGCAGGGCGATCGCATATGCCGAGCGAGCCTAGCCCCGGTCAGGCGCGGGTCCCCTCTCCCATAGGGAGAGGGACAGGGTGAGGGGTATGAGGTTTCGGAGTGTGGCGCTGTCCTGAACGCGCGTCGATGGCGTGCTCAGATCTGAAAGGTCATACCCCTCACCCCAACCCTCTCCCTATGGGAGAGGGGGCGCGGCGCGGTTCCAGTGGCGATCGAGGAGACGACCCCCGCCATATGCGATCGCCCTGCCTCTGCGGAGAGGGAGAGCTTGGCGGGCGTCGGCACACTCCGCTCAAACCCGGTCGCGGCGCGTCGGGAGAGAGGATACGCGCCCCGAACTCAGCGGCTGCTGCCGCCGCCGTTCGCGCTGCCCTGGGGCACGCCGCGCTCGGGCTGGCCGGCATTGCCGCCTGCGGCCGAGTTCGTGGTGGCGGTCTCCGCGCCCGTGCCGCCGCGGGAGATCACGACGTCGGGGGTGTTGCCGGTGGTGTTGGGCTGGGTCGTCACGGTGCCGCCCGCCGGGGGCGCGGCCGTGGTCGCGGGCTGCGCCAGCGCGGGACCGGCCACCAGGACGGCGAGGATGGCGAGCGGGCGTGCTTTGATCATCGAGTGCTCCGAGGAATCGTTACGGTCACGGATGCAACTGCGACGTGTGGCCATGGTTTCACGGACGCGACCGAACGTCCCGCAACACCGCGGGCGGGCCGCCTCAGGCGCGGGCCGCTGCGAAGCCCGTGAAGAAGCGCCGGGACAGATCGGTCAGGGCTTCGATGCAGTAGCCGCCCTCCTGCACGACGAGCGTCGGCAGGCGAAGGCCGCCGACCGCCGCACCCAGGCGCGCGAAACCCTCCGCGCCGACCGCCACCTTCGCCTGGGGATCGCCCGCGTAGATGTCGAAGCCGAGCGACAGGACGAGGGCGTCCGGGCGGTAGAGGTCGAGCGCCCGCAGCGCCCGCGCGAGTTCGCCGAAGAACACCGCCTCGTCGGAGCCGTGCGGCATCGGCAGGTTCAGGTTGTAGCCCTCCCCTGCCCCGCTGCCGCGCTCCTCGGCGAAGCCCGCCACCGCGGGGTAGAAGTTCGTCGGGTCGCCGTGGATCGAGACGTAGAACACGTCCGCCCGGTCGTAGAAGATCTCCTGGATCCCCTGGCCGTGGTGCATGTCGGTGTCGAGGATGGCGACCCGGGGGTGGCGCATGCGCAGGCGCTCGGCCGCGACGGCCGCGTTGTTGAGGAAGCAGAAGCCGCCGGCCGCCTCGCGCCGCGCGTGGTGGCCGGGCGGTCGGCAGAGCGCGTAGGCCTCCCGCGCGCCCGCGTTCAGCGCGTCGGCGCCCGCGATCGCGCATTGCGCGGAGGCGTAGGCCGCCTGGAAGGTACCGGGACCGATCGGGGCGCTGCCGTCCGCGATGTAGCGCCCGGCCCGCGCCAGCACGCCGCGCAGGGCGTTCGGCTCGCGCACGAAGATGTTCGAGACCACCTCGTCCCCCCAGTCTGGGCCGAGCGCCGTCCAGTCCGCGTGCGCGTCCTGCAGGAAGCGCAGGTAGTCCATCCCGTGCACGGCGAGGATCGGGCCTGCGCCGGCGTCGGGCGGCTCCGCCACGGGGAAGCCGAGGTCGCGCACCGCGGCGAGCAGCGCCGGCTCGCGGGCGGGCACCTCCTGCGGCTCGCGCATCTGCCCGCGGGAGAAGTAGCTGCGCGGGTGGTGGAGCGCTTGGTCGGGGTGGTGGAAGGTCTTCATCCGGTCCTCCTCTCGGGGCTCAGGCCGCGCGCAGCATCTGGCGCTCGCGCGGGGCCCGTAGCGCCAGGACCGAGACCAGCGAGATCGCCGCGATCGCGCTGAACAGGAGGGCCAGCGGCCACCACGCGCCGCCGGCCCGCTCGGCGAGGATCGTGCCGAGGATCGGGGTGAGGCCGCCGAAGATCGCGCCGCTGAGCTGGTAGGCCATCGAGATGCCGGTGTAGCGCGTGCGGGTCGGGAAGGCGTCGCTGACGTAGCCCGCGATCACCGCGTAGAAGGCGCCGAGCCCGGCCACCGCGAGGCCGACGCCGAGCGTGAGGCCGGTGAGCGTGCCCTGATCGACCAGGGTGAACATCGCGTAGGGGGTGAGCACCGAGACCGCCGCGGTGGCGACGAGGAAGCGGTGCACGCCGACCCGCTCGGCGATGTAGGCCGAGAGCGGCGTGATCAGGAACTGCATCACCGAGACGATCAGCAGGCAGTCGAGCACGAGGGCGCGCGGGATCTTCAGGTAGGTCGTCGTGTAGGCGATCATGAACGTGTTGGTGAAGTAGAAGCCCGCGATGCCGAGCACGTTGGCGCAGATCGCCAGCGCCAAGAGGCCCGGCGCGCCGCGCAGCACCTCGCCGAGCGGGGGCGCCGCCGCCTGCGCCTGCGCGAGCCGGCGCCGCCGCTCGGCGAGGAAATCGGGCGATTCGCTGACGCCGAGCCGGATGGCGAGCCCCACCACCAGCATCACGGCGCTGAACCAGAACGGCACCCGCCAGCCCCAGGCGAGGAAGTCGGCGTCCGGCAGGGTGGTGACCAGCTTGAACATCAGCATCGACAGGATCAGCCCCGCCGGGCTGCCGAGCTGCGCGAAGGAGGCGAAGAAGGTGCGCCGGTCCCGGGTCGGCGCGTGCTCGCCCGCCATCAGCACCGCCCCGCCCCACTCGCCGCCGACCGCGATGCCCTGGACGAGGCGCAGGGCGACCAGCAGCACCGGCGCCCAGATGCCGGCAGTCTCGTAGGTCGGCAGGCAGCCGATCAGCACCGTGACGACGCCCATCATCAGCAGGGTGATGATCAGCGAGGTCTTGCGCCCGACCCGGTCGCCGAGATGGCCGAACACCGCCCCGCCGAGCGGCCGCGCCAGGAAGCCGACCGCGAAGGTGCCGAAGGCCGCAAGCGTCCCGTAGAACCCATCGACCTGCGGGAAGAACAAGCGGCCGAAGACCAGGGCGGCGGCGGTGCCGTAGACGTAGAAGTCGTACCACTCGATCATCGTGCCGACGAAGGCGGCGATGGATGCGCGCACCGGTTGGTGCACGCCGTCTGAAGCCTGTGCCATCGTTCCCCGTCGTCTCCCCCGCCGCAGCACCGGCCGCACGCGTGGCCGCGATCATAGGCGGGTGCCCGCCCGCAGGCGGGCACCCGCCCACCGGCGGGCATCAGGCCAGCCCCCGGCCGCCGGATCAAGGGCGCGGGCCTGCAACCGGGGCGTGTGCCCGCTCCGGTTGACCCCGCCGGAGGCTTCCCCTAACCCGCCCGCCTTCTCCAACAACCAAGGGATGACTGGATGCGGATCCGGATCGCGCTCGCCTGCCTCGCCGCCCTCTCGGGCCTCTCGACGGCCGCCCAAGCCCGACCAATTCACGCCCGACCCGCCACGAGCTACGTCTCCTTCCAACCCCAGGTCCGCGGCCTCGGCTGCCTGCAGCCCCGCACCCGCGCGATGATCGCCCGGCTGACCGCCCGCGTCGGACCGATCCAGATCACCTCGACCTGCGGCGGGCGCCACGCCCACAACTCGCAGCACTATCGCGGCGCGGCGGTCGACTTCCGGCCCCGCGCAGCCTCCGTCGCCCGCACGCTCGCGGCTTTGCGCGGCATGCCCGAGGTCGGCGGCATCGGCTCCTATCCGGGCGGCCTCATCCACGCCGATACGGGCCCGCGCCGGCTCGCCTGGCACGGGAGCGCCCGCCACCGCGTCGCCCGGGCGCATCGCGGCTACGCGCGCTACGCGGTTCGGCGCGGGTCGTCCCGGTCGGGCTCCGTCTGATACGGTCTTCGGCCGAACCATGCGCCCGGAAGCCGTCTGATCCGCAGTCCGGGGTATTTTTCGGGATGCCGAGGGATATCCTCCTCCCTGCGCGCGGGGGAAGCCGCACCGATCGAGGCGGCGGCCCCTGGCTCCGCCTGCGGCGGGTGGTAAGCTCCGGCGCGAGGAGGCCGCCGGACGATGACCGAGATCGCAGGTTCGCCCTTCGCCGACCTCGCCGGGCCACCGGCCCCGGGCGACCCGCTGCGGGCCCGCATCCGCGCCGCCGGCCGTCGATCCGAGCCCGAATGCCTGCTGCCGCTCCTCGCCGAGGCCGCCCCGACCCCGGCCGAGGAAGCCGTGGCCGGGCCGCTCGCCCGCCGCCTCGTCGAGGCGCTGCGTGCGCGGGGGCAGCGCGGCCCGGTCGAGAGCCTGATGCGGGAATACGACCTCTCGACCCGCGAGGGCGTCGCGCTGATGTGCCTCGCCGAGGCGCTGCTGCGCATCCCCGACGCGGCGACCCGGGACGCGCTGATCCGCGACAAGGTCGGCGGCGGCGACTGGCAGGCCCATCTCGCCCATCCCGCCTCGCTCTTCGCGGGCGCGGCGACCTGGGGGCTCGTGGTGGCGGGCGCCATCCTGGCGCCCGACGCGCCGGAGGGGCTCGGGCCCGCGCTGACCCCCCTGCTGCGCCGGGGCGGCGAGCCGCTGGTGCGGGCCGGGCTCGACCGGGCCATGCGGGTGCTGGGCGGCCAGTTCGTCACCGGCCGCACCATCGCCGAGGCGCTGGCGCACGCCGCGCCCTGGGAGGCGCGGGGCTTCACCCACTCCTACGACATGCTCGGCGAGGCGGCGATGACCGCGGCCGACGCGGACGGCTACGCGGCCGCCTACGCGGAGGCCGTCGCGGCGATCGGCGCGGCCTCGGCGGGGCGCGGGCCTTATGCGGGGCCGGGCATCTCGATCAAGCTCTCGGCGCTCCACCCCCGCTACACCCGCGCACAGCGCGAGCGGGTGATGGCCGAGCTCCTGCCCCGCGTCGCCGACCTCGCCGCGGCGGCGCGCGCCGGGGACATCGGCCTCAACATCGACGCCGAGGAAGCCGACCGGCTCGACCTCTCCCTCGACATCCTGGCGGCGCTCGCGGCGGATCCGCGGCTCGCCGGCTGGGACGGCCTCGGCTTCGTGGTGCAGGCCTACGGCCGGCGGGCGCCGGCCGTGATCGACATGGTCGTCGATCTCGCCCGGCGGACGCGGCGCCGCCTCATGCTCCGCCTCGTCAAGGGCGCCTACTGGGACACCGAGATCAAGCGCGCCCAGGTCGAGGGGATCGGCGAATTCCCGGTCTTCACCCGCAAGCTCCACACAGACGTCGCCTACCTCGCCTGCGCGCGACGACTGCTCGCGGCGCGGGACGCGGTCTTCCCGCAATTCGCCACCCACAACGCCCGCACCCTCGCCGCCGTGCTGGCGATGGCGGGGCCGCGGTTCCGGCCCGGCGACTACGAGTTCCAGTGCCTGCACGGGATGGGCGAGGCCCTCTACGGAGAGGTGGTCGGCCCGGCCAAGCTCGACCGGCCCTGCCGCATCTACGCGCCGGTTGGCAGCCACGAGACGCTGCTCGCCTACCTCGTGCGCCGGCTTCTGGAGAACGGCGCGAACGCCTCCTTCGTCCACCGGATCGGCGACCCCGCGGTGCCGGTGGCGGAGCTGGCCCTGGACCCGGTCGCGGAGGCGATGGCGCTCGTCCCGCCCGGCGCGGCCCATCCCGGCATCCGCCAGCCCGGCGCGTTGTTTCCGGACCGGGCGAACGCGTCCGGCTACGACCTCGCCGACGAGGACGTGCTGGCGGACCTCGCGCGCGGCCTCGCGGCGGCGGCTCGCGTGCCGGCCGAGGCCGGGCCGCTCCTCGGCGACGGGCCGGGCACGGGCGAGGCCCGCCCGGTCGCGAACCCGGCCGACGGGGCCGACATCGTCGGGCGGGTCGTGGAGGCCGACGCGCGGACCGTGGAGGCCGCGCTCGTCCAGGCCGCCTCCGCCGATTGGGCCCTGACGCCTCCGGACGCGCGCGCCGCGATCCTCGAGCGCGCCGCCGACCGGATGGAGGCCGAGCCCCACGCGCTGCTGGCCCTGATGATCCGTGAAGCCGGCAAGAGCCTGCCGAACGCGATCGCCGAACTGCGCGAGGCGGTCGATTTCCTGCGCGCCTACGCGGGTGAGGTCCGGCGGGACTTCGCGAACGACACGCACCGCCCGCTCGGACCCGTCGCCTGCATCAGCCCCTGGAACTTCCCGCTGGCGATCTTCACGGGGCAGGTCGCGGCCGCGCTCGCCGCCGGCAACCCGGTCCTGGCCAAGCCCGCCGAGGAGACGCCGCTCACCGCCGCGCGCGCCGTCGCCATCCTGCGCGCGGCCGGGGTGCCGCCGGACGCCCTCCAGCTCCTGCCGGGCGACGGCGCGGTCGGGGCGCGTCTCGTCGCCGACGCGCGCGTCTGCGGGGTGATGTTCACCGGCTCGACCGAGGTCGCCAAGCGCATCCAGGCCGCGCTCGCCGGGCGGCTCGGGCCGGACGGGCGCCCGGTGCCGCTGGTGGCCGAGACCGGCGGCCTGAACGCGATGGTGGTGGATTCCTCCGCGCTGCCCGAGCAGGTGGTGGCCGACGTGCTGGCCTCCGCCTTCGATTCGGCCGGCCAGCGCTGCTCGGCCCTGCGGGTGCTCTGCCTGCAGGCGGAGATCGCCGACCGGGTGCTCGCCATGCTGAAGGGCGCGATGGCGGAACTGCGCGTCGGCGACCCGGCCCGGCTCGCCACCGATGTCGGCCCGGTGATCTCGGAGACGGCGCGCACGGGCATCCTCGACCACGTGGCACGGATGCGCGCGCGGGGCCGGCCGGTCCACGCCCCGTCCCTGCCGCCGGAGACCGCGGCCGGGCACTTCGTGGCCCCGACGCTCGTCGAGGTCGCCGACCTCGCGGCGTTGGAGCGCGAGGTGTTCGGGCCGGTGCTGCACGTGCTGCGCTACGAGGCGGCGGGGCTCGACGCGCTGCTCGCCGGGATCGCGGCGACCGGCTACGGCCTGACCTTCGGCGCGCACAGCCGCATCGACGCCGCAGCCCGGCGGATGGCCGACGCGGCGGAGGCCGGCAACATCTACGTGAATCGCAACATGATCGGCGCGGTCGTCGGAACGCAGCCCTTCGGCGGCGCGGGCCTCTCCGGCACCGGCCCGAAGGCCGGCGGCCCGCTCTACCTGCGCCGCTTGCTCGCCGCCTGCCCGGCCGAGACCGGCCTCGCCGCGGACGCGCCGATCCCGGCCCCCTTGCGGGACCTGCGCGACGCGCTGCGTCGGGAGGGCCGCACGGCGGAGGCGGCCCTCGCCGAACGGACGGCGGCCCACTCGCCACTCGGCCACGGCGCGCTCCTGCCCGGCCCGGTCGGCGAGGAGAACCGCTACGACCTGCTCCCGCGCGGGACGATCCTCTGCCTGCCGCTGACGGAAGCCGGCCTGCACGCCCAGCTCGCCGCCGCGCTCGCCACGGGCAACCGGGTGCGGCTCTGCGCAAGGGACGTCTTGCGCAGCCGGGTCGCGGACCTGCCCGAATCGGTTCGCACCGTGATCGACCTCTCGGACGCGCCCGATCCGGCGGGCTGCGCGGCGGTCCTCGCCGAGGCGGAAGGAGCCGCGCTCGAAGCGGTGCTGCACGCGGTCGCCGAGGGCGCGCCCGCCGTGATCCCGGTCCACACGGCGGTGGACGGCCTCTACCCGACCGGATGGCTCCTGCGCGAGCGCAGCCTCAGCATCAACACCGCCGCGGCCGGAGGCAACGCGAGCCTGATGGCACTGGGGTGAGTCCGGCTCGGAGGAGCGTGCGCGGGGCCCGCAGCGGGGTGAGGATCCGATCCGTGCCTCGGCTGGCCCGCCCCTTGCTGGACCTGCCGCGGGAGAGACGCATGGAAGTCGAGCTGATCCGCCTGACGAAGCGCTACGGCGGCACGGTCGCCGTGGACGGGATCGACCTCAAGGTCCGCTCCGGCGCCTATTGCTGCCTGCTCGGCCCCTCGGGCTGCGGCAAGACCACGACCCTGCGGATGATCGGCGGCCACGAGACGGTGTCCTCCGGCGACGTGGTGATCGGCCCGCGCGCGGTGGGCGACGCGGCGCCCTCTGAGCGCGGCACCGCGATGATGTTCCAGAGCTACGCCCTCTTCCCGCACCTCGATTGCCGCGACAACGTCGCCTTCAGCCTGAAGATGCGGGGCGTGGGCAAGGCCGAGCGCCGCGCCCGGGCGCTGGCCATGCTCGACCTCGTGCAGATGGCCCACCTCGCCGAGCGGATGCCGGCCCAGCTCTCCGGCGGCCAGCAGCAGCGCGTGGCGCTCGCCCGCGCCCTCGTCACCGGCCCGAAGGTCCTGCTCCTCGACGAGCCGCTCTCGGCCCTCGACCCGTTCCTGCGGGTGCGGATGCGGACCGAGCTGAAGCGGATCCAGGCGGAACTCGGCCTCACCTTCATCCACGTCACCCACAGCCAGGAGGAGGCGATGGCGCTCTCCGACCTCGTGGTGGTGATGAACGGCGGCCGCATCGAGCAGGCCGCCGACCCGCGCACCGTCTTCGAGCGGCCCGCCACCGCCTTCGTCGCCCGCTTCATCGGCGGCCACAACGTCATCCGCCTGCCCGATGCCGGCGAGATCGCCGTGCGCGCCGACCGGATGCGCCTCGGTCCGGAGGCGGGCGCCGAGGCCGTACCGGCCCGCGTCGTATCGATCGAGTACCAGGGCACCAGCGTGCATGTCGGTCTGGAGGCGGACGGCCTCGGCGGCCGGGAGCCCGCCGCGCTCACCGCCATCATCGACGACGGCGCCTACGCCGCCCGGCCGCTCGCCCTCGGCCAGACCGTGCCGCTCGGCTGGGACGAGGCCGCCGCCCACCGCCTGAGCGCCTGATCCGTTCTCTCACCTGCGTCGAGGACCCCGCATGACCACCACGATCAAGCTCAGCCGCCGCACCCTGCTCCGCGGGGCGGGTGCCGCCGGGCTGACGCTCGGTGCCGGCCCGATCACCGGATTCCCGAACGTGATCGCCGCCGAGCCCGTGACCCTGCGCTACCTCGGCACCGCCGTGAACCAGTCCGGCGACATCGCCCGCAAGGTCAAGGAGGATCTCGGCATCACCATCGAGTACATCCCCGTCGTCACCGACGAGGTGACCAAGCGCGTGGTGACGCAGCCGAACTCTTTCGACCTCCTCGACACGGAGTATTTCAGCCTCCGGAAGCTCATCCCGTCCGGCAACATCCAGGGCATGGACGCCCGCCGGATCAAGCAGGCCGACAACATCACGCCGGTCTTCACCCGGGGCGAGGTGGGTAGTAAGAAGATCGGCGACCAGGGCACGGCCCCGAAGAAGGTCTTCTACCTGGAAGGCCAGAACGCCAAGACCTTCGCCGGCTCGGCCACCGAGTGGATCACCCTGATCCCCACCACCTACAACGCCGACACCCTCGGCATCCGCCCGGACCTGATCAAGCGCCCGGTCACGAGCTGGCGGGAGCTGCTCAACCCCGAATTCAAGGGCAAGGCCTCGATCCTCAACATCCCCTCCATCGGCATCATGGACGCCGCCATGGTGATCGAGGCCAGCGGCGACTACACCTATCCCGACAAGGGCAACATGACGAAGGCCGAGATCGACCGCACCATCAAGGTGCTGATCGAGGCCAAGCGCGCCGGCCAGTTCCGCGCCTTCTGGCAGGATTTCAACGAGTCCGTGAACCTGATGGCGTCGGGCGAGACGGTGATCCAGTCCATGTGGTCGCCCGCCGTGACCAAGGTGCGCTCGCAGGGCGTGGCCTGCACCTACCAGCCGCTGAAGGAGGGCTACCGGGCCTGGGCCTCGGGCTTCGGCCTGCCCAAGACGCTCACGGGCCGCAAGCTCGACGCGGCCTACGACTTCATCAACTGGTTCCTCTCCGGCTGGGCCGGCGCCTACCTCAACCGCCAGGGCTACTACTCGGCGGTGCTGGAGACCGCCAAGGCGCAGATGGAGCCCTACGAGTGGGCCTACTGGATGGAGGGCAAGCCCGCCGAGCGGGACATCAAGGGCCCGGACGGAAGCGTGCTGGAGAAGGCCGGCGCCACCCGCGACGGCGGCTCCTTCGAGGCGCGCATGGGCGGCGTCGCCTGCTGGAACGCGGTGATGGACGAGAACACCTACATGGTCCGCAAGTGGAACGAGTTCATCGCGGCGTGAGGGCGCCCCGGTGTCCCGCGGGGGCGGAGCCATGACCGAGGCCGCCCTGCCCGCCCTCGCGGACGCGCCCATCGCGCCGGCCGCCGCGAGCCTTGCCGCGAAGACCCGACGACGGCGGGCGCTGGCCTACGTCCAGGCGGCGCCGATGGCGCTGGTCTTCGGGTTCTTCTTCCTCGTGCCGCTCCTCCTGACCCTGATGGTCAGCTTCTGGGAGTACAACGAGTACGAGATCATCCCCGCCTTCACGCTGCAGAACTACGTCGACGTGTTCGAGGGCTGCCTCGACACGGGCAACGCCTGCACGACCCTGCGGACCTACCTCTCGACGCTGAAGTTCTGCGCGCTCACCTGGGTCTTCACCCTGCTGATCGGCTTCACGGTGGCGTATTTCGTCGCCTTCCACGTCCGCTCGCGCAACGTTCAGATGGTGCTGTTCCTCGTCTGCACCATCCCGTTCTGGACCTCGAACGTGATTCGGATGATCTCGTGGATCCCGCTGCTCGGCCGCAACGGCCTCGTCAACGACACGCTGATGGGGCTGGGGCTGATCGCGCGGCCGATCGAGGGGCTGCTCTACTCCGACTTCGCGGTGGTGCTGGCCTTCGTGCACCTCAACACGGTCTTCATGATCGTGCCGATCTTCAACAGCATGGCGCGCATCGACCGCGCGCTGATCGAGGCGGCCTACGACGCCGGCGCCACCGGCTGGCAGACCCTGTGGAACGTGGTGATCCCGCTCGCGAAACCCGGCATCGCCATCGGGTCGATCTTCGTGATCACGCTGGTGATGGGCGACTTCGTCACCGTCGGCGTCATGGGCGGCCAGCAGATCGCCTCGGTCGGCAAGATCATCCAGGTGCAGATGTCGGCGCTCCAGCTGCCCGCGGCGGCCGCGAACGCCGCGGTGCTGCTCGGCGCCGTGATGCTGATGATCGTCGCGATGACGCGGCTCATCGACCTGCGCAAGGAGCTGTGAGCCAGATGACCGACCGGCCCCGCACCCCCGCCTTCTACGCGCTTGCGGCCTTCTTCGCCCTGTTCGTCGCCTTCCTGTACGGGCCGACGCTGACCATCCTGGTCCTCAGCTTCCAGGGCCCGCAGGGCGGCCTGACCTTCCCGATGAACGGGGTCTCGACGCACTGGTTCGGCAAGCTCTGGGCGGGCTCCGGCATCGTCGACATCTGGGGCGCGCTCTGGCGCTCGCTCCGCCTCGGCCTCGTGGTGATGGGGCTCACCGTCGGGATCGCGTTCTTTGCAGGGTTGGCCTTCCGCAAGCGCTTCGCCGGCGAGGGCGCGCTGTTCACGGTCGCGGTGGCGAGCCTGATCGTGCCCTCCATCGTGGTCTCGCTCGGCATCGGGTTGGAGTTCCGGCTCCTCGACGACGCGGTGAAGTGGCTGGCTGCCGAAACCGGCTGGGGCTGGCTGCAGGAGCATGGCACGCTGATGGGGCTCTACACCTCGGCGCTCGGCGCCCATCTCACCTGGACGCTGCCCTTCGGCCTCCTGATCATGTTCGCGGTCTTCAACCGCTTCGACCCGGCCTACGAGGAGGCCGCCCGCGACCTCGGCGCCACGGGCGCCCAGACCCTGCGCCACGTCGTGGTGCCGATCCTCGGGCCCTCGCTCGTCGGCGTCGCGCTGTTCGGCTTCACCCTGTCCTTCGACGAGCTCGCCCGCACCAGCCAGGCCATCGGCGGCCGCAACACCCTGCCGCTGGAATTGCAGGGCCTGACCACCACCGTGACGACGCCGGAGATCTACGCGCTCGGCACACTCACCACCGGCCTCTCCCTCGCGGTGATCGCCGCGGCGCTCGGCGCCAGCCTGTACCTGCAGCGGCGCAGGGCCAGGCGGGGGCTGCGGCTCGGGTGAGTCTCGCCGCGCGCGCGGGCAGGCCCCGCCTATCCCGCGGGCAGCCCGCGGAGAGTTTGTGCAAATGGCCGAGCGCCGCGATTTGACGTTTGACCACCCGGCTCGATTGGCCAACCTTACTCGATGGGACAAGTCTTCGGACGGCTCCTGCGCTGCACGAGGTGACTATGACCGAGCCTATGGAGATCGGCGTCTTCATCCCGATCGGAAACAACGGCTGGCTGCTGTCCGAGAACGCGCCGCAATACATGCCGAGCTTCGCGCTGAACAAGGCAGTGACGCTGAAGGCGGAAGGGTACGGGCTCGATTTCGCCCTCTCGATGATCAAGCTGCGCGGCTTCGGCGGCAAGACCGAGTTCTGGGACCACAACCTCGAATCCTTCACGCTGATGTCGGGGCTCGCCGCCGTCACCAGCCGGATCAAGCTCTACGCGACCGCGCCGACCCTGTGCCTGCCGCCGGCGATCGTCGCCCGGATGGCCTCGACCATCGACTCGATCTCGAACGGCCGCTTCGGCCTCAACCTGATCACCGGTTGGCAGAAGCCAGAATATTCCCAGATGGGCCTCTGGCCGGGCGATGAATATTTCGCCCGCCGCTACGAGTACCTGTCCGAGTACGCGCAGATCCTGCGCGACCTCTGGGAGACCGGCCGCAGCGACCGCAAGGGCGCGTTCTTCCAGATGGACGATTGCCGCCTGAGCCCGCGCCCGCAGGCGCCGATGAAGCTGATCTGCGCCGGCCAGAGCGGCGCCGGCATGGCTTTCGCCGCGACCCATGCGGACTACAATTTCTGCTTCGGCAAGGGCGTCAACACCCCGACCGCCTTCGCGCCGACCGTGGCGCGGCTGGAGGAGGCGCGGGCGAAGACCGGCCGCGCGGTCTCGTCCTACGTGCTGTTCATGATCATCTCGGACGAGACCGACGCGGCGGCCGAGGCCAAGTGGGAGCACTACAAGGCCGGGGCGGATCAGGAGGCGATCGCCTGGCTCGGGCTCCAGGGCCAGGCCGACACGAAGTCCGGCGCCGACACCAACGTGCGCCAGATGGCCGACCCGACCTCGGCGGTGAACATCAACATGGGCACGCTGGTCGGCTCCTACGCCACCGTCGCGCGGCTCCTCGACGCGGTGATGACGGTGCCCGGCACCGGCGGCGTGCTCCTCGTCTTCGACGACTTCCTCGCGGGGCTCGACGCCTTCGGACAGCGGATTCAGCCGCTGATGGAGACGCGCCGGCACGTCGCGGCCGCCGCACCGATGGCGCAGGTGGCGTGATGGGGGACGAGGCACCGGCCGGATACCGCGACCCGGCGGGCCGCTACGGCGGCGTGGTCCTCCCCGCGCGCCCTGAGCCGATCGCCCTCGATCCGGCCATGAGCGCGCTCATCGTGGTCGACATGCAGAACGCCTACGCCAGCGCGGGGGGGTATCTCGATCTCGCCGGCTTCGACGTCTCGGCGACCGGGCCCGTGATCGAGCGGATCGCCCAGGCCGTCGCCGCCGCGCGCGCGGCCGGCATCTTGGTGATCTGGTTCCAGAACGGCTGGGACGCCGACTACGTCGAGGCGGGCGGCCCGGGCTCGCCGAACTGGCACAAGTCGAACGCGCTCAAGACTATGCGGCGGCGCCCCGAGATGAACCAGCGGCTGCTGGCCAAGGGGAGCTGGGACTATGAACTGGTCGATGCGCTGAGGCCGGAGCCGGGCGACATCGTCCTGCCCAAGCCCCGCTACAGCGGCTTCTACAACACCCCGCTCGACAGCATGCTCCGGGCGCGCGGCATCCGCAGCCTGATCTTCACCGGCATCGCCACCAATGTCTGCGTGGAATCGACCCTGCGCGACGGCTACCACCGCGAGTATTTCGGCATCGTGCTCGCCGACGCCACCCACCAGGCCGGGCCGCCGAGCCTGCAGGAGGGCGCGCTCCGCAACATCGAGACGTTCTTCGGCTGGGTCTCCGACGTCGAGGCCCTGACGGCGGCGCTCGCTGCGGAACCGAGCCGCGCGGCCGAACGGGCCTGAACAGGGAAACGTGAGACCATGCCGAAGACCGCAGTGATCCCGCCCGGCACCGGCAAGCCGCTCGCGCCCTACGTGCCCGGAACGCTGGCCGACGGCGTGCTCTACGTCTCGGGCACCCTGCCGCTCGATGCCGAGGCCAACGTCGTGCATGTGGGTGATGCGGGCGCGCAGACCCGCCACGTGCTGGAGACGATCAAGGGCGTCGTCGAGGCCGCGGGCGGCAGCATGGACGACGTCACCTTCAACCACGTCTTCCTGAAAGATTGGGCCGATTACGCCGCGATCAACGCGGTCTACGGGGCGTACTTTCCGGGCGAGAAGCCGGCGCGCTACTGTATCCAGTGCGGGTTGGTGAAGCCCGAGGCGCTGGTCGAGATCGCCTCGGTCGCGCATCTCGGGACGGCTGGCCGAGGGGCTGCCTGAGCGGATGATCGCGCCGGTTCACCACGAGATCCACGGCCGGGCCGAGGGCCGGACCGTCCTGCTCTCGCCGGGGCTCGGCGGATCGGCCGGCTACTTCGCGCCGCAGATCCCGGCCCTCGCCGAGCGCTTCCGCGTCGTCGCCTACGATCATCGCGGGACCGGCCGTTCGGCCGGACCGCTGGAGCCCGGCCACGACATTCCGGCCATGGCCGAGGACGTGCGCGCCCTCCTCGACCGTCTCGATGTGGAGACGGCCGACATCGTCGGGCACGCGCTCGGCGGGTTGATCGCGCTGCAACTCGCGCTCGCCTGCCCCGGGCGGGTCGGGCGCATCGTCGTGATCAACGGCTGGGACGTGATGGACCCGGCGACCCGGCGCTGCTTCGCGGCCCGCAAGGCGCTGCTGACGCGGGCCGGTCCCGAGGCCTTCGTCCGGGCGCAAGCGATCTTCCTGTATCCGGCGCCCTGGATCTCGGCTGAAGGGGAGCGCTTGGCGGCGGACGAGGCGCACGCCCTGGCGCATTTCCCCGGGGCCGACACCGTTCTGGCGCGCATCGCCGCCCTGGAGACCTTCGATCTGACGGGCCGCCTCGGCGCTATCTCCCACGAGACGCTGGTGATGGCCGCGCGCGACGACGTGCTGGTGCCCTACACCGCCTCGGAGCGGCTTGCCGCGGGGCTGCCGAACGCGCGGCTCGACCTCATGCCCGATGGCGGCCACGCCCACAGCGTGACGCGCGCCGAGACCGTGACCAGGACCCTCCTCGGATTTCTCGATCGGGCCTGACCCTCGGCACCCACCTGTCGGGACGATGCTTCAGGGCTGGCGGGTCATGCCATGTCCGATTGTCTGGTTCGGTCTGACGCATCGTCTGAGGACGAAGCGCGGGTCCCCTCTCCCATAGGGAGAGGTCTGCTTTCGCAGAAAGCCGGGTGAGGGGTATGAGGTTTCCGAACGAGACGCGGCCCCGAACGCGCGTCGATGCCGTGCTCAGTCCTGTAAGGTCATACCCCTCACCCCGACCCTCTCCCTATGGGCAGGGCGATCGCATATGCCGGCCGAGCCCCGAGGCGGATAGGGCGCGGGTCCCCTCTCCCGTGCGGGAGAGGGACAGGATGAGGGACGAGAACTGTCAGGATGGGGCGTAGCAGGCCCGCTCGGTGGCGTCGCGTCATGTCCGTAGAGTTCTCATCCCTCACCCCAACCCTCTCCCGCACGGGAGAGGGGGCGCGGTGCGGTTCAGGTGCGAGCCGAGGAAGGGGGCCCGCCATATGCGATCGCCCTGCCCTATGGGAGAGGGGGCCCGGCGCGGTTCGCCGCACGCGGCCGAACCGATCGACCGGGGGCCGTATCAGGGGTCGGGCGGCGCTTCACCCTGGCCGATGAAGGGGATGCCCGCGATCGGGCATTCCTCCGTGCCGACGCTCCGACGGGTGATGGCTCGCACCGCTTCGCGGGTGCCGTCGGGATCCTCGATCCAGCGCCGGTAGAAGTCGTAAGGGCAATCCGACATCCCGTGCCGATTTTCCTTCGAGTTGATCATGCCCGTATAGCCGCGGTGCAGCAGCTTGAAGAGGTGGTTCTCGGACTGGCCATGGGCCCGGAAGTCGCGGATCAGGAACTTCGACAGGGCCGCGTACTGGATGCCCATCGCCTCCTCGCCGCACTCGCCGAGCGTGCGCCCGTCGAAGCCGATCAGCGCCGAATGGCCGAAATAGGTGTAGACGCCGTCGAAGCCGGCCGCGTTGGCCACCGCCACGTAGGTGTTGTTGGCGAAGGCCATCGCCTTCGAGATGACGATCTGCTGCTCCTTGGCCGGATACATGTAGCCCTGGCAGCGGACGATCAGCTCGGCCCCGCGCATGGCGCAGTCGCGCCAGATCTCGGGATAGTTGCCGTCGTCGCAGATGATCAGGCTGACCTTCAGTCCCTTGGGACCGTCCGAGACGTAGGTCCGATCGCCCGGATACCAGCCCTCGATCGGCGTCCAGGGCATGATCTTGCGATACTTCTGCACGATCTCGCCCTGGTCGTTCATCAGGATCAGGGTGTTGTAGGGCGCCTTGCGGGGGTGCTCCTCGTGGCGCTCGCCGGTCAGCGAGAACACGCCCCAGACCTTAGCCTCCCGGCAGGCGGCGGCGAAGATCTCGGTTTCGGCCCCCGGGATGGCCGAGGCGGTCTCGTACATCTCCGCGGCGTCGTACATGATCCCGTGCGTCGAGTATTCGGGGAAGATCACGAGGTCGAGCCCGGGCAGGCCCGACTTCATGCCGACGATCATCCGGCCGATCGCCCGGGCGTTCTCCAAGACCTCGGCCCGCGTGTGCAGGCGGGGCATCGTGTAGTTCACGACGGCGACGCCGACGCTGTCCTGGCTGGACGAGATGTCTCCGTGGATCATGGTGTCGCTCCTCCCCATCTCATGGCCGCGCGCCTCCTCCCGCTCCGCGGCGGAACGGGAGGGGGGTGGCGGCGTCAGTGGCTGATCATCCAGGGCCGCGCGTTCGGGAAGCTCTTGGCCGCCGCGGGCGGGGACGCCGTCTTCCGCGGCGTGCAGCAGCCGCAGCCCGCCCCGTGCCCACCCGAGCGCCGCGGCGCGTGGCGGCTGCGCTCGTTGGTGGCGTGGGCGGCCTTCAACGCCGGATCGAGCCCCGAGAGGCGCGGCGCGGTGAGGAAGGCCCGGCGACAGGCCGCCCCGCATCCGGGGCAGTCGTGCGGGTGCTGGAACTCGGCCATCGGCCGCATCACCGTGAACGGGCCGCAGGCTGCGCAGGCGTAGTCGTAGACCGGCATGATCAGAGATCCGGCGAGAGCGGCATCTGGATCGAGCCGTCGAGGAACTTCGTCGGCCCGGCGGCGCTCGGATTGATGTCGAACTCGAAGATCTTCGTCGGGATCCAGAGCGTCGCGCAGGCGTTCGGGATGTCGACCACGCCCGAGATGTGGCCCTGGACCGGCGCGGTGCCGAGGATCGAGTAGGCCTGCGCGCCGGAATAGCCGAACTTCTTCAGGTACTCGATCGCGTTGAGGCAGGCCTGCCGGTAGGCGACGTGGACGTCGAGGTAGTGCTGCTTGCCCCACTCGTCGACCGAGATGCCCTCGAAGATCAGGTAGTCGTCGTATTGCGGCGTGATCGGCGACGGCTTGAAGATCGGGTTCTTGATCCCGTACTTGGCCATGCCGTCCTTGATCAGGTCGACCTTGAGATGGACCCAGCCCGCCATCTCGATGGCGCCGCAGAAGGTGATCTCGCCGTCGCCCTGGCTGAAATGGAGGTCGCCCATCGAGAGGCCGGCGCCCGGCACGTAGACCGGGAAGTAGATCTTCGAACCGCGCGACAGGTCCTTGATGTCGCAATTGCCGCCGTGCTCGCGCGGCGGCACGGTACGGGCGCCCTCGGCCGCCGCCTTGTCCCGCGCCTCGCCCGTGAGCCGGCCCATATGGGCGGTCGGCCCGAACGGCACGGTGCCGAGCGCCGGCACCCGCTCCGGATCGGTGTTGACGAAGGCGATCTCGCGCTCGTTCCAGGTCGCGAGCAGCTTCGGGTCGGGCAGGCAGCCGATCAGGCCGGGATGGATCAGGCCGGGGAAGCGCACGCCCGGGATGTGGCGGGACTTGGTGAACATCCCCTCGAAGTCCCAGATCGACTTCTGGGCCTGCGGGAAGTGCTCGGTGAGGAAGCCGCCGCCGTTCTTCTTCGAGAAGAAGCCGTTGAAGCCCCACTGGCTCTCGGGCTTGGCGCCGATGTCGAGGAGGTCGACCACCAGGAGGTCGCCGGGCTCGGCGCCCTCGACGCCGATCGGACCCGAGAGGAAATGCACGATCGAGAGGTCGATGTCGCGCACGTCGTCGGCGGAATCGTTGTTCTTGATGAAGCCGCCGGTCCAGTCGTAGGTCTCGACGATGAAGTCGGCCCCGGGCTTGACGGTGGCGACCATCGGGATGTCCGGGTGCCAGCGGTTGTGCACCATGTCGTTGTCGTAGGCCGACTGGCTCAGATCGACCTTGATCAGCGTCTCGGGCATGTTCTCTCGTCTCCAGCTCCCTGTCCGCCGGGGCGGACGCCTTTCCGCGCGGGGCGCGCGCGAACTTCGCCGTCGGCCGGCCCAGCCCTCTCAGACCGAGAGGAAGCGGGCGACCTGCGCCTCGTCGATGTCGGCGCGCGGGCTCTCGTGGACGATCGCGCCGTTCTCGATGACGAGCACCCGGTCGGCCACGTCGAGGGCGAAGCTCAGCACCTGCTCGGAGACGACGATGGAGAGCCCGCGCGCGTCGCGGATCGCCTTGAGGGTGCGGCCCATCTCGCGGATGATCGAGGGCTGGATGCCCTCCGTCGGCTCGTCGAGGAGGAGTACCTTCGGCCGGCTCGCGAGCGCCCGCGCGATGGCGAGCTGCTGCTGCTGGCCGCCCGAGAGGTTGCCCCCGCGCCGGCCCTTCATCTCGAGGAGCACCGGGAACATCGCGTAGAGGTCCTCGGGCACCCGCCGCGCGCCCGTGACGGTGAGGCCCGTCTCGATGTTCTCCTGCACCGTCATGGTGGAGAAGATCATCCGCCCTTGCGGCACGTAGGCGAGGCCGCGGGCGACGCGGGCGTGGCTCTTGAGCCCTGTGACGTCGTGGCCGTCGACCGCGATCGTGCCGAAGGTCGCGGGCAGGATCCCCATCAGGGTCTTCATGAGCGTGGACTTGCCCATGCCGTTGCGGCCCATCACCGCGACGATCTCGCCGGGGGCCACCGCGATGTCGAGACCGTGCAGGACCTCGCTCTGCCCGTAGGCGGCGTGGAGCCCGCGGATCGCCAGCATGGCGGGGTCGGTCGGCCTCACGTCCGGAGGCGGCGGCGCGGGGACGGTCTGCAGCATCTGCGGCTCCTCTAATGGCCGAGATAGACTTCGATCACCTTGGGGTCGTTCTTGACGCGCTCCATCGAGCCCTCGGAGAGGACCCGCCCCTGGTGCAGCACGGTGACCCGGTGGGCGATGTCCTCGACGAACTTCATGTCGTGCTCGATCACCAGCACCGAGCGGCCCCGGATGATCTGGTTGAGGAGCTCGGCGGTCTTCACACGCTCGCCCACGCTCATCCCGGCCACCGGCTCGTCGAGCATCAGGAGTTCCGGGTCCTGGATCAGCAGCATGCCGATCTCCAGCCACTGCTTCTGGCCGTGGCTCAGGAACTCGGCGCGCTCCGCGAGGTGGTCCTTGAGGAAGATCGTCTCGGCGATCTCGTGGATGCGCTCGCGCACCGCGGCGTCCCGCCGGAAGGTCAGCGCGCCCAGCACCGAGCGCCCGCGCGGATAGGAGATCTCCAGGTTCTCGAACACCGTGAGGTCGTCGTAGATCGACGGCGTCTGGAACTTGCGGCCCACGCCCGCCTGGACGATCGCGCTCTCGGAGAGCCGCGTCAGCTCCTGGCCCTTGTAGCGGATCGAGCCGGCGCTCGCCCGCGTGCGCCCGCAGATCAGGTCGAGCACGGTGGTCTTGCCGGCCCCGTTCGGACCGATGATCACCCGGATCTCGTCCGGATCGACGTAGAACGAGACGTCGTTGACCGCCTTGAACCCGTCGAAGGAGACGGTGAGCGCCTCGACCGCCAGGAGGTAGTCGGGCGCGGCCGAGGCGGCGCCGATGACGGGGGAGGCGAGGAGCGCGGCGTTCATCGGGGAATCCTCAGGCGGCCGGGGCGCCGTGGGGCGGGGCGATCGCGGGCGGTGGCGCGCGGAGCGCCTTCACCCGGCGGGTGAGGCGCGGCTCGATCCGCTCGCGCCAGAGGCCGGCGAGCCCGTTCGGGAAGGCCAGCACTACGCCGATGAACAGCGCGCCGAGGCCGAACAGCCAGAGTTCGGGGAAGCTCTCGGAGAAGGTGGTCTTGGCCCAGTTGACCAGCAGCGTCCCCCAGACCGCGCCGAACAGCGACAGGCGCCCGCCGACCGCGGTGTAGATCACCATCTCGATCGAGGGCACGATGCCGACGAAGGAGGGCGACATGAACCCGACCTGGAGGGTGAACATCGCGCCCCCGACCGCCGCGAAGGCCGCCGCGAGGCAGAAGGCGAAGACCTTGAAGCCCGCCACCGAGTAGCCGGAGAAGCGGACCCGGTCCTCCTTGTCGCGCAGGGCGACGAGGATGCGGCCGAGCTTCGAGCGCTTCACGTACTGCGCCGCCAGGATGCAGGCGACGAGAAGCCCGCCGTTGACGAAGTACAGCACGGTCTTGGCGTGGTTGGTGCGGATGTCCCAGCCGTGGAGCGTGCGCAGGTCCGTGATGCCGTTGATGCCGCCCGTGTAGCCCTGCTGGCCGACGATCAGGATCGTCAGGATCGCGGCGATCGCCTGGGTGATGATCGCGAAATAGGTGCCGCCGACCCGGCGCTTGAACATCGCGAAGGAGATCAGAAGCGCGAACAGCACCGGCACCGCGACCACCAGGAGGAGCGTCAGCGGCAGGCTCTTGAACGGCTGCCAGAACCATGGCAGCGCCGTGATCTGGTTCCAGTCCATGAAGTCGGGGATCCCCGGCGTCGACTGGATCTTCGTGTTCTCGACGCTCGAGGCTTCGAGCTTCAGGTACATCGCCATGCAGTACCCGCCGAGCCCGAAGAACACGCCCTGGCCGAGCGACAGGATGCCGGCATAGCCCCAGCAGATCACGAGGCCGAGCGCCACGAAGGCGTAGGTGAGGTACTTGCCCACGAGGTTGAGCCGGAACCCGTCGAGCGCGAGCGGCAGCACGACCAGGATCACGGCGGCGAGGAGGAGAAGGCTCAGCCACTCCATCGGCTTCATGAAGGGATTGTCGTTGACCGTGACGGATTTCGTCAGCGCCTGGACGGGATTCGTCATCGCGGGCCTCCTCAGCGCCGGACCTTGAGGGTGAAGAGGCCCTGCGGCCGCAGCATCAGGATGCCGACCACGGCGAGCAGGGTGAGCACCTTGGCCATCGAGCCGGAGAGGAAGAATTCGAGCGTGGACTGGGTCTGGGAGATCGAGAAGGCGGACGCGATGGTGCCGACGAGGCTCGCGGCGCCGCCGAAGACCACGATCAGGAACGTGTCGACGATGTAGAGCTGGCCCGAGGTCGGACCCGTGGAGCCGATCATCGTGAAGGCCGAGCCCGCGACGCCCGCGATGCCGCAGCCGAGGCCGAAGGTGGTGCGGTCGACCTTGTCCGTATCGATGCCGACGGCGCCCGCCATGGCGCGGTTGGCCATCACGGCGCGCATCTGCTGGCCGAAGCGCGAGCGGAAGATCAGCAGCGCCACCGCGCCGGTGATCAGCAGGGTGACGGCCATCACGAACAGGCCGTTGATCGGCACCTCGATCGTGTCGGTGACCTGAACCGAACCGATCAGCCAGGCGGGCAGCTCGACGCCAACCTCGCGCGCGCCGAAGATCGAGCGGTAGGCCTGCTGCAGGATCAGCGACAGGCCCCAGGTGGCGAGCAGGGTGTCGAGGGGGCGCTTGTAGAGGAAGCGGATCAGGCCCCACTCGACCAGCATCCCGAGCGCGCCCGAGGCCAGGAAGGCGAGGCCCATCGCCACGAAGAAGGAGATCGGGAACAGGCCCGGCAGGTAGGACTGGAAGAACGTCGAGCACAGATAGGTGACGTAGGCGCCGAGGATCATGAACTCCCCGTGCGCCATGTTGATCACGCCCATCTGGCCGAAGATGATCGCGAGCCCCAGCGCCATCAGCAGGTAGACCGAGAACAGGATCAGGCCGGCAAAGCCCTGCATCGCGAAGATCGCGCCGAGATCGCCGAGGGAGTAGTCGCCGAACATGCCGTCACGGGCCTCCGGGGCGGTGTGGGGGCGGAGGGCGGTTGTCCTCCGATCGTGTCTCGCGGCGTTCCCGGAACGCCTTCCCTCCCCCCCCTCTGCGGGGGAGGGAGAATCTCGCGCCTACTGGTACCCCTTCGGGAAGGGATCGGGCCTGATCAGGTCCGGGCTGGTGTAGACGATCTCGAACTGGCCGTCGGTCTTGGCCCGGCCCACCCGGGTCTTCGACCAGAGGTGATGGTTCGGGTCGATCTTCACGTAGCCCTCGGGCGCGGCCGTGAACTCGATGCCGGGGGAGGCCGCGACCACCTTGTCCACGTCGAAGGAGCCCGCCTTCTCGCAGGCCATCTTCCAGAGGAACGGCCCGAGATAGGCCGCCTGGGTCACGTCGCCGATGACGGTCTTCTCGCCCCACATCTTCTTGAAGGCGGCCACGAAGGCCTTGTTGTTGTCGTTCTCGATCGACTGGAAGTACTTCATGCAGGCGTAGGCGCCGGCGATGTTCTCGCCGCCGATGCCGTCGATCTCGTCCTCGGTGACCGAGATCGTGATCAGCACCTGCTTCGAGAGGTCGATGCCCGCGGCCTTGAGCTGCTTGTAGAAGGCCACGTTCGAGCCGCCGACCACGTCGGTGAAGATCACCTTCGGCTTGGTGAGCTTGATCTTGTTGATCACCGAGTTGAACTGCGTGTGGCCCAGCGGGAAGTACTCCTCGCCGACGACACGCCCCTTGAGCACGTTCTCGACGTGCTTGCGGGCGATCTTGTTCGAGGTGCGCGGCCAGATATAGTCCGAGCCGATGAAGTAGAAGGTGTCGCCGCCCTTCTCCTTGTGCACCCAGTCGAGCCCGGCGAGGATCTGCTGCGTCGCCTCCTGGCCGGTGTAGAAGACGTTCTTGGACTGCTCCAGGCCCTCGTAGAAGGTCGGGTAGTACAGGAGACCGTTGTACTGCTCGAACACCGGCAGCACCGCCTTGCGGGAGGCCGAGGTCCAGCAGCCCATCACGGCCGCGCACTTGTCGTTGACGAGGAGCTTCTTGGCCTTCTCGGCGAAGGTCGGCCAGTCGGAGGCGCCGTCCTCCTGGATGATCCGGATCTTGCGGCCGAGCACGCCGCCCGCCTCGTTGATCTGGGCGATCGCGAGCTTCTCGGCCTGCTGCGCCCCGGTCTCGGAGATCGCCATCGTACCGGTGACCGAGTGCAGGATGCCGACCGTGACCTCGCTGTCCGTCACCGCGAGCCCGGTCGTGTTGACCGCAGCGGTCGGGGCCGCGGCCCGTGCGGGCCCCGGCAGCAGCGCCAGCGCCGGGAGGCCGGCCATTCCCATGAGCAGCCTGCGCCGCAGCGGCGAGAAGCCGGAATCCGAACCGGTATCGGTGTCGTCTGCCATCGTGCCTGACCCCGTGGACGTCCGGCGGTCTTGAGAGGCGACCGCGGATCGACGGGGTTCAGGCTAGGTCGGCCGCCGCGGCGCGGCCTATACGCGGTTTTGCGTATGGCCGGGCCTTTGCGTGGGCGGCACAGTCGATCCGTCTATTCCGGAAACCGATGGAAGCCAGGGCAGAGCATTCGGGCCGCGTCGGGGCGACTGGCCGCGCGCGCCGCATCGTTCGCGCCGCAGTCTTGGCGCGCGCGCCGGGCCGCGTCGGGATCCGCGCGCGATGAGCGGCTCGCAGCGCATCGTCCCGATCCGGCGCGCCTACAACCGCTTCGTGGCGGACGAGACCCTGGAGGATTACGCGCTCCGCTTCACCGCCAAGAAGGCCCGGCGCTGGTCGGGCTCCGCGGTGGCGCAGACGGCGCTCGGCTCGGTCTCGTTCCTGGCGCTGGAGGCGATCGGCGGCACGCTGGTGCTCACCGCGGGCTTCACGAACGCCCTCGCGGCGATCCTCTTCGTCGGGCTGGTCATCTTCGCCACCGCCGCGCCGATCACCGTCTACGCCGCCCGCCACGGCGTCGACATGGACCTGCTCACCCGCGGGGCCGGCTTCGGCTATCTCGGCTCGACCGTGACCTCGCTGATCTACGCGAGCTTCACCTTCCTGTTCTTCGCCATCGAAGCGGCGATCATGGCGTTGGCGCTGCAGATCTGCCTCGGGCTGCCGCTCTGGCTCGGCTATCTCGTCTGCGCGGGCGCGGTGATCCCCCTCGTGGCCTACGGCATCCGCCTGATCAGCCGGTTCCAGATCTGGACGCAGCCGCTCTGGATCGGTCTCAACCTCCTGCCGCTCGTCTGCATCGCCGCGCAGGATCCGGCCGCGCTCGGCGCGGCGGCCGCCTTCCCGGGCCTCGACGGCGGCGGGGGCGGGTTCGATGTCGTGCGCTTCGGCGCCGCGACCGGCGTGCTGCTGGCTCTCCTGGCACAGGTCGGCGAGCAGGTGGACTTCCTGCGCTTCGTGCCCGAGCCCGCCTCGCCCCGCGACCGGCGCTGGTGGCTCGCCGTGCTGGCGGGGGGCGCCGGCTGGATCCTGCCCGGCATGGCCAAGATCCTGCTCGGCGCCGGGCTCGCGGTCCTGGCCCTCGCACACGGCGTCCCCCCGGGGGAGGCGGCGGAGCCGACCCAGATGTACCGGGTCGCCTTCGGCTACGTGGCGGGCGCGGACAGCCGGGCCGCCCTGCTGCTGATGGGGGCCTTCGTGCTCGTCTCGCAGCTCAAGATCAACCTGACCAACGCCTATGCGGGCTCGATCGCGTGGTCGAACTTCTTCTCGCGGCTCACCCACAGCCATCCGGGCCGGGTGGTCTGGCTCGTCTTCAACGTCGCCATCGCCGTGCTGCTGATGATGCTCGGCATCGACAAGACGATCGGCAGCACCCTGCCGCTCTACGCCTGCGTCGTCTCGGCCTGGGTCGGGGCGCTCGCCGCCGATCTTGCGGTCAACAAGCCGCTGCGCCTCTCGCCGCCCGGCATCGAGTTCAAGCGGGCGCATCTCTACGCGGTCAATCCGGTCGGCACCGGGGCGATGCTGCTGGCGCTCACGGCGGGCTGCCTCGTCCATCTCGGGCTCGCGGGGCCGGCGTTCCAGCCCTTCGCCCCGCTGCTGACGCTCGCCATCGCCTTCTGCGCGGCGCCCGCCATCGCCTGGGCGACGGGCGGGCGCTGGTACCTCGCGCGCCGGCCGCGTCGGGACTGGGGTGCCGGCGAGATCGCCTGCCGGGTCTGCGAGCTGCCCTTCGAGGGCGAGGACATGGCCCATTGCCCGGCCTACGACGCCCCGATCTGCTCGCTCTGCTGCTCCCTCGACGCGCGCTGCGCCGACCTCTGCAAGCCGCACGGCCGGCTGGAGGCCCAGGCCCAGCACATGCTCGGCCGCCTCCTGCCGCGCCGGACCGCCGCCTGGATCGGCGCCCCGCTCGGGCGCTACCTCGCGGTGATGCTGACGCTCTGCGCGGTGATCGGCCTGATCCTCGCCATCGTGCACGCGGGCGCGAGCCTCGCCCATCCGGAGCATCGTGCGGTGCTGCGCGCCGCGCTGACCAGCGTGTTCTTCACCCTCGTGATCATCCTCGGCGTGGTCGCGTGGCTGTTCGTGCTGGCGCAGGAGAGCCGGCGCGTCGCCCAGGCCGAGACCCTGCGGCAGACCGCCCTCTACGAGGCCGAGATCGCCGCCCACAGGATCACCGACGCGAAGCTGCAGGAGGCCAAGGAGCGGGCCGAGGCGGCCAACCACGCCAAGAGCCGCTACGTCGTCGGGCTGAGCCACGAGCTGCGCACGCCGCTCTCCAGCGTGCTCGGCTACGCCCAGCTCCTCGAGACCGACCCCACGATCCCGCCGGCCCGGCTCAACGGCATCCGGGTGATCCGGCGCAGCGCCCAGCACCTCTCGGGCCTGATCGACGGACTGCTCGACATCTCGCGGATGGAGGCGGGCCGCCTGCAGATCAACCGCGACGAGGTGCGGCTCGCCGACTTCCTCGACCAGCTCGCCGACATGGTCCGGCTCCAGGCCCGCGAGGCGGGGCTCGACTTCCGCTTCACCCGGCCCGAGATCCTGCCGCAGGTGGTCGCCACCGACGAGAAGCGCCTGCGGCAGGTGCTCCTCAACCTCCTCTCGAACGCCATCAAGTTCACGCCCCGCGGGACCGTCTCGCTCGACCTGAGCTACCGCAGCCAAGTCGCGGTCTTCACGATCCACGACACCGGGCCCGGCATCCCCGCGGCGGACCTCGCCCGGATCTTCGAGCCGTTCGAGCGCGGATCGACCCCGGCCGCCCGCCGCACGCCCGGAACCGGGCTCGGGCTCACCATCGCCAACCTGCTGGCGCAGCTCCTCGGCGGCGAGATCGCGCTGACGGCGGCGCCCGGCGGCGGGACGCAGGCGCGGCTGCGCCTGATGCTGGCCGCGGTGGCGCAGCCCGCCCTCGCGCCCGCGCCGGCGGCGCGCGCCGAGCCGGTCTATGCCGGGCCGCGCCGGACCGTCCTCGTGGTCGACGACGACCCGGCTCACCGCACCCTGATGGGCGCCATCCTCGAACCGCTCGGGCTCACGGTGCGCGAGGCCGGGACGGGCGCGGCCTGCCTCGCCTGCGTGGCGGAGGCGGCGGGCGGCATCGACCTGATCGTCCTGGACATCGCGATGCCGGGCATGAGCGGCTGGGACGTGGCGGAGACCCTGCGCGCGCGGGGCCATGCCGGGCCGATCGCGATGATGTCGGCCAACGTTCACGAGCTCGGCCCCGTGCGCGGCGACAGCCCGCCCCACAACGCGATCCTCGCCAAGCCCTTCGACCTGCGCGACGTGCGGGACCGGACCATGGCGCTGCTGCGCCTCGACTGGACGGATGCGGATGCGGCGGCGCTCCCGGCCGCCGCGGTGGACGCGGTACCCGCCGCGGTGGACGCGGTGCCCGCGGCGGTCCGTCCCGGCGCGGACCATGTCGGGGAGTTGCTGCGGCTCGGTCGCATCGGGCACATCCGGGGCATCGAGGCGAAGCTCTCGGCGATGGAACAGGACGGAACCGGGCCGCAGACCTTCGTGAAGCAGATGCGCGGGCTGATCGCCGGCTACGACCTGCGCCGCTACCTCGCCGTGCTGACGGAGCTTGTCGGCGATGACTGAGCCGATGACTGAATCGATGACTGAACCGATGACCGGGCCCGCCCGGGACGTGGTCCTCGTCGTCGACGATTCGCCCGAGACCCTGAGCTTCCTCACCGAGGCGATCGAGCGCTCCGGCGCGACGGTCCTGATCGCGGTCGCAGGCGATCTCGCCCTCTCCCTCGTCGACGAGGTCACCCCCGACGTGATCCTGCTCGACGCGGTCATGCCCGGCATGGACGGGTTCGAGACCTGCCGCCGCCTCAAGGCGAAGCCGCATCTCGCAGGCGTGCCGGTGATCTTCATGACCGGCCTCAGCGAGACCGAGCACATTGTCCGGGGGCTCGATGCGGGCGGGGTCGATTACGTCACGAAGCCCATCGCCCCCGACGAAATCCTTGCGCGCATCCGCACCCACCTCGCCGGGGCCCGCTCGGCCCGCAGCGCGCGCACCGCCCTCGACACGATGGGCCGGACCCTGCTGGCGGTCTCGGCGGACGGTCGGGTCCTCTGGTGCACGCCCCAGGCCGGGCAGCTCATCGCCGCTCTGGCCTCGACACCCGACGGCGTCCTCTCCCTGCCTCCCGAGGCTGCCGCGTGGCTGCGGGCCTGTCTCGCGGGTACGACGACCGGCTCCGTGACGCTGAGGGGACCGAACGGTCCGCCCCACAGCCTCAGCTTCGTCGGCGGGACGGCCGACGAGATCCTTTTGCGGCTGTCGCAGGACGATCTGGCGCTGAGCCTCGCCCGATTGCGCACGTGCCTGCCTGTGACCGCGCGAGAGGCGGACGTCCTGTTCTGGCTGTCCCAGGGCAAGTCGAGCCGCGACATCGGAGAGATCCTGGGTCTCAGTCACCGGACCGTGACCAAGCATCTCGAAGCCATCTATGCCAAGCTCGGGGTCGAGAACCGGACTGCGGCCTCGATGATCGCCAATCGCTACATCGGAGGCGCTCGGTGACGCGCCGCGAGGCCGCCGACGGCACGCGATCCGTCCTGAGCGACCCCGGCCTTGGCGTAGCGGTAGCCCTCGCGCCGGACCTTGCGCGCGCCGTGGGTCAGCCCGCCTTCAGCCAGGCTCTCAGGAGGCCGGCGACGACACCGAGCGAGAGGACGCTGCCGGCCCACAGCAAGGCGAACCAGACGAGGCGGCGCCACAAGGGAGCGGGGTGTCGGGGAGCGGAGGTGGTGCCCATCAGTGGTACCCCGCCGCGTCGACCTTCCCGCGGAAGACCCAGTACGAGTAGGCCGTGTAGATCAGGATGACCGGGATCAAGACGGACGCGCCCACGAGTAGGAAGACCTGGCTCGAATGCGGTGCCGCCGCCTCCCAGATGGTGATCCGACCCGGCACGATGTCGGGAAAGATGCTGATCCCGAGCCCAACGAAGGAGAGCAGGAACAGGCCGAGCGCCAGCAGGAACGGCGTCCTCTCCGCACCGCCGCGAAGCAGACGGAAGAACAGGAACGAGGCCACCGCGACGAGGAGCGGCACCTGGGCGGTGAGAAGCACGTTCGGCATCGCGAACCAGCGTTCCCAATATTTGCCTTCCAGGAAGGGCGTCGCCGCGCTGACGGCCGCAATCACCGCGACCGTGGCCGCGCCGAGCCAGAGCGAGAAGGTGCGCGACCGATCCTGCAGGCTCCCCTCCGTCCGCATCACCAGCCACGTGGCGCCGAGCAGCGCGTAGCCGCAGACGATGCCGAGACCGACGAGCAGGCTGAACGGCGTGAGCCAGTCCCACCAGCCGCCCGCGTAGGCGCGGCCCTCCACCTTGATGCCCTGCAGGAGCGCGCCGAGGGTGATCCCTTGAGCGAGCGCCGCCACGACCGAGCCCCCGGTGAAGGCGACATCCCAGAGCGCCCGGTGGCCGGGATCGCGCCAGCGGAACTCGAAGGCGACGCCGCGGAAGATCAGCCCGAGCAGCATCGCGATGATCGGCGCGTAGAGGGCCGGCATGATCACCGCGTAGGCCAGCGGGAACACCGCGAACAGGCCGCCGCCGCCGAGCACCAGCCAGGTCTCGTTGCCGTCCCAGACCGGCGCGATGGAATTCATCGCGGTGTCGCGCTCGTGGCCCGGCCTGAAGGCCGGGAACAGGATGCCGATGCCGAGATCGAAGCCGTCCATCACGATATAGGCGAACACCGCGAAGGCGATGATCAGCGCCCAAACGACCGAGAGATCGACGTTGGCGAGCATGGTGGGCTCCTCACTCGGCCGGGTGGAGGGTGCGGTCGCGGTCGACCAGGGCGCGGGCGTGATGCCGGCGGTGCGGATCGGTGCCCCGGGCTCGATCCCGCGTTCGCCACGATGCGGCGACTTCGCCATGAGGTGCAGGATGTAGACGGTGCCCATCCCGAACACGGCGAAGTAGACCAGCACGAAGGCGGTGAGCGACGCGGCGACGGCCGGCGCGTGGAGCGGGGAGGCCGATTCCGCCGTGCGCAGCAGGCCGTAGACCGTGAAGGGCTGGCGCCCGACCTCGGTGGTGATCCACCCGGCCACGACGGCCACGAAGCCGGCCGGGCCCATGGCGAGGGCGAAGCGGTGCAGGGCCGCCCACTGGTAGAGCTTGCCCTTGTAGCGGGCGAGCAGGCTGAGGCAGCCCAGCAGGAGCATCAGCATGCCGAGGCCGACCATCACCCGGAAGGACCAGAACACCACGGGCACCGGCGGCCAGTTCTCCCGCGGCACGCTGTCGAGGCCCTTCAGCGGCTCGTCGAGGCCGTGCTTCAGGATCAGGGAGGAGAGCTTCGGCACCTCGACGGCGTAGCGCACCGTGCCGGCCTCCTGGTCGGGCAGGCCGAACAGGATGAGCGGCGCGCCGTCGGGGTGGCTCCGGTAATGGCCCTCCATGGCCATGACCTTGGTCGGCTGGTGCTCCAACGTGTTGAGGCCGTGGGCGTCGCCGGCCAGGATCTGGAGGGGCGCGACGACGGCAAGCATCCACATGGCCATCGAGAACATCGTCCGCGCGCCCTCGTTCGTCCGGTCGCGCAGCAGGTGCCAGGCGCCGACCGCGCCGACGACGAGGGCGGTCGTCAGGTAGGCGGCCAGGACCATGTGGACGAGGCGGTAGGGGAAGGACGGGTTGAAAACGATGGCCCACCAGTCGGCCGGCACGAATTGCCCGGCGTCGTTCGTGGCGTAACCCTGCGGCGTCTGCATCCAGGAGTTCACGGACAGGATCCAGAACGCCGAGAAGAAGGTCCCGACGGCTACCATCAGGGTGGCGAGGAAGTGCAAGCGCGGCCCGACCTTCGTCATCCCGAACAGCATGACCCCCAGGAAGCCGGCCTCCAGGAAGAAGGCCGAGAGCACCTCGTAGGCCATCAGCGGACCGAGCACGGGCCCCGTCTTGTCGGCGTAGACCGACCAGTTCGTGCCGAACTGGTAGGACATGACCAGCCCGGACACGACGCCCATGGCAAAGCCGATGGCGAAGATCTTGATCCAGTACCGGAACAGATCGATGAACACCTGTCGGCCGGTGGCGAGCCACAGGCCCTCCAAAACCATCAGGTAGCTCGCCAACCCGATGGAGAAGGCTGGGAACACGATGTGGAAGGCCACCGTGAAACCGAATTGCCACCGCGCGAGCAGCAGGGCGTCAACGTTCGCCAGCATGTCGGTCACCTCTTGCGCATCTCGATGGGGCCGCGGTCGGGCGGCCAGCGAAACCTCGCCCCGGCCCAGGCGCGAGCGATCCTCGACCAGCGCCTCCACGAGTGCCCGCCTGTGCGTCTCGGTTCGCAGCGGCGACGGGGTGATCCTCAGGCGCTCGCCGCCGCGCGGCACGGTCGGGTCGTCGATGGGCTGCACGGAGATGCCGTGAGGCTCCAGCAACGCCTCGCTGATCCGGCGACGGAGGTGGACGTCGCCGGCCATGACCGGCAAGACGTGGCTCTGGCCCGGCAGGACCGGCAGGCCGGCCTTGCGCAGCCTCGCCATCAAGGCCGCCGCGCTCCGCTGCTGCGCGCCCCGCTCCGCTCGACTGGCCCCGAGGTGCCGCAGCGCCGCCCGCGCGCCGGCGGCGCGGTACGGGACATAGCGAGGTCGTGACGTTGAAGTCGGCCGCGCGGCCGCGGATGACATCGAGGACCGTGACGGGCCGACGGCTGCCGTCCGGATGCCTTCGGACAGCCGTCGGAAGCATGCCGACGTTCCGCACGCGCCCGATGGACGTTCGGTAGCAACCGTCCTCGCGCCGCGCCTGGAGGGAGGTCTCGAACACGTCGGAAGCGGGGAGCATCGTCCCGGTCCTCGTCAGGTCGGATGACGTCACGGCAAGCCCGGGGGCAGGCGATGCCGCCAGCGCGTCCGCCCGCGACCGCGCCGGGCCGGGGGCGCGATCAGTCCCGGGTCGTGGCACCGACAACAGGCACTTCCGGGACCGCGAAGCGCCCCTCCTCGGCCTTGTGGATGTACTGGCTGGCGATGAAGAGCCCCTTCATCGGCCGGATGATCGGCACGCAGGCCAGAAGCAGCAGCGGCAGCGTCACGACCGCATGGAGCCAGAGCGGCGGGTCGTAGGCGAGCTCGAGCCAGATACCGAATGCGGTGACCGGGAAGGCCATCGTCATCATGATGAAGAAGGCGGGTCCGTCGGCCGGGTCGGCGAAGCTGAAATCGAGGCCACACGCCTCGCAGCGCGGCTTGAGGGTGATGAACCCATCGAACAGGCGTCCCTCGCCGCACCGCGGGCAGCGGCACCGCAGGCCGACGGACATCAGGGATCGATCGGTCGTCCTTTGCATCGTCCACGTTCCTGAACCGCCCGCCATCCGGCCGCACGGAGGGGCGCCTTGCGCGCTCCGAATGTATGGCTTAGATATCCATACATTCCTGGCGGAGTCCCGCGACTCGTCGAAGTTCTCTCCAGGGCAACGCGGCCTTTCGCCTCGCCTGCCCGGTGCGGGTATGCATACGCCAACGCGAGATCAGGGGCAATGTTGGAATCCTGGAACCCGACAATAGCCGGCGACGCAGGCCCGAAATACCTCGCCATCGTGAAGGCGCTGGCCGAGGACATCCGTGCCGGCCGTTTGCCGCCGGGCGTGCGCCTGCCGCCGCAGCGCGCTCTGGCCAAGCACCTCAACGTCGATCTCACCACGGTCACGCGCGCCTTCAACGTGGCGCGCAGGTCGGGCCTGATCGATGCCACCGCCGGCCGGGGCAGCTTCGTTCGCGCCGCCGCGCGACCGGCCGCCGAGATGCGCCGGCCGGACCCGGGGGGAAGCGTCGACTTCAGCATGAACATGCCACCGCAGCCGGTCCTGGCGCGTTTGGCCGAGCGTATGGGGGCGGGTCTGTCGAGGCTTGCCGGCTCGCCGGGCTTCCTCGACCGCATGCAGTACCAGGACAGCGCCGGGAACCTCGCGGACCGGACCGCGGCGGTGCAGTGGCTCGGCGGCCGGCTCGGGCCACTTCCCGTGCAGCGCGTCCTCGTGGGGGGCGGGGCCCAGGCGGTCCTTGCCGCCGTGCTCGCAGCCATCCTCAAGCCGGGCGACGCGCTCTGCGTGCCGGCCTTGACCTATCCTGGCCTGCGTATGGCCGCCGAGCGCCGCGGACTTCGCCTCGTTCCGGTCGCCTGCGACGAGGAGGGCCTCGACCCGGACGCATTCCTCGAATGCTGCAAGGCCGGGCGGCCGCGGGCCCTCTACCTGGTCCCGACCCTCGACAACCCGACGACCGCGACGCTGCCGAGGTCGCGCCGCGAGCGGATCGCCGAGGTCGCGCGCTCGCACGGCGTCGCGATCATCGAGGACGACGCCTACGGCGCATTGCCGCCCGAGGCTCCGGCACCCATCGCGGCCATCGCGGGTGACATCACCTGGCACATCGCGACGCTGTCCAAGTGCGTCAGCCCAGGCCTGCGCATCGCCTACGTCGCGGTACCCGGGACGAACGAGGCGGTACGGCTCTCCGCCGAGCTACGGGCCGTCAACATGATGGCCTCGCCCCTCGCGGCCGCGCTCGCCTCGCAGTGGATCGCCGAGGGCGAGCTCGATGCGGTCGTCGCGGCCATCCGCCAGGAGAACGGCCTCCGGCAATCGGTCGCGCGCGAGGCCTTGCGTGGTCTCGATGTCCGCGCGCATCCCTGCGGGCACCACCTCTGGCTCCGGCTTCCCGAGCCGTGGCGGCGCGGCGAGTTCGGGGCCCATGCCCGGCAGCTCGGGCTGTCCGTCATCCTGAGCGACGCCTTCGCGGTCGGACCCGCTCCGGACGCCATCCGCGTCTCCCTGGGCGCGGCATCGGATGCCGAGACGCTGCGCTACGGCCTCAGCCTGCTGGCGACGTTGCTCACGCATCCGCCCGGCGCGATCTCGACGGTCGTCTGACATTTCCGACGCGGCGAGCGCGTCCGGCGAGGAGGAATGCTCGGGCAAGCGCCGGCGGCCCTCCACCCGGCCTCGGCGGACCAGGGCCCCTTCGCCGGTCTGACGCGGCCTCGCGCCGCCCGCGGGGGCGGTCCGCGCTCGACCCGGGACCTCCGCTCACGCCGGAGGTCTCCTAGGGGATTGTCCGCAGGAACGGGGCGGTCGTCGCCCCGGTTCGCCTCGTTGCAGTACCGACCACCATCCCCGCGAGCGCCCTGGCCCGGACCGGTCGTCCCGCCAGGATTCGGCCTCGCACCTCAGCCGATGGGAGAAGACGGCTATGCGAGCCCTGGTTTGGCACGGGAAGGAAGACATCCGCTGCGACACCGTCAGCGATCCGGAGATCGAGGACGGGCGCGACGTCATCGTCAAGGTCACGAGCTGCGCGATCTGCGGCTCCGACCTCCACCTGTTTCACAACTTCATCCCCGCCATGCTCCCCGGCGACGTCCTGGGCCACGAGACCATGGGCGAGGTCGTCGAGACCGGGCGCGGGCTCAACGGCACGGTGAAGAAGGGCGACCGGGTCGTGGTACCCTTCACCATCGTCTGCGGCGAGTGCGACCAGTGCAAGCGCGGCTACTTCTCCGTGTGTCAGCGGAGCAATCGGAAGAAGCACCTCGCCGACAAGGTCTTCGGCCACACCACGGCGGGCCTGTTCGGCTACTCGCACCTCACCGGCGGCTATCCGGGCGGCCAGGCCGAGTACCTGCGCGTGCCCTTCGCCGACGCGACGGTCCAGAAGGTGCCCGAGGGCATCCCCGACGAGAAGCTGCTCTTCCTCTCCGACATCTTCCCGACCGGCTGGCAGGCGGCGGTCCAGGCGGACATCCAGCCCACCGATACCGTGGCGATCTGGGGTTGCGGGCCCGTCGGCCAGATGACGATCCGCTCCGCGGTCCTCCTCGGCGCCGAGCAGGTCGTCGCCATCGACCACCTCCCGGAGCGGCTGGAAATGGCCGAGGCCGGGGGCGCCATCACCATCAACTTCGAGGAGGAGAACGTCGTCGAACGGCTGAACGAGCTGACCGGGGGCGAGGGTCCCGAGAAGTGCATCGACTGCATCGGCATGGAGAGCCATGTCACGCCCGCCATGCCGGACACGGTCTACGACCGGGCCAAGCAGATCCTGCTCGCCGAGAGCGACCGGCCGCACGTGCTGCGCGAGATGATCTACGTCTGTCGGCCGGGCGGCCTGATCTCGATCCCGGGCGTCTACGGCGGCCTGGCCGACAAGATCCCGATGGGCGCGGCGATGAACAAGGGCCTGACCTTCCGCATGGGCCAGACCCACGTCCAGCGCTGGACCGCCGACCTGCTGCGCCGGATCGAGGAGGACCAGATCGATCCCTCCTTCGTCATCACGCACGAGGTCCCGCTCGACAAGGGACCCGAGATGTACCGGACGTTCCGGGACAAGCAGGACAGCTGCATCAAGGTCGTTCTCAAACCCTGACACGCGAGAGGGAGATCATGACGAACATCTCAAGCATCGCGAGCCTCTCGAACATCACGCGCTCCGAGGGCGATCCGAAGGTGCTCCGTTCCGGGCCGAGTTCGCGCGGCGTACCGGACAGGCTCGCCAAGGGGCTCGGCTGGTTCAGCCTCGGCCTCGGGCTGACCGAACTGCTGGCGCCCCGACGCATCACCCGGGCGCTCGGGATGGAGGGCAAGGAAGCCCTGGTGCGCGTCTATGGTGCGCGGGAGATCGGCAGCGGCATCCTCTCGCTGTCGGTCGACAAGAATCTCGGCCTCTGGAGCCGGGTCGCCGGTGACGGCCTCGATATCGCGACGGTGATGACGGCGCTTCGATCGGACAATCCGAAGCGGGAGAATGCCGTCATCGCCCTGGCGCTCCTCCTCGGCATCACGGCGATCGACCTGATCGATGCCCAAGCCAGCACGGCGCGGCACAGCCGCAATGTGGGGCGGAAGAGATCCTACCGGGACCGCAGCGGTTTTCCGCGCGGCGTCCAGGCCTCCCGCGGCGCCGCCCGGGACTTCAAGACACCGCCCGACCTCCGGCATGCCCCCTCCCTCGCCGCGGTCTCGCCGCATACGTCCGCGGCTTGAGGCAGTCCTCGGCCTCGCGGGCGCGGCGGTTCAGGCCGGTGATCGGCAGCCCGTCCCCGACCACGTCGGACTGCCGGTCGGCGGCCCTGGGGTAGACGCCGCCACTCCGCCTGATCTCGTCCTCGACGAGGAAGGGGACGATGGCGGTCAGGCCCAAAGCCGCCGCCTCGGTGTTCGTGAAGCCGGTGACGGCCTTGTACGCGACGAGTGGCGTGCCGTCCGGTGCCTTGGCCTGACGCAGCACGCCGGGGGCGTGGCAGACGCGGGCAACCGGCTTGCCGGCCCGGAGCGCCCTCTCGATCAGCCGGATCGAGGCGGGGTCTTCGGCCAGATGCCATAAGGGACCGTGCCCGCCGGGATAGAAAACGGCGTCGACCCCGCGTGGGCGACGCCGTCAAGCTGGACCGTGTTCGACAGGGCGTCGTTGGCTTCGCCGTCGGTCTCGAAGCGCCGGGTCAGGTCGGTCTGATACCCTTTTCGATTGATGGGTTTGCAACCATCCGCTTAAGAGCGCTTATCCATTCAAGCCGACATCGCTCTTGCGCCCCTGCTGACCCACTGCATGTCTCACGTGCTAGGGTTTTATCACTTTGCAGGCGGGCACAACGAGGATCCGATCTAATGCGCTTAAAATTGGCAGCCATTCTTATATCTCTTGCTGAAACTGCCAACGCAGAGTGCAAACAAGTTCAATGCATGCCATGGTCACCCGACGATTTTAATGCATGCAAATATTCAATCGCGCCTACTTCAACAAATATGTACGAGTTCCGGGAAATTAGCGTGATCATAACAGGATTGTCATTTAACGATGATTGCTCTACGAAAATGGATGTTGAAGGCAAGGAGGCGCGCAAACTCGGAATAACATCTCTAAAAGTTCGGAGATGTATGTTCGTCAGAAAGCCTAAGGGGTCGAGCGTCACGATTGTTGCTGCTCGCAGAAGAGACGGGAGCGATTGGCGCCTGTCTTGTCCTTCGGACTTCTAGGTTTCACTCTCTCGAAGTACAAGTAACTGGGGCAGCCCACGCTATGCCGAAGTTCCAGGGTGGCCGACACGTGACCGCCTAGGGGAAGCGCATGCTGCGGTCTGGATGGCCGTCATGGGTCGGAAACGGAATGTTCGCTCTCGGGCAGCTAGGTAGGCGCCGCTTCCCACCCTCTGCGGCGCTTCGCATCCTGAACTGAACGAATCTCGAACCGAGCGCCGCGCAGGCGGCATTCGAGCCGGCTCCGCGGCCGCGCCTTCCGCTCGCCCGTCCCATGCCGTAAGGCCGGCGGCGACCCTCCTCAGCACCCGCGACCCGATGATACGCCTCGACAAGATCACCAAGCAGAACGGCCGGCAGCTCGTCTTCGTCGAGGCCTCGGCCGCCCTGCAGCGCGGCGAGAAGGCCGGGCTCGTCGGGCCGAACGGGGCCGGCAAGACCACCCTGTTCCGGATGATGACCGGCGAGGAGCAGCCCGACGAGGGCCAGGTCGCGGCCGACCGCGGCATCACCATCGGGTATTTCAGCCAGGATGTCGGCGAGATGTCCGGTTGCTCCACCGTCGCGGCGGTGATGGAGGGCGCCGGCCCCGTGAGCGCGGTCGCGACGGAGCTGCAGGCGCTCGAGACGGCGCTGGCCGACCCCGACCGGATGGACGAGATGGAGGCGCTGGTCGAGCGCTACGGCGAGGTCCAGGCCCGCTTCGAGGAACTCGACGGCTACGCCCTCGAGGGCCGCGCCCAGGAGGTGCTGGCCGGGCTCGGCTTCAGCCAGGAGATGATGGAGGGCGACGTCGGCAAGCTCTCGGGCGGGTGGAAGATGCGGGTCGCGCTCGCCCGCATCCTGCTGATGCGGCCCGACGTGATGCTGCTCGACGAGCCCTCCAACCATCTCGACATCGAGAGCCTGATCTGGCTCGAGAGCTTCCTCAAGGGCTTCGAGGGCGCCCTGATGATGACCTCGCACGACCGCGAGTTCATGAACCGCATCGTCTCGAAGGTCATCGAGATCGACGGCGGCACGCTGACCACCTATTCGGGCGATTTCGCCTTCTACGAGCAGCAGCGCCAACTCGCCGAGCAGCAGCAGCAGGCCCAGTTCGAGCGCCAGCAGGCGATGCTCGCCAAGGAGATCGCCTTCATCGAGCGCTTCAAGGCCCGCGCCTCCCACGCCGCCCAGGTGCAGAGCCGGGTGAAGAAGCTCGACAAGATCGAGCGCGTCGAGCCGCCGAAGCGGCGCCAGTCCGTCGCCTTCGAGTTCCAGCCCGCGCCCCGCTCCGGCGAGGAGGTCGCGACCCTGAAGGGCGTGCACAAGCGCTACGGCAGCCGCACCATCTACGAGGGTCTGGACTTCGCGGTGCGCCGCCGCGAGCGCTGGTGCGTGATGGGCATCAACGGCGCCGGCAAATCGACGCTCCTCAAGCTCGTCACCGGCACGACCGAGCCCGACACCGGCAGCGTGGCGCTCGGATCGAGCGTGAAGCTCGGCTACTTCGCCCAGCACGCGATGGACATCCTCGACGGCGATCAGACCATCTTCGAGATGCTGGAAGAGACCTTCCCGCAGGCCGGGCAAGGGTCGCTGCGCAACCTCGCGGGCTGCTTCGGCTTCTCGGGCGACGACGTGGAGAAGCGCTGCCGGGTGCTGTCGGGCGGCGAGAAGGCTCGCCTCGTGATGGCCCGGATGCTCTACGACCCGCCGAACTTCCTGGTGCTCGACGAGCCGACCAACCACCTCGACATGGCCACCAAGGAGATGCTGATCGCCGCGCTCGCGCGCTACGAGGGCACGATGCTGTTCGTCTCCCACGACCGGCACTTCCTGGCCGCGCTCTCGAACCGCGTGCTGGAGCTGACCCCGGACGGGGTGCACCATTACGGCGGCGGCTACACCGAGTACGTCGCCCGCACCGGCCAGGAAGCGCCGGGCCTGCGCGGCTGAGGCCGCACCCGGCCGCCAGCCATCCCGCACGCGCGGCCGACGCCCCGCCCCTCCCCTCCCCGCCCGCCTCAAGGCCGCCATCCGGCGGGCTGCGGCTCCGTGCGCCGCGCAACGGACCCGGCCGGTCCCGCGGGAGCCGCCGGGGCGCCGGGCCTGCCACCACCAAGAATTGGCACGTTCTCTCAAGTTCAAACTTCCGGTTGTATTGATCTCGCTACGTACGTAGTCTTCGATCGGCTTAACCAAGACTTTCTATCCTGTGCAGAGATGGTATAAAATCCCTTACCGTTCGCTGGACATCAATGTTTCAAATCAGCATTCTCCCCTTACCGAACGGGGGAACACCGGTTCGGATCAGGAGGCAGAACCATGACGAAGCTCGACGCGAAGACCCTCAAGGCCGTCACCGGCGGCAATGCCGCCCCGTGCCCCCCGGCCAAGGACCCCTGCGCCCCCAAGGGCAACGGCGACAAGTCCAAGAAGTGCTGATCTGACGGGCGCGCGCCGCGCTCGCGGCGCGCGCCCTCCGAGACATCGACGCACAGACGCAATCCAGAGATCGGGAATCCACGCCATGACGAAGCTCGACGCCAAGACCCTCAAGGCCGTCACCGGCGGCAACGCCGCCCCGTGCCCCCCGGCCAAGGACCCCTGCGCCCCCAAGGGCAACGGCGACAAGTCCAAGAAGTGCTGATCTGACGGGCGCGCGCCGCGCTCGCGGCGCGCGCCCTCCGAGACATCGACGCACAGACGCAATCCAGAGATCGGGAATCCACGCCATGACGAAGCTCGACGCCAAGACCCTCAAGGCCGTCACCGGCGGCAACGCCGCCCCGTGCCCACCGGCCAAGGCCCCCTGCGCCCCCAAGGGCAACGGCGACAAGTCCAAGAAGTGCTGAGGACGTGATGCGGGGCGCGCGGCCCGCAGCCGCGCGCCCCGATGGGCGACGAGGAGGCGCGCCCCGGCGCGAACCCTCGTGCGAGGGGAGGCTGAGGCCGCGACATGACGGAGAATGACCCCCGCATCGGCTTTCTGGCCCGCCGCATCGCCGGCCTGCCGCTGCGGACCCGGCGCCGCATCCTGCGCGCGCGGTTCACGCTCGCAGGCGCCCTGCGGGGCTTCGAGAAGACCGGCCATGCCGGCCTGTTCCAGCGCGTCCTGCGCCAGTCGAGCCGGGAGGCCCGGCGCCTGGAGCGCGAGGTGAACCTGCACAACCTGCAGACCGAGGCGGAGTGGGCGGCGCTCCTCGTGCGCAGCGTGCCCGCGCTCAAGCGGGACGCGCGCCACATCGCGGTCACGGACCCGGCCGCCCTGGAGCGGGCCGCCGCGACCGGACGGCCGGTGATCCTGACGCCGCTGCACATGGGCGCCTACGTCCTCGCGCTCGCCTGCCTGATGGTGCGCTTCTTCCCCGGCCGGCCGCTCCTCGTGCTGCGCCAGCGCGACGACATGCCCCTGGAGACCGCCGTGATGGAGCGGATCCGCGAGGTCGGCGTCACGATGCGCTTCCATCAGGTCACCGACCGGATGGGCTTCCTGGAGGCCGTGCGCTTCGCCCGCAACGGCGCGGTGATCGTGAACTTCTGCGACCTCGATCCCGCCTACGGCGCCGCCGCCCCGATGCCGGTGCTGGGCCTGGAGACGCGGTTCGCCTTCGGCACGGACACGCTGGCCCGCCTCACCAACGGCCTCGTCGTGCCGCTGGCCTGCACGATGGAGCCGGAGGGCGACCTCGTCCGGGTCGGCCCCACCTTCGAGGTCCACACGAGCGCGCCCGAGGAGCGGGCCCGCGTCGCCGGGCTGGTGCGCGCCCATATCGAGGCGAGCCTCAGGGCCCGGCCCGAGCAGTGGCACCTCTGGTCCGCGCTGCGAGACTATTTACCGGTCACCGATACAGTCACGGACGCCGCCTCCCGGACCGAAGAGGCGGATGAACAGATCCGGACCGCCGCGTGATCCCGAACCATGAGCGAGACTGATACGCCGGACGCCGGTCCCGACCGGTCCTCTGCCGTCGCAGCCTTCCAGAGGCGCCGGCCCGGCGCGACGATCCACCTGCAGCAGGACCGCGGCGCCGCGTGGATGGCGTGGTTCTTCGGCGCGATCGTGGTCGCCCTGGTGGCGGCCCTGTTCCTCGGGCGCTTCGCGCGCAGCGAATCGGTGCGCGGCTACGTCTCGGCCGCCTCCGGCCTGACCCGGCTCGACGCGCGGGCCGCGGGCATCGTCCAGACCATCGACGTGAGACAGGGCGACCGCGTCGCCCGCGGCCAGCGCCTGATGCAGATCCAGGTGCGCGACCAGACCACGGGCGGCGTCTCGACCGTGACGGCCAACCTGCGCAGCCTGCGCGAGCGCAAGGCCAACCTCCAGCGCGACCGCGAGCGCCTGATCACCTTCCTCGACGCCACGAAGGGCGACCGCAGCGAGACCGAGCGCAACGTCGCCAACGTCACCCGCGCCTTCGACGAGCAGGAGCGGGCCCTGAAGGAGGGCCTGCGCCAGCAGGAGGAGATGGTGGCCCGCGTCCAGACCTACATGAACCAGGGCTACGCGACGCGCGAATCGCTCAACGGCCAGCGCCGCATCGCCCTCGACTACGCGCGCCAGATCGCGGAGCTGCGCGCCCGCCGGGCCGAGCTGAAGCAATCGACCGCCGAGCGCCTGACGGGGCAGCGCACCACCGCCACCGAGAAGGCCGCCCAGCTCGCCGCCACCGAGAACGAGTTGAGCGCGATCGAGGCGCAGCTCACCGGCTACAGCGCGCTGGAGCGCCTCGACATCGTCTCGCCCGTGGACGGCGAGGTGGCGGGCCTGTTCGTGGAGCCCGGCGCCTCGGTCTCCGCCGACCAGATCCTCGCGATCGTGGGCGATTCCGGCGCCGAGCCGGTGATCGTGCTGGAGGTGCCGGCCCGCGCCATCGGCCTCGCCAAGGTCGGCCAGGACGTGGTGATCAAGTACGACGCCTTCCCGTTCAAGACCTTCGGCATCGCGCACGGCACGATCACGCAGATCGCCGGCACGCCGCTCCGCGCGCCCGCCGTCGCGATGGCGGATGCGGGCGAGGCGGTGTTCGACCCGACCTCGCTCACCCGCCAATCGACCTACCGGATCGACGTGCGGCCCGACGCGCGCACGATCCGGGCCTACGGCGTGGACGAGCCGATCCGCGTCGGCTCGACGCTGTCGGCCGACATCGTGGTCGAGAAGCGGCGGCTGATCGACTGGATGCTGGACCCGATCCGCGCCATGCGCGGCCGCGGCTGACCCCTCACCACCTGCCAGGAACCGGAACGAGGCTCGGATGAGCGAGTGGCTGAAGGGCTTGGGCCCCGGACGGCGGCGCGTGCGCTCGCTGGTCCAGAGCGAGGCCAACGAGTGCGGGCTGACCTGCCTCGCCATGGTGGCGAACTACCACCGGCACGACATCGACCTCGCCTACCTGCGCGCGCTCTTTCCCCTCTCCCGCACCGGCATGTCGCTCGCCGACATCGTGGAGCTCGCCGACACGCTGGGCCTGGATGCCGGCGGCTACGCGCTCACGAACATCGACGAGCTGAAGGGCGTCCAGCTGCCCGCGATCCTGCACTGGAAGGGCAACCACTTCGTGGTGCTCGAATCGGTCCGGGGCGGGCGCTACCGGGTGCACGACCCGGAATTCGGCCCGCGCCTCTACGAGCGCGCCGACATGGAGCAGCTGTTCTCGGGCGTGGTGCTGGAATTCGCGCCCCGGATGGACCTCGAACGGGTCCGCGCCGAGAAGAAGCTGACCTTCCGCGCGGTGTTCCGCGCGACGAGCGGGCTCGGCAGCACGGTCTGGCAGATCAGCCTCGTCACGGTGGCGATCGCGCTCCTCGGCCTCGCCATGCCGGTCCTCCTGCAGATCGCCCTCGACGTGGTGATCCCGCAGGTCGATCTCGACCTGCTCCACGTGCTGGCGATCGGCCTCGTCCTGCTGATGGGCTTCGAGGCGATCGGGCGCTGGCTGCGGGACTACGTGACGCTCAGGGCCTCGACGCTGCTCCAGCTCCAGTTCACCCGCAACGTCGTCGGCCACGCCTTCCGGCTGCCGCTGAACTACTTCGAGCTGCGCCACCCCGGCGACTTCGTGGCCCGGGTCGACTCGATCGAGCACGTCAAGGCGTTCCTCGTCGGCGGCCTCGTCACGGCGTTTGCCGACAGCGCCACCTCGATCCTGATCATCGGGCTGATGCTCTACTACGCGCCCGCCATGGCGGTGGTGACCATGCTCACCCTGGTCGCGGTGATCGGGATGCGCTTCCTCACCTTCCCGAAGCTCAACCAGGCGACCTTCGGCTCGCTGGAGGCGCGCTCGGAGGAGCGGGCCCGCCTCCTCGACGGCCTGCGCCGGGTCGACAGCCTGAAGGCGCATAACGGCACCGAACGCTTCGCGATGCGCTGGTTCGAGAGCTTCTCGCGCTTCGCCAACCTCGACTTCCGGGCGCGCAAGGCCGAGATCGACGCCGAACTGTTCATGCACGTCGTCATCGTGCTGAGCACGGTCGCGACCCTCTACATGGGCATCGTCGGCGTGATCGCGAACACGCTGACGATCGGCACGCTCTACGCCTTCTTCGCCCTGCGCTCCGAGTTCTTCGCGCGCGTCAACCTGCTCACCAGCAACCTGATGCACCTCTCGGCGATGCGGGTGCACTTCCAGCGCCTCGACGACGTGCTCGGCCAGGAGCCGGAGGCGGGCCTGCAGGACGCGACCTTCCACCGGACGCTCAACCGCGAGGTCCGCCTGGAGGACGTGACGGTGCAGTTCGGTCGGGCCGACGAACCGATCCTGCGCGCGGTGAACCTGAGCATCGATCTCGGCGCGCACGAGACCGTGGCGATCGTCGGCGTGTCGGGCTCGGGCAAGTCCTCGCTGATGAAGATCCTGGCGAGCCTGCACGAGCCGGCGGAAGGCCGCGTCATGGTGGACGGCAGCCCGCTCGCCCAGTTCGGCAAGCGCGAGTACCGCAGCAACCTCGGCGTGGTCTTCGCCGACGACGGCCTGTTCGCCGGCACGGTCGCCGACAACCTCGCGCTGTTCGACCCGGCCGTCTCGCGGGCCGAGATGGAGGCGGCGCTCGTCTGCGTCGGTCTGCGCGACGAGATCGAGCGCCTGCCGCAGGGCTACGCCACCCAGGTCTCGGAAGAGGGCGGCCTGCTCTCGACCGGCCAGCGCCGCCGGCTGCTCCTCGCCCGCGCGCTCTGCCGCCGCCCGCGCCTGCTGCTCCTCGACGAGGTCACGGCCAACCTCGACCCGACCACCGAGGCGGCGCTCGTCGAGAGCCTGAAGCGGGTCCGGGCCGCCAAGGTCTTCATCACCCACAGCGAGCGCATGCTCGATCAGGTCGATCGCGTCCTGCGCATCGAGGGCGGCCGCCTCGTCGAGGACGACTGGGCGCCGGGCGCGGGGCGCAGGATCCCGGCGCGGGCGTGAGACGGCCCCCGGTCGATCGGTTCGGCTGGTCGGGGTGAACGCGCGCCGCGCCCCCTCTCCCCTACGGGAGAGGGGACCCGCGCTTCCTCCCGAGACGACGCGTCGAACCGAACGCTTCGACCGGACACGGTATCACCGGGTCAGCACCACCCATCCGGTGCGCCCGTGGGAGGCGAGGCCGAAGCGGGCCGGGGCCGGCTCGCCGATCGAGCCGCGCAGGGCGGGCACACCCGGTTCCGGCCGGGCGCCCCCGGCGCGGGCGGCGCGCCTCACCGGGCCGGCCTCGCCGCCGCGACGCAGCGCGGCGGTCGTCAGCGGGTCGCGCACGGCGGCGAGCGTCTCGAAGCGGCGGTCCGCCGGCACGCTCTGGCCGACGTCGAGGAGGTTCGCGGCGGCCGAGAGCTGCAGGCTCAGCGCGTCGCGCTCGGTCGTCACGATCGCGGTCGCGACCTCCGCGTCGGCGAGTTCCGCCCGCAGGTTCAGCTCGTCCAGAACGGTGCGGAAACCCGCGCCGCGCTCCACCTCGAAGCCCCGGATCGTCGCCCGCAGGAAGGTGACACGCTCGGTCAGGCGCCGGACCTGATCGGTCACCGCCACCCGCCGGGCGAAGGCGGTGCGGGCCGCGGTCAGCGTCGCCAGCTCCTGGTCCTGCACCTCGTAGCCGCGCTGGCGCGCGAGCGCCGATGCCTCGGCGATCCTCGGGAAGGCGCCGGGCTGGTAGAGGGGCACGCGCGCGATCACCCGGGCGGTGGTGTCGGTGATGCGGTCGAGGGTGGGGCTGTAGCCGAAGGTCGAGCCGTGGCTGACCTGGAGGTTCACCTGCGGCAGCACCGCGCCCACCGTCGCGCTCGCCTGGAAGGCGGCCGACTTCGCGTCGAGGCGGGCGGCGGCGAGCCCCGGATTGGCCGCGCGCACCAGTTCGGCATAGGCCAGCTCGTCGCGCGGCAGCCGGTCGGGGAAGCGCGGCGGCACCATCCGCTCGGGCTCGATCTGCGTGACGCGCTTGAAGCCGAGGCGGGCGGCGGCCAGTTCCGCCTGGGCCCGGTCGCGGGCGGCCTCGGCCGCCTGCACGCGGGACTCGGTCAGCGCCACGTCGGTGCGGGTCGCGTCGTTGACCTCGAACTGCCGCGCGGTCGCGTCGCGGATGCGCAGGATCGCGCCGATCTGCGCCTCGCGGGCGGCGAGGATCCGGACGTCGCGCAGCACCGTGATGTAGGCGACCGCCGTGTCGAGCAGCACCTGCTGGCGCTGGCCGAGGGTGATGAAGCGGCCGGCATCGGTCAGCGCCTCGGCCGAGCGCAGGGTGTGCAGGCGCCCGAAGCCGTCGAACAGGGGCAGGTCGGCGGTGATGCCGTACTGGCGGGGGGCCGCGCGGGGCGTCGAATCGATGCCGATCTGGGTCGGCTCGATGCGCGGGCCGTAGGTGAAGCGGCTGGAGAGCGGCTTGTCGCCGAGGAGCGACACCGTCGGCATGAAGGCGTCGAGCGCGCCGCGCTCGCGCGCCTCCGCGCCCTCCTGCCGCGCCCGGTCGGCGCGCAGGACGAAGCTGTTCTCCAGCGCCGCAGCGGCGGCCTGATCGAGGGTCTGGGCCTGCGCGGGCGCGCCGTGGAGGGCCGCGGCGAGGACGACGAGCAGCGCGCGCTCACCGGTCCGTGCTGTGATGGTGCGACCCGACATCCCTCGTCCCATGGCGCGAAGCCTGAAGACCGCTCGGGACCCGGCGGGCGCCGGTCCGCGAACGTGACCGCCATTCATCCGGGATTAGGCTTAATGAATCGCTCTCGCCGCCCGGATCCGGACAGTCGATCCGGGCAGATCCGGAACCTGGGAGGGATTTTTCTCTACATTCGCGCCAAGGTTGCATATGGATGCTGCAGATCCGGGCGCGCGTCAGGTATTGGGGGGCCGGACGAGCCTCTCCCGCCCGCGCCGGGCGGGTCCTGGCCGTCCGGCCGGGCCGCTCAGAGCACGGGCATCGCGCCCGCGACCGTGACGAGGGCGCCCGAGGTGTAGCTGCTCTCGTCCGCCGCGAGCATCACGTAGGCCGAGGCGAGTTCGGCCGGCTGCCCGGGGCGACCGAACGGGACCTGGCTGCCGAAATTCTTCACGGAATCCTCCTCCATCCCCGAGGGGATGAACGGCGTCCAGATCGGGCCCGGCAGCACGCCGTTCACCCGGACGCCCTTCGGGGCCAGGAGCTGCGCGAGGCTGAGCACGAGGTTGCTCAGCGCGCCCTTGGTGGCGCTGTAGGCGAGCAGCGATGGCATCGGGTGCTTCGAGTTGACCGACGAGGTGAAGATCACCGAGGCGCCGGGCTTCAGATGGCCGGCTGCCGCCTTGGTCACGTAGAAGGCCCCGAAGACGTTCGTGCGGAAATGGTCCTCGAACACCGCGTCCTCGATCCCGTCGAGATCCTGGTTCGGCTGCTGGAAGGCGCCGTTGTTTACCACCACGTCGAGGCGGCCGAACGTCTCGGCGGTGCGGGACACGATCTCGCGGGCGTAGGCCGCGTCCTTGAGGTCGCCCGGCAGCAGCAGGGCGCGCCGTCCGGCCCGCTCGATCCAGGCGCCGACCGCCTCGGCGTCCGCCTGCTCCTCGGGCAGGTAGGACAGGGCGACGTCGGCCCCCTCGCGCGCGTACGCGATGGCGACCGCCCGGCCGATGCCCGAATCGCCGCCGGTGATCAGCGCAGCCTTGCCGGCGAGCTTGCCCGAACCCCGGTAGCTCTCCTCGCCGTGGTCCGGCTCCGGCGCCATCCGGCCGGTCTTGCCGGGGAAGCTCTGCGGCTGGCCCTCGAAGGGCGGGCGCGGGTACTTGGTCAGCGGGTTGCTGTCGGTCATCGGTCGCTCCGGATGATTTGGAGGGCCAACCGGGCGCGCCGCCGGGCGTTCCGCGGCGGGGTGGGCGTCGCGATGCCGCGAACGTCGCCGGCGCCGCCCGCCGGGACGCCCCTAGAGCCGCTCCCGATCGCGTTACGCTCGGGAACGGCTCCGACCTCTCGTCCCGACGCGCTCTCATGCGCCGGACCGGCGTCCACTTCGGCGCTGAGAGCGCTCTATTCGCCGTGCGGCCAGGAGAAGCGGATGTTGTCCTCGCGCAGACCCGCCAGCACCACCGCGACGCCGCCGGACCTGACCATCCATTCGAGCCGGTGGTCGCGGTACGCCCGGCGGCGCCCGCCCGTCGTGTAGTGCTCCGAGGCCGCCGCCATCTGCGCGGCGGCGGCGTCGAACTCCGCGAAGGTCGCGGCGACGGCGGGGCGTTCGCACAGGCGCGCGTGCCAGCGCGCGAGCGGGCTGCCCGCGTCCGGCCCGAGGCCGTAATGGACCGAGCGGTTGACCATCGGGGCCGCAGCGGCGTCGGCCCAGCCGAAACGCGCGCCGCCGAACCAGTCCGCCTCGCCGAGCCGCTCCGTCAGCCAGGCCTGAAGCTCCGCGGTCTGGCGGGCGGCCCGCGCCTTCAGCCGGCCGGCGAGGTCCCCGGTGGCGCGGCGGAACCAGAGCACCTCGCCGAAGCCCCAGTTCACGGCCTCGTACTGCGTGTCGCAGACCTCCTCGGTCAGGCGCGCCCGGGCGCGGGCGGCGGGCGCGCGCGGCAGCAGCGGCGGCTCCGGCCAGCGTTCCTCGATGTATTCGAGGATCACGGTCGATTCGAAGAGCGTGACGTCCCCGTCGATGAGGACCGGGACCTCGGCCCGTGGGTTGGCCTGCCCGAGGGGCCCGCCGCGGTGCCCCGTGCCGAAATCCGCGGGGCGTTCCGCGGTGAAGTCCAGGCCCTTCTCCCGCAGCGCGATCTTCACCTTCTGCGCGTAGGACGAGAGCGGGTGCTCGTAGAGCAGCATGGTCGGACTCCGCCATGGGGATCGGTGCCGTCATCGGCGCGCCCGCGGCGGAAGTCGAGCCCGGCGGCGTGACACGGATCGGTGATGCGGGGGAGCGTGCGGTGGATCTGGACCCGGAGGCTGCGGCTTTCCTCGAGCGCATCGCGCGGCGGCGCACCCCGCCGATGAGCGCGCTGGCGGTCTCCGAGGCCCGCGCGATGTACCGGCGCCAGAGCCGGCATTTCGGCGGCCCCGCGGTCGAGATGGCGTCGGTCGCGGACATTCCGGCGGCGGGTCCGGCCGGCCCGATCCCGCTCCGCCTCTACCGGCCGTGGGCGGCCGGGGACGCGCCGGCCCCGGCGCTCGTCTACCTGCACGGCGGCGGCTGGGTGGTGGGCGATCTCGAATCGCACGACAAGGTCTGCCGCCAGATCGCGGCGCGGGCGGGCGTCGCGGTCGTCGCGGTCGATTACCGGCTCGCCCCGGAGCACCCGGCGCCCGCCGCCGCCGAGGACGCGGTCGCGGCCCTGCGCTGGATCGCCGCGGAGGCCGGCAGGCTCGGGCTCGACCCGGCCCGGCTCGCGGTCGGCGGCGACAGTGCCGGGGGCAGCCTCGCGGCCGTCGCGGCGATCGCGGCGCGCGACGCCGGCCTGGCCCTGCGCGGGCAGGTGCTGATCTACCCGAGCACCGACAACCGCCTCGATCCGGACCTCTACCCCTCCCGCCGCCGCAACGCGGCGGTGCCGCCGCTGACCTGGGAGATGGTGCGCTATTTCCACGCCCGGCACATGCCCGACCCGAGCCTCGCCCTCGACTGGCGGACCTCGCCGATCCTCGTGCCGGACGCCGCCGGCCTCGCGCCCGCGCTGCTCGTCGGCGGCGCCCGCGACGTGCTGCACGACGAGGGCGAGGCCTATGCCGACCGGCTGGCCGCCGCGGGCGTCGCGGTGGAGCGGCGGACCTATCCGGGCATGGTCCACGGCTTCATCGAGCTTGGCGGCGTGATCGCGGCCGCGGCAGACGCGCTCGACCTGATCGCGGGCTGGCTGCGGCGCCGGCTCTGATCCCCCTGCCCGGCTGAGCTCGCCGGAGGCCGTCGGATCCGCTCACCTGCGCGGCGATCGCGCCCCGGCCCCGCGGTCGTCCACGATCTTGCGAGGATCGGACTCCTCCCCTGTGGCGTTCATCGACTGCGACTTCGGCCAATCAGGAGGAACACCCATGCGCATCCGCACCGTCTTGCCGCTCGTCGGCCTGCTCGCGCTCACGGCCTGCAAGGACGAGAAGAAGGCCGAGGCTCCCCCGCCGCCGGCGCCCGCCGCACCCGCGCCCACCACTGCCGCGCCCGCCAACCCCGCCCCTCCGGCGTCGAACACCAACCCCGCTCCGGCCAGCAAGCCCGCCGGTCAGTAACCCCCGCGGGACGGTCGGCCCCCGGCATCGCGTCGAGCCCGGGGGCCGACCCGGCGGAGGGCGGTCGCGACCGGGCCGCCTCCACCGGCTACTGCGGCTCCGGGACATCCGGATCCCGCGAGGAGCCCCGCCGGATCCGGACGCCCGCGCCTCACGCGCTCCGGTCGCGGTCCGTGACCAGCCTCAAGCGCGGCACCGGGCGAGCCGCGAGCGCTGCGGCGACCTTGCGCTCCAGTTCACCGTCCCGGAACGGCTTCTGCACGATGCCGTCGGCCCCCACCGCACCCGCCTGGGTCAGCGCCGCGGTGTCGGCGTAGCCCGTGACGAACAGGACCGGGATGTGCGGCCAGCGCTTGCGGAGCTCGATCGCGGCCTCCGCCCCGTTCATGCCGGGCATCGCGAAATCGATCACCACGAGATCGACGCACGGGTCCGCCTCGAGCGCCGCCAGGGCCTGCAGGCCCGAGGCCGCCTCGCGCACGGCGTAGCCCGCCTCGCCGAGCCGGGTCGCGGTCACCTCGCGCACGCCGCCGTCGTCGTCGACGACCAGCAGCGCGGGCTTGGCGCCCAGCGGGTGGTCGCGCAGGCAATCGACCTCGTCGTCCGCGGCCGGGGCGATCGCCCGCTCGCCTTCGGCCCGCGGCAGGTACACCTTGATCGACGTGCCCTCGCCGGGCGCCGTGTCGATGCGCAGGCCGCCGCCGGACTGCTTCACGAAGCCGTAGACCTGGGCGAGCCCGAGGCCCGATCCCTTGCCGACCGCCTTGGTGGTGAAGAAGGGCTCGAAGACCCGCGCCAGCACCTCCGGCGACATCCCGGTCCCGGTGTCGCTGACCGAGACCATGACGTACGCGCCCGGCTGCGGGTGCTCGGGCCGCGTCGGCCTCGCCTGCACCGTCATGTTGGCGGTCTCGATGGTGAGGCGGCCGCCCACCGCCATCGCGTCCCGGGCGTTGATGGCGAGGTTCAGGATGACGAGCTCGACCTGGGTGGCATCGACCAGGGCCCGCCAGAGCCCCTCGTGCAGGGCGGTCTCGATCCGCACCGCCCCGCCGATCGAGCTGGTGAGCAGGTCGCGCATCGAGGCGACCGTCCGGTTCAGGTTCACCGGGGTCGGCTCGAGACGCTGGCGTCGGGAGAAGGCGAGGAGCTGGGCGGTCAGGTTGGCGCCGCGCGCGGCGGCGCCGCGCATCATGTCGAGGCGCCGCCGCGAGCGCTCGTCGGCGACGGCGCGCTCCAGGAACTCGATGTTGCCGGCGATCACCGTGAGGAGGTTGTTGAAGTCGTGCGCGACGCCGCTGGTGAGCTGTCCGACGGCCTCGAGGCGCTGGGCCAGCCGCAGGGCCTCCTCGACGCGCTCGCGCTCCTCGATCTGCGCCTTGAGCGCGGCGTTGGCCTCGGCGAGTTCGCGGGTCCGCTCGGCGACGCGCGCCTCCAGCGTCCGGTTCAGGGCCTCGAGTTCGGCCCGCGCGGCGCTCTTCTCCGCCCGGATGCGGGCCTCGGCGAGCGCCCGCACGATCGTGCGCGGCAGGCGGTCGAGCCGCTGCTTGGTCACGTAGTCGGTGGCGCCGTTCTTGAGCGCCTCGACGGCGACCTCCTCGCCGAGCGTGCCCGAGCAGAAGACGAACGGGACCTCGGGGCACTGGGCGTTGGCCAGGGAGAGCGCGCTGATGCCGTCGAAGGTCGGCAGCACGTAGTCGGCGAGGATCAGGTCGTGCCGGCCGGGCACGGCCTCGGCGGCGAACGCGTCGCGGCTCATCACGCGCACGATCCGCACGGCCTGTCCGAGACGCTCGAGTTCGGCCTCGATCAGCTCGGCGTCGAGGTCGCTGTCCTCGAGGTGCAGGAGGCGCAAGGGTGCGGCGTCCATCAGTGGGTCATCACGCGTTCGATGGCCAGCCTCCCCGGTGCGGCGGCGGTTCGTTCAGGAGCGCCCAGAAGACGCCGATCTCCTTGATGGCGGCGAAGAACTCGTCGAAGGCGACGGGCTTCACCACGAAGGCGTTCACGCCGAGATTGTAGGAGCGCACCACGTCGGTCTCCTCCCGCGAGGAGGTCAGCATCACCACCGGGATGGCGCGCGTGCCCGGGTCGCCCTTCACCTTGGCCAGCACCTCCAGCCCGTCGACCTTGGGCAGTTTCAGGTCGAGCAGCACCACGGCCGGGTCCTGCCGCGCGCGGCCCTCGTGGCTGCCGCGCCGGTAGATGAAGTCGAGCGCCTCGGCGCCGTCGCGGCAGATGACGATCTCGTTGGCGAGCTGGCTCGATTCGAGCGCGGCGAGCGTCAGCTCGATGTCGTTCGGGTTGTCCTCGACGAGGAGGATGGGCTTCAGGGCCGCCATCTCAGTGCGCTTCCTCCCGGACCGGCAGTGTGAAGTAGAACGTCGCGCCCTCGCCCAGCCGGCTCTCGGCCCAGGTCCGGCCGCCGTGACGCTCGACGATGCGGCGGACGTTCGCGAGCCCGATGCCGGTGCCCTCGAACTCCTCGACCCGGTGCAGGCGCTGGAACACGCCGAAGAGCTTGTCCACGTAGGCCATGTCGAAGCCGACGCCGTTGTCGCGCACGTAGAAGACGCTCTCCCCGTCGCGCGGGGGCAGGCGGCCGACCTCGATGACCGCCTCGTCCCGGCCGCGGGTGTACTTCACGGCGTTCGAGAGCAGGTTCTCGAGCACCAGCCGCAGCATCGCCGGGTCGGCGTAGGCGCGCCCGAGCGGCGCCACCTCCCACCGGACGACGCGCTCGGGTCCCACGTCGCGCAGGACCTTGCGCCGGACCTCCTCGACGAGCGCGCCCATATCCCCCGTCACCCGGTTCAGGGCGTGCCGCCCCATCTGCGAGAAGCTCAGCAGGTTGTCGACGAGCGTGCCCGCCGAGAAGGCCGCCTCGATGATGGTCTCGACGTAGTGCCGTCCCTTGTCGGAGAGGTTCGGGCCCTCCCGGTTCTTGAGCAGGTTGGCGTAGCCGACGATGTGGCGGAAGGGGGCGCGCAGGTCGTGGCTGACCGAGTAGGAGAACGCCTCCAGCTCCTTGTTCGAGCGCTGCAGTTCCTCGCTCATGGCGGCGAGTTCCTCGGCCCTGCGCAGCACGATCCCGAGGACCGAGGCGCGCAGGTCCTCGGCCACCTCGACCTCCGGGAGCGACCAGGGCAGCGAGCGGCCCTTCACCGTCTCCTTCCAGATGTCGAAGGACTTGCGCGGGTGCAGCCGGTCCGGGCCGCCCTCCGGGTCGGGGCTGGCGGCCTTCACGGGGTTGCCGCCCCACCGCACGGTGCGCACCACCTCCGGCCGGAACCAGAGGATGTAGCTCGCGTACCGTTTCGAGACCGAGATCGCCAGGAGGCCGCTCGCCCGGTCGGCGAAGCCCGCGGCGCGCGGGAAGGCCTCGGCCAGGCACTCGGTGACGTAGACGTCGTCGGCCTCCCCGCGCGCCGAGAGCCATGCGTAGAGGGCGCGCACCTCCGCCTCCGGGGGCGCCGCGCCGAGGAGACGGCAGCGGTCGGCCGTGACGACGGCCGCGCCCGAGGCGTTCACCAGCGCGAGGACGTCGTCCGGGTGGTTCAGGAGCCCGTCGACGAAGCTGTCCTCCTCCGCCATGAATCCGAGGAGACGGCCCTGCACGGCGCCGAGCGCGAGGCGCTGCTCGGCCTGCTCGCCGCGGACCTTCGCGGAGAGCTGCAGCGCGAAGATCTGGGTGAGGACGTCGCAGGCGTTGCGGGCCTGGAACGGGACGCGTCGCGGCTCCCGGTTGTGGCAGGAGACCAGCCCCCAGAGCGCCCCGTCCACCAGGATCGACACCGACATCGACGCCATGGTGCCCATGTTGCGCATGTAGGCGACGTGGACCGGCGAGACCGAGCGGAGGATCGACTGGCTGAGGTCGAGGGGCTCGCCGGCGGCCGTCGTGCCGGGGCGGATCGGCACCGGCACGTAGCCGGCGTCCGGAATGATGCGCAGGCGGTTGCGCCGGTAGAGCTCGCGCGCCTGGGCTGGGATGTCGGAGGCGGGGAAACGCAGGTCGAGGTAGGACGGCAGCACGCCGTTGCCGTCCTCGGCGAGCACCGTGCCGTGCCAGTCCCGATCGAAGCGGTAGACCAGCGCGCGGTCGAAGCCGGTGAGGCGGCGGATGTCCTGCGCGAGCAGCTGGCAGAGATCCTCGACCCCGCGGGCCCCGTGCAGGCGCCGCACGAAGGCGCGCAGCCGCGGGTTCAGCGCGTCGAGGCCGGCCTCCCCGGAGGCGTCGTCGGTCTCCTCCAGCTCCAGGACGAGGAGGTCGTCGATCCGGTGCGCCGCGACCTCGTAGGATTGGCGCGCGGGGCCGAGCCCCAGCGTGACGGTGCGCAGGTAGAGGGCGCCGTCCTCCTCCGCACCCGCGTCGCGGTAGCGTTCGGCGAGCGCGGCGAGTTCGGGATAGGCGCTCTCCAGGGCCGTGCCGACCGATGCGGCCGCGGGTGCGTTCGCGCTCGCCTGGAGGACGACGAGGCTTCGCGGATCGAGGGCGAGCAGGAAGCCGTGCGGCTGGACGCTGCCCACGATGTGGATGGGCTCGCGGTCGCAGGCGGAGAGGTCGATGTGCTGGGCGGCGCTGCCTGCTCGATCCAAGTCGGACATCCCTTCGGGCGGCGGCCCGCTCGGCCCCGGCCAGACCCTTAGCAGTCGCGCCCGGATGCTCAAAGGGCGGACCGGGACCATCGCCTGATCGGACGAGGGACCGCGGCGTTCGGGCGCGACCCGCGCCGGGGCCGTCGACCGGCCCATGCCCCGTCCCCGCGGCCGCAGGGTAATCGCATATGCCGAGCGAGCCTTGAGCCGGATCCGGCGCGGGTCCCCTCTCCCGTGCGGGAGAGGTCTGCTCTCGCAGAGAGCCGGGTGAGGGATGAGAACTGTCCGGAAGGGGCTGGCCCTGGCCGTGGCGGCGCTGTGTCTTCTCCGTGGAGTTCTCATCCCTCACCCCAACCCTCTCCCGCACGGGAGAGGGAGCGCGGCGCGGTTCTGGCGCGGTTCGAGGGAGGGGCCCCGCCATATGCGATCGCCCTGCCGCGGCCGCACCCGTCAGGGTCGGGGTTGCCGGCGCCTCCGGCTCCGGCACGCGGACGCGTTCTCGGAAACGATGGTTTTCCGTCGTTTCCATTTTCAGATTTCTCGAAATGGACGAGATTGGCGCGAGCGATGCAACCCTGGGGTAGCATCATGCAGGGCCGGACCGCGCGCCCCAGGCTTCACGCGCGGCCGGCCCCGGCGAAAGAGGGAGCGAGAGCGATGAGCTGGCACGGCGCGGACGACCCGATCCCGGGCGATCACTTCAGCTGCGACGCGATCCGGACCCTGATCGTGCCGCGCTCGCGCGATCTCGGGTCCTTCGCGGTGCGCCGCGCCCTGCCCTCGACCGAGTGCCGGATGGTGGGCCCGTTCATCTTCTTCGACCAGATGGGCCCCTCCGAGTTCCTGCTCGGCGCCGGCATGGACGTGCGCCCCCACCCGCATATCGGGCTGTCCACCGTCACCTACCTGTTCGACGGCGAGATCATGCACCGCGACAGCCTCGGCACGGAGCTGCCGATCCGGCCGGGCGAGCTGAACTGGATGACCGCGGGCCGCGGCATCACCCACTCGGAGCGCACCGCCCCGGCACTTCGGCAGACCGGATCGCGGCTGTTCGGCATCCAGAGCTGGGTCGCCCTCTCGGCGCAGGACGAGGAGCGCGCGCCGGCCTTCGAGCACTACGACGCGGCGGCCCTGCCGGTGCTGACCGGCGAGGGCAAGAGCGTGCGCCTGATCGCCGGGGAGGCCTTCGGGGCGCGCTCGCCGGTGCGCACCTCCAGCCCGATGGTCTACGCGGACGTGGCGCTGGAGGCCGGCGCCGTGCTGCCGCTCGACCCGACCTACGACGAGCGGGCGCTCTACACGGTGTCGGGCGCGATCGAGATCGCGGGCGACGGCTTCGGGCCCGGCCAGCTCCTCGTGTTCCGCCCCGGCGACCGCATCAGCGTGCGCGCCACCGAGGCCGCCCGCTTCATGGTGCTGGGCGGCGAGCCGATGGACGGCCCGCGCCACCTCTGGTGGAACTTCGTCTCTTCGCGGCCCGACCGGATCGCGCAGGCCAAGGAGGATTGGCGCCAGGGCCGGTTCGACACCGTCCCGAACGACGCCGAGTTCATTCCCCTGCCCGAGGACCCGCCGCCCGTCCGCTACCCGTGAGCCGGCGCGCCCGCGCCCGGACCCCGCCCGCGCGCCCGGACTCCTCCCGGGCGGCCCCTCCCGGCACCCCTGCCCGGCACCCCTGCCCGGCACCCCTGCCCTCAGAGAATGGACCACGCCATGGCCGTCGAAGCCTCCGGTACCGCGAGCGATCTCGTCCAGGTCGTGTCCCTGCTGGCCGCGGGCGTGATCGCGGTTCCGCTGTTCAAGCGGCTCGGGCTCGGCTCGGTGCTGGGCTACCTCCTGGCCGGGCTGGCCATCGGCCCCTTCGGCCTCGGCCTGTTCACCGACGCCCACGCGATCCTCCACGTCGCCGAACTCGGCGTCGTGATGTTCCTCTTCATCATCGGCCTGGAGATGGAGCCGTCCCGCCTCTGGGGTATGCGCCGCGCGATCTTCGGCCTCGGCCTCGTCCAGGTCGGCGCCTGCATCGCGGCCCTGACGCTGGTGGGCGTCGCGATGGGCTTCCAGCCCGCCGTGGCCTTCGTGGCCGGCACCGGCTTCGTGCTGACCTCCACCGCGATCGTGATGCAGCTCCTCGAGGAGCGGGGGACGCTCTCGACCCCGAAGGGCCAGCGCATCGTCGCGATCCTGCTGCTTGAGGATCTCGCGATCGTGCCGCTCCTCGCCGCGGTGGCGCTGCTGGCGCCGGGCGGCGGCGAGACGAGCGGCGCGGAGCGCGCCTGGGGTATCGGGATCGCGCTGCTCTCGGTCGCCGCGCTCGTGGCCGCGGGCCGCTGGCTGCTCAACCCGATGTTCCGCCTGCTCGCCGCCGCGAAGGCGCGGGAGGTGATGACGGCGGCCGCCCTCCTGGTCGTGCTGGGCGCGGCGCTCGCCATGCAGCTCGGCGGCCTCTCGATGGCGATGGGGGCGTTCCTGGCCGGGGTGCTGCTCTCGGAATCGAGCTTCCGCCACCAGCTCGAGGCCGATGTCGAGCCCTTCCGCGGCATCCTGCTCGGCCTGTTCTTCCTCGGCGTCGGCATGTCCCTCGACCTCGCGGTGATCGCCGCCAACCTGGGCCTGATCCTCGCGAGCGTGGCCGCCTACATGCTGGTGAAGAGCCTCGCCATCTACGGGATCGCCCGGGCGCTCCGGGCCTCGCACGCCGAGGGGCTGGAGCGCGCGGCCCTGATGGCGCAGGGCGGCGAGTTCGCCTTCGTGCTCTACGCGGCCGCGGCGGGGGCGGGCATCATCGACGGCACCACCAACGCGATCCTGACCGCGACGATCATCCTGTCGATGGCGATGACGCCCCTGATGGTCATCGCCTTCGATCGCCTCGGGCCCAAGGCATCCCCCTCGACGGAGGGCGTGGAGGCGCCCGAGGATCTCGTCGGGAGCGCCCTGGTCGTCGGCTTCGGCCGCTTCGGCCAGATCGCCAGCCAGCCGCTGATCGCGCAGGGCTGCCCGGTCTCGATCATCGACACGAGCGCCGAGAACATCCGCCTCGCCGAGGGGTTCGGCTTCAAGGTCTATTACGGCGACGGCACGCGGCTGGACATCCTGCGCGCGGCGGGCGCGGCGACGGCGCGGGCCATCCTCGTCTGCATCGACGACCGCGCGATGGCCAACCGCGTCGCGGAGATCGCGCGGGCCGAGTTCCCGCTGGTCCCGGTCCTGGCGCGGGCCCGCGACCGGGAGCACGCGGTCGAGCTGATCCAGGCCGGGGTGGCCTACCAGGTCCGCGAGACCGTGGAATCGGCCCTGGCGCTGGGCGAGCGGGCGCTGCTCACGGTCGGGGCCGAGCCGGAGGCGGCCGAGGCGATCATGGCCGAGGTCCGCCGCCGCGACGCCGAGCGCCTCGAACTCGAGACCGTCGGCGGCATCTACGCGGGGCTCGATCTGATCCGGGGCAACGCGGCCGCCCTGCACAAGGCCGGCTAGAGCGCTCTTGCGCCGAAGCGGACGCCGGTTCGGCGCAAGAGAGCGCGTCAAGACAAGAGGTTCGAGAGGTTAGAGCCGTTCCCGATTGCAACGCGATCGGGAACGGCTCTGGCCCACCTCCCGGGGACGGCCGCCGTCTCGGATCCGGCGACGGCGCGCGGCCGGCCCCCGGGGCGGGACCAGGCGGCTCGGCCCCTCAGCCGGCCGCCTGAAGCACGCGCCGGCCGCGCTCGAACGATCGCGGTATGCGCTCGATCAACCGGCTCACCTCGCGCGGCGGGCAGGCCGGGCTGTACAGGAATCCCTGCGCCGAGTTGCAGCGCCGCGCACGCAGCAACTCCGCCTGCTGGTCCGTCTCGACGCCCTCGACCGTGACGTCGATCCCGAGGTCGCTCGCGATGACCATGATCGCCTTGATCACCGTCAGGCATTCCGGGCGGCTGCTCAGGTCGCGCACGAAGGCCCGGTCGATCTTGATCTTGTCGACGGGGAACTGGGTCAGGTACCGCAGCGAGGAGTAGCCCGTCCCGAAGTCGTCGAGCGCGATGCGCACGCCGAGCGCCCGAAGCGCGCGGAGATTGCCGAGGACGTGCGGGGTGTTGTCGAGGAAGATCGACTCGGTGATCTCGATCTCGAGGCGCTCCGGGGCGAGACCGGTCTCGCCGAGCACGGCCTCGACGTCCCCGAAGAAGTCGGGCAGGCGGAAGTGGACCGACGAGATGTTGACCGCCACCCGCATGGCGGCGGGCCACCCGAGCGCCTCGGCGCAGGCCCGCCGCAGGGCCCAGCGTCCGATCGTGATGACGAAGCCCGTGCTCTCGGCGATCGGGATGATCTCGCCGGGCGAGACGGGACCGTGGCCGGGGCGCGTCCAGCGCAGCAGCGCCTCGCAGCCGATCACCGCGCCGTCGTCTAGGCGCACGAGCGGCTGGTAGTGCAGCTCCATCTCGCCGTTGGCGAGCCCGGCCCGCATGGCCCCGTCGAGCTCGCGCCAGCGCTGGACGCGCATCTCCAGGTTCCGGTCGAAGCGCCGCCAGCGGCCCTTGCCGGCCTCCTTGGCGCCGTAGAGCGCGAGGTCGGCCTTGCGCAGCAGGTCCTCCGGGTCCGTGGCGTCCTGGGGATGGCGCGCGATGCCGACGCTGACGCCGATCTCGGCGCGAACGCCCTCGATGAGATAGGGCTCGCCCAAAGCCGCCACGATCGTCCCGGCCAGGCGTTCCGCCTCCGCCTCGCCCCGGCCGCGATGCAGGACCGCGAACTCGTCGCCGCCGAGCCGGAACACGTGGCCCGCCTCCCCGGCCGCCGCCGCCAGCCGCTCGGCGACCTGGCACAGGAGCGCGTCGCCCGCCCCGTGGCCGACGGTGTCGTTGACCGTCTTGAACCCGTCGAGGTCGAGATAGAGCAGGCTGAGGTGCGGCCCGCCCGCCGCCGACCCGGGCTCCGTCGCCGGTCCCGGCACCGCGCAGGCCGCCGACGCCGCCTCGTGGAACATGACCCGGTTCGAGAGGCCGGTCAGGGAATCCCGCGTGGCCAGCCGCGCGATGTGCGCCTCCGCCTCGCGGCTCTGCGTGATGTCCGACCCCACCCCGCGGAAGCCCGCCAAGCCGCCGCGCGGGTCGAGGAACGGCTTGCCGGTCAACCGGAGCCAGCGCGGGCCGGCCGCCGTCCGGATCGCGACAGGACATTCCCGGAAGGGTCTGCCGAGCCGCAGGTGCTCGAGCAGGTCGGCGGCCCGGTCCGCGTCGGCCCGCGCGCCCGCCTGCGTCGCGAGCAGGATCTCGAACGAGCTCTGCTGCAGCACCTCGATCGTGCAGCCGAGAGCCTCCGCCATCCGCCCGGAGACGTGCTGGAACCGGCCCGCCTCGTCCGTCTCCCAGAGCCAGTCGCTCGCGTTCTCCTCGAACTCGTTGAGCAGCAGGCCGATGGTCTCGCTCTGATCCTCCACGCGCACGCGGTCGAGGATGCGCCTGCGGGACAGACGGCTCATCCGGCTCACGCTGAGCCCGACGAAGCACGCGTAGACGAGGAGCACGAGGGCGATGCTCAGCGCGATCGGCTCGCCGCTGCGCGCCAGCCCCGCGAAGCAGCCGACGATGAGCGGCACGGCGAACAGGTAGGAGACCGACAGGAGCGGGCCGACGACGTAGGCATCCGAGATCAGGCCGGCCGAGATGCCGACGACGAGCAGGCGCTCGTCGCTGGTGGCGGGCGCGAACAGCACGATCGGCATGGTCGCCCAGGCGAGGCCCAGCGCGAGGGACAGGATCCCGGCGACCCTGTAGCCGCGCGTGACGCCGGCCTCCGAGCCCGCCTCGGCGTAGGTGCGCTGATAGAGCCGGTTCGTGTAGATCGTCGCCGCGATCACGACGGCGACGAAGGCGAGCAGGCCGAGGAGATAGGCCCGCGGCGCCGAGTCCCAGAAGAAGCCGGTCACCGCGACCGCGATGATCAGGTGCGTGACGGCCGAGTAGTTCGCGAGCTTCAGCGTCTCGTCGAGCAGGCCGGACAGGACCTGAAGCCTGTAGCGGCCCGGCAGCTCGTCCAGGGCGTCGAGATTGCGGATGCGGCGGAGCAGCGAACGCGACCGGCCATCGGACGACGCGGCCGGCGGCTCCCGCTCAGGGATGGGATCAGCGGACATCGCGCGGGACGACCTTCATCTTCATGCCGCCCTTCGGTCGAAGCGTCACGCGGAACTGGTTGGCCGGCATCCCGGGGCGCGTCGGCACGAAGCGGAAGGCCGGCAGCAGCGTCGCGAGGACGACGAGGCATTCCGTCAGGGCGAGGCCCATGCCGATGCAGACGCGCGGGCCCGCCCCGAACGGCAGGTAGGCGTAGCGGTCGCGGCTCGCGGCCCGCTCCGGCGCGAAGCGGTCGGGATCGAAGACCTCCGGCTCGTCCCAGATCCGCCGGTGCCGATGCAGGGCGTAGACCGGGACGTGCACGGATTGACCGGCCGGAACGATCCGGTCGCCGAGCCGGATGTCGGCCGCCGCCCGCCGGACGATCAGGGGAGCGGGCGGATACAGGCGCATCGCCTCCATCACGACCTGGCGCGTGTAGGCGAGGCGATCGACGGCCTCGGGGTCGGCGGCCGGATCCGTGCCCAGGCCGCGGGCCTCCGCGACGACGCGCCGCTCGACCTCCGGGTGTTCCGCGAGGAGGCGCAGCGTCCAGGTCAGGGCGAGCGCCGTGGTCTCGTGGCCGGCCGCCACGAAGGTCAGCAGGTTGTCCACGAGGCTCTCGTCGGGCAGGGGCCGGCCGGTCTCCGGATCCTCCGCCTGCAGCAGCAGGCCGAGGAGGTCGGCCCCCGGCTCGCCGCGCGCGCGGCGCCGCGCCACCGTGCGGGCGACCTCGGCCCGCAGGTAGCCCGCCGCCCGGGCGCCGGCCCGCGCGCCCGGATGGGGGATCCGGGCCGGGGCGCCCAGCATCGAGAGCGCGATCTTCCAGCTGGTCTGACCCAGATAGGCGTCGATGGCGCGACCGAACGGCTCGACCTCGAGCTGGCTGTCGCCCGACACCATCGTGGCCACGATGATGTCGAAGGTCGTGCGCATCATCTCCGGAAGGATGTCGCGCACCCCGTCCGGCGGGCCGGCGCGGAGCCAGCGCGACCGCGTCGCCTGCGCGGCCCGGGCCATCGCGGGCACGAAGCCCCGCACGCGATCCGGGCGGAACATCGGGGCCGCCGTCCTGCGCTGGCCGCGCCAGTGCGACCCGTCCGCCGTCAGGATGCCGGAGCCGAGCGCGGGCGCGAGGGCGCGCAGCATGAAGGGCTCGCGCTCCAGCGCCTCGGCCTGATCGACCAGCAGGCTGCGGATGCTCGCCGGGTCGCAGACGTAGGTGGTGCGCTGGCCGAGGAAGCGCGTCGTCACGAGCGGTCGGTCGTAGACCTCCGGCGGCCACGCCTCGATCAGGTTGCGCAGCATCGTGGCGAGGAGCGAGGGCAGCGCGACGGCGTCCGCCACGGCATCCCGGAACGGGGCCTTGCCCGGCTCGCAGATTCGAAATGTCTCGACGAACGGCATGCCGGCCACCTCCCGGGTCGATCCTTCGCCGCCGCCGTTAAGTTTCTATCTATCGACCGATATCGAACGCTGCGATGCCGGAAGATCCGTATCGCTGATGAGCGAATCCTTTACAAAACCGGCGCGCGAACTGATCTATGTTGCCTTGCGCGGGCGCAATCCGGCGATCGATCCGGCGATCGTCTCGGGTCGAGCCGCCAACCCATCGGGCAAGCTGCCGCCGTCGCGCGGTCCCGGCACGCCGCCCCGCGCGGCGAGCAGCCCGCCGCAGGACTTCGCGGGCGCGGCGGCTTGCGCGGAATGGCCCAGGGCGCGGCGCGTGGGGCACGGCGCGCGCTTTCCCCATCCCGGCTGCCCCGATGCTGGGAGAGGCGGTCCCGCTCAGCTTTGATCTGGCGCAAGCCGGCGGGGGCCCTCCCGCGTCCAGTGCCGGAAATCCGCCCGCGCCAGCGTCTCGCAGGGATGGTGGAAGAGGTAGTAGCCGAACGCCGCCGTGGCCTCCCGCGCCGGGACGGGCTGGAAACCGATGGGCAGGCTGTCGCCCTCGCGCACGCGCGCACCGAAATCCCAGGCGCCCGGGCGGACGAAGTACGGGATCAGCATGGCCTCGCGGACGGCGCAGCACAGCCCCGGCTCGCGCCGGTGCTGGAAGATCCGATACGTGTCCGGAGGTCTCTCGGCCGGCATCGTGCCCGTCCCGTCGCTGTCCCGTTGCTGTCCCGTCGTCGGCATCGAGCCCGATCCGGGAGCGGGGGCCTTGCGGCAGATCAACGCCGCGGCGTGCGCGAGCCGGATGCTTCGGACCTGCCGCGTCCGACGTGGCCGCGTCCGACATGGCCGCGTCCGACATGGCCGCGTCCGACATGGCCGCGTCCGACATGGCAACGACGGGCCCGCCGCGCAGCTACGTAACAACCCTTACGCGAACCTGCTTAGGGGAGCGTCCGGAATTTCGCGGCCTCCGCGGGGCGGCCACTCTCCCCCCATCCCCGATGGGTGAGGAGCGCCGCCATGACCACCGAGTTCACGCCGCCGATGCCTGCACCGGCGTCCGCGCACGCCGCCGGCCTGCACGCCCCCGCCCACGGCTGCGCCCTGTTCGCGGGCTGCCCGGACATCATCGGAACGCCGTTCTCATACGCGCGCGAGGAGGAGGTCTACGGCGAGGGCGAGGAGGCCGAGTTCGTCTACAGAGTGATCGAGGGCGCGGTGCGCACGCACAAGGTTCTGAGCGACGGCCGCCGCCAGATCACCGGCTTCCATCTCCCGGGCGACCTGTTCGGCTTCGAGCAGGGCCTGGCGCACCGTCACACGGCCGAGGCCCTCGCGGAGACGAAGGTGCTGATCTTCCGGCGGCGGCAGGTCGAGCTGGCGGCGGCCCGCAGCGCCGAGGTGGCGTGCCGCCTCTGGGACCTGGCGACGAACGACCTGCGGCTCGCCCAGGACCTCACGCTGCTGCTCGGACGCCGCTCGGCCCTGGAGCGCGTCGCCGCGTTCCTGATGGAGGTCGACGAGCGCCTGGGCGGAACCGGGACCTTCGCGCTGCCGATGACCCGGCGCGACATCGCCGATCATCTCGGCCTCACCATCGAGACCGTCTCGCGCACCCTCTCGCAGCTCGAGGAGGACGGGGCGCTCGTGCGCGGCGGCGGCCGGCAGGTCGGCCTGCGCCGGGGCCGGCTCCGGCGGATGGTCGAGGACTGAGCGGGGGCGGGACGCCGCGGGCGCCCGGAGCCTCTCATATCGTTTCCGGTTGATGGGTTCGGTTTGAGGCATCGTCTCAGGACGAAGCGCGGGTCCCCTCTCCCATAGGGAGAGGTCTGCTTTCGCAGAAAGCCGGGTGAGGGGTATGACCTCACAGGATATTGCTCGGCATCGACACGCGTCGATGCAGCGCTCGATTTTGAAGCGTCATACCCCTCACCCGAACCCTCTCCCTATGGGAGATGGGGAAGGGCGCGGTTCCCCTCACGCGGCCGAAACCATCGACCGGGAACGGTATCAGTGGGCGAGGAACAGCGGCACGGGACTGCGCAGGAGGAGCGAGCGCGTCACGCCGCCGAGGAGCCACTCCCGGAAGCGCGCGCGCCGGTAGGCCCCCATCACCAGCATGTCCGCACGGAACAGCCCCGCCTGGATCCTGAGCGTCTCGGCGACGTCCCCGACGACGGGCAGGTCGTTGACCGACACCGCGACCCCGTGGCGGGTCAGGTGCGGCGCGAACTCGGCGCCGGCGACAGAGGCCGACAGGTCCTTCTCGCCGACCACCGACACGATCTCGACCGCCTCCGCGAGGCGCAGGAACGGCAGGGCGTCGTTGGCGGCCCGCGCGGCCTGCGGACCGCCGTCCCAAGCGACGACGACGCGCCGCGCGCCGAACGTCCGGCAGCCCGGCGGAACCACCACGACGGGCCGTCCGCTTCCGAAGAGCGCGGCGTCGATGAGGTCGCGCTCAATGTCGATCTCGCGGGTGCCGGCCTCGAGGACGGTCAGGTCGGCCAGGCGCGCGCGCGCCGTGAGACGGGCGATCAGGTCCGGATAGGCCAGAGCCGACGCCTCGGTCGTGCAGGTGATGCCGAGGCCGGCCGCGTCCGCGGCGGCGCGCCCGGCGGCGGCCTGCGCGAGGGCGCGCAGCCGCCCGTTCTCGGACGCGACGAGTTCCTGGACGACGCCCCAGGCCGCCCCGGCGACCACGGTCAGGCGCCGGGCCGCGGACTGCACGGTGAGGTGCGCGCCGGCCGTGCCCGCGAGCGCGAGCGCGTAGGCGAGCGCGCTCTCGGGCCCGTCGTCGCGGCCCTCCTCGGCGATGCCCACGAGGACGTCGCGGATGCCCGGAATGGTGCCCCGGCCGGCGGCGTGCGGCTCCGACATCTTCGGCTCTCCCGTCGTTCCCGTCGGCGGAACCCTGCCGCGCCGCCCCCGCGGACGCGTTGATCCAGCGCAAGCCCGGCGCCCGCCCGTGCGAAGCGGCCCAGGCCCCGCGCCGGGCCTTGATCTGCCTCAAGGTCCCCGGCCCGTCCGGCCGCAGAATATCCGGACTGCCCCGAGGCGGAGCCGTCCCATGACCACGTTCGACGCGCGCGAGCGGGCTTTCGAACGCCGTTTCGTCCAGGAGGAGGACGCGCGCTTCCGCGCCCGCACCCGGCGCAACCTGCTCCTGGCGGCCTGGGCCTGCGAGCGGATGCGCCTGGGCGCAGAGGCGGCCGACCGGTTCGTCGAGACCTTCACCGACGCGGGCGTCGTCACGGGCGACGGGCCGCTGCTGTCGCGGCTGCAGGCGGATCTCAGGGCCGCCGGCGTCGAGGAGACCCTGCCGGCGCTGCGGCGGGAGCTGGATCGGTGCGCCGCGCTCGCCCGCGCCGAGCGGCGCGCCGGCCCGCCGCCGGACCCGACCGCCTGACGAACCCGCCGGCTCCGCCGACGGGCCCCCGCCCCAACCATCGGGAGAGACGCCATGACCGACAAGGACCTGCGCCGCGCCGTGCTCGACGAACTCGACTTCGATCCCAGCCTCGATGCCGCCGACATCGGCGTCGCGGTCTCGGACGGGGTGGTGACCCTGACGGGCCATGTCGGCAGCTACGCCGAGAAGGTCGAGGCCGAGAACGCGGTGCGCCGCGTGAAGGGCGTGCGCGCCGTCGCGCAGGAGATCCGGGTCCGCTACCCGGCGGCGAAGCAGATCGAGGACGACCAGATCGCCGCGCGCGCCCTCGCCATCATCGACTGGTCCGTCCACCTCCCGAAGGAGGCCATCCAGGTCGGGGTGAGCAAGGGCTGGATCACCCTGACCGGCACGGTACCCTGGCAGTACCAGGCAATGGGGGCGGAGGCGGCCGTGCGCAAGCTGTCGGGCGTCGTCGGCGTGTCGAACCTCATCCGGGTCAGGCCGGAGGTCCACCCGACCGCGGTCAAGGACAAGATCCTGGAGGCGTTCCGGCGCAGCGCGATGTTCGAGGCGGACGGGATCAAGGTGAGCGTCGCGGGCGACACGGTCACGCTCGAGGGTGCGGTGACGGCCTGGGCGGAGCGCGAGGCCGCCGAGCGGGCGGCCTGGTCGGTGCCGGGCGTCCGCGCCGTCGAGGACCGCATCGTCGCCCTGAGCTGAGGAGGACGGCCATGTCCCGCGGATCGGAGGTGCTGGCCCCGGCCCGGCTGCGCCGGGTGACCCTGACGCTGGCGCGCTGTCCCGAGCATCCGGAGGGGAGTGCCGGGCGCGGCTACGAGATCGTGGCGCCGCTCGGCCCGGAGGGCCGCCTCGACGCGGCGCTCTGGCAGGAGACGCGCGACCATTGCCGCGTGCGCCGCTTCTGGACCGGCGAGCGCGACCGCCACGGCCGGCTCGTGCACCGGGCCGGGGGCGAGGGAGGCGCGACCTGGCTGATCGACTACGACGACCGGACGACGGACGACGACGAGGCCGGCTACCGCCTCGGCACCCACGCCTTCCTCGAGGGCGCGTACGTCTCGATCCGCGGGGCGGACGACGCGGCCTACCACACCTTCCGGGTGGATCGGGTCGGCCCTGCCCGGCCGGCCGCAGCCTCGGCAGGCTCCGGTTGATTCAGGACAACCTGAGGGCGTCGCCTCCCCTGTAGCCTGTCCGGTCTACGCGGGGGGCCAAGGCATGCCGGACCATCTCATCCGCAAGCTCGAGCACTTCACCCGACTCTCGGCGGCGGACCGGCTGGCCCTGCACGGGCTGGCCCGGAGCGTGCGCGCGGTCGGGCGCCATCAGGACCTGCTGCGGGACGGCGACAGCCCGCGGCACGTCAGCCTGGTCCTGGAGGGCTGGGCCTGCCGCTACAAGCAGCTGGAGGACGGCCGTCGGCAGATCGTGGCTCATGTCCTGCCGGGCGATTTCTGCGACGGCTACCTGCTCGTCCTGCGCGCGCTCGACCACGCGGTCGGCACGCTCACCCCGGTGCGCGTGGCCGAGATCCCGAGCACCGCGCTGATGGAGGTGCTGGATCAGCATCCCCGGATCATGCAGGCGCTCTGGTGGGAGACGCTGGTCGCGGCCGCGATCCAGCGGGAATGGACGGTCAGCCTCGGCCAGCGCACCGCCCTGGAGCGCGTCGCCCACCTGTTCTGCGAGCTGTTCTGGCGCCTGCGCATGATCGGCCTCACGGAGGGGGACACCTGCCCGCTGCCGCTCACCCAGGTCGAGATCGCCGACACGCTCGGCCTCACCAACGTGCACGTGAACCGCATGCTCCACCAGATGCGCGGGGCCGGGCTGATCGTCCTGAAGTCGAAGCGGCTGACGATTCTGGACCTCCCCGCCCTGCAGGACATCGCGCTGTTCAACGCCGGCTACCTGCACCTGGGGCGGGAGGGATCCCATCTCGACGCCGAGGGGTGAGGCGGGCCGGCGGCCTGCGGAGGGACTCGGCGCCCGGCCAAGTCCAGTCCCGCACCTCCGGCAGGTCGTCCCCGGTGCGGCGGACGTGCTCGCCGTGGGCGGCCAGCGCCTCGCGGAACGCCTGCTCGGCGTGGTCGCGCCGCGCACCCAGCCGCGGCACCGCCTGGAGCGCGGCGAGCGCCAGGTGGAAGCGGTCGATCCGGTTCAGCACGCACATGTCGAAGGGGGTGGTCGTGGTCCCCTCCTCGATGAAGCCGTGCACGTGGAAGTTCTCGTGGTTCGTCCGCTTGTAGGTCAGCCGGTGGATGAGCCAGGGATAGCCGTGATAGGCGAACACCACCGGCCGGTCGCGCGTGAACAGGCTGTCGAAGGTCGGGTCGTCGAGCCCGTGCGGGTGCATCGCGCGCGACGGCAGCGTCATCAGGTCGACGACGTTGACCACCCGCACCCGCAGGTCCGGGAGGTGACGGCGCAGCCAGTCCACCGCGGCGAGCGTCTCCTGGGTCGGCACGTCGCCCGCACACGCCATCACCACGTCGGGCTCCTCCTCGCCCTCGTTCGAGGCGAAGTCCCAGATGCCCGCGCCCGCCGCGCAGTGCCGGGCGGCCTCGTCAAGGCCGAGCCATTGCGGCGCGGGCTGCTTGCCCGCCACCACGACGTTGATGCGGTCGTAGGTGCGCAGGCAGTGGTCGGTGACGCAGAGGAGGCAGTTCGCGTCCGGCGGCAGGTAGATCCGGGCGGTGTCGCCGCGCTTGTTGGCCACGAAGTCGATGAAGCCCGGATCCTGGTGGCTGAAGCCGTTGTGGTCCTGCCGCCAGACATGGGACGAGAGCAGGATGTTGAGCGAGGGCACCGGCCGGCGCCAGGGCAGCTCGCGGGAGGCCTTCAGCCACTTGGCGTGCTGGTTCACCATCGAGTCGACCACGTGCACGAAGGCCTCGTAGGTCGCGAACAGGCCGTGGCGGCCGGTCAGCACGTAGCCTTCCAGCCAGCCCTCGCAGAGGTGCTCGCTCAGCACCTCCATGACCCGCCCGTCGGGAGCGAGGTGGTCGTCGCCCGGCAGGATCGCCTCCTGCCACGCGCGGTCCGTGACCTCGAAGACCGCGTCGAGCCGGTTCGAGGCCGTCTCGTCCGGCCCCATGATGCGGAAGTTGCGCGCCTTCCGGTTCAGGGCGAGGACGTCGCGCAGGTAGGCCCCGAGCGCGCGCGTCGCCTCGGCCCGGGCGCCGCCGGGCTCCGGCACGGCGACGGCGAAGGACCGGAGGTCCGGAAGGCGCAGGGGGTGGCTCCTGTGGGCGTTGGCGTGCGGGTTCGCCGAGAGGCGCCGCGCCCCCTGCGGCGGCAGCGCGGCGAGGTCGGGGACGAGCGCGCCGTCGGGCCCGAACAGCTCCTCCGGCCGGTAGGCGCGCATCCAGTCCTCCAGGATCCTGCGGTGCTCCGGGTTCTCGCGCACGGCGGCGACCGGCACCTGATGGGCGCGCCACGTGCCCTCGACGGGCTTGCCGTCCACGACCTTCGGCCCGGTCCAGCCCTTGGAGCTGCGCAGCACGATCATCGGCCGGCGCGGCCGCTCGCGCCGGCCGTGCGTGGCGGCCGCCCGGATCTCGGCGAGCCCGTCGAGGGCGGCGTCGAGGGCGGCGGCCATCGCCTGGTGCATCGGCCCCGGTGCGTCGCCCGCGACGAAGGCCGGCTCGTAGCCGTAGCCGACGAGGAGGCTGCGCAGCTCGTCCTCCGGCATGCGCGCGAGGATGGTCGGGTTGGCGATCTTGTAGCCGTTGAGGTGCAGGATCGGCAGGACGGCGCCGTCCGCGCGCGGGTCCAGGAACTTGTTTCCATGCCACGAGGCGGCCAGCGGCCCCGTCTCGGCCTCGCCGTCCCCGATCACGCAGGCGACCGTCAAGCCGGGATTGTCCAGCGCGGCCCCGAAGGCGTGGGCCAGGGCGTAGCCGAGTTCCCCGCCCTCGTGGATGGAACCCGGCAGCTCGGGCGAGGCGTGGCTCGGGATGCCGCCGGGGAACGAGAACTGCCGGAACAGGCGGGCCATGCCCTCCGCATCCTGCGCCACGTCCGGGTAGATCTCGCCGTAGGTGCCCTCCAGCCAGGCGTTGGCGACGAGGCCGGGCGCGCCGTGGCCCGGTCCCCAGACCGCCATCATGTCGAGGTCGCGCTGGCGGATGACGCGGTTGAGGTGGGCGTAGATGAAGTTGAGGCCCGGCGTCGTGCCCCAGTGCCCGAGGAGGCGCGGCTTGACGTGCTCGGGGCGCAGCGGCTCGCGCAGCAGCGGGTTGGCCATCAGGTAGATCTGCCCGACCGACAGGTAGTTGGCGGCGCGCCAGTAGGCATCGATCCGCGCGAGGCTGTCCGGCCCGAGCGGCCCGGGCACGAAGGGCGGCCCCGGCCGCTCCGAAGCCGGTTCCCAAGCCGGCTCCCGAGCCGGTTCCCCCGGCCGCGCGCCGCCCTTCGAAACCGCTTTCGAGCCGCCACTCGACCGATCCTCCGGCCCGTGCCTCGCGTCCATGTCGGCCTCCCGGCGGCTGTTGATCCCCGCGGCTGATCCTTCGGGCGACCGTGCCGGCTGGCGGGACCGCGGGCGTTGAGCTGGATCAAGGCGGCGTGCGCGCCCACCGGCAGGATGCCCGCGTCGGCAAGAGCGCCGGCAAGAGTGCCGGCAAGAGTGCCGGGACGGCGCCGCGATGGGGCGGCGGGACGGACGGGAGCGAACGATGACGCTGGTTCTTCGATCCACCGCGATCGGCGCGGTGCGCCGGGCACGGGTGACGGTCCGCCTCGAGCCGCGCAACGACGTCGGCGCCCGGGTCGTCGCCGACGCGGCGCGCTACCGCAGCATCGGCAGCCTTCAGGCGCTGGCCCTGGCGGCGGCGGCCTCGCTGGCGACGACCGCCCTGCTCTGGCTCGCCCTCTAGGATCGCTCCCGACCCGCGGTGCGACCGGAACCGGCCCTCGTCGCGACGCGCTCTCCCGCGCCGGGCCGGCGTCCCACCGACGGAGAGCGCTCCCGGCCCGGCGACCGAACGGAGGACAGGGCGATGGACGACATCACCGTGCGCCAGCGCGTGCTCGACGAGCTGGAATACGCCCCCATGGTCGATGCCGCACGCATCGGCGTCATCGTCGAGAAGGGGATCGTCACGCTCTCGGGCCATGTCCGGAGCTACGCCGAGAAGACCATCGCCGAGCGCGTCGCGCTCCGGGTGCGCGGGGTGCGCGCGGTGGTCGAGGAGATCGAGGTCCGCTACCCGCAGAACCCACGCATCGGCGACGAGGCGCTCGCCGAGCGCTGTGCCCAGGTGCTGGAATGGGACGTGCGGATCCCGGACCGCGCGGTCTCGATCAAGGTCGAGCACGGCTGCGTCACGCTCCAGGGCAGCGTGCCCCACTATCACCAGAAGGCGGCCGTCGACGCGGCCCTGCGCCGCCTCGCGGGCGTCACCGACATCGTCAACCTGATCGCGGTGAAGCCGCCGGCCGAGGCCCAGGAGGTCCGGTCCCGCATCCGCGCCGCCCTCAAGCGCAGCGCCCGGGACCCGGACACGATCCGCGTGCGCGTGGAGGGCGACCGGGTGATCCTCGACGGGTGCGTCGACGTCTGGCGGGAGCGGGAGCTCGCCGAGCGGGCCGCGTGGTCGGCGCCCGGCGTGCGCGCCGTCGAGGACCACCTGACCCTCTCGTAGGCGCGGCGGGAGCGGCCCGATGCTGGCGATGGTCCTGCGGGCGGTCGGCGCCTCCCTGGTGCCCGAGGAGCGGCCGGACCCGGAGCCCGGTCCCGGCGAGGTCCGGGTCCGGGTCGAGGCCTGCGCGGTCTGCCGGACCGACCTGCACCTCATCGACGGCGAACTGCCCCAGGCGGTCTACCCCGTCGTGCCGGGGCACGAGGTCGTCGGGACCGTTGAGGCGGCGGGCGCGGGCGTGGCCGCGCCGCGGCCCGGCGCGCGGGTCGGCGTGCCCTGGCTCGGGCATGCCTGCGGCGCCTGTCCCTACTGCAAGGGCGGCCGCGAGAACCTCTGCGACGCGGCGGGCTTCACCGGCTGCACGCGCGACGGCGGCTTCGCGAGCCATCTCCTGGCCGAGGCCGCCTTCACGGTCCCGCTCGATCCCGCGCTCGATCCGGTGGCGACCGCGCCCCTCCTCTGCGCCGGGCTGATCGGCTGGCGCACCCTTCGGATGGCGGGCGAGGCCGGGACGGTCGGCCTCTACGGCTTCGGCGCGGCGGCCCACATCGTCGCCCAGATCTGCCGCTGGGAGGGGCGGCGCGTGCTCGCGCTCACCCGGCCCGGCGACCGCGCGGCCCAGGATTTCGCCCGCGCGCTCGGGGCGGAATGGGCGGGCGGCTCGGACGAGGCGCCCCCCGTCCCGCTCGACGCCGCCCTGATCTTCGCGCCCGACGGGGCGCTGGTGCCGGCCGCGCTCGCGGCCGTCGCCAAGGGCGGGCGGGTGGTCTGCGGCGGGATCCACATGAGCGACATCCCGGCCTTCCCCTACGCGCGGCTCTGGGGCGAGCGCGCGCTGCTCTCGGTGGCCAACCTGACCCGCGCGGACGCGCACGGCTTCTTCGCGATGGCGCCGCGGGCCGGCATCCGCACCCGCACGCGCACCTATCCGCTGATCCGGGCCAACGAGGCCGTGGCCGACCACCGCGCCGGAATCCTGACGGGCGCCGCCGTGCTGGTGCCCTGAGCCTGGTGCCCTGAGCGCGCGCCCGACTCCGCGTCGCACGGAACCCGTTGACTTGAATCAAGGTCCGGCCCGGGGCGCCGGAGGAGGATGCCCCATCGAACCTGCGATCCCGGTCTGGGGAAGCAGCGGGGAGGCGGGGATGCGGATCTCGAACATCATGGTCTCGGTCGATCCCATGGGCGCGGACCGCGTCCGGCTCGCAGCCGGGCTCGCGGAGCGGCTCAGGGCGCGGCTCACCGGCGTCGCCGCGCGCCAGGTCCCGAGCCTGATGCCGGTCGGCGACATGCTGGAGGTCGAACGGGTCTACGAGGACGAGGAGCGCTGGGCGCGCGAGCAGCTCGACGAGGCCAAGGCCCTGTTCGAGCGCGAGGCCGGCGCGGCGCCCAAGACCGCCTGGCGCTCCGCGCTGGCCGATCCCCTGCTCCACCTCCTCGATCAGGCACGCACCGCCGACCTCGTGGTCGTGGGCCGCCAGGGCGCGGCGGACGGCGATCCGGGCCTGCTCGCCGTCCCGACCGGCGCCGTCCTGATGGAGGTCGGCCGCCCGGTGCTCGTCGTGCCGCCCGGCATCGAGCGCCTCGCGGCCCGGCGCGTCGTCGTCGGCTGGAAGGACACGCGCGAGGCGCGCCGGGCGATCCACGACGCCCTGCCCTTTCTCGGCCATCCCGAGCGGACCTGCGTGGTGGCGGTGGGGCCGGGCGCGCGGAACGAGGGCGCGGAGGGCGCGGCCGAGTACCTCGCGGGGCACGGCATCGCGGCCACCACACACCTGCTGCCGAGCCCGGTCATCGGCCCCGCGGACGAGCTGATGCGGTTCGCCCGGGCCGAGGAGGCGGATCTCATCGTGATGGGCGCCTACGGCCATTCGCGCCTGCGCGAGTGGATCTTCGGCGGCGTCACCCGCGACGTCATGCGGGCGACGCCCGTCTGCTGCCTGATGAGCCACTGATGCGCGCCCCGACCGTCATGGCGGCCCTCGCGGCGGCCGGTCTCCTCGCGCTGCCGCCGCTCCCCTTCGCCGCCCCGGCGGCCGCCTGGGACCGCCGGGTGCAGCAGGGCGAGACGCTGGCGCGGACGAACTGCGCCCGCTGCCACGCGGTCGGGCGCGTCGGCGCGAGCCCGCTCGGCGAGGCGCCTCCCTTCCGCGACCTGCACACGCGCTACCCCGTCGAGGATCTCGGCGAATCCCTCGCCGAGGGCATCCGCACCGGGCATCCCGGCATGCCCGAGTTCCGGTTCGACCCGGACCAGGCGGAGGCCCTGATCGCCTACCTGAAGACCCTGGAGCGCTGAGCGAGGAGCGTCCCGATGTACCTGCGCTGCCTTCTCGTTCCGACCGGACCCGGGATCGACGCCGCGCGCCGGCTCGACGCGGCGCTCCGCCTGAGCCGGCGCCTCCGCGCGCATATCGGCGTCGCCTTCGTGGCGCCCGGACCCGAGCACGTCATGGCCGCCATGGCGGGCCTCGCGCCCATGGACTGGACCTCCGTCGCGGCCATCGAGCAGGGTGCGCGCGAGGCCGCGGCCGAGGGCAAGGCGGCCCTCCGGGCTTGGTGCGGGCGCGAACGGGTGCCGTTCATGCCGCCGGACGGCCCCCTCGACGCCACCTTCGCGACCTGGACCGAACACGCGGGCGAGATCGAGCCGGTCCTGACGCTCGCGGGCCGCGTGAACGATCTGGTGGTGGTGGACCGCCCGGACCCGGCCGTGCCGTTCACGGGCCGCGCGCTCGACACCGCCCTGTTCTCGGTCGGGCGCCCCACCCTGATGGTCGGCGAGGACGTGCCCCACGACCTGCTCGCCCACGTGATGGTCGCCTGGAACGGCAGCCTGGAGGCGACCCGCCTCGTCGGCCAGTCCATCGCGCTGCTGCGCGAGGCGGCCCGGGTCACGGTCGTGCACGCCCGGACCGAGCGCTTCGAGGAGGCGCGCGCCGCCGACCTGTGCGGCTATCTGCGCTGGCACGGCATCGTGGCGGAGGCCGTCACGCTCGGGATGGAGGAGCCGCTCCCGGTCGGCACGGCGATCCTGGCCGAGGCGGAGCGGCGGGGCGCCTCGATGCTGGCGCTCGGCGCCTACACCCACAGCCGGGTGCGCGAGTTCCTGCTCGGGGGCGTCACCCGCACGGTGATCGAGAACGCGCGCCTGCCGGTGCTGATGGCCCACTGAGCGCGTGTCCGCCGGCGCCGTGGGCGACCGGATGCGGGCGCGGCGGGACAAGGCCCGGCCGTCCGATCGCGGCACGACCCGGACAGGAACCTGTCCTCATACCACCGCGCGGTGCCCCCTCTCCCATAGGAAGAGGGTTGGGGTGAGGGGTATGACGTTCCCGACCTGAGCGTGCCATCGACGCGCGTTCAGCTCAGCGCTTTTACTGGAAGCCTCATACCCCTCACCCGGCTTTCTGCGAAAGCAGACCTCTCCCTACAGGAGAGGGGACCCGCGCCTCGTCCTCAGACGATGCGTTGGACCGAACCCATCGACCGGGAACGGTATCAGACGGCATGGAGGTGCCGCCGGATCTCGTCCACGGGATGCTTCGTCAGGTCCTTGTCGATCTCCGCGACGATCACCTGGCGCAGTCGCTCCGGCAGCGCCTGCCGCAGCTCAGCCAGCGCTCGCGGCGGGGCGACGACGACGAGGGCGGCGAGCGGGTCGATCGCGCCGAGGGCCTGGGCGACGGCGTCCGCGAACTGGCGCTCGGCCAGCGCGTGCCAGTCGGTCTGCGCGATGGCGCTGCGCCGGTCGCCGAGCCTGACCCGCGGCGGCCTGTCCGTTCCCTGCAGATGCGTCGGCGGGTTCGGGGGCGCCTCGAGCACCCGCTGGACCTGAAGGTCCGGTCGGAGCGGGTGCCCGGCATTCCGAAGCACCAGGGCCTTGCGGCCGTCGCAGACGACGACGTAGCCCTCGTGCGGGATCGTGAGGTTCGGCCGGTCGTTCATGATGCGGCTCCGGTCCCGGGCGCGCCGCGCCCTCGGCGGCGCGTCGGTCAGTGGCTCATCAGGCAGCAGATGGGGGAGGCTGCCAGCAGGTGGCGGGTGACGCCGCCCAAAGCCCACTCGCGCAGGCGCGAATGGCCGTAGGCCCCCGTGACGATCAGGTCCGCGGCCTGCTCGGAGGCGGCATCGATCAGCGTCTCGGACGGCTCGGCGCCGCGCGCGTCCCGGTGGAGCGCCGTCACGGCGATGTCGTGGGCCTGCAGGAACCCGACGATGTTGCGGGTGTCGGCCGCACCCCGTCCGTCGTCGACGGCGACGACCACGGTATGGGAGGCGCGCCGCAGGAAGGGCAGCGCGTCCCGCACCGCGCGGCGCGCCTCGCGGGAATCCTTCCACCCGACGGCGACCCGCCGGCCGTCGAGGTGGTCGATCCCCGGCGGCACGATCAGGACCGGCCGCCCGAGATGCATGACGAGGTCTCCCGGATCGACCGAGAACAGGGCCGGGCCGGTCTCCGCCCGGCGCCCGACCACGACGAGGTCGGCGGCCGCGGCCTGGGCCATCAGGAACGGCAGCGGCAGGTCGATGTTCGAGCGCCACTCGACGCGGCTGCGCCCGGCGGAGGCCTCCTCGAAGGCCGCGTGGGCCTGTCGCAGGTCGTCCAGCACGCTCTCGTTCGAGGCGGTCAGCGCGTAGGAACTCGCGGGCGTCGGCCCCACCGGCGGGACGGCGTAGGCCGCCCGCTCCGCGGCGACGCCGATCAGCCGGGCGCGGAAGTCGTCGGCGAGGTGGCCGGCGAGACGGACGCGCTCCCGCGCCTGCGGGGCGAGATCGACGGCCACCATGATGCTGGCGAAGGTCATCGGGGAACTCCGGGTGGCGGGGGCGCGGCCGCGCGGGGCTCAGCCCAGCGTGAGGTGGTCCTCGACGGCGCGCACGCCGGGGGCCGACCAGGCGGCGTTCTCGGCAAGCTCCCGCTCGTACCAGGCGTTGACCTTGCCCTCGAGGACGACCTTCGCGTCCTTGACCGTCACCGTGATCGCATCCGCCTCCAGTTCCGCGTTCCGCTTGAGGGCCGCCACGATCTTCGCGCGCACGTCGGGCACGCTCGCCCGCGGCGCCACCTCGATCGTGTTCATGATGCCGGCGACGCCGGCCAAGCGCCGGATCGCCCGGTAGGCCTCCTCCTTCTGGTACTGCCAATCGACCTTGCCGGAGAGCGTCACCCAGCCGTTCTGGACCTTCACCTGCACGGCGTCCTTCGGCACGGTGACCGACCAGTCGAGCATCTGCACCGCGCGCTGGGCGATGTCCTCGTCGCGTGGCGGGGTCTCGCCGCCGAAGCGGACCTTGATCTCCTCGACCACGCCGCGCACGCCGCGCACCTTCTGGGCGGCCTTATCGGCGGCGACGCGCTCGGTGTAGCTGGCGACATGCCCCGTGAGCGTGACGATACCGTTCTCCACGGCGACGCCGATATGGGCCGCGTCGATGCTCGGGTCGAAGTCCAGCTCGTCGATGACGTTCTGGCGAATCATCTTGTCGCTCATCTGAGGTCTCCTTGGTGTCCAGGGCGGGCCCGGAGGGGGCCGACGCTTACGCCCGGCAGGCGAGCGGACATTGATCCAGCGCAAGGGGCTCACCCGCCGCGATCCGCGATTGCATCGGGCACGCCCGCGCGCCGCTGCCGCGCTTCCCGCGACGAGCAGCCACCTCGGAGACCATGTCCCGGGCATCGAACAGCCGTTCGAACAGCGGCACATCCGAGAAGGCCGCGGGGATGCGCGCGCTGCCCGCGATCAGCGCGAAGGGGATGCCCCGCCGACGCAGGGTGCAGGCGAGCGGGAAACAGGAACCCTGGTTCAGATCGACGCTGACGATCGCGAAGTCCGGCGGCGCCCCGTCGAGGCTCAGGGCCGCATCCGCACAGGTCGCGTACGGACCGCTGACCGCGCATCCGGCTTCCTGCAGCCGATCCTCCAGCCACATGCCCGGCAGCGCCTGCGGCTCGGCGACGAGCACGGTCGGGCCGCCTTCCCCTCTACATTCGTGCATCACGCATTTCCTGTACCCGGTTGCGGCAGGGCGAGGATGGCGTGGGCGGCCCGCTCCGCCTTGCGCTGGATCAAGGGAGCGCGGCGGTGGCCGACATGGCCAGGACGGCGAGCAGCATGCAGGCGGTGGCGACCCATCCGAGCAGCCTGAGAGGCCCGCGCACCGCGAAGGCGCCCATGATGTCGGCGCGGGCGGCGGCCAGCATCGTCACGGTCATGACCGGCACGGCGATGACGCCGTTGACGACCGCGCTCCAGTAGAGCGCCCGGATCGGATCGACCGCACCCAGGCTGATGATCATGCCGACGAGGGTCGCGAGCGCGACCGTGCCGTAGAAGGCGCGCGCCTCCAGGATCCTGCGGCCGAAGCCCACCGGCCACCGCCGCGCCTCGCCGACGGCGTAGGCCGCCGATCCGGCCAGAACCGGCACCGCCAGCAGGCCGGTGCCGACGATGCCGAGCGCGAAGACCGCCGCCGAGAACGGTCCTGCCAGGGGGCGCAGGGCCTCGGCGGCCTGCGCCGAGGTCCGGATGTCGGTGATGCCGTGCGGGTGCAGCACGGAGGCGGTGGTGACCATGATGGCGAGCGCGGCGAGGTTCGAGAAGGCCATGCCGACGAGCGTGTCGACCTCGATCCGGCGGAGCGCCTCGGGGCCCTGCTCGGGCGCGTGCAGGAGGTCGCGCCGGTTCGGGAAGGTGCGCAGGTCCTCTGCCTCCTCCGCCGCCTGCCAGAAGAAGAGGTAGGGACTGATCGTGGTCCCGAAGAGCGCCACGAGCGTCGTCAGGCCGCCGTTGCTGAGGTCGATCCGGGGGATCGCCACGGCGCGTCCGAGGTCGGCCCACGCCACGTGGGCGAAGATCACCACGCCCAGATAGGCGAACAGGCTGAGCGTCAGCCATTTCAGGACGGCGACGTAGCGCGTGTACTGCAGGACGAGCTGCATGAAGACGCAGATGCCCGAGAAGAGGACGACGTAGAGCCAGTTCGGCCCCGGTAGCAGCAGGTTGAGGGCATCCGCCATGGCGCCGAGATCGGCGCCGAGATTTAGGATGTTGGCGGCCAGCAGCAGGAGTACCACGGCCTGGAGCAGGCCATTCGGATAGTGCTCGCGCAGGACGCCCGCGATGCCGCGCCCGGTGGTGCGTCCGATTCGAGCCGAGACCATCTGCACCGCCGCCATGAGGGGCAGGGTGTACAGCATGGTCCAGCACAGACCGAAGCCGAGCTGGGCCCCGGCCTGGCTGTAGGTGGCGATGCCGCTCGGGTCGTCGTCCGAAGCGCCCGCGATCAGGCCGGGGCCCAGCACGCGCAGCAGGCGCGGCTTCGACGGCCCGACGGACGGGCTCGGCACTTCCGGGTCGTCGGCCTCTGCGACCGCGGCAACGGGTCCGGCGCTCATGCGGGCGCGCTCGACCCCGCGGGTCCCGGCCGCGCGCCCACCCCGCCGGACCGGACGGCGCGGGCCACCCGCAGCGCCGCGGCCAAGTCGTCGCGGTCGGTCCCGTAGCGGCGGCAGAGATCCTGCAGCCAGCGCGGCTGGCCGTTCGCGGCCTCGGGGATCTCGGCGTAGGGGACGTGGTACATCCCGTCGAGCGCCTCGATGCCGTAGCCGGTGACGGCCCATTGGCGGCCCTGCCAGTGCACCGGCTGCGTCAGGTCATGGCTCATGGGGTCCTCCTCAGGCGCTCCGCTCGGTCAGCTCCACCACCTCGCAGGTGTCGGCCCGCAGCCGCCAATCGACGACCCCGACCGCCTCGCGGAACATCGCCTTGGCCGCGTAGGCCGCGGAGACGTCGGACCGGGCGCGGACGACCGCCTGCTGTTGCAGGACGCGATGATCATGGCCGGTGTCGTCCGGAACGACCTTGTGGAAGCTGACGAGATAGGCACGCTGCATGGCTCAACTCCGCGATCGAAGCGGCGAGCAACCTGAGCCCGTGAGGATCCGAAGGCCTTGATCCAACGCAAGGGCGCGGGCCCGCTCAGGTGCCGGCCGTGGGCGGGAAGAGGCGTTCGCGGCCCGCCTTGCCGCTGGACTGGGACTGGGACGTCGCGGCGCGGTGCGCACGGGCCTTGCCGTGCATCGGCCAGTAGCGCTCCATCGCCAGGTAGGTGAAGGATGCCGACCATCCGATCAGGAGCAGGCCGTTGAGCGCCTCGACGCCGGTGAGCAACCGGGCGTGGCCGAGGGGGACATGGTCCCCGTAGCCGAGCGAGCTGTAGGCGACCACGGAGACGAAGAGACAATCCTCGAAGGTCTCGATGGGAACCCCCGAGAAGGCGCCAAGCCCCAGCCGCAGGACGAGCAGCCAGTAGGCGCCGGCATAGACCCAGACCGCGACCGTGTGGCCCGCGAAGGCGGCGAGCACGACGACAATGATGCGCCAGCGCGGCGGCACCGGCAGTTCGGCGAGGTGCTCCGAGGTCAGGCGCAGCGTCTCGTAGAGAACAAGGATCGTCACCACGACGAGGACGACGCTGGCAACCAGCACGACGAGCATGGATCCGGTCCGTAGGAGATGCCCCGCGGAGGCTGCCCATCAGGGTTCGACGGCGCATTGACCTGTCTCAACGATCGCTCCGGGAATGCCGTGATCCAGATCAACGCGGGCCGGGATCCCGTGCGGTCCACTGCTTGCCGGCGTGCTGGGCGGGCGTCCGCGCCAGGAGGCGAACATAACGCGCCAGGAGGCGATCATGGCGGACATCCGCGTGGCCGAGGAACTCTGGTCGGCGGGCATGCTGCCCGCGGGCGTCTTGGAACGCTGGCTCGTCTCGAGCGGCGCACGCGTGCGGGCCGGCGAGGCCGTGGCCGCCGTACGGATCGGCGAGGCCCTGCACGACATCCTCTCGCCTGCGAGCGGGCGCCTGGAGGTACTCGCGCCGGCCCATGAGGTGATCGATCCCGGCCGCGTCATCGCCGCGGTCCAGGGCTGAGGAATCCGACGACACCGGCGGAGATAGGTCATGTCGCCCTTCAAGACGTCGGCCGCCCCCTTCCGGCCGGGCTGGCGAACGGACGAGCTCCTCGTGGGCGCCGCGCAGCACATCGCCGGGACGGCCCTGGTGCTGGCGGCCTGGCTCCTGGTCTTCACCGGCCACGACGCCGCCGCCGCCTCGGCGCTGCTGCCCGGCCTGGTGATCCTCGCGCTCACGGCAGCCAACCAGATCCGCCATCGGGCGGCCGGCGAGCGGGCGGTCGCCATCGCCGGGGCTTGGACGGTTCTGGCGCCCTGGCTGCTCGGATTCGCGGCGAACGACGCGGCAACCTGGGCGCATCTCGCGTTCGGGGGCATGGCCCTGGCCTGCGCCATCACGTGGCTCAGGATCGCGCGGCCGTCATAGAGGCGCTCGCGCGCGGCGCCGTACGCGCCTCCGTCCGACTGCCCGCGCGGGCCCGCAGGTCCCGCGCAAGATGGCGACGGCCGGACCGAGGCGTCCTCACCGGAGCCGCGCGCGATTTCGACCCGTCATGCCCTCCTGATCCCGTACGCCTTCATGCGGGAAGCCAGTGTCGTGGGCCGCAGGCCGAGCAGCTCGGCGGCGCCCCCCGGGCCGAAGATCTTGCCGCCGCACAGGGCCAGGGCCTCCACGATCTCGGCCCGGTCATGGGCGCGCCGCTCGGTCTCGCTCCGCGGGCGCTGTCCCGGGACGGCGCCCGCGTGGCCGTGCCGGGCGATGGTCGCGCTCGGTGCGGCTTCCCCGGCCTCCGGCAGATCGAGGCGCAGGCGGCCGCGCTGGGCCAGGATGACGCCGCGCTCGATGGCGTTCTCCAGCTCGCGCACGTTTCCCGGCCAGTCGTAGCGGGTGAGGCGGCGGACGTCGCCCTCCGTCAGGCGGGGTTCGGGCACGCCGAGGCGATGGGCGGCCCCGGTGAGCATGTGCTGGGCGATCAGCGGGATGTCCTCCGGCCGCTCGCGCAAGGGGGTCGCGCCGATCGGGAAAACGTTGAGGCGGAAGTAGAGGTCGCCGCGGAAGCGGCCCCGTCGCACCTCCTCCTTCAGGTCGCGGTTCGTCGCGGCCACGAGACGCACATCGACGGCGCGGGTGCGCTCCTCACCCACCCGCTCGAAGGAACGCTCCTGCAGCACCCGGAGGAGCTTGCCCTGGAGGTCGAGCGGGATCTCGCCGACCTCGTCGAGGAATAGCGTGCCGCCGTCGGCCAGCTCGAAGCGCCCGACACGGTCGCGCAGCGCCCCCGTGAAGGCGCCGCGGGCGTGGCCGAAGAACTCGCTCTCGAACAGGTCACGCGGCACCGCCGCGCAGTTGACGCGGATGAGCGGGCGCTCGCGGCGACGGCTCGCCTCGTGGATCGCGCGGGCGATCAGCTCCTTGCCGGTACCGGACTCGCCCGTCACCAGCACCGTGGCGTCGGTGCCGGCCACGAGGTCGATCTGGCGGCGGATCGCCTCGATGGCCGGGCTGCGGCCGATGATGCCCTGGTGGTGGCTCCCGGCCCGGATCTCCTCCTTCAGGTAGGCGTTCTCCAGCTCCAGGCGCTCGCGCAGGGTGACGACCTCGGCCAGCGCCTGCCGCAGGCGCTCGTCCGCCTCCCGCCGCTGGCTGACGTCGCGGAACACGATGACGGCGCCCACCAGGGCACCGCGGTCGCGGATCGGCGTCGAGGTGTACTCGACCGGGAAGGACGTGCCGTCGCGGCGCCAGAACACCTCGTCGTCGACCTGATGCACGGCGCCGTCGCGGAAGGCGGCGTAGATCGGACAATCGCGATGGGGATAGGGGCAGCCGTCCGGATGGGTGTGGTGCACGGCCGCGTGCATGTCGCGGCCGACGAGGTCGGCGGCGGCCCAGCCGAGCATGCGCTCGGCGGCCGGGTTCACGAAGGTCGTCATCCCGTCGGCGTTGACCCCGTAGATCCCCTCGCCCGCCGCGCGCAGGATCAGCTGGTTCTCGCGCTCGATGTCGCGAAAGATCCGCTCCATGCGCTGCCACTCGGAGAGGCCGGCGCGCATGTGGCGGTCGGCCTCGCGGTCGATCTGGCGCCGGCGGCGCTCGTCGAGGTCGAACAGGGTGACGAGGACGAGGCCGCCGGGCAGTGCGGTGCCGACGGCCTCGAGCTCGAGGACCCGTCCAGCTCCGTGCCGGGGCGAGAGCGTGTGGGTCCACCAGCGGCCCTCGGCCTGAACGGCCTGCGTGAACACGATCAGCGCCGGACGCTGACCCGGATGCAGCCCGCTCGCCGCCATGCCCCGCAGCGCGGCCCGTGGATGGCCGAGGAGGCGTGCGGCGGCCGCGTTGGCATCGATGATCCGGTCGGCCTCCGGATCGAGCACCAGCATGGCCTCGGCACCCGCCTCGAAGACGAGGCCGAAATCGCGCTCGCGGCCGGGATCCGCAGGCTTTCCGCTCGACGCTTGGGACATCACGAAATCTCGTCGGCGCGCTACGGAGATTCGTTATACACGAGATTCCGTGGCAACCTACTGTGTCCATAACCGTCTGAAACGAATTACGCTTTTCTGATTTCTGCGATTGGCACACGCTTTGCCGACCGCCCCATGTCGCGAGACGCACGAGGCTTGCGACCTGCGCCACGCAACTATCGTCCGCGCCCAGCGCGGCCGAGCCGCTCGCTGCCGACCCTCGACACGCGCCGCCCCGCCGAGGCCGGCCCCATCCGGAGAGACCCGATGAAGCGCGAAGACCTGACCGAGAAGCTCCTCGACATCAAGCGGGAGAAGGGCTGGACCTGGCGGTACATCCAGGAGGAGATCGGCGGAATCTCACCGATCCTGATCACCGCCGCCTGCATGGGCCAGATGAAGCTGCCCAAGGCCCAGGCGAAGAAGGCGGCCGAGCTGTTCGGCCTCAGCCAGGCCGAGGAGCGGATGCTCAACGAGGCGCCCTATCGCGGCTCGATCCCGCAGATGCCGCCGACCGACCCACTGATCTACCGCTTCTACGAGCTGGTGATGGTCTACGGCACCACGTGGAAGGAGCTGATCCAGGAGGAGTTCGGCGACGGCATCATGTCGGCGATCGACTTCAACATGACCATGGAGCGCGAACCCAACAACAAGGGTGACCGCGTGAAGATGAACCTCTCCGGCAAGTTCCTCCCGTACAAGTACTACGGCAACGAGGAGGGGGTGCCCGAGTACGGCTTCAAGGAACCGTAGGACGGGACCGGCCGGCGCCGCCGAGCCGGCAGCGCTTCGGCGTCCGGGTGCCGTTCCCTATCGGCGAGGATTCGGCCATGAGCATCGCCCGCGCCTACGGCATGCTGCCGGCGGGTGCGGCGTCGAGCGCGAGGGTGTCTGCCTGCTCGGCGGCGCCACCTTGTTCGGGGTCGGCTGGGGCTCGCCGGGTTCTGCCCCAGCCCCGCCCTGGCCGGCCTGACCCTCGCCCTGTAGCAGGTCACACTGTTTGTGGCGGCGATGGCCGGGGGAATGCTGCTCCACCGGTTCGCCGGGAAGCAACCGGCGCATCCCTGATACGGAAAGATTTGCCCCGTGATGGGGCAGGCGCCTGCCCATCCTCCCAGGCGGTCGCCTTGTCGGCCCGTCGCAGCTTGGCCACCTCCCTCGCAAACCTTGAGCATGGCCGTCCAGCAGATCAGGGCGATATCCATCCCGTTGAGAGTTACGCCGCGCGGACACCGCACTCCGCCTAGAATCAGCGAAGCCTTCGACCATCCGGCGGCTGGGAAGGTTGCAGCTTTATGTCATTCGCCCATCGCTGGCCGACGAAGAATATGCGCGGGCCAGCGATGAGGACGGATGTGAGGCCGCCAATGGCCCTGCCGCTTCCTTACAATGGAAGAGTTACCTCCCGATCCCGGTCTCATAGCTCGACGCGAGCCGCAACTCCTCACGGTTCTCCGCACAGCCCCGCATCGCTGTGGCTTGCGTCGTCTTCTAAATACCGACGCTCGCCGCCCCGGCTTCCGCGGCTTCATGGACCGTAGCGCCGTTACGAAGAGCCTGAGCTATCGCCGCCGATACCATATCGATAGCGTTGGCGCGTTCTTCTCCGTGATCGTAGGCGTTGTTACCCTGGCTTCCGAGCCGCGCGTGGTAGCTGTCGGGATAGTTTTTGTTCATCCGCTCCTTCAGCAGGGCGGACGCGGCGTTGTAGTTCTGCTCGAAGCCACGACCTGGATAAGCGCCTCGACCCGGTGAGGCGCCGTTCTCCACGGCGTCCGCCATCTTACGGCTGGATTGCTCAGCTCGCGTTCCAGATAAAAGCCAGTTCAGCTTGGCCTTGAGCAGCGTGAGAAAGGACATTTGCGTACCGGTTCGGGCATCGTCAAAGGACGGCTTTCCAGTTTGGTAGCATGCCTCGAACTAGGCACGCTCATTCTTAACTGAAGACGGTTTCGTATCCGGCCTCGTCGGTAGCTGAGGCTGGAGCAGCGGCCGCCAAGTTCAGCGTTTGCTCTGACGTGCGGCAGGGATCCCCTTCCGTGCAGCCTCGCCGCCGCTCGGATCGAACGGTACGACCGGTCCACCGCAGCCGACGCACACGGATTTCGTCAGCCGCTCCGTGCGCTCTTGGCGGTTTCTGTCTGCGGCCTCTCGCTGGTCAGCCTCCAGCTTGAGCCGCTTCTTCACCCCGTCCGCCATAGGCGTTCTGGAAGCGGCGCCCTTGGTTGCGGATGTCACAGTCTCGGCCGATTTCGCCCCGTTTAGAAACGATCCGGCGACAAGCGTGCCGACCGTAAGAAGGACGAGGGCGATCGTCAGGCGCATGGGTTGGCATCCTGCGTTGCGGTATTGCTCAGTGGAAAAACTTCCGCCGGGTCAGTCGTTATCGGAGCGCTCGCTTATCAGCGTGCCCTTCGGACAGAAGACGCCTTGCCAGACAGCCTCACGGCTCTGGACCGTGATGCGGGAGCGGCCGGCATCGCTCTGACGGCCGCTCTCGACCCGGGTTCGAACAAGGCCAAGCCCCTGCTCTTCTAAGAGGCGCGGGAGCGAGATGCCCAGCTTGTCCGCGAGCTCACTGGGATCGACCAGCCACTCGCCGCGGGCATTGCAATCGAAGCGCATGGGGGAGACCCTCCATCAGCTCGGCAGCAGATGCGGGGCTGAGTGCGACCTTAACACACTTCCGGTTGCGGCCTACCGACCGGGACCGGACTTTCTCCAGCCAGAAGCGCTCGTCCGTCGATCGACCGCCTTTTGCGGATCAGGCTTATCGGCCACGAGACGCTTCACGCGCTCGTTGAAGTCCTCGGTCGAGACGGACGTCGCTCTGCCGTTGGTAGGGGTACGGGCCATCATGAGCCTCCGCATCGTTGCCCAGAGCACGGAATTGCGCGGGGGGTAATTCCGAGATGGCTACGCTCAGGCCCGATTACGAGGGCATTCGGTGTCCGCTCTGACCTTCACCGGCGACGGCCTGCTCGCCCGCTTCGCCAGCCAGCTCGCGGTGCTCGGAGCTAATGCCCCAATCGCCTTGTCCCGCGCCCTCAACCACATCGGCGTCAGCCCTCCTACCCAGGTCATCCGCAACCTGACGAAGCAAACCGGGCTCAAGCGCTCGGTGATCGTGAAGGGGTCAGGTTAATCGGGCGACGGCCGCAGCCGAGCAGTTCGGGTACGGCGGGCGCCTCACCTACACGCTGAGCACAAAGCGCGGCGACATCAGCCTGAAGTTTTTCGACCCGAAGGTGGTCAAGGGCGGCGTCTCGGCCAACCCCGCGGTCGGCGTCAAATGTTCGCCGGCACCTTCACTCACGGCGGCCGCTTCTCGAAGCGCGTCGGCCCCGTGATGGGCGGGCACGTCTGCAGGAACATCGACCCGAACCACGGGTGGCGGGGCAAGGCCGACCTGCAGAACTCCGGCGTCTACATCCCAGACGAGATGCTGCAGGGCGCGACCGAGGCGGCGCTCATGCAGGTCATGGGCGAGGAGCTCAAGGCACACGTCACTCACGAGATTGAGCACCTGATGGGGATGCCCGGGCTCTGAGGGGCCTTCACAACGCAGTGGGGCGATCGGGAGTATCCCCGGACCGCCTCATACTCATCCGCCCAGCTGTTGCCTGGGGTCTCAGTACCCGTCATAGAATCGGCGCGGTCGATCATAGCCACCGCGGCCGTAGCCATAGCCATCGCCCCGATAGACCGGCCGATCGCCGTAGTCGCCGCGCGGCCCACCGTACCCGTACCCAGGGCCACGGTCGTTCGGACGGCAGTCACCAAATCGGTTCGGGTGCCGACCCGGACCACAGCCGCCGGCCACAGTCTCGATCAACTCTTTGCCCTGGATCGGACCAACACTTATAGGCGCAGCGTTGGCCGCCGTTGCGATGCCAAGGCCGCCGGCAACTGCGGCGGCCAACCCAAGCACTTTCGCACGCATCATCGTAGAATCCTTTGGAACTCGTCGGGCTTGGCAGAACGGCCCATTTAGTGAGAGCTTGGGCTAGGGCTCCTGAACCGTGGCTGAGGGATGCTGTCACGCTCGTGACAGGTGGCCCCCCACACAATCTTGGCGCTAGTCCTCATCATCGTCGTCGGGATCGACAGATCTGTCCCGCCGGTCGCGCGGCACCTCGTCACGTCGCATGTCACGGCGCATTTCCCGCCGTTCGATGTCCCGCTCCCGCTGACCGCGTGAGCGCATGTCGACCGAGGGGCCATCGGGGCCGATCTCAAGACGCTGGCCGGACGCTGGGTCAGTGGCGAGAACACCAACGGTGAGCAGCGAGGATGCTAGTAGGACCTTCATGATCGCCTCCTCGTATCGATGGAGGACCAACCGGAGGTGAGCGGCAGCGTTCCGCTTGATGCTCTGTGGCCCGAGCACTCGGCTGGATGGCTCAGAGATCATCCGCCGCCGGCTCGCCGTTCACGATGACGGGGACGCCGTTGGTGTCCCGCACTGGGCAGAGGACGGTTGCTGGATCGCAGCCTGATGCTCAGGATCCTACGCGCCGTGTTGCAGGAAGGCTCCCAATTCGATGTGAGTTAGGTGACCGCCAGAGGGCCCGTTCGGCTGATGGATCACGAAGGCACGGCCGTTTTCAGGCTCGCGTCCGAGAAACCAACAATCCCCGTTCGGACTACGGTACCGATCTCGTCTGTTGGTTATGGACACGAGCTCCCCTGCTTGGCGCCAAGCATACGCCGGCGCGGTGGATCATGCGAGGGTACGAGGGAGGAAGGCTGGACGGCCCGAACTGGGTTCAAAGTCGAAACTAAGACACGGCCAGCATTTGCACTGCCAAATCTCCGGATGTTCGCGCCACCTCTACCTGAACCTCCATCCTGGCGAAAAATATAGAGCGCGACATTGTCATTTATGTCAGATTTTTTGCGAAAAAGCAGCAACTAGTACGATTGTTGCGCAGATTTTTTGGACTGCGGCCCGGGATTTTTCATGCCCATACCTCCAAGGATGTACGAAGAGATATTAAACTGTCTCTGTCCGATATGTGAGGCCGATCACAAACGCAAAGGTATTTGGTTCAATTCAATATCGAGATACAACTTGGCCTCATGCAAAAATGCAATTATTAGCCATGGTGAGAAATTGCAGCTCTTTGCCGTCATCTACAGCTACTAAGAGTCTTCTTGTAGCATAGGCGTGAGCGCAGTGGGCAGACATACAGAACGAGTTCTGCTCCCGGAGATAGCAGCACTCTCTGCCTTTGAAGGTGATCCGGCCCTCAGCCGCGGTCATGTGCTGATATCAGCAGGCATGGGCGTGCTCCAACTGTGAGGTGCACCAACCGTTCACGGCGCCGTGAGTTGCCGGTCAGCGCAGCGCTCACACGGTTCGTGACGCATCCTGTTCGAGCATTGCTTGAGCGCGCTCAAACGTGCCTCGCGTCACCCTCGAAAGTTGCTGTGCGGACCCGAAGCGCCGCGAGCTGATCCTCGATCTTTTTTTAGCACAGTCTTGGCCGCGGCGGTGTTCAGCCCCTGTTCCGTCAAAGCCGCGATGACCGAGACATAAGCATCCTGCTTTTCCTTCAGGTCTGTGATCTCCCTATTCAGGGCGTCGAGCCGCTCTTCCGCCGATCCTGCCATGATCTACCAGTTCCTCAGCCTCTCTGGCGTCGATGTCTACAGAGACCGTAAGGCTGCAGTTCCGCAAAGTCGTTTCAGCGAACGTTCGTCGCTCCCGGGTCGAATGGCCCTTCTGGGTGAGCAGCGAAGCTTGGCTTGCCGCCCGCAAGCAGACATTCCGCCTTGAACTCATCTCGGTATGGAGTCCGTTGCCACCCAGGGTCGTTACGGACGCGGAACTTCGCCTTTCGAGAGCACACTATTCAGATTCGTCCTCCGCCGGCTCCGACGCGCAGTCCAGCAATCGCTCGTTGAACGAGAAGGCCGGAAGTTCGGGACGGGCGAGAGGAAAACCCCTCGCCGTTGGGGGTATCTTTGTCGTCCGAGAAGGCGCACAGTACCCGCATCACCGAATGGATTGATCCAGGCTTCGGTGGCTGAGGGCCTGTGCCCCCGCCTGCGACGGACAGGCAGGCATGGCCGATCTTCTCAAGTTCCCCGCCAACTCACGCCCGCGGCACGTGCGCCGAGCCTATCAGGTGCATCGGTTCGTCAAGAGCGGCGGCGTGTTAACGTCCTGCATCATCACGGCCCGCGACGACAGTGACGCCAAGCGGCAGGCGGCAGGCTTGACCGCGGGGAACCGTACTGAACTCTGGGCCAGTGACCGCCTCGTTGCCGTATTCGGCGCGTTCGAGAACCCGATTGCGAGCGCGATCCGGTTGCATGCGGAACGACCGCCGACCGAACAGTGAGGACGACTCTGTCCGGCCTCACGACATTCCCAGGAGCGAGACCATGGCGACGGAAAAGAAGCGCGGCAATCGCGAGACGAAGAAGCCGAAGAAGCCCGTGCCTAAGAGCAATGCCGCAGCGCCTTCAACGAAAGGCACCGTCGTACCTGCCATGAAGACCGCTGGTCGAGGCTGAGCCGGTGTTCAATCTCCATGGCGCTTCTGCATGATAGAGCCAAGCCGACCGCGAATATGCCCGGTGATGCAGAAAATGATCACACTGATTGTTCAAAGGTCGCAGGTTCCTGGCCTTCTGGCGCGGGGACAACTCATCGATCAACTTACGGATCTTGAAGCTGAGGGCATCGCTCAGGATGCGCCGTGGCGGACACTTGAGGCGATCCGGGCAGCCCGGATGAAGCTACGCGTCGAAGGCCTGATGGCCGGAACGCCGCTTTCGCGCGGTCAATGATGGACTGGACCATGCCCGGAGACGCGCATGCTCGAAGTAGCTCTTCGCAGTCGACAACGATCCGTGGGGCTTAGAGAACTGAAACGGGCGCTACCTCGCCTGATCGAAGGTATAACACTGCGCCTTTCAACGAAGAAGGACGCAAAAGTCAAATTTCGCTCCCGGCTGTTCGTAGCGTGCGATGGAACAAATCGAGGCTCGAGGTCGTTTTTCCAAATTAGCCTGGAGGCACATTCGATGCGTGCCGTTAAAATGTCCTTTGCATTCTTCGGGCTCATGATTGCCCCTCTCGCGGCTCAAACTGCCGTCTCGCCACAGCACAGCCGTGCGCAGTCGCCGAACATGCCGCAAGCGCATGAAACCGTGCCAGAGCGTGTTCATCCACAGACACCGGTTGCAACCGAGACGGTGAATGAAAATGCCCAAGCGCGTGACGCAGCCAAGCAGCCCAACTAGGTCGGGGCTGTTGCCTTTTCCAAACTCGACCGCAGACTTGCCAATCGAGCAGCGGGCTGACGGATCGAATGCCGACGGCGATATGTTGCCGATTGTCGACTCCGCCGCACCGACACTGTCCGAGCAGGCCGACACGCAACGTGAGACAGTCACACGCGCGGATCATGCATTCAGCCTCGCGGACCGGGCCATTGCGGACGAGGTAGCCCGGCACACAGGAGAGGCGATGGATTACAGCACGAGCCACGCATGTCCCGGTGCTCGGCAGCGCCGACGCGTCCGCATCGGTGCCGAGGTTTTCGACCGGATCGCTGCCATCGGCCGCCGTGAGAAGGTCAGTACAAGCACCCTGATTGAACGTATGCTTACAATCTGGGAGCGCCAGCGCCTTGAAGACGCTGAAGCTATTTCGCGGCGCCGAGCAGGGGCGGACAACGACACCCATATCGCGCGTGATTCGCGTTGAGAGCAGCGTATGACTAATCCGCGAATAGGAGCACGGCCTATGCCCTAAGACTACGAGGTGGCCGGCTTCACTGGGGCATATAGCCAGACTGCCTTTCGCTGTAGCCCTGCTTTCTTGCCATGAGCTCGCTCCCAGCATTCGCCAAAGCAGGCTGAGTCCGGCCGAAGCGGTCGATGAGCATGTGCGCTCGATCTGGCGAGATATGGTACTGATCCATGAGCCCGGTGATGATGCCTGCGAGCTCCTCGCGAGTGCCGCTTTGCTTCGACAAGCTAGCAACAAGTGTGTCAGCGGCCGACATCATTCTGAGATCCCGTTTAATCTCGGCCTTTGAGGGAAGCCGTGTGAGTCGTCCGAAGCGTGTTTCCCGTTGCATGACATGTCTCCAAACGGCGCCGGCCGCGAGAACTCGCAGCCGTATATTTCGGATTGTCCCCATGTTCGATTATGATACAAACATCTCTCGCTGAAAATCGTTCCTCTGCCGCCTGAAAAACATTATCTTATCTAAAAAATATGTTTTGATTGTTTTACGGCTTGCAAAAAGCGGCCGTCGAAGCGCTGAAATGATTTGAAAATCCGATTTCATGCTGCCTTTCGGTGCAGAGCCTAACGTTTATTTAGATAAGGAACGGCGTCCGCTCTGCTTTCGAGTTGCGCCGAAGGCGACGGTCGCAATTTCACCCATCCGAGTCGCGGGACATCGTCAACCAACGCGCCACCATGCGGACCTTTCTAGGCCCCGCATTGGGCCGGGACCCGGCGTCCAGCCAGCGACCGTGATGGGCGTCATCGTCCTTTCTGTCGGCTTCCACTGCCCGTGATGGATAATTGCGTTATGGCGTGATCGAGCCACCTTGTGATGGCCTTCAGTCTGCTCAAGGTGGTTGCGGCCGGGTCGAAGGCGTCTGCAAGAGTGTCGCTAGGAGCAACAAACGTTGCGATCCGATCGATTAGCCAAACAGAACCCGATTTATCCCAAGCGCTGGCACAAGATCGCGGTTCTGTGGAACAAATTGCGGCCTGCTCCCTTCCCTATAGGGTAGCGCAGCACGCGCCAGATGACGCTGCAGCGCGCGATCTCCGTCGTTACTTTTGGCGGAGCCAAATCCTGACCACGATGGCATAGCTCGTTCCTGCAGCAGTGATGCTGCCGATGCACGTGCTCGCATCCGACCCTTTGCCGTTTTGGATGCAGTGTAACGATCCCGTTCGCACCGCAGGGCCCACGGCAGTCTCGTGCTGCCGCCCCGTTTCGTCCGATCCGAGGAGATGACCATGCTGGTCGCGAGAATGCTGAGGCTGACCGTGTCGGTCTGCCTGCTCAGCCACGCAGCTGCAGCTCAACCATCCGATGTCTCGACGCCCGACACAGGGCGGCCGGCAAATCTCTGCCAGGAACTCGTCGCCTTCGTGCGTCAGCCCGCGGCCGGCACGCAGGCCACCGACACACCAGCGCGTCTTGCAACGGCCGTGTCGGCGAAGAACGCCGGCGACACGTCGGCAAAGCCCGCCGCGGAGGAGACCCCGCAGAACAGCTCCGGACAGAGCGGTCAGATCACTGCGTCCGGCCCAGGAGTCGCCGGCCCGCAGGGGCAATCGCAGAACGCGGCAGCACCTACGGGCTCCACCGCCACTGCCGCGGGATCGGAGCGGAGCGGTTCGTCCCAGCTGCCGGACACGTCGAAGCCCTCGGCGGAGAACGTGACGCAGATCGAAGCTGCTGCACAGGCTAACGATCTCTCGGCCTGTCGGGCGGCTGCGCAGACCATGCGCCGGGCCGGCGTCGTGATGCCCGGGCCGCTCCTGGCCCTCGCCGCGATGACGCCGAGGCTGCTGGAAGGTGCTCCCGCCCCGTAGCGGGCTCGCCCCCTCCGGTCCGCCATCTGATCGCCCGTGCCCTTCCGCTCACACAGGATCACGACTCATGACAGACCGCCCAAGAACTTCCTGGCTGATCCCAGCGCTCCTCGGCTCCGCTGCCGCGCTGGGCGCATCCGCACTCTATGCGGTCTCCCGAGCCCGGGAGGCCGAGCGCCGAACGCCCCCGATCGGAGACTTCATCACCGTGGATGGTGTGCGCCTGCACTACGTCGAGCGCGGTCAGGGCGAGGCCCTAGTGCTCATCCATGGTAACGGCACCATGATCCAGGATTTCCTGAGCAGCGGCATCGTCGAAGACCTCGCCCAACGCTTCCGCGTCATCCTCATCGATCGCCCCGGCTACGGGTACAGCGATCGGCCGCGCGGCGTCTGGACACCGCGTGCCCACGCAACGCTGTTCCAGAAGGCCCTTCAGCACCTCGGCGTCACCCAGGCCGTGGTGCTCGGCCACTCCTGGGGGGCGCTGGTGGCCGTCGCCCTTGCGCTGCAGGCGCCGCACCTCGTGCACAGCCTCGTTCTGGCTTCGGGCTACTACTACCCGACGCTGCGGGCGGACGTGGTTCTGGCGTCCCCGAGCGCGATCCCGATCCTCGGCGACCTCCTGCGCCACACCGTCTCGCCCATGGTCGGGCGCGCGCTCCTGCCTGCAATGATCAAGGGCATGTTTGCGCCAGCTGCCATTCCCGAGCGCTTCGACCGGGAGTTCCCGACGGACATGATGCTGCGGCCCCTGCAGCTGCGCGCGTCCGCCGAGGATGCGGCGATGATGACGCCGGTCACGGTTGAACTGCAGAGACACTATCGCGACCTGGACCTGCCCGTCGCGGTCGTCGTCGGCGGCGCTGACCAGATCGCCGACGTCGGACGACAGTCGCAGCGGCTGCACGATGAATTGCCGAACAGCACGCTCATCGTGGTTCCCGGCATGGGGCACATGATTCACCACCTTGCGCCCGCACGGGTCATCGAGGCTGTGGAGCTGGCCTCGAAGCAATCCCGGGCCGCGGCCGCATGAAGGGGCAGCGATGCGCGTCGAGACCTGGTTCCTGTTCGATCTGGACGGCACGCTCGTCGATAGCGTTCACCAGCATGTACTCGCCTGGAGCCAAGCGCTGGACGAGGAGGGGATCGCCTTGTCCGTCCGGCGGATCCACCGCAAGATTGGCATGAGCGGCGGCCTCTTCACAAACCACCTCCCGCGGGAAACGGGTCAGGACATCAGCGAGGACCGCATCGCGCGCCTCGGCCGCCTCCATGCCGAGGCGTACGGGCGGCTGTCCTCACAGATCCGTCCGTTGCCTGGGGCACAGGCTCTACTGGCCAATCTCACTGTTCGCCTGGGCTTTAGCGGCCGATTACGTGAAGGTGGATCCCACGCTCGGCATCAAGCTGCTGGCAGGCAAGAACGACGAAGCTGGCTTCCATGCCTGGACAGAGGAGGAGCTCGCGCGGTTCGAGGCCAAGCGGAAGCTCGGCACCCGTCAGCGCCTTGCCTTCGACCTCCTGCTCTACACAGGCCTCCGGCGCGGCGACGCCGTGCGCTTGGGACGGCCCCATGTGCGCACGGGCGAATTCACGATCCGCACCGAAAAGACCGGCATGCCGGTGATCGCACCCATCCTGCCGCAGCTGGCCGATTCGATCGCCGCAGCGCCGACCGGCGAATTGACTTTCATTGCCACCGAGCGGGGGACGCCCTTCACCAAGGAAAGCTTTGGGACATGGTTCGGGAAGGTCTGCCGTGAGGCCGATTGTCCCGGCTCAGCGCATGGATTGTGGAAGGCTGGCGCGCGCAGAGCAGCGGAAGCAGGCGCCAGCGAGGCGCAGCTGAATGCTCTGTTTGGATGGGCTGATGGGAGCCGGGAGACTGCGGCCTACACGCGGACCGCGAGCCGGGCGAAATTAGCCCGGGAGGCTTTCAGAACTCCCGTACCGGTGGCGATGGTAGGGGATCGAAAGCGGAAAACCAACTGATTACAGCAACTTGCATATCAGTTGGTGCCCAGGAAAGGACTCGAACCTTCACCTCTTGCGAGACTGGTACCTGAAACCAGCGCGTCTACCAATTCCGCCACCTGGGCAACCGTCCGTTTCCGGCGGTGTGGGGAGGCATTTAGGTGTGGAACGCGACCGCGTCAATCGGGATTCTGCAGCACCGCTCGCGGATTCGAGCAACAGCCGCAATCGGCACGGACCGCGCTTCAGCGCCACGGCGCGTCGGCTCGCGCTTCCCTTATCGTCGCAGGCCGCACTCGTCGCGTTGCCGGCGAGGTGTGGCAGCTCCCTCCCCGCATTCGGGAGGTGGAATCCGCCAAGGTCGTCCAAGCACAGTGTGCGAACGCCGGGACCCGCTGGACAGCGGACGGATCCGGCGCCAGATCCGCGGGCAGCCCCTGGTGATCCGCGAGTGTCCCGATGTCCGCCGACCATGAGCCGCCCACCCTCGACGACGCCACCCTGGCCTTCGCGGGGCGCGTCTTCCAGTACGCTCGCATGGGGCACGCCGCGGAACTCGCCGAGCTGTTCGGCCAGGGCCTGCCGGCGAACCTGCGCAACGACAAGGGCGACAGCCTCCTGATGCTCGCCGCCTATAACGGACAGCCCGAGACCGTTCGGGTGATCCTGGAGGCCGGCGGCGACCCGGAACTCGCCAACGACCGCGGCCAGACCCCGCTCGCGGGCGCCGCCTTCAAGGGCGAGATCGAGATCGCCCGGATGCTGCTCGACCACGGCGCCCAGGTGGACGGCACGGGCGAGGGCAGCCGCACCGCCCTGATGACGGCAGCGATGTTCGACCGCACCGAGATCATCGAACTCCTGCTCGCGCGCGGCGCCGACCCGGACCGGCGCGATGCAGGGGGCCAGACCGCCGCCGAGATGGCGCAGGCGATGGGCGCGCAGAACGCGCCGGGACAGCTGGCGAAGGCGCCGCGATAGCGCGTCGCTCTCCCTCCGGGGAGCGGGAGCGCGGCACGGGCGATGATCGAACGGGAATACCAGGAGGACCCATGCTGTCGCGACTGACCGCGCTCGCTCTCGTCGCCCTCGGGGCCCTTCCCGGACATGCCGCCGACGCGGAGTGGCCGGCTTTCGGGCGCGACGCCACGAACCGGAACTTCTCGCCTCTCGCCGCCATCGACCGTGGCAACGTCGCGCGGCTGCGCCCGGCCTGGCTCTTCCAGACGGGGGTGACAGGCTACTTCCAGGCCCAGCCGGTGATGGTCGACGGCGCCCTCTACGTCTCGACCACCGGCAACAACGTCGCGGCGCTCGATGCGCGCACCGGCCGCCCCCTCTGGACCTACACGCATCGGGCGCGCACGGAAAAGATCTTCGGGCCGCCCTCGAACCGCGGCGTCGCGGTGGCGGGCGGGCTCGTCTACCAAGCCACCATGGACGGCCGCGTCGTCGCGCTCGACCAGCGGACCGGCGCCCTGGTCTGGGACCACGAGGCGGTGCGGCCCGAGGAGGGCGAGAGCGAGACGGCGTCCGGCCTCGCCCAGACGCTCGGCGGCAAGCCGGTGCAGGGCTCGAGCCGGCTCGGCTTCAAGATGCCGCCGCTGGTGGCCGAGGGGCTGGTGATCGTGGGCGTCACCGGCGCGGGCTACGGCCTGCACGTCGAGGACGAGCGCGGCGGGCTCGATGGCGGCGCGGTCGTCGGTATCGAGGGCGGCTACGGACGGCGCGGCTGGCTCGCGGCCTACGATGCCAGGACCGGCGCAGAGCGCTGGCGCTGGTACGTCACCAAGGAGGACGGGTGGGAGGGCGGCTTCGTCGAGAAGACCGCCGACGGCGAGCCGCTCCACCGCGACGTCGCCGCCGAGCGGGCGGCGGCGCCCGCACACCGGGAGGCGTGGCGGGTGGGCGGCGGCTCGCTCTGGATGACGCCGGCCTACGATCCCGATCTCGGCCTGATCTTTCTCGGCACCGGCAACCCGGCGCCGCAGAATTTCGGCCTCTCGCGGCCTGGCGACAACCTCTACACGATGAGCCTCGTGGCCCTCGACATCCGAACGGGCACGCTGCGCTGGCACCACCAGCAGGTGCCGCACGAGGAGTGGGGCTACGACGTGGCGAGCCCGCCCGTGTTGCTCGACTGGCGCGGGGCCGACGGGCGGACCGTCAAGGCCGTGGCCTCGGCAAGCAAGACCGGCTGGGTCTACGTGCACGACCGGGCGACCGGCGCGCTGCTGCAGCGCTCCGAGCCCCTGATTACCCAGAAGAACCTCTACCGGCCGCCGAGCCCGGAGGGCACCGTGGTCAGCCCCGGCCCGCTCGGGGCGGTGTCCTGGCCGCCGACCGCCTATGACGCGGGCACGGGACGCGCCTACCTCCAGGTCCGGCACGGGGCCGCGACCTACACGGTCAAGACGGTTGCAGGCGGCCCCGGGCGCCCGGAGATCCGCTACACCGAGACGAGCGAGGCGAGGGGCGAGCCGAGCTTCAGCACGCTCACTGCTCTCGATCTCGGCGGGAGCGGGCGGATCCTCTGGTCGGTCCGCGCGGGAAGCCGCCTGTCGGGCGGAACGCTGGCGACGGCCGGCGGCCTCGTCTTCTCGGGCGAGGAGGACGGCCATCTCGACGCGCACGACGCCGAGACCGGCAGAATCCTCTGGCGCTTCCAGTGCGGTGCCGGGATCAGCGGGCCGGCGGTGACCTACGCGCTCGACGGACGGCAATACGTGGCGGTTGCCGCGGGCGGCGCCTCCTTCACCAAGGCGTCGGGCTTCGGCACGGGGGATGCTCTTCTGGTCTTCGCGCTCCCCGAGTAAGGGGATATCGGGAGATCCCATGAGCACAGATACCTTGCCAGCCGTCGCGCTGGATCCGTTACCGGCCGAGACCGTCCAGCCGCGGGACCGCGGCGCGCCCGTCATCCGCACCATCGCGATGCCGTCCGACACGAACCCGGCCGGCGACATCTTCGGCGGCTGGCTGATGGCGCAGATGGATCTCGCCGCCGGCAACGTCGCGGCCCGGCGGGCACGGGGGCGCTGCGCCACGATCTCGGTGGAGGCGATGACCTTCCACAGCCCGGTCTTCGTCGGCGACGAGGTCAGCCTCTACGCCCGCATCCTCAAGGTCGGCCGCACCTCGATCCGGATCCATGTCGAGGTATGGCGCCGCGAGCGCGAGGGTGAGGCCACCCGCAAGGTGACGGAGGGGACCTTCACCTTCGTGGCGATCGGGCCGGACCGCCGGCCGCGGCCGGTGCCGCCGGAGGGGGCGGCGCCGGTCGACGCGCGCTGATCAGCGCTGCCGGATCGTCACCTGCTGACGGCCGGCAGCCTGCCCCTTCAGGAAGGCCGCCATCTCGGCGAGTACCGGCGCCTTCGAGCGAAAGGTGATGGAAAGGGCCAGCAGGGTGTCGCTGTGGTCGAGGCCCGGATAGATCCGCTCCTGCACCGGCACGTGGGCGCGGCGCAGCCGCTCGGCGAGGCTGCGGGTGTTGCGCGGGCGGACCACGGTGTCGGCCTCGCCGCTCGCCAGGAAGGCCGGTGGCGCGTTCGGGCCCGCGAAGGTCACGGGCTGGGTCGCCGCCTTGTCGGGCGCGTCGCCGAAGACCCGGACCGAGGTCTCGTGGTCGAAGGGCAGGAAGTCGTAGGGGCCGGACAGCCCCGCCACCGCCCGGATCGTGCGGGGATCGACCCCGGCGCCGCGCAGGTAGCGCGGGTCGAGCGCCAGCATCAGCGCGTTGTAGGCGCCGGCCGAGTGGCCCGCCAGCACGATGCGGCGCGGGTCGCCGCCGTAGGCCGCGATGTTGTCGCGCACCCAGGCGATCGCGCGTGCGCCGTCCTCTAGGAAGGCCGGGAACGGCGCCTCCGGGTAGAGCCGATAGTCGGGCACCACCGTCACGAACCCCTGCGCGGCGAGCGCCTGGCCGACGAAGGCGTAGTCGCCCCGCTGCCTGCTCTGCCAGGAGCCGCCGTAGAAGAACACGAGGACCGGCGCGTGCTCGACGGTTTTGACCGGCACGTAGACGTCGAGGCCGCCGCGCGGGCCTTCCGCGAAGGGAAGGTCCTGCGCCGCCTGCCGTCCGCCGGTGTCGCGCGGGCCGATCGCGTCGAACAGGGCGAGCGGCGAGCAGGCGGAGAGACCGAGCGCGCCGAGCACGAGGCAGAGCAGGCTGACGAGTCCGGTGAGAACGCGAATCATGCGGTGATCGATGGCCCCTTTGGTGCCTCAAGACCCGCGGCAGCGGGCGGATTCATGGCCGGATCGGGTCGGGATCGGGCAGGTGGATCGCGGCCGGCTCGGGCGCGTCAGGTCTTCAGCACGAGGCAGGCGCCGCCGACGCCGCGGATCTTGGCGCAGAGGCCGTCCGCGGCCTGCCGGCTCTCGGCCGGTATGCGGACCCGGTAGAAGGCGCGTGTGCCGCGGTTGCGGAAGCGGGTGCCGATGATCATCGGGCGCACGTCGCCGATCACCTTCGCGTAGGCCGAGCGGGCCCGCGAGAAGCTCGCCAGCGCAAGCGACTTCGAGAAGTTGCCCGCGAGCTGGATGCCCCAGGGCGCCACCGGCCCCTCGCTCGGGCCCGTGGCGAAGCGGTCGCCGCGGGACGGGATCCGCAGCGCCGCCGTGGTCTGCAGGCAGGTCTGCTGCGTCTCGATGACGGGCTCCGGCTTCGGCTCGGTCTTGGCTTCGCGCTTCTCGGGCCTGCCCTCGGGAAACTCGATCGCGCCCCCGCCCGCGCCGTTACGAAAATCTTCCGCCGGGCTCCCGGTGATCCAGAGCACGTAGGCCCGGGTCTCGGCCGGCAGGCCGCCGGTGCCCGCGAGCCAGTTCGTCACGCGCTGGGGACCGCCGTTGTAGGCCGCCGCGGCGAGCCCGAGATTGCCGAACTGGCGCTTGAGGTCGGCGAGCAGGTGCGCGGCGTGGGGGATCGCCTGCTCGGGATCGAACGGATCGGCGAGCCCGCGCTCACGCGCGGTGCCGGGCATGAACTGCGCCACCCCTTGGGCGCCCGCCGGGCTCACCACGCCGACCTTGAAGCTGCTCTCGCGCCAGATCAGCCGGGTCAGGAACGGCACCGGCAGGCCGCGGGCCTTGGCCGAGCCCTCGATCAGCCGGCAGAGAGCCTGCTCGACGGTCTCGGTCGCGCCCTCGGAGGGCACGGCGCGCGCCGGGCCGGCGAGCAGGAGCGCGCCGAGCGCGGCGAGAATCCAGGGATGCAAGGATGTCACGCCGCGGGTTCTAGCGCTGCGGGCGGCGCGATCAATGCGCGCGGCGGCCTCCCGCCTTCGCGGAAGGGGGAGGCCGGGCCTCGAGCGGGAGCGAACCGCGTTCGCCCTCCCGGACCCGCCGCGCTATAATCCGCCGACGCGCGGCACCTTCCGCCGCGCCCCGAACCCGCAGGCGCGATGCCGGACCCGCTGCTCTCCGTCGAGGATCTCTCGGTCACCTTCCCCGGCGGCACCCGGGCGGTCGATCGCGTCGGCTTCACCATCGCGCCGGGCGAGACCGTGGCTTTGGTCGGTGAGTCGGGTTCCGGCAAGTCTGTCACCGCGCTCTCGATCCTGCGCCTCGTCGACGGTGCGGCGGAGCTCTCGGGGACCATCCGCTTCAAGGACCAGGACCTGCTGGCGCTGCCCGAGCGCCGGATGCGGGCGGTGCGCGGCGCCGACATCACCATGGTGTTCCAGGAGCCGATGACCTCGCTCAACCCGCTTCACACGATCGAGCGGCAGATCGGCGAGGTGCTCTCCCTCCACCGCGGCCTCCGGGGGCGACAGGCCCGCGCCCGCATCCTCGAGCTGCTCGACCTCGTGGGCCTGCGCGACGCGGAGCGCCGCATGGGCGCCTACCCGCACGAGCTCTCCGGCGGCCAGCGCCAGCGCGTGATGATCGCGATGGCGCTGGCCTGCGAGCCGGACCTGCTCGTCGCCGACGAGCCGACGACGGCGCTCGACGTCACCGTGCAGGCGCAGATCCTCTCGCTACTGGCCGACCTACAGCGGCGGCTCGGCATGGCAATGCTGTTCATCACCCACGATCTTGGCATCGTCGAGCGCATCGCCGCGCGGGTCTGCGTGATGCTGAAAGGCCGGATCGTCGAGGCAGGGCCGACCGCGGATGTGTTCGGATCGCCGCAGCACGACTATACCCGCCGCCTGATCGCCTCCGAGCCGAAGGGCCGGGCCAACCCGGTGCCGGCCGACGCTCCGGTCCTGCTCCAGGCGGGGCCGCTGAAGGTCTGGTTCCCGCTGAAGGAGGGCCTGCTGCGGCGGACCACCGGCCACGTCCGGGCCGTAGACGGCGTCTCCCTCACCGTGCGGGCCGGGGAGACGGTCGGGATCGTGGGCGAGTCGGGCTCGGGCAAGACCACGCTCGGCCTCGCCCTGCTGCGCCTGATCGGCTCGGAGGGTCCGATCGTCTTCATGGGCCGCCCGATCGACGGGCTCTCCGTCGCGCAGATGCGGCCGCTCCGGCGCGACATGCAGGTGGTGTTCCAGGATCCCTACGGTTCGCTCTCGCCGCGGATGTCGGTGGCCGACATCGTGGCCGAGGGGCTGGTGGTGCAGGGCGAGCTTCGCTCCTCCACGGAGCGCCGGGCCGTGGTGGCGCGGGCGCTGCACGATGTCGGGCTCGACCCCGCCGTGATGGACCGCTACCCGCACGAGTTCTCGGGCGGCCAGCGCCAGCGCATCGCCATCGCGCGGGCGATCGTCCTGAGGCCCCGCTTCGTCGTGCTGGACGAGCCGACCTCGGCCCTCGACCGCTCGGTCCAGGCCCAGATCGTCGCGCTGCTGCGCGACCTCCAGCGCGAGCGCGGCCTCGCCTACCTGTTCATCAGCCACGACCTGAAGGTGGTGCGCGCGCTCGCCAACCACGTTCTCGTCATGCAGAACGGGCAGGTCGTTGAGGAGGGGCCGGCGGAAGCGATCTTCGCGGCGCCCCGGACCGCCTACACCCGCACCCTGTTCGCGGCCGCCTTCAACCTGAAGAGCGAGGCGATCGCCGAGCTGGAGCCGGCCTGACATGGCCCGCGCCCTCCTCATCGTGCTCGATTCCGTCGGCATCGGCGGCGCGCCCGACGCCGCCGCCTACGGCGATGCGGGCGCCGACACGCTCGGGCACATCGCGGAGGGCTGCGCCGGGGGCGCGGGCGACCGTGCGGGCCTTCGGAGCGGCCGCCTACGCCTGCCGCACCTCGCCACCCTCGGTCTCGGTCTCGCTGCGGCGGGCGCGAGCGGTCGCGTGCCGCCGGGCCTGGAGATCGCGGGTCCGGCGCGAGGGGCGTGGGGCCACGCCGTCGAGACCGCCGCCGGCAAGGACACGCCGTCGGGCCACTGGGAGATCGCCGGCCTGCCGATGCGTGAGCCCTGGGGCCACTTTCCCGACACGCGCCCCGCCTTCCCGGAGGCGCTGACCCGCGCGCTGATCGAGCGCGGCGGTATCCCCGGCATCCTCGGCGACTGCCACGCGGCGGGCGCGGCGATCGTGGCGCGGCTCGGGGCCGAGCACCTGCGGACGGGCCGGCCGATCTGCTACACCTCCGCCGACAGCGTGTTCCAGATCGCGGCCCACGAGGAGGCCTTCGGGTTGGAGCGCCTGTACGACCTCTGCCGCACCGCCCGCGCGCTCTGCGACGATTACCGGATCGGCCGCGTCATCGCGCGTCCCTTTCTGGGCGACGCGGAAACGGGGTTCCGGCGCACCGGGAACCGCCGGGATTTCGCCGTCGCGCCGCCCGGCGAGACCCTGCTCGACCTGGCGAGCGGCCGCGCCGTGGTCAGCGTCGGCAAGATCGGCGACATCTTCGCCCACCGCTCGACCGGCCGCGAGGTGAAGGCCGCCGGTAATCGGGCCGGCCTCGACGCGGCGCTCGCGGCGTTTCACGATCTGCCCGAGGGCGGCCTCGTCTTCCTGAACCTCGTCGATTTCGACACCGAGTATGGGCACCCGCGCGATCTGCCGGGCTACGCCGCCGCGCTGGAGGCGTTCGACGCGCGCATCCCCGAGATCGATGCGATTCTGCGGCCGGGCGACCTCTGCCTGATCACAGCCGATCACGGCAACGACCCGACCTGGACCGGCACCGACCACACCCGCGAGCAGGTTCCGGTCCTGGCCTTCGGCCCCGGCATTCCTGCGGGGCCCGTCGGGCGCCGGGCGAGCCTTTCGGATATCGGCGCGACGGTGGCGCGCCATCTCGGCCTTCCGAAGCTCGCGGCGGGCCACGCATGGTGGTGAGTGTTCGTTAGCCAGGGAGGACGGGGTGCGGGAGGACGAGGATCGGGTGCGCAAGGCGCCCACGCACGAGGTCGGCCAAGCGCTCGACGCGCTCTCGGTCGATGATCTCGCCGAGCGGATCGACCTGCTGCGTCGGGAGATCGCGCGGCTCGAGGCAGCCCGCGCCGCCAAGGAGAGTGCGCGCGGCGCGGCAGACGCATTCTTCAAGCGCTGAGGGCATTCCATGCGCCCTCGCCGGCCACGGCACTCCCTCCCCCCTCCGAGGGGAAGGGAGTGCGGTGGCATCGGCCGATGCACACGACCTTAAACGGTTCCGTATACGGGGACCCACCGCGCTCGACGGGCAGCGGCTCTACAGCGTCTTCTCCACCAGCCCCTCGATCCACTCCACCTGCGTCTCGCCGACCGAGCGGCCGGTCTCGGCGGCGCCCTTGAAGGCGATCAGGGTGCTCTGCATCCGGGCATCGAAACGGCGCAGCAGATCCTTCTGCGTATCGAAATCGATCGTGAAGACGCGCAGATCACGGAACCGCGGCTCGGCCGCCAGCCGCGCCAGGATCGGCTTCTGCGCCTTGCAGATCGGGCACCAGGGCGCCGAGACCGCCACGAGGATCGGCGCTCCCGCCCGCTGGGCGACCGCGAAAGCCTCCGCCTCGAAGGGCACGACCTCGCCGGCCCGGGCGGGAGCGGCGATCACGGTGAGGAGCGCAGCGAGCGCAACGATCCGGCGACGGGTGAGCATGGCGTGTCCTCGCGGGCTCCGGGGCCCTGTCCGATTCCTGTTCGCCGCGGGCCGCGGCGGGTTACGCAGCCGCCTCACGCGCCGGATTCAAGCTGCGCCGCGCATCTGTCCGGCGCGGTGACTGTCGAGGAACGCTTGGACCGCCGGCCAGCGCCCGAGGAAGGCCGAGACGATGGCCGGGTCGAAGTGCTGGCCCGCGGCCTCGACGAGGTACTGGCGGGCGCGCTCGGGCGGCCAAGCCTGCTTGTAGGGGCGCTCGGTGGTCAGCGCGTCGAAAACGTCCGCCACGGCCACGACCCGGCCGGAGAGCGGGATGGCCTCGCCGGCCAGGCGGTGCGGGTAGCCGGTGCCGTCCCAGCGCTCGTGGTGGCTCAGCGCGATCTCGGCCGCCAGTCGCATCACCGGCGAGGCGCTGCCGCCCAGGATGCGCCAGCCCCGCTCGGCGTGCCGCTCCATCTCGCGGCGCTCCTCCACCGTGAGCAGGCCGGGCTTGAGCAGGATGGCGTCCGGCACGCCGATCTTGCCGACATCGTGCATGGTCGCGGCAAGGCACAACTGACGCCGCTCCGTCGGCGGCAGATGCAAGGCCTCGGCGATGAGGCCGACATAGGCCGAGACGCGGGCGATGTGGTCGCCCGTGTCGGTGTCCCGGTTCTCGGCCGCGCGCATCAGCGTGGAGACGATCTCGCGCTCGCGCTCCTCCACCAGGGCGACCGCGGCGGCGACCTCCCGGGCGAGTTCGGCGGCGTGGTCGCGCTGCACCATGTGCGCCCGCGCGAGGGCGAGGAGGTTCGATACGCGCGCCCGGATCTCGACCGGGTCCGCCGGCTTGCCGAGGAAGTCGGTGGCGCCAGCCTCCAGCGCCTCACGGCGGAGCGAGCGCTGATCGTAGCTCGTCACCATGACGATCGGCAGACTCGCGAGGCCGGGCACCCGCCGCACCGCTCGGATGACCTCGAGCCCGTTCATGCCGGGCATCTCGTAGTCGGTGATGAACACGCCGATCTCGGGCGCGCGCGCAGCCGCGAAGGCGATCGCCTCGGCGGGCGCGGTGAAGTCGTGGGCCACGCAGCCTGCGATCGGTTGCAGCGCGGTGACGGTGAGGAGGTTGTTCATCTCGCCGTCGTCGAGCACCACGGCCCGCAGGACGCGTTCGTCCGGCATTCCCAACTCCGATCGCCCGATCGCCTCCGTCGATCTGAGCGGGAAATGGTGCACAAACCGTGACGGCCGGCAGCATTTCGCGCCGCCGGGCCCATGAAAATCCCGGATATCCTGCTCGATACGGTGACCGGTCGTCTCACGAGATCGCACCCCGATGCGCATCCCGCCCTCCATGACTGTCGATCCCGGCAGAATTGAATGGCATGGAAGTAGGACGACTGTGAGTTGCGAGCCCCGAACGAGATCGGAGCTCGCCGCCCGGCATCCCGAGCCGGGAACGAGATCGCCTCCCCATCCCGACTTAAGGCTCACCCGCCTCCCGCCGCTGCCGCTCCTCGGCGACGAGCGCGGCCCTGTCCTCAGGCGTCACCGCCTCCAGGGTTCGGCGGATGCGCAGCCCCCGCGTCGGCTCCCCCTCCCGCATCACCAGCACGATCGTCTCAAGATCGGGACAGCCGGGATCCGCGCAGGCGATCTCGTTGACGGTGAGCGCATCGCACGGTCCGAGACCGAGAGCGTCTCGCAGGTCCTGCTTGAGGCGGGATGCCAGCGTCGCCCGCTCCGCCGAGCGGGTCCGCCACGCTTTCAGACTGACGAAGGCCATGAAATCTCCGCCAGCGATGAGCCGGCTGCTCGGGTTGGCGTGGAGTGCAACAATGTTGCAGCAAGTCCCGCCCGTCCTGTCAAGTTTTCCCGGCCCCATGCCGGGGCGCGTCACAAAGGCATCGAAACGCTCCACAAACCTGCTAGAGCCTGCCGGAAGCCTTCGGCACCCCGTCGCCACGGGGCGAGGACGGGAGATCTCTGTTGCGACCCTGGCGGGACGGACCGGGCGACCGGCGCGGCTACCACCACGGCAACCTCAAGGAAGCCCTGATCGAGGCGGCGCGCCGCTTCATCGCCGAGCGGGGCATCGCGGGCTTCACCCTGGTCGATGCCGCGCGCCTCGTCGGCGTGACGCCGGCCGCGCTCTACCGCCACTTTCGCGGTCGCGAGGCGCTGCTGGAGGAACTGGCCGGGCGCGGATTTGCCGACCTCGCCGAGCGCCTCGCCCGGGCGCTCACCTCCCGCGGCACCGCACTGGAGCGCTTCACCCGGATGGGCGAAGCGTATCTGGCCTTCGCCGAGGAGGAGCCGGCCTACTACGCGGCGATCTTCGAGACGCGGGGCCTCCACGTCAGCATCGACTCTCCGGCTCGGCCGAGCCCGTTCGACATGTTGGTCGAGGCGCTGCGGACGACCTTCCCGGAGGGGTTCGGCGGCGTGACCCCGCGCTTCATCGCGTTGGAGGTCTGGGCGCTGGCGCACGGCCTCGCCACACTTTCGGCCGCGGGCCACCTGCCGAAGGGGCCGGGCCTGCCCGACAAGTACGAGCTCCTGCGCGCGGGTGTGCTCGCTCTCGTTCACGGCGCGGGTACCGGACGGCCCTGACCGTCGCGCCCGCGCGTGCCCGCCCCTTGAAACGCTCACGGCGACCCCGCATGTTAACGTCGTTCACATGAACGCGGAGCCCACCCGTGAGCACAACCTCATCCAACCCCTGGGCCAACGGCAGGGTCTGCCGCTCGGGCCCCTTCCCGCGCCGCTCGATCGAGATCGGTGCGATCGTCCTGGCCTTCATCTACTGGTGGCCGATCGGTCTCGCCCTCGTCGCCTGGAAGGTGGCTGGCTATCCGGCGCTGTCCGAGTTGCGCGGTCTCGGCGAGCGTCTTCGGGATGGCGGCCGGCCGGTCTCGCGCTTCGCCCAGGCCTTCGAGGCTGCCAACCGCGGCTCCTCCGGCAATGCGGCCTTCGACGATTACCGCCGGGCCGAGCTCGACCGTCTGGAGGCCCAGCGCCGCGCACTCCAGGAGGAGAGCCGCGCCTTCGCGGCCTTCGTGGAGGAACTGAAACGGGCCAAGGACCGCGAGCAGTTCGACGCCTTCATGGCCAAGCGCCGCGCCGAGGGCGGTGAGGGTTCTCGCAGCGTCTGACCCGATCCGCCGAACGCCATCCGGGCTCCCCGCTTCCCGCGGGGGGCCCTTTTTCATACGCCGAACCTCCCGCGGGTTGTTGCATGGCCGCCGCCAGTTCGGCACACCGTCACCGCGGGTAGGCAACGGGGAACGACATGGCGGCGTCCGTCACGGTGGTGGACCATCCTCTGGTGCAGCACAAGCTGACGCTGCTGCGCGACCGCGAGCGCTCGACACAGGGATTTCGCAATCTCCTCAATGAGATCGGGATGCTGCTGGCGTACGAGGTGACGCGCGACCTGCCCCTCGAACCGGTGATGATCGAGACCCCGATCCAGACGATGGAGGGGCGGCAAATCCAGGGCAAGAAGCTTGTGCTCGCCCCGATCCTTCGCGCGGGCGTGGGCTTTCTGGACGGCATGCTCTCGTTGTTGCCCTCCGCGCGCGTCGCCCATATCGGCCTCTATCGAGATCCAGACACGCTCGAGGCGGTCGAGTACTATTTCAAGGCGCCATCCGACCTCGCTGACCGCACCGTTCTGGTTCTGGATCCGATGCTGGCGACCGCGAATTCCGCCGTCGCCGCGCTGCAGCGGTTGAAGCAGCGTGGCGCGCAGGATCTGCGCTTCGTCTGCCTGCTAGCCGCGCCCGAGGGCATCGCCCGCTTCCAGGCAGCCCATCCTGACGTGCCAATCTGGACCGCCGCGATCGACAGCCATCTCGACGATCACGGCTACATCGTGCCGGGCCTCGGTGATGCGGGGGACCGCATGTACGGCACCCGCTGATCCCGGCCTCTACGGCCGCGCCGCCGGCGGGCGGCGCCGTCCGGCCCCTCCCCTATCGGGACCGTCGTGAATGGGGTGCGACCGTCCCGTGGTATCACCGGTCGGGAGAGGGTTGTCCGATAACCCAGATGCGCGAACGGCCCGCCCTCTGGAGAGGACGGGCCGTTCGGATTTGGTTGCGGGGGTTGGATTTGAACCAACGACCTTCAGGTTATGAGCCTGACGAGCTACCGGGCTGCTCCA
>NZ_BPQO01000017.1 GCF_022179285.1 Methylobacterium hispanicum | reverse complement strand
CAGAGGCCGGGATCGCGGGAGCCAACCCGTGTACTCGGACATCCACGATCGGGGTCGAGGCAGGTGGAGAAGCCGCGACGCGACACCGGGCCGGAGGGAGCGCCACGCCCCGCCGACCCGCGGGACGCCGGGGAACCGGTATCCGTACGCTCATCCTCAAGGGTTCCGCGGCGTCCCGCGTCTCCCTCTCGGCCATGCCTCCGGCGTCGGTGACGCGCGGAGCCGAACGCGCACGCACGGGTTGCCACGCGGCCCGCCGAATGCTCCGCTCCGCCCATGCCATCTGCCGCCGCCCCCGCCGACCTCGATCTCAACCTCGACCTGATCGCCCGTGCCCACGCCGTGCCCGTCCCGGACGACGAGACGGCCCTGAAGCTGCTCACCGACGAGGAGCTGCGCCCCGGCCTGGAGGCCGTCGTCGCCGACCGCACCGGCGGGAACGACCTCTGGGTCTTCGCCTACGGCTCGCTGATGTGGCGGCCGGAATTCGCCTACGACGAGCGCAGGCTCGGCACGGTGCGGGGCTTCCACCGCCGCTTCTGCCTGCTCCAGCGCCGTTTCCGCGGCACGCCCGACCGGCCGGGCTTCGTGCTGGCGCTCGACCGGGGCGGGCTCTGCCGCGGCGTCGCCTTCCGGCTCGCGGGCACCGACGTGCACGAGACGCTGATGCCGGTCTGGCGGCGGGAGATGCGGGGCATGGGCTACGTCGCCCGCTGGCTGCCGGTCGTGACGGATGGCGGCACGGTCCCGGCCCTCACCTTCCTGGTGAACCGGGCAAGCGACCGCTACAGCGGCCGTCTCGCCGACGCGGAGATCGCCGACCGCATCGCGGCGGCCTGCGGCAATCTCGGCCCCAGCGCCGAGTACCTCTACCGCACGGTCGAGGCCTGCGCCGCGCTCGGCATCCGCGACCGGCACCTGTGGTCGCTGCAGAGGCTCGTCGCCGAGCGGCTGCGCGCGCAGATCGCCCTCACAGCCGGTCCCGCTTGAGCGCGACCGCCGCCCGGCCCCCGTGGTGCTCGGCATCGGGGTTGCGCAACTCGCGGAAACCCGGCGTCTTGCCGGTCGTCAGCAGGACGAACAGCGTCAGCGCCAGCACAACCTTGGTCCGCATGGGTCCTGTGATCCCGCATCCCGGGCGGCCGGCTCCCGGCCCAGCCCGCGGCAGCGCCGGGCCCGGTCGCGGGCGAGGCGGCGCTGTCTCAAGCACGGCTGTTTAGGCGCCTCGGCGGGCGGCGGACCTGCGCTGGCGCACACGGGCCGGGCTCGGCCCCGGCCTGCCCGCCGACAGGGTCAACGAAGCGTTGCGGCCGTGTGGCATATCGCCGGACGGGGTCGATCGGTCCGGGCCGGCCCCTAGCTCCCGACGCGTCCTCCCCGATCCCAGCGAGCGCCGTGTCGAAGCCCATCAGCGACTACGCCATCATCGGCGACACCCACGCGAACGCGCTCGTCGCCCGCGACGGCTCGATCGACTGGCTGTGCTGGCCCCGGCACGACTCGCCGGCCCTCTTCCTGAAGATCCTCGATGAGGAGCGGGGCGGCTCCTGCTCGATCGTGTTCGAGGGTGTGGAGCGCACCGCGCGGCGCTACCTGCCCGAGACGAACGTGCTGGAGACCACCTTCGAGACCGCGACCGGCCGGGCGGTGCTCCTCGACGTGATGCCGGTCAACCCGCCCGCGACCGAGCCCGACGAGGGCCCGGACGGCGAGGGCGAGAGCCGTCTGCTGCGTCTCCTCACCTGCGTCTCCGGCCGGGTCTCCGGCGCCTTCCGGGTGCGGCCGACCTTCGACTACGCCCGCCGCGCCTGCGAGCCCGTGCAGGAGGCGCACTGGGTGCTGTTCGAGGCGGGCGAGCAGCGGGTGCGGGTGAGCGCCGGGCACGATCCGCGGGTCGAGGACGACGCGGCGGTGAGCCGCTTCGCGCTCGAGGCGGGCGAGAGCACCTACCTCGTCCTCACCCACGGCGAGGACGACGAGAGCGCAGGCGTCGACGACTTCGCGGGCGCGCGGATGCGGGCCGAGGCCACGGTCGATTACTGGCGGCGCTGGAGCGCGCGCTGCACCTACCAGGGGCCCTACCGCGACGCGGTGCTGCGCTCGGCGCTCTGCCTGAAGCTGCTGACCTACTCGCCGACCGGCGCGATCATCGCGGCGGCGACCGCCGGCCTGCCGGAGGCGGTGCCGGGCAACCGCAACTACGACTACCGCTTCACCTGGATGCGCGACGCCACCTTCACGGTCACCGCCTTCGTGATGCTCGGCTACGTGCGCGAGGCCTCGGAATTCCTGCGCTTCCTGCGCGAGGCCGACGGCAGCTTCGGCCGGCACACCCGCCTCCTCTACGGCATCAACGGGCCGATGCCGCCGGAGGAGGCGCTGACCCATCTCTCCGGCTGGCGCGGCGTCGGCCCGGCGCTGATCGGCAACGCCGCCGAGCACCAGGACCAGCACGACATCTACGGCGAGCTCGTCCGCGCGCTCTGCGTGTTCCTCGAGGCGGTGCGCTACGATCCCCCCGAGAAGGTCAACGACCGGCTGCCGGAGGTGCTCGACAACCTCACGCGCCGGGCGCTCGCCGCGCGGGATGTCGCCGACCACGGCATCTGGGAGCTGCGCACCGCCCCGCGCCAGCAGCTCCACACCAAGGCGATGATCTGGGTGGCCCTCAAGGACGCCGCCCGCATCGGCCGCAACATCCGGGGCGTGGCGCCCGGGACGATCGAGGCCTGGGAGCGGGAGGCGGACGCGCTGAAGGCCGAGTACCTCGACCGCTGCTGGAATCCCCGCAAGGGCGCCTTCGTGGGGGCCTACGATTCCGAGCACCTCGACGCGGCGGTGCTGCGCGCGGTGCTGTTCGGCGCGATCGATCCGCAGGATCCGCGCACGCTCTCGACGCTCGCCGCGATCGAGGACGAACTCGGCGACGGCGACCTGATCTACCGCTACCGCATGGAGGACGGCCTGGACGGGGACGAGGCGACCTTCACCGCTTGCGCCTTCTGGCGCGTCGGCTGCCTCGCCCTCGCCGGCCGCACCCGCGAGGCGACCGCGGCCTTCGAGCGGCTGATCGCGCGCGGCAACGATGTCGGGCTCTTCGCGGAGGAGATCGACGCGGCGAGCGGCGAGCAGCGGGGCAACACGCTGCAGGGCTTCTCCCACATGGCGCTGATCAACGCCGCGCTGCGCCTCCAGTCCTGCATCGACCGCTACGGCCTGCCGGACGAGGAGGAGCCGCCGCGGCGGGCGGCCGAGTGAGGGGCCTCAGCGCCCGCTCGACCCGAAGCCGCCGCCGCCGCGGGCCGAGCCCGGCCGGGCGTCGTCCGTCTCCACCGTGAGGCGCGGCCGCGCGACCCGGGTGAACACCATCTGGGCGATGCGCTCGCCGGGCTCGATCCGGACCGGCGCGCCGTCCGGATTCCGGTTCCAGGCCGAGATCAGGAGCGGGCCCTCGTAGTCAGCGTCGATCACGCCGGTGCCGTTGCCCATCACCAGCCCGTCGCGGTGGCCGCGGCCGGAGCGCGGCAGGACCAGGCCGCACCAGCCGGGATCGCGGATCCGCACGCTGAAGCCCGCCGGGACCAGCGCGGGCCGCGCCTGCGGCGCGAGCAGGAGGGGCGCATCGAGGCAGGCGAAGAGGTCGAGCCCGGCCGCCCCCGCCGAGCCCCAGTGCGGGAAGCCCCAGCCGGGGAGCCGCGGGTCGAGGAGGCGGATGCCGACCTCCGGCAGGTCCGCGCCCCCATCCGCCCCCGGGCTCATGCGCCCTGCCGGGTGATCGCCTCGGAGAGGGTCAGCACCCGGCGCGCCTCCTCGGCGTGCAGGCGCTCGACCATGCGGCCCCGGAAGGCGATCGCCCCGCGGCCCCGGTTCTCCGGCGCGGCGAAGGCGGCGATCAGCGCCTCGGCCTCCGCGATCTCCTCCGGGGCGGGGCCGAAGGCCGCGTTGGCCGCCGCGATCTGGTCCGGATGGACCAGCATCTTGCCGTCGAAGCCGAGCGCGCGCCCCTGGGCACACTCGGCCGCGAAGCCCTCCGCGTCCGTGAAGGCGTTGTAGATGCCGTCGATCGCGTCGATCTCGTAGGCGCGGGCGGCCGCGATCACGCCCATCAGCCAGGGCATCAGCGCGGCGCGTCCCGGCGCGAGGCGCATCCGCGCCGCCTTGGCGAGGTCGTTCGGGCCCACCACGAGGCCGGCGAGCCGCACGTCCACGTCGCGGGCCGCGCTCGCGATGTCGGCGAGGTTGAGGATCGCGAGCGGGCTCTCGATCATCGCCCAGATCCGGATGCCGGGCTGCGCCTTCAGGCGGCGCAGGCGCGAGCCGACCACGACCAGCGCCTCCGGGCCGGTCACCTTCGGCACCAGGATCCCGTCCGGGACGGCGGGCGCGAGCGCCGCGAGGTCGTCCTCGCCGTGATCGCCGTCGAGCGGGTTGATCCGCACCACCACCTCGCGCGGGCCGAAGCGCCTCTCCGAGACCGCGGCGGCGACCCGGGCACGGGCCTCGCCCTTGGCCTCGGGCGCGACCGCGTCCTCGAGATCGATCAGCACGACGTCGCAGGGCAGGCCGCCGGCCTTCTCCAGGGCGCGGGCGTTCGAACCCGGCATGGAGAGGACGCTGCGGCGCGGGCGGATCTCGGTCATGGCGGGTCCCCGAGCGCTCTGGAATCGTCCGGCCGATACCGCTACGGCGGGACCGAGACAAGGCGGGAGGGACAGCTTGGCGCGCTGGATCGCGGGGCTCGACGGCTGTCGCGGCGCCTGGGCGGGCGTGCTGCTCGACCTCGACGACCCGGCGCGCCACCGCGCCGGCCTCTTCGCCACCGTCGCGGAGGTGCTCGACGGGCCCGAGGCGCCGCTCCGCGTCGGCATCGACATCCCGATCGGTCTCCCCGAGCGCAGCCTCGGCGGCGGGCGCTCCGCCGACCGGGCCGCCCGCGCGCTGCTCGGGGCCCGCGGTTGCGCCAGCGTCTTCCCGGTGCCGCCGCGCGCCGCGGTCTACGCACCCGACTACGAGAGCGCCAAGGCCCTCTCCCGCCGCGACAGCGATCCGCCCCGCGCGCCCTCGATCCAGTGCTGGAACATCGCGCCCGCCATCCGCGCGGTCGACGCATTGCTGCGCGCGCGTCCGGACCTGCGCGCGCGCCTTCACGAGGTCCATCCCGAGATCGCCTTCCGCTGCCTCAACGGCGGCCTCCCGCTCGAAGCGGGCAAGAAGGGAGCGGAGCGCCGGGCGGGGCTCGCGGCGCGCCGAGACCTTCTGCTGGCGGCGGGGCTGCCGGAGGCGCTGGTCCGGGAGCCGCCCCGCGGCGTCGGCCCGGACGACCACCTCGACGCCCTGGCGGGGCTCGTCGTCGCGCGCGACATCCTGACGGGGCGCGCCCGCCCGCTGCCGGACCCGTTCGAGCACGACGCGCACGGCCTGCCCGTCGTGATCTGGGCGCCGGCTCGGCGCACTTCCGATGAGCGCCCGGCCCGATCCTGCTAAGGAGACCCCATGAGCGATACCCTGCCGATCCGCCACATCGCCCGCGCCCTGGTCTTCGATCCCGACGACCGGCTGCTTCTCATCGCCTACCAGTCGGTGCATGCCCGCAACCCGGACGGGACGCCGAAGGTCTTCTGGTTCATGCCCGGCGGTGGGCTGGAGGCGGGCGAGAGCCACCTCGAGGCCTGTCGGCGCGAACTCGTCGAGGAGATCGGCCGCGAGACCGAGATCGGGCCGCAGATCGCCGCCTGCGACGGGCCGTTCCGCCTCTTCCAGCAGGGGCGGGACGCGCGCGAGCGCTACTTCCTCGTCCGACTGCCCGACGCGGCGGTCGATACCAGTCGCCTCGCCGAGACGGAGGACAATCCGGTCCTCGGCACGCGCTGGTGGAGCGTCAGTGAATTGTGCGCGACCGAGGAACACATCGAACCGGCCGGACTTGCAGACTTGGCGCGCCGGGTGGCTTCTGGGATGATTCCTGACGATCCCGTCGTTCTGTCATGGCGGGATGCCTGAGCCGGCAGGTCCCGCGGCGCATGCCGACCCGGCCGATCCTTCCGTACGCAGGAGACACCATGTTCCCCGAAGCCCTGACCGCGGGTTACCGGTCCTTCCTCTCGGATCGCTTTCCGCAGGAGAGCCGCCGCTTCAAGCAGCTCGCCACGAGCCAGGCCCCCGAGGTGCTGGTGATCAGCTGCTGCGACAGCCGCGTGGCGCCCGAGGCGATCTTCGACGCCGGCCCGGGCGAGCTCTTCGTCATCCGCAACGTCGCCAACATCGTGCCGATCTACGAGACCGGCGGCGAGTACCACGGCACCTCGGCGGCCATCGAGTTCGCCGTGCAGGCGCTGGAGGTGAAGCACATCGTCGTGCTGGGCCACGCCACCTGCGGCGGCATCAAGGCCTTCGCCAACAAGGCCGAGCCGCTCTCGCCCGGCAACTTCATCGGCAAGTGGGTCTCGCTGGTGGCCCCCGCCGAGGCGAAGGCGGGCGATTCCTCGGCCCCCGACTATCTCACCCGCCTGGAGCACGCGATGGTGAGCCAGAGCATCGAGAACCTGCTGACCTTCCCGTTCATCAAGGAGCGGGTCGATGCGGGCAAGGTCCAGCTCCACGGCGCGCATTTCGGCGTGGCCTCGGGCCAGCTGCTGGTCCGCGATCCCGAGACCGGCGATTTCACGCCCGCCGCCGATGCGAGCGGGCAGGCGATTCGCCCCGCCGCGATGATGAGCTGCAACTGAAGCACCGGGCCCGCCTCCTCCGAGCCGGGGGGGCGGGCCACGTCTCTCACGCATCACGGGCGACCCGGCTGCGCAAACTCCGGCGGCGCAAACGAAGAGCGGCGGGCGCTGCCGCCCGCCGCTCTCGCGCAGTCCGAAGCGATCCCCGGCCCGGAGGCCGGGGCGCCGTATCATTACATCGAGCGGGCGCCCGGGAGACGCTGGGCCTCCTGATAGTGGTGCTGGTAGACCGGAAGCGCCTGCTGGGCGTAGGCGCGCAGCGCCGGGTTCGGGCCCGAGGAGGCGTAGGCCTGCGTCATGCCGATGGCCATCTGATGCGACCGCAGCTGCTGGCTGACGTAGAGACGATCGAAGCGCGGGCCGGCCGGGGTGGCGGAGAGCTCGGCCAGCATCGCCTGCTGCTCGGGGCTCGGCTGCACCATCGTGCCGGCCGTGGTGTCGACGTCCATGCCGCCGACGCGGCTGCCGACCGCAGCACCGCGGGCCGCGCCGCTGCCGAGGCCCTCGAGGCCGCCCACCGGACCGCCCTGGAGGGTGCCGCCGACCACGCCGGCCGCCGCGCCCGTGGCCGCGCCGACCGCGCCGCCCGCGACCGCCAGGGGCGCGCCGATCAGGCCGCCCGGGCCGGCCATCGGGCCGTTCATGTCGCCGCCCATGAGGGCGTTGTTGGCGGCGCGGTGATCGCGGACCGCCTCCTTGGCGTAGGCGCGGACCTGCGGGTTACGGGACTTGGCCAGCGCCATCTGGCCAGCCTGGATCTCGAAGGCGTTCGCCTGCATGGCCTGGACGCGGTAGTCCATCATGCCCTGCGCCATTGCGGGGGCGGAGACCGCGACCATGAGCGCGGTGGCGGCAGCATACGTCTTGAACATCGCAAACCTCGAATAAAGACAAACTGGGCGGTGACCGGCCTGCATACGGCGGCGCGGTCTGGAGCCGTCCGGAATGACGGCTTCGCTTCTCGCCTAGAACGGAGGTTCTGCGGCTTTGTTCCTGGCTCGCGCGGAGGATTTTCATCTTGTTCCGGTGGGTCGTGCGGGGATTGAGATGAGACTTCACGGGATACAGGTCCTGCGCGGAGCCGCGGCCCTGATGGTCGTCCTGCACCACCTGCGGCACGAGTTGGCGGCGCTCGGCCTCGGTGCGGACGCGCTCGCGCAGCTGCCCTTGTGGGCGGGCGTGGACGTGTTCTTCGCGATCTCCGGCTTCATCATCGTCCACGCCACCGGGCCGGCCTACGAGGGTCCCGGCGGAAGGCGCCGCTTCCTCGCGCACCGGGTCGCCCGAGTGGTGCCGCTCTACTGGCTCGTCACCCTCGCCTACCTCGCCGTGGCGCTCGTCCTGCCGCGCGGCCTCGGCGATGCCGGGGCCGCGGCGGGGGACCCCGCCTATCTCGCCGCCTCGTTCCTGTTCTGGCCGGCGGCCCGCCCGGACGGCAGCCTGCAGCCCCTCTACGGGCTCGGCTGGACGCTGAACTACGAGATGCTGTTCTACGCCCTCTTCGCGCTCTGCCTGGGGCGCGGACGGCGCGCCGCGGTCGCCTGGACCGGCGCCGCCTTGGCGGGGCTCGTGCTGTACGGTCGGCTGGCGGAACCGGCGGCGGCGGCGCTCCGGTTCTGGTCGGATCCGATCGTGCTCGAATTCCTGTTCGGCGCCGCCGTCGCCCTCATATGGGAGGCGGGGCTCCGGCTCGCCCCGCCGGCGCGGCTCGCGCTCGCGGCGGCCGGCATCTGCGGGCTCGCCCTCGTCGGCGGCGGCGAGGTCGCGGGGTTCGCGCGCCCGCTCCTGGCCGGACTTCCCGCGGCCTGTCTCGTCGCCGCCTTCGCTCTCGGGGACCCCCGCCCCGCGCACAAGGTTTGGGATCCGGCCTGGATCGGCCCGCTCTCCCGGCTCGGCGACGCGTCCTACGCGCTCTACCTCGTCCATCCCTTCTGCCTGCGGGCGGTCCGGGAGGGCGTGGCGCGCGCCGGGCCGGCCGCGCCGCTCGGCGCCTGGGGCGTGGGCGCGCTGATGATCGCCTTGAGCGTCGCGGCGGCGGTCCTGACCTACCGTCTCGTCGAGCGCCCGGCGACCCGCGCGCTCCGCGCCCGCCTCGACCCGGCGCCCGGCGGGGCGGGCCGGATCCCAAACCTTGTGCGCGGTCGCGGGACCTCTGTTTTCCGCGGGCCGGAACCGCACTAGCCTCCGGCCCGAACGCCGCAGGCTTGAGGACCCGGCCATGAAGACCCTGCTCGTACCCGTGGCGCTGCACGACGCGCTGCCCTCCGTCTTCGAGACGACGCGCCTCGTGGCGCAGCGCTTCGGCAGCCTGATCGAGGGCGTGTCGCTGCGCCCGGCGCTCGCCGAGTACGTGCCCGTCGACATGGTCGGCGGCATGACCTGGCTGCGCGACGAGGAGGCCGACCGGGCCGAGGCCGAGGAGGCGGGCGGGCGCTTCGTCGCCTTCATGGACCGGGCCGGCATCCCCCGCCACGCCCGCGACGGTCTCTGCGTGCCCGAGAACGTGGCCGGCGCCGGGCCCCGCTACCGCTGGCGCCAGGACGTGCCGGCCGGCGACGGCTTCCTGGGCCAGTACGCCCGCCTGTTCTCGATGACGGTCGTCGGGCGGCCGGGCTCCCAGGACACCTCCCCCAGCATGGCGACCTTCGAGACCGCGCTCTTCGAGGGCGGTCGCCCGATCCTGCTCGCGCCGCCGACCGCGCCGACGGAGCTCGGCCGGGCGATCCTGATCGCCTGGAACGGCTCGACCGAGACCGCCCGGGCGGTGGCCTTCGCGATGCCGTTCCTGCACAGGGCCGAGCGCGTCCGCGTCCTCAGCGTCGAGGGCGGCACCGTGCCGGGACCGAGCGCCGAGGACCTTGCCCGGGCGCTCGCCTGCGAGGGGATCGCTGCCGACCACAGGGCGCTTGCGGCCGGGCGGCGCACGCCCGGCGAGACCTTCCTGGCCGAGGCCAGGGATTACGGCTGCGACCTGCTCATCAAGGGCGCCTACACCCAGAGCCGCCTGCGCCAGATGATCTTCGGCGGCCCGACCAGCCATCTCCTGGCCCATGCCGACCTGCCGGTGCTGATGGCGCATTGAGGTGCGCGGCGAAGCCGGCGGGAACCGGCGCCGGACAGGCACGTTGCGGCAGCGCCACCGGGAGCGCCTGACTCGATGCGACACCGTCTCGCCGGCCTCTGCGCCGGCCTTCTCGCTGCCCTCTCGCCCGCCCTGGCGGGCTCGGTCATGGCGGACAACCCCCTCGCCCGCCTGCGCGGCACCGTGGAGATGCGCACCAACGACACGCTGGTGATGCGGCCCTACGGCGGTGGGACGATCACCGCCTACATGAACCCGAAGACGCGCATGCTGATCGCCAACGCGAGCGTCGTGCGCGACATCAAGCCCGAGAGCTATCTCAGCGTCCTCTCGGCCCCCGGCGAGCCGGTGGAGGGCGTCGTCATCTACTCCCCGTCGGAGCGCGGCTTCGAGGCCGGCCGCCAGCCCTGGGACACGAAGCCCGGCGCGACCCTCACGGCCGGCTGGGTCGTCACGCGCGACGGGCGCGATCCGGTCAGGGTCCGCCTGCACAATCCCGAGGGGGATACGCAGTTCGACTTGTCCGCAAACACGCCGACGACCCAGATCGGGCCCGGTGAGAAGGCGCTTCTCGTGCCCGGCGCCCACGTGGTCGTCTTCGCCCGCACCGACGGGAGCGGCCTCCTGAACGCGGACACGATCGTCGTCGGTCGCCAACGCGCGCGGCCGGCGCTCTAGGCGCCGGCGCGCCGGCCCGGGATGCCGGGCGGGGCTCGCCGCAATGCGCGTGTCCCGCCATCGCGGCCGACCGTCCGGCGCCCTACAATCCCCGCATGACCGATGCCTTCGATCTCGACCCCCGCCTCGCCGCCGACACCGTTCCGGTCGGCGACCTGCCGCTCGCCCGCGTCCTCCTGATGGACGATGCCCGCTTCCCCTGGCTGATCCTGGTGCCGCGGCGGCCGGCGGTGAGCGAACTCACCGACCTGACCCCCGAGGATTCCGCCACGCTCTGGCAGGAGGTCCGCATCGCGGTCGGCGTGATGCAGGCCCTCGCCAAGCCCGACAAGGTCAACGTCGCGGCCCTCGGCAACGTCGTGGCGCAGATGCACGTCCACGTGGTCGGGCGCTTCTGCTCGGATCCCGCCTGGCCCGGCCCGGTCTGGGGGCACGGCGAGCGCCGTCCCTACCCGGCTCACGCCCGGGCCCAGCTTCTGGAGCGCGCCGGCGCCCTGTTCGCGGCCGCGTGAGACCCCCGTGAGAACACAGATGCCGGACCCCTCCGCCACCCTCGGCTTCGCCCGCAGCCGCCTCCTGCGCCACTCCTCGGAACAGCCGGAGGGTGCGGTGCCGGACTTCTCCCCCGCCGCGCGCCTCGTCGCGCTGGCCGGCGACCGCCTCGTGCTCCGGGCCGGCAGCGCCGTCCTCGACCCCGCCGCGCTGGACGGGACCGAGCCCACCGCCCGCATCTTTCTCGGCACGCTCGACGGGCGCCCGGTCTTCGCGGGACGCCTCGATCCCGACGCCGTGCCGGCCCTGGAAGCGCGCGGCCTCGCCGCGCAGGACCTGCGCAGCATCGCCACCGAGGGCGCGGTCGAGCCCGAGGAACTGGGTCTGCTCGCCACCGCCAAGTCGATGCTCGACTGGCATGCTCGCCACGGCTTCTGCGCCAATTGCGGCGCCCCGACCGCGGTCGAGGCCGGCGGGTTCCGGCGCGCCTGCGCGGCCTGCGGCGCGCACCACTTCCCCCGCACCGACCCGGTCGTGATCATGCTGGTCCGGCGCGGCGACACCTGCCTGCTCGGGCGCGGCGCGCACTTCAAGGAGGGGATGTATTCCTGCCTCGCCGGCTTCCTGGAACCCGGCGAGACCATCGAGGCCGCGGTCGCCCGCGAGGTCTACGAGGAGACGCGGGTGCGGGTGGCCGACGTGACCTACCTGGCCTCGCAGCCCTGGCCCTTCCCCTCCTCGCTGATGATCGGCTGCATCGCCGAAGGGCTCGACGGGGCGATCGTCACCGACCCGGCCGAGCTCGCCGACGCGCGCTGGTTCGACCGCGAGAGCGTGCGCGCGATGCTGGAGCGGCGCCACCCCGAGAACCTGTTCGCCCCCCCGCCCATGGCGATCGCCCACACGCTGATGCGCGCGTTCCTCGACGAGGCCCGATGATCACCGTCCACCATCTGGAGAACAGCCGCTCGCAGCGGGTGCTCTGGCTCCTCGAAGAACTCGGCCTCGACTACGCGGTGGAGCGCTACGCCCGCGACCCGCGGACGATGCGGGCGCCGCCGGAACTCACGGCGATCCATCCGCTCGGCAAGTCGCCGGTCGTCGTGGAGGACGGCGCGGTGATCGCCGAGACCGGCGCGATCGTCGAGTACCTCACCGGCCGCTGCGGCGGCGCGCTGGTGCCGACGGGCGAGGCCGAGCGGCGGCGCTACACCTACTGGCTGCATTACGCGGAGGGCTCGGCCATGCCGCCCCTCCTGCTCAAGCTGATCTTCGGGCGCCTCGCGCCCGGCAGTCCGGCGCTGATCCGTCCGATCGTGCGGGCGGTCGCCGCCAAGGTGCAGGCCGGCTTCATCGACCCGGACCTGAAGCGCCACGCCGCCTACTGGGAAGCGGAGCTGGCGCGTGCGCCCTGGTTCTGCGGCGACGGCTTCAGCGCCGCCGACATCCAGATGAGCTTCCCGCTGGAGGCCTTCGCCGCCCGCGGCACGGGCGCCGGGCCGCGGGTGCGCGACTGGCTCGCGCGCATCCACGCGCGGCCGGCCTACCAGCGGGCGCTGCGCCGCGGCGGGCCCTACGCCTACGCGTGATCGAGGTCAGCCCCGGCGCGGGCCATCGGCGATCTCGGCCGGGCCCGCTTCCGTCGCGGAAAGCCGCGCCTGCTCGGACCTGTGCAGGCGGCTCAGCTGCACCAGCAGCGTGCCGGGCAGAGGCCCGTCCAGCGTCTCCATAAGGCTCGACGCGGCATGCTCGGCATGGGGGCGTCGGGCCTTCGACAGGATCGTATTGTCGTTGAGGACAACCGGCCCGCGTTGGACGGATCGTCTGGTCTTGGTCACGCTTGCACCCACCCTCGACGGTCGAAGCGACTCGGAGAAAGCCACGAGCAACGCGGCATCCCCTGCCCGGTTCCGCGGCACATACGAACATCATATGACCGTTGTGCCGTCGCATCAGGCAGGCGTCGGTACGAATCGAACGGGGCGGGCGAGGAGTGGCGAGCGGCCGCACCCGGTGGTAGAGGCGGCCCATGATCGAAGGCCTGCCGCCCCACCGTCCGACGCACGTCCTGCGCCTGATGACCGACGAGCGCTCGGCGCGCGCGATGACGGACCTGCTCGGCGAGATGTTCGACCCGACCGAGACCGCGGTCGCCGCCTTCGAGGCCGAGGACGGCGTGACCTGGCGGCTCGAGGCCTACTTCGCCGACGAGCCGGACGAGGCCTACGTCCGCGAGCTGATCCGCCCGGTCGTCGGCGACGGGGCCGACGCCGCCGAGTTCCGCAGCATCGACCAGCAGGACTGGGTGCGCGCCTCCCTCGAGGGGTTGAAGCCGGTACGGGCCGGCCGCTTCCTCGTCCACGGCGCGCACGACCGCGATTCGATCCGGCCGAACGACCTCGCCATCGAGATCGAGGCGGCCTTGGCCTTCGGCACCGGCCACCACGGCACCACGCTCGGCTGCCTGCGGGCGCTGGTGGGCGAACTGAAGAAGGGCCGACCGGCCCATGTCCTCGACGTCGGGACCGGCACCGGCATCCTGGCCTTCGCGGCGGCCAAGGCGCTCCACGCCCCGGTCGTGGCGGGCGACCTCGACGGCGAAGCCGTCACCACCGCCCGCGCCAACGCCCGGCTCAACGGGCTCGGGCCCTACCTGCGGCTCTACCACGGCGGCGGCGTGCAGCACGCCCTCGCCAACCGACCGCGCCGCTTCGACATCGTCTTCGCCAACATCCTGGCCCGGCCGCTGAAGCGGCTCGCCCCGAGCCTGACCGCGGTGGTCGCCGACGGGGGCGCGCTCATCCTCTCGGGGCTGATCGAGCGCGACGTGCCGGGCGTGCTCTCGACCTACCGCCACCGCGGCTTCCACCTCGAGCGCAAGGGCGTGATCGAGGGCTGGGTCGCCCTGGTGCTCCGTCGCGGCGGTGCGGCAGCGCGTCCGCGCTGAGTCCGTCGGGCCCGTGAAACCGCGCCCGCCCGCCCGCATTCTCTCCGCATGAGTGAGCGGCATCCCTCGACCTCCGACCCGGCCCGGGAAGGCGCCCGAGCTCGGGCCCACGGCCGCCCGAAGGATGCCTGCCCCTACCCCGCCGGCTCCCCCGAGCGCCGCGCCTGGCTGGAGGGTTACGACGGCGCCCCGGACGACCGGGCGCCCGACCTGCCGGCCGACCGCACCTGAGGCGAGGCCGGCGCGCGGCGACCGACCCGCGCACCGCCCTTTTCCCTGACGCCCGCGGCGGCACCGAGGGGGATCCCCCGACGCTCCGCGAGATCGTGAGCCCCGGCTGTTGCGGCCCCGGCCCCGGCGGCCATACTGGGCGCATGAGCGAGCGCCGCCATTTCCAGACCTTCGACGATCCGAGCCACCGCAAGGGCCCCGAGCGGGTGGCGGCCGTCCGCGCCGCCCTGCGCGAGGCGGGCGTGGACGGCTTCGTGGTGCCGCGCGCCGACGAGCACCAGTCCGAGTACGTGCCGGCCGATGCCGAGCGGCTCGCCTGGCTCACCGGCTTCACTGGCTCGGCCGGCACCGCGGTCGTGCTCGCCGATCAGGTCGGCCTCGTGGCCGATGGCCGCTACACCCTCCAGGCACCCGAGCAGGTCGACACCGCGACCGTCACGGTGGTGCCGCTCGCGGAGCGGACGGTCGAGGCCTGGATCGGCGAGAACCTGGGTTTCGGCGCGGTGCTCGGCTACGATCCCTGGCTGCACACGCCGGACGGCGTCGCCCGCCTGGAGCGCGCCGCCGAGAGGGCCGGGGCGAGCCTGCGGGCCCTGCCGCAGAATCCCGTCGATCTCGCCTGGGCCGGGAGGCCGAGGCCCCCGGCCGGCCCCGTGGTGCCGCACCCGATCGTCCACGCGGGCGAGCAGGCGGCGGAGAAGCTCGCCCGCGTCCGGGCCGAGCTGGAGGGCGCGCGCTGCGACGTCCTCGTCATCTCGGACCCCCACAACCTCGCCTGGACCTTCAACCTGCGGGGCTCGGATGTCGGCCACACACCCCTGGCGCTGGGCTACGCCATCGTGCCGCGGGAGGGCGCGGCGCGTCTCTTCCTGACCTCCCCGCGGATCGATCCCGCCCTGCGCGAGGCCCTGGCGCCGCTGGCCGAGATCGAGCCGCGCGCGGCCTTCGAGGACGCGCTGGCGGGGCTTGGCCCGGTGCGAGTGCGGCTCGATGCGGCCACCGCCGCCGCCGCGCTCAAGGTCCGCGTCGAGGCCGCGGGCGGCACGGCCGATGTCGGGCGCGATCCGGTCACCGCCATGAAGGCGGTGAAGAACCCCACCGAGATCGCGGGCGCCCGCGCCGCCCATCGCCGCGACGGGGCGAGCGTGGTGCGTTTCCTCGCCTGGCTCGATGCCCGGGCCGCCGAGGGCGGCCTCACCGAGATCGCCGCCGTCGAGGCGCTGGAGGCGTTTCGCGCCGCCGGCGGGGATCTGCGCGACGTCTCCTTCCCGACCATCTCGGGCTCGGGCCCGAACGGCGCGATCGTGCATTACCGCGTAACCCGTGCGACCGACCGGGCCGTTAATCCGGGCGAGCTGTTCCTGATCGATTCGGGCGCGCAGTACCCGGACGGCACCACCGACATCACCCGCACGGTTGCGGTGGGCGCGCCCACGCCCGAGATGCGCGACCGCTTCACCCGCGTGCTCAAGGGCCACGTCGCGATCGGCCGCGCGGTCTTCCCGAAGGGCACGACCGGCGCGCAGATCGACGCGCTGGCGCGGCTCCCCCTCTGGCAGGCCGGGCTCGATTTCGACCACGGCACCGGCCACGGCGTCGGCAGCTTCCTCTCGGTGCACGAGGGCCCGCAACGCATCGCCAAGACCGGTACCGTGGCGCTGGAGGCCGGCATGATCCTCTCGAACGAGCCGGGCTACTACCGAGCCGGCGCCTACGGCATCCGGATCGAGAACCTCGTCCTCGTGGAGCCGCGCGAGATCGCGGGCGGCGAGCGGCCGATGCTCGGCTTCGAGACCCTGACGCTGGCCCCCTACGACCGCCGCCTGATCGACGCGGACCTCCTCGACGCCGCCGAGACCGCCTGGATCGACGCCTACCACGCGCGCGTCCGCGAGACCCTGTCGGCGGACCTCGATTCGCAGAGCCGCGCCTGGCTCGACCGGGCGACGGCGCCGCTGGCGCCCTCCGGGGGGCTCTCCGAGGCGCCCGCGGCCTGACCGCGACGACGCGGGGACGCCCGCGGGCGCGCCGCTCATGCTAGAGACCAGCGCATGATCCGGCTTCTCGCCCTCCTCGTCCTCCTGGTCTCGTCGCCCGCCCTCGCCCAGGGGCTGAAGGCGCCCAAGGACCTTGTCCGGGCAAGTCTCGTGGCCGAGCCCGCGGGCGTGCGGGCCGGCGAGACCTTCTGGCTCGCCGTCCGCATGGCCATGAAGCCCGGCTGGCACGTCTACTGGCGCAATCCCGGCGATTCGGGCCTGCCGCCGGAGGTGGTCTGGACGCTGCCGGCGGGCTTCTCGGCCGGGGCGATCCGTTGGCCGGCGCCGGAGCGGATCCCGGTCGCGACGCTGATGAACTACGGCTACGAGGGCAAGGCGGTGCTGCTCGTCCCCGTGACCCCGCCGCCGAGCCTCGACCCGGCGAGCCCGGTTCGGCTCGCCGCCAAGCTGAGCTACCTCGTCTGCGAGACCGAGTGCGTGCCGGGCGCCGCCGACCTCGCCCTGACGCTGCCGGTGGCGCGGGACGCCGTGCCCGATCCCGCAGCCCGCGACCTCTTCGCCCGCGCCCGCGAGGCCCTGCCGGTCCCCTCCCCATGGCCGGCGCGGCTGTCGCGTGAGGGCGACAGCCTCGTGCTGAACCTCGACGCGGCGGGCCTGCGCCCGGAGACCTTCGGCAAGGCCGCCTTCTTCCCCTATTCGGAGACCGCCCTCGACAACGCCGCCGAGCAGGCGCTCGCGGTCGATGCGAGCGGCATCCATCTCACCCTCACCCGCGCCAACCCGGCCGAGCCCGTCCCCGCGACGCTGCCGGGCGTGCTGACGATCGAGCAGGATACGGGCAGCGGCCCGGTGCGCCGGGCGCTGGCGATCGGCGAGGAGGCGGCCCCGCCCGCGTCGAGCCAGATCCCCGCGGGTGCCGCGCCGGCGCCGCCGGCCGTCGCCAGTGACGAGGCGCCGACGCTTCTGGCCGCCGCGCTGCTGGCCTTCCTCGGCGGCCTCGTCCTCAACCTGATGCCCTGTGTCTTCCCGGTCCTCTCGATCAAGGTTCTGGGGCTGGTGAAGCACGCGGGCGAGCGGCCCGAGCGCGTGCGCCTGCACGGGCTCGCCTACACGGCGGGCGTGTTGGCGAGCTTTCTCCTGCTCGCCGGCCTGCTGATCGCGCTCAAGGGCGGGGGCGCCGGCCTCGGCTGGGGCTTCCAGCTTCAGTCGCCGGTCTTCGTGGCGGCGCTGGCCTACCTGCTCCTGGCGATGGGCCTCAGCCTATCGGGGGCGGTGCATCTCGGCGGCCGCGTCGCCGGGATCGGCGATGGGCTGACCCGGCGGGCGGGGCTTGAGGGCTCGTTCTTCACCGGCGTGCTGGCGACCGTGGTGGCGACGCCCTGCACCGCGCCCTTCATGGGCACGGCGGTCGGCTTCGCGCTGACCCAGTCGGCCCCGGCGGCGCTCCTGGTCTTCGCGGGCCTCGGCCTCGGGCTCGCGCTTCCCTTCCTGCTCCTCACCCTGTGGCCGGCCGCGCTTCGCCTGCTGCCGCGGCCGGGCGCCTGGATGGACGTGCTGAAACAGGCCCTCGCCTTCCCGGTCTACGCGACCGTGGCGTGGCTCGTCTGGGTGCTGGCCCAGCAGGTCGGGCCGCAGGGACTGCTCGCGGCCCTGTTCGGCCTCGTCCTCGTCGGCTTCGCGGCCTGGGCCTGGGAGCGCGGGCGGGACAGCGCGGCGCTACCGGCCCGCGCCGCCCGCGGCCTCGCCGTGCTGGCGCTGGTCGGCGCGGCGGCGATCGGCCTGACGCTCGGCCAGGACCGCGCGACCGCGGCGGCCGGGATGCGGGCGGAGGGCGTCGAGCCCTTCTCGCAGGCCCGCCTCGACGCGCTGCTCGCCGAGGGCCGGCCGGTCTTCGTGAACATGACGGCTGCTTGGTGCATCACCTGCCAGGTCAACGAGCGCATCGCGCTCTCGACCGAGGCGGTCCGCGCCGCGATGCGCGCCAAGGGCGTAGCCTACCTGAAGGGCGACTGGACCAACCAGAACCCCGAGATCACCCGCCTGCTCGAGCGGCACGGCCGCAGCGGCGTGCCCCTCTACCTGCTCTATGGCGGCCGGGCCGAGCCGCACGTGCTGCCGCAGATCCTGACCGAGGGCGGCGTGCTCGGCTGGCTGGAGCGGATCGGGACCGAGAGGAGCGCGGCGGAGGGCATATCAGGGAAGGGCTGAGGTCGGGTCTCAGGCATCCCATGGGTCGAAAGGTTTCACGCCGGTCGGCTGGAAGTCGGCCATGTTGCGGGTCACGACGGTCATTCCGTGGACCATGGCCGTCGCAGAGATCAGCGCATCGCGCTCGCTGCGCTTGATCGGAACGTGCAACCGGGCGTAGCACTGCGCCACGGCCATATCGACGGGTAGCGTTCGTCCGGCGAACTCAGGCAGGACTTGGCGCTCGAACCACGCACGCAGAACCGATCCCTGCGCGGGGTCCTTCCGCTCGGCGAGTAGAACGCCCTCACGCCTCGGCGGAAAAGGTCTCGTCGAAGGCGTAGCCCGAACCCCGCACGGTGCGGATCGGGTCGGGCTGGCGCGGGCGGTTGAGCGCCTTGCGCAGGCGCCCGACATGCACGTCGACCGTGCGCTCGTCGATGTAGACGTCGTGGCCCCAGACACCGTCGAGGAGCTGCTCGCGCGAGAAGACCCGGCCGGGGCTCTGCATCAGGAACTCGAGCAGCTTGAACTCGGTCGGTCCCAGATGGATCTCGTGCCCGCTGCGGCGGATGCGGTGGCTGACCCGGTCGAGCTCGATGTCGCCCGCCGCCAGCAGGTCGGCGACGTGGGCGGGCTTGGCCCGGCGCAGCAGCGCGCGGACCCGGGCCAGCAGCTCCGGCACCGAGAACGGCTTGACGATGTAGTCGTCCGCTCCCGTGCCGAGGCCGCGGATGCGGTCGCCCTCCTCGCCGCGGGCGGTCAGCATGATGATCGGCAGTCGCTCGGTCTCGCGCCGCGCCCGGACGCGCCGGCACAGCTCGATTCCCGAGAGGCCGGGCAGCATCCAGTCGAGCAGGATCAGGTCGGGCTGCTGCTCGGCGAGCTTCAGCTCGGCCTCGTCGCCGCGCGCCGCCGCATCGACCTCGAAGCCCTCGGCCTCGAAGTTGTAGCGCAGGAGCGTGGTCAGCGCCTCCTCGTCCTCGACGATCAGGATTCGCGTGCGCATGCCCTTGTCCCGGATGCTCAGCCCTGCCCCGGCGTGACGGTGGCGTAGTTCGAGGCGTCGTTCTTCGGCCGGTCGCCGGTCGGGGTCTCGCCGGTGGCGAGGTACTGGATCGTCTCGGCGATGTTGGTGGTGTGGTCGCCGATGCGCTCGACGTTCTTGGCGCAGAACAGGAGGTGCGTGCAGAACGAGATGTTGCGCGGATCCTCCATCATGTAGGTCAGCAGCTCGCGAAACAGCGAGTTGTAGAGCGCGTCGATCTCGCCGTCGCGCTCCCACACGTCCTGGGCGGCCTTCACGTCGCGGCTGCCGTAGGCGTCGAGCACGTCCTTGAGCTGCGCCTCCGCGAGGTCGCTCATGTGCTGCACGCCCAGGATGATCTTCTGACCGACCGCCTGGTCGCTGATCGCCACCACGCGCTTGGCGATGTTCTTGGCCAGATCCCCGATCCGCTCCAGATCGCCCGAGACGCGGATCGCCGAGATGGTCTCGCGCAGGTCGATGGCGAGCGGCTGGCGCTTGGCGATGAGGAGGACGGAGCGCTCCTCGATCTCGTGCTGGAGCGTGTCGAGGCGCTTGTCCGCCGCGATCACGGCCTGCGCGAGCGTCGCGTCGCGGCGCACGAGCGCGTCGGTGGCCTCGGTCACCATCTTCTCGGCGATGCCGCCCATCTCGGAGATCGAGCGGCGCAGGTTCTCCAGTTCGGCGTCGTAGGAGCTGACGATGTGACCGGGCATGGCGGGGTCCTCGGTACGGGTATGCGGTGCGGTGCGGGAGCCGAGGCTAAGCCGAGCGCTACGGGAGCCGAGGCTCAGCCGAAGCGGCCGGTGATGTAGTCCTGCGTCTGCCGCTTCTCCGGGTTCATGAAGATGCGGTTGGTCTGGCCGAACTCGACGAGCTCGCCGAGATACATGAAGGCGGTGAACTGCGAGATGCGGGCCGCCTGCTGCATGTTGTGGGTGACGATCGCGATGGTGAACTCGTCGCGCAGCTGCTCGATCAATTCCTCGATGCGTCCCGTCGAGATCGGGTCGAGGGCCGAGGTCGGCTCGTCGAACAGGATCACCTCCGGGCGCTGCGCCACCGTACGGGCGATGCAGAGGCGCTGCTGCTGGCCGCCGGACAGGCCCATGCCGGACTGCTTGAGCTTGTCCTTCACCTCGTCCCAGAGCGCGGCCTTGCGGAGCGCCGACTCGACGCGGCCGTCGAGCTCGGATTTCGGCAGCTTCTCGTAGAGGCGCATGCCGAAGGCGACGTTGTCGTAGATCGACATCGGGAAGGGCGTGGGCTTCTGGAACACCATGCCGACCCGCGAGCGCAGCTCGTTCAGGTCGATCCTCGGGTCGAGGATGTTCTCGCCGTCGAGCAGGATCTCGCCTTCCGCGCGCTGCTCCGGATAGAGGCTGTAGATCCGGTTGAAGGTGCGCAGCAGGGTGGACTTGCCGCAGCCCGAGGGGCCGATCAGCGCGGTGACCTGCCGGTCGTGGAAGTTCAGGTTGATGTTCTTCAGGCCGTGGAACTGGCCATAGTAGAAGTTCAGGTCCTTCACGGCGATCCGCACCGGGGCACCCGCATTCGCGCCGGCGCGGGCAGAGGGCTGGGTCACGGAACCCTTGGCGGCGAGCGCTGCGGCGTTGCTCATGGGATCGATCCTTCGAACTCGGCGTCTCAGCGGGCGCGCTGCGGCTTGATCACCGTGCGGGCGATCACCGACAGGGCCAGGATGGTCACGGTGATGAGGAGCGCGCCCGCCCAGGCGAGCTGCTGCCAGTTGGGATAGGGCGAGAGCGCGAACTGGTAGATCATCACCGGCAGGTTCGCGACGCCGCCCATCAGGTTGGCGTTGAACCAGCTGTTGTTGTTGAGCGCGGTGAAGAGCAGCGGCGCGGTCTCGCCGGCGATGCGGGCGAGCGCCAGGATGATGCCCGTGACGATGCCGGCCGAGGCCGCCCGCCAGGTCACGCTGCGGATCACCACGGAAGGAGGCGCGCCGAGCGCCGCACCCGCCTCGCGCAGCGTGCCCGGCACGAGGCGCATCATGTCCTCGGTGGTGCGCACGATCACGGGCGTGGCGATGATGGCGAGCGCCACCGCCCCGGCCCAGCCCGAATAGGTCCCCATCGGCCGCACCATCAGGGTGTAGACGAACAGGCCGATCAGGATCGAGGGCGCCGAGAGCAGGATGTCGTTGAGGAAGCGGATCACGTCGGCGAGCTTCGAGGTGCGGCCGTACTCGGCGAGGTAGGTGCCGGCCATCACGCCGATCGGGGTCGCGATCAGGATGCCGATCACCGTCATCACGAGGCTGCCGAGGATCGCGTTGGCGATGCCGCCGCCCTCGCTGCCGGGGCCCGGGGTCGGCTGGGTCAGCAGCGTCGGCGAGAGGCCCTTCAGGCCCTCGACGATCAGCATGAGCAGGATCGAGCCGAGCACGATCGCACCGAGAAGGGTGGCCAGGGTGCAGGCGATGCGGAGCGTTCGGTCGGCGGTGCGGCGCGAGGCGCGCACGCGGCTCGCCCGCCTCGGCGTGCCGGAGGGGGCGCCGGCGGGCGGCGCTGCGAGGGTGTTGGCGGCGTCCACAGCTTGCCTCCTCAGGCGACCTTGGCGCGCCGCGTCAGCAGGCGGGCGATGATGAGGACGATGAAGGTGATGACGAAGAGGATGCAGCCGAGCGCCATCAGGGCGTTGAGCTGCATGCCGTCCGCCTCGTTGAACTCGTTGGCGATGCGCGACGCGATGGTGGAGCCCGGGTCGAAGATCGAGGCCGAGAGCCGGTTGGCGTTGCCGATCACGAAGGTGACCGCCATCGTCTCGCCGAGCGCGCGGCCGAGCCCCAGCATGATCGCGCCGATGATCGAGACCGAGGCCTGCGGCACCAGCACGTGGCGCACCACCTCCCAGGTGGTGCAGCCGATGCCGTAGGCGCTCTCGCGCAGGATCGTCGGGATCTGGTCGAGCATGTCGCGGGCGATCGAGGCCACGAAGGGCACGATCATGATCGCCAGGATGATGCCGGCGGTGAGGATGCCGACCCCCGAGGGCACGCGCGCGTAGAACAGGGTGCCGACGAGCGGCATGCCCTCGACGAGGTTCGAGACCGGCACCTGCACGAAGCGGGCGAAGAGCGGGGCGAAGATGAACAGGCCCCACATGCCGTAGATGATGCTGGGCACGGCCGCGAGCAGCTCGATCGTCATGCCGACGGGCTTCCTTGCCCAGCCGGGGCAGAGCTGCGTCAGGTAGACCGCGATGCCGAGCGAGATCGGCACGCCGATCACGAGGGCGAGCAGCGCCGAGGCCAGCGTGCCGATCACCGCGACGAGGGCGCCGTACTGCTCGGTGCCGATGTTCCAGGCGCTGGAGGTGAGGAAGCCGAAGCCGAATTCCCGGAAGGCGGGCCAGCCGCCGTAGAGGATCGAACCCAGGATGCCGGCGAGCACCAGCAGCACCAGCAGGGCGGAGGCGTAGGCTGCCCCGCGGAAGAGGGCGTCGGTGCCCCGACTCGGGCCCCGGCGGCGCGCGACGCTGCGTGTCTCGGCCAGCGCGATCTGATCGGTCAAGGTGGTCATCCGCGGTTCTCGTCACCGGGTTGGGCGTTTAGCGCGCGGCGGCGACCGGCGCGAGGGCGGACCGTCGGCTGCAGGCGCGCATCCCTCCCCGGTCCGGGGTGAGATGCCGGCCGACCACGCCCGGGCTCGGACCGGGCTTGGGCCGGACATTGGTCGCGGGGCGGCGGGGCCGCCCCGGTCTGTCCCTACATGCTGCCGAGGACGGGCTTGCCGTCCTTGCCCTTCACGCTCTTCCACTCCTCGTGGATCTGCGCGACGACGTTGTCCGGCAGCGGCACGTAGTCGAGCTCGGAGGCCATCGTGTCCCCGTTCTTGTAGGCCCAGTTGAAGAACTTCAGCACCTCGGCGGACTTCGCCGCGTCGGCCGCGTCCTTGTGGACGAGGATGAAGGTCGCGGCGGTGATCGGCCACGCCTCGTCGCCGGCCTGGTTGGTCAGCGAGATGCCGAAGCCGGGCTGGGCCTTCCAGTCGGCGCTGGCGGCGGCGGCCTGGAACGACTTGTCGTCGGGCTGCGGGAACTTGCCGGCCTTGTTCTGGATCAGCGTGTGGCTGAGCTTGTTCTGCTTGGCGTAGGCCGACTCGACGTAGCCGATGGCGTTCGGGACCTGCTTGACGGTGGCGGTGACGCCCTCGTTGCCCTTGCCGCCCTGGCCGGTCGGCCAGGACACGGTGGTGGCCGCGCCGTACTCCTTCTTCCAGCCGTCGGAGACCTGGGAGAGGTAGGTGGTGAAGATGTTGGTCGTGCCCGACGCGTCCGAGCGGTAGACCGGGGTGATCGTCGCGTCGGGCAGCTTCAGGCCCTCGTTGAGCGCGGCGATCTTCGGGTCGGACCACTTGGTGATCTTGCCGGCGTAGATGTCCGCCACGAGCTCGCCCGTGAGCTTGAGCTTGCCGGGCTCGACGCCGGGGATGTTCACCACCGTGACGACGCCGCCCATCACGGTCGGGAACTGGACGAGGCCGTCCTTCTCGAGGGCGGCGCCCTTCAGCGGCGCGTCGGTGGCGCCGAAATCGACCGTCTTGGCCTGGATCTGCTTGATGCCGCCGCCGGAGCCGATCGACTGATAGTTCAGGCCGTTGCCGGTCTCCTTGCGGTAGGCCTCGGCCCACTTCGAGTAGACCGGGAACGGAAAGGTGGCGCCGGCACCGGTGATGTCGGCGGCACGGGCGGGCAGGACGAGCTGGGCCGTGGCCAGCCCCAGGGCGAGCGCGTAGGTGAAAGGCTTCACGTGAATCTCCGTTGCCGCCGAATTCCGGGCGCCAGGTACATGTGGCTCGGGGCGTGTCCGGATCCCCGGCCGTCCTGCGATCGGCCGAAAGCTCCGGCCGCCACAGCGCTTATGGCCTGGCCGATGCGGCGGTATGACACGGACGTGACAGACGGATGACAGGGCTCGCGCGCGCGGCGGAAATCAGTTTGCGGCGCAGCATTTGGCACGCTTCGGCTCGGTCGCGCGTTCTCCCCGGGTCTGCGGCGCTGCCAGCGCCGCGCGAGCCAGCGGAGTTCGACCGACGTGGGCACGCTTCTGCCCGATCAGGCCGCCGACGCGGACGGCGCCTTCCTGGCGCTGCACGAGGAGCGCGAGGCCCTCGAACGCGCCCTGGCGCTCGCGCAGGCGCGCCAGCGCTTCAGCCCCGATCCGAACGAGGCCGCACGCGCCCGGGACGAGGAGACCGCGCTTCTGGCCAGCCTCGACCGGGTGATGACGATGATCCGCGCCGCGGAGTACAAGCGCGGTCCCGGGGCGCGGCGCTGGTAGCGTCGCCCCTCTCTCAGTTGGCGCGGCGCAGAGCCCGCTCCTTGCTGCGCAGGCGCAGGATGAGATCGATCTGGCAGTCGGGGATCGGCTGCCTGTCGATGCTGTCCTCGTAGAGCGAGCGCAGCGTGAGGCCGAGATGCAGCGTGTCGACGCTCTGGGCCGCGTCGGCCTCGCAGGGCGGGGCGGCGTTCTCGTCAGGCTTCGTTTCGATAGCGGCTCGGCTCATCCTGGCCCCTCCGAGAAACGCAACGCCCGGTATCGCCGCCGGGCCGACGGCTGTTCTGCGAGGATCGGCAAACAGGCTTAACGACCCGTAAACAGGAACCTCACGTTAAGCATGACGCGCCGCCGCGGGGCCGGTTGCGAGCCGCGATCGCTATCCGTGCGGGTGTTGCCGCCCGGCCACTCAGTGCGGGAGGAACCGTGTGAAATCGAAGGTCGCGAGCTGTCGGTCCAGATCGGCATTCCGTTCCGAACGCGCCCCACCGATCAGGGCCGTGCTGAAGGTTGCGGACGGTTCCGCCGCCGGCGCGCCCGCGTCGAGGAACAGGTCCACGTAGTGCCGCGCGCCGGCGTCGAGCCCACCCTCCCGGACGCGCTGCCGGAGGTGGCGCTCGACCTCCGCGAGCCCCCTGATCGTCGGGGGCACGATGGCGCGGGCATGCAGGTGCTTCAGGATCCTCGTCCGGGTCGCCGCCCGCCCGAGGCGCGAGACGTGCAGGATCCCGAGGCGCCCGAAGGAGCCGGGTCCCAGCCGCGCGGCCACCTGCGGCTCGTGGAGATTGTGCCCGACATGCCTGACCGCCCGGCACAGGTCCGAGCGGACGACGGCCTTGCCCGCGAAGGTGCCGTGGCCGATGGAATCCGCCGACATGTCGAACCGGATCGGCCGCGACCAGTCCGGCCCGTCCGCCCCCTCCTCGGGCGACGCGACGTTCGGGAACCAGGTCCCGGCATGGACGCCCTCGTTGCCCTCCCGCAGCACCGGCAGAACGTTGTCGGGGCCGATCGTCCCGGCGCGCCGGCCGAACAGGAACTCGTCCGCGTCCAGCACAGCGACGTAGCGGCAGTTCTTCTCGATGAGGTGGTAGAAGGCGGCGTTCCCGACCGTGTCGTGGATCGTGTCGTAGTACCTTTCGTATCCGACGATCAGGACCCGCCGCCGGTACGCCTCCAGGACGCGCAGGTGCTCGGGGTCGGTCGAGCCGCAATCCATGATGATGAGGTTGTGGTGGCCGACGATGTCCGCGTGATAGGCGATCCACCGCGGTAGCAGGACCGGCTCGTCCTTCACCTTCAGGATGATCTTGAGGAGCGTGTCCTTGCCCGGTGCGAAGCGCAGGCCGAGCGCCCGCCCGTGCGTCAGCCAGTCCTTGTAGGCGTGCGCCTCGGTCGCGAAGCGGAAGCGCCGTGCATCCTCGTAGACGGCGCGCGCGAAGCTGCGTGTCCGGTAGTCGAAGAGCTGCCAGCAGGCCTCGAAGCTGCGGTGCTCCGGGTTCTCCAGCAGGAAGAAGTAGGTGTCCCTGAGTCGCGGCATGCGGCTCGTCCGGCGCGGGCCGCTAGCCGGTCGCCGCCTGGAGCAGGCTGACGGCGGCGGCGCGGGCCTCGTCGGTCACGCTGGCGCCCGCGAGCATCCGGGCGATCTCCTCGCGGCGCGCCTCGGCGGGCAGCGTGGTCACGCGGGTGGAGACGCGGTCGCTGCCCTTCACGGGCGCCTTGGCGATCAGGAAATGCGTCTGCGCCCGGGCCGCGACCTGGGGCGCGTGGGTGACGCAGACCACCTGCACGGTGGCCGAGAGCCGGGCGAGGCGGGCGCCGATCGCGTCGGCCACCGCGCCGCCGACGCCGGTGTCGATCTCGTCGAAGATCAGGGTCGGGGCCGAGCCCTTGTCGGCGAGCACCACCTTGAGCGCGAGCATGAAGCGGGACAATTCGCCCCCCGAGGCCACCTTCATCATCGGGCCGGGCCGCGTGCCGGGATTCGTCTGTGCCCAGAACTCCACCCGCTCGGTGCCGGCGGGGTCGCGCGCCTCCGGGTCGGAGGTGATCTCCGTGATGAAGCGGGCGCGCTCCAGCTTCAACGGCGGCAGCTCGGCCTTCACGGCGGCGTCGAGCTGCTTGGCGGCGCGCCGCCGCCCGGCCGAGAGCTTCTCGGCGGCCTTGACGTAGAGCGCGTCGGCCTCGGCGAGGGCCTGTTCCAGCCCGGAGAGCGCCTCCTCGCCCGCGTCGATTGCCGCGACGTCGGCGACGTAGCGCTCGCGCAAGGCCGCGAGGTCGTCGGCGGGCACGTTGTACTTGCGCGACGCCGCGCGCAGCGCGAACAGGCGTTCCTCCACCCGCTCCAGCTCGCGCGGGTCGAACTCGGTCTCGGCGACCGCCGCGTCGAGCACTGCGCGCGCCTCGTCGAGGGCGTTGAGCGCCGCGTCGATCGCCGCGATGCAAGGGTCGACCAGCGCCGGCAGCTGGGCCGCGCGCCGCTCCAGCTTGCGGATCGCGGCGGAGAGGTGCGGCACGCCCGAATGCGAGCCGCCGACGGCCTCCAGCGCCTCGTTGAGGTCGCGGGCGACCTTCTCGCTCTGCTGCATCACCGTGCGGCGCTCGGCGAGCTGGGCCTCCTCGCCGGGCTTCGGATCGAGCTCGGCCAGCTCCTCGACGGCGTGGCGCAGGAAATCGACCTCCTTGCGGGCCGCCTCGACGCGGGCGCGGTGGCTCTCGAGGGCGCCGCGCGCGCCGCGCACGCGCCTGGCCGCCTCCGTCACCGCGGCGAGGGGGCCCTGCAGCCCGCCGAAGGCGTCGAGGATCGCGCGATGCGTCGCGGCGTCCGACAAGGCCCGGTCGTCGTGCTGGCCGTGGATCTCGACGAGGGCCGCGCCGATCGCCCGGAGCACCTGCACGCCCACCGGCTGGTCGTTGACGAAGGCGCGGGTGCGCCCGTCCGCCATCTGGGTGCGGCGCAGGATCAGGTCGCCCTCGGTGTCGATCTCGGCCTCGGCGGCGATCCGGCGGGCCGGGTGGTCGAGCCCGACGTCGAACACTGCCGTGACGGCGCCCTGGCCCTCGCCGTGGCGCACGAGGCGGCCGTCGCCGCGCCCGCCCAGCGCCAGCGCGAAGGCGTCGAGCAGGATCGACTTGCCCGCACCCGTCTCCCCGGTGAGGACGCTCAGTCCGTCGCGAAAGTTCAGCTCGAGCTTGTCGATCAGAACGATGTCGCGGATCGCAAGCTGCGCGAGCATGCGTCTGTCCGGTTCCCCTCATCTGGTCCCGCGCGTGGTCTAGACGGAAGCCCGCCGGACTTCACGCGGAAAAATCGACGCCCCGCCCACGGCTGGACCGGCCCCGCAACCTGTCGCTAGAAGGCTGGCGGCCAGGCTTCGCGCCGCGGCGCGCCGGATCCGCGAGGCCGGACGGGACCATGACGGCCTATTTCATCACCTGCCACGCCTCCGTCGCCTGCGTCCGCGACCAGTTCCGCACGCTCTACCGGCCGGAGCACCGGCTGCTCTACCACGTGGACGCGAAGGCGCCCGCCGCCCTGCACGAGACGGTGCGACGCCTCGGCGAGGCCTTCCCGAACGTGGCGGTGCTGCCGAGCCGGCACTACGCCTGGGCGGGCTACTCGCAGGTCGCCACGACCCTGGAGGCGATCGACCATGCGCTCGGCGCCGGACCGGACTGGTCGCACCTCGTGGTGCTGAGTGAGCAGCATTGCCGCCTGCGGGACGAGGCCGGTCTCGCGGCGGCGCTGGAGCCGGGAATCTCCTACGTCGACGCGACGCCCTTCGGTGCGATGAACCCGGGCTCGCAGGCGGACATCGCCCACCGCTTCAGCATGGACTACCGCGAGCTGCCCGGTATCGGCAGCTTCGGGGTCGTGCCGGTCGAACCCGACCCGGACTTCCTCGCCCGCCTGCGCCACGGCAGCAACTGGTTCATCCTCTCGCGGCAGGCCTGCGCCCATCTCGCGGCCGCGGCCCGGACCGCGCCGGAAGCCGCGCGCCTGCGCGCGGCGGTCCACCCCGACGAGAACATGCTGCAGACGCTGCTGGCGGCCGATGGGGGCCACGCCGGCCGGATCGAGCCGCGCGAGACCACCTTCGTGGCCTGGCCCCACATCTCGGGCAATGCCGACATGACCTTCCGGGCCGAGGATTTCCGCGCGGCCCGCGCGGGCGACCGGCTGTTCATCCGCAAGCGCCCGGCCCACCTGCCCCAGGCGGTCGCGGACATCCTCGAAGGCTGGGCCGCCATGAGCGAGGCCGACCTCTCCGCGCGGATCGGCGCTCCGCTGGAAGCGGCCGCGGAGGCTCCGGATGCTGAGGGGACGGCGCTGGCCCGGCGCGTGGCCAGCCGCGTGGTACGCCGCGGGCGCGGCGTGCAGGCCGACCTGCCGAACCTCCGCTTCGGCCTGCGCAACCCGTCCTTCAGCCTGCGCTTCCGCACGGCCCGGATCCCGGACGGCATCGACGTGCGCATCCTCTCGCAGGATCTCCGGCACTTCCGGGTGCTGCTGCTGGAGGCCGAGCGGCCCGAGATCGACTTCGCGCCGCGCCGGCTCTACGGGCGTCCCGCTCCGCTCCTGCGGGTCCGCGTGCCGGAATTCGATTTCCGGCGGGAGATCCTGGTGCCGGAGGACCCGGCGCACGGCTTCTGGACGCGGCCGCCGGACGGCAGCGTGATCGGTCTCGTGCGGCTGATCGAGACCTACATCCGCGTCGCCGAGGGCCTCGCGATGACGCCCGCGCCGGAACCGGTCCGGGGTATCGCTGCGGTGCGGCAGGAGGCGGCGGCGCGCGCCCGCAGCCTCGCCTGGAGCCTGCGCCGGATCCTCAAAAGCAAACGGCCGGCCTGATCGGGCCGGCCGTCGCCTCAGGATCGTGGAGCCGGGCTACTCCGCCGAGGCGGTCTTGCGGCCCATCACCGAGCTGTAGATCTTGCTGAGGAACGAGGACTTCTCCTCGCGCGGCTCCAGGCCGCCGCTGGAGAGGAGCGCGTGCGCATCCTTGTACCAGGGGCTGTCCGGGAAGTTGTGGCCGAGCACGGCCGCCGAATTCTGGGCCTCCCCCGTGATACCGAGCGCCATGTAGGCCTCTGTCAGGCGCATCAGGGCCTCTTCGGCGTGGCGCGTGGTCTGGTACTTGGCCACCACGTCGCGGAAGCGGTTGATCGCCGCCGGGAAGTTGCGCTTCTCGAGGTAGTAGCGTCCGACATCCATCTCCTTGCCGGCGAGCTGGTCGCGGGTGATCTGGATCTTGGCCTTGGCGTCGGTGGCGTATTCCGAGGTCGGGTAGCGCTGCACCAGCTCCTGCAGGGCGGCGAGCGCCTTCTCGGAGCGGTCCTGGTCGCGCGTCACGTCCGGGATCTGCTTGTAGTGCGACATCGCCATCAGGTACTGGGCGTAGGCCGCGTCCTTGCTCGCCGGGTGGCGCTGAAGGTAGCGCTTCGAGGCGTTGATCGCGTCGTCGTACTTCGCGCCCTGGTAGTTCGAGAAGGCGGTCATCAGAAGCGCCTTCCGAGACCAGTCGGAGTAGGAATACTGCTTGTCGAGCGCGTCGAACTTCTTGACCGCGCCCTCGTAATCGCTGTCCTCGAGCTTCGCCAGGCCCTCGCTGTAGAGCTTGTCAGCCGGCGTGTCCTGAATGACCTCGGGCTTGTACTTCTCGGCGAAGATGCCGGTCGGATCGAAATCGCAGCCGCCCAGGCCGAGGGCCAGGACGATCACGGGCGCGGTCACGAGCACGGGCATCGCCCTGCCGCGGTTCCGAGTGATGAGGCGCATCTGCGATACTTTCCCCGAACAGGCGCGGCCCGTCTTCGACGCGGACCGTCCGGCCTTACACGATCTGTGCCGAGCGGGTCTCGACCATCCGGGCTCGCGCGGCAAGCCTGGGATGAGAATCCGTCACGGACGATTCACCGTGACGTTCGATTCGGGCGCGAAAGCGGCAGGACGGGATCTCGCGCGATCGGCGCGCGGCTGTGGCCTGCCGGCAACGGCTTTGTCGGGGATCAGAGTTCGCCCGCGAAGGCCGCGAGGCCGAGGCCGAACTCGGCGAGCGCGGTCTCGCGGCGGGTGCCGACGGCCTCGACGATGGCGTAGTTGGCGCGGTCGGCGAAGAGGGCGTCGAGCACGCCGACATTCATGCGGTGGCCGCCGCAATAGGAGCGGTAGGCGCCCTGGATCGGCAGGCCGGCCAGCGCGAGGTCGCCCACGGCGTCGAGGATCTTGTGGCGGACGAACTCGTCGGGGAAGCGCAGGCCCTCCGGGTTCACCACGTCGGTGTCGCCGACCGCGACCGTGTTCTCCAGGGAGGCGCCGAGCGCGAAGCCGGCCTTCCAGTAGCGCTGCACGTCCTTCATCATGCCGAAGGTGCGCGCGCCCGCGATCTCGCGGCGGTAGGCGGCGGGGCTGAGATCCATCGCCTTGCGGCTGCGGCCGATGACGGGGTTCTCGAAATCGATCTCGACGTCGAGGCGGAAGCCCCGGTCGATCGGGCGGAGTTCGGCGAAGGCCTTGCCGTTCTCGATGCGGACGGGGCGCAGCACCTTGATCCAGCGGCGCGGCGCGCCGCAGCCCGTCACGCCGACCGCGTCGATCGCCTTGACGAAGGGGAGAGCGCTGCCGTCGAGGATCGGCATCTCGGGCCCGTCGATCTCGACCAGGGCGTTGTCCACGCCCAGACCGAACAGGGCGGACATCAGGTGCTCGATGGTGGCGACCGCGCCCGACTCGACGTCGCCGATGACGGTGCACAGCTCGGTGGCGGAGACGCAGGCGTGGTGGGCTTTGATGAGCCGGTCGTTGCCCGAGGGCATTCCGGTGCGGAGGAAGGCGATACCGTGGTTGGCGGGTGCCGGCCGGAGGGTGATCTCGGCAGGGTTGCCGGAGTGGACACCGACGCCGTTGAGCGTCACCGGGCCCTTGAGGGTTGTCTGTTGGTTCGTTCGCATTCCTGAGCCCTCGGCCGTGACCTGCCGCCGGATCCCCCGCCGCTCGCGAGGGCCCGTCATCGTTCGATCCGTCCGCTGCTTGGTGCCCCTGGGTTCGCTGCCGGCTGGCGCCGGTGCGGCCCGCTCGTTGGTCCTGATTTTTCTATAGCCACGCCGGATTGCCGGGCCAAATCACGGATTCTTACCGTCTGTTACAGTCACGCTTCTGCCGCAATTTGGAAAAGAGCTTGATGTGCCAATCAGTTAACGAATGGTTAACGGCAACCTAAATCGGCCGGTCGAATGTGACGCGAAAACCTCACCGCCGGGTATGCAAGCGCCCGCCGGTCCTCTCGGGCGGCGGGCGTCGCGGTCGTTCCAGCGGGTGAGCGGGCCCGGGGACGGGCCCGCCGTGGATCAGTTCGCCTGCCGGCGCAGGAAGGCCGGGATCTCCAGGTGATCGTCGTCCATCATCCGCGTGGCGGGCTGGCTGCGGCCCTGCGCGTCGAGGTTGCCCTGGGGCGCGCGGTAGGCCGGAGCCTGCTGCGGGGCGTGATGGCCCTGGGGAGCCTGATGACCCTGCGGGACGCTATGACCCTGCGGGGCCTGGACGCGCGGCGCGGCCGGCATCGGGGCCTGGGGCGCCGCGGCGCGCGGAGCCGTCTCCTCCTCGCGGCGTCCGCCGAAGCCGACCGTGGCGAGGCGGCGCAGCAGCGAGGTGCGCTTGGCGTCGGCGGGCTCCGCCGCCGCCGGCTCGCTGCGGCTCGCCATGATCTGGTTCTGGGCGATCTGCGGCAGCTCGTGGATCTGCGGCATGCGGGGCGCGCGGGCGAGCGGGGCCGAGGCCGGCGCGGCCGGCCGCGGCGGCACGAACGGGCCGGCGTGATGCTGCGGCAACTCGGGCTGCTGCGGCGCGGCGGCCGGCGGCGGCACGAAGGCGGCGGCGGCGCGCGGCGCGGCCTGGGTCAGCAGGACGTCGTCGCGCATGACCGGGGCCGGCTCGGGCTGCGGCGCGAGGGCGGCGGGAGCCTGGGCGACAGGAGCCTGGGCGACCGGGGCCGGGGCCTCGGTGCGGATCGCGGGCGGGGCCTGGATGGCGGCGCTGTGCACCGCGGCGGCCCGCGAGCGGGCCTCGGAGCGCAGGCGCTCGGCGACCTCGGCGATGCGCTGCTCGGTCTCGGCGATGGCCGGGTTGTTGGGCGAGTTCGCCGAGATCAGCGCCGGCTCGATACCGGTGGCGACCACCGACACGCGGATGATGCCGTCGAGGCTCTCGTCGAAGGTCGCGCCCAGGATGATGTTGGCGTCCTGATCGACCTCCTCGCGGATGCGGGTGGCGGCCTCGTCGAGCTCGTACAGGGTGAGGTCCGAGCCGCCGGTGATCGAGATCAGCAGGCCGCGCGCGCCCTTCATCGAGACGTCGTCGAGGAGCGGGTTGGCGATCGCGGCCTCGGCGGCGCGGTTGGCGCGCTTCTCGCCCGACGCCTCGCCCGTGCCCATCATGGCCTTGCCCATGCCGCGCATGATCGCCCGCACGTCGGCGAAGTCGAGGTTGATCAGGCCCTCCTTCACCATCAGGTCGGTGATGCAGGCGACGCCCGAGTAGAGCACCTGGTCGGCCATCGCGAAGGCGTCCGCGAAGGTGGTCTTCTCGTTGGCGACCCGGAACAGGTTCTGGTTCGGGATCACGATGAGCGTGTCGACGGAGGCCTGGAGCTCCTGGATGCCGGCCTCGGCCGTGCGCATCCGGCGCACGCCCTCGAACTGGAAGGGCTTGGTCACGACGCCGACCGTCAGGATGCCCATGTCGCGCGCGGCGCGGGCGATGACGGGGGCGGCGCCGGTGCCGGTGCCGCCGCCCATGCCGGCGGTGATGAAGCACATGTGGGCGCCCGAGAGCTGGTCGCGGATCTCGTCGATCACCTCGTCGGCGGCGGCCGAGCCGACCTCCGGGTGCGAGCCGGCGCCCAGCCCCTGCGTCACGCCGAGGCCCATCTGGATCACGCGCTCGGCCTTCGAGGAGGTCAGCGCCTGCGCATCCGTGTTGGCGACCACGAACTCGCAGCCGAGGAGACCCGACTCGATCATGTTGTTGACGGCGTTGCCGCCGGCGCCGCCGACGCCGAACACGGTGATGCGGGGCTTGAGTTCGCGGATGTCGGGGGCCTGGAGGGAAATGGCCATGGTGTCGAGCCTCTCGTGAACTTGGGATTGCTGGGGCGCCTAGACGCCGGAGTTTTCTCGTTCTTTCGCGGACCGCCGGGGCGGGCCGCCGAAACCTCAGAAGCCGCCGCGGATCCACTCGACCATGCGGCCGAAATACCCGTCGGTGCCGGTCCGCGCGAAGGCGCTGTGCCCGCGCGGCTCGAAGTGCTCGGCATGGGCGACCTGCGGGTAGACCAGCAGGCCGACCGCGGCCGAGAAGGCCGGGCCCTTGGCGGCCTCGGGCAGGCCGCGGATGCCGAGCGGGCGGCCGATGCGGACCTGGCCCTGCATCACCCGGCGCGCCACCTCGGGCAGGCCCACGAGCTGGCTCGCCCCGCCGGTGAGCACCACGCGGCGCCCGGCCTGGGCGGCGAAGCCCGCGTTGCGCAGGCGGTCGCGCACCAGCTCGACCACCTCCTCGACGCGCGGCTTGATGATCCGCACGAGCTGGGAGCGCGGCACGTGGGCCGGCGCGTCGCCCTCGTCCTCGCCGACGCCGTGGACCGCGATCATGTCGCGCTCGTCCGACGGGGTGGCGATGGCCGAGCCGTAGAGCGTCTTCAGCCGCTCGGCCGCCGCGACCCGGGTGGAGAGGCCGCGGGCGATGTCCATGGTGACGTGGTGGCCGCCGACCGCGACCGCGTCGGTGTGGACGAGGTGGCCGCCCTGGAACACGCCGAAGCTCGTGGTGCCGCCGCCCATGTCGATGACGCAGACGCCCATCTCGGCCTCGTCGTCGACGAGCGCCGAGAGGCCGGCCGCGTAGGGCGTGGCGATCACCGCCTCGACGCCCAGATGGCAGTGCTCGACCGCCAGCATCACGTTGCGGGCGGCCGCGGCCTCCGCGGTGACGACGTGGAGATCCACGCCGAGCGCCTCGCCGATCATGCCGGAGGGGTCGATCACCGCGCCCTGGCCGTCCAGCGCGTAGCCGGTCGGCAGGGCGTGGAGCACGGCCCGGCCGGGGCTGACGCCGTGGGCGCTCGCGGTCTCGAGCACGCGCTCGACGTCCGAGCCCGTGACGGTGCCGGTGCGGACGTTCACCCGCGCCTGGAAGTGCTGCGAGGCGAGGCGCCCGCCCGACATGTTCACGATGACGGACTGGACCTCGACCTTGGCCATCCGCTCGGCCGCGTGCACGGCCTGCCGGATCGCGCCCTCGGCGGCCTCCAAGTCCACGATGGCGCCGCCCTTGAGTCCGAGCGAGCGCTGGTGGCCGATGCCGATGATGCGCGCGAGGTGGGTGCGGCCGCGGAGCGTCGACATCGCCTCGGCGGGCTGCAGCTCGGCGATGAGGCAGACGACCTTGCTGGTGCCGATATCCAGCACCGAGAGCGTCGCGGCGCGGCGCGCCGAGAGCGGCTTCAGTCGGGGCGTGAGGCCGTGCTGGCTGTGCATCGAACGCTACCGGGCGACAGGAACGACGAGAGGGGTGGAAGAACGGGCGGGCGCGCTCACGAGGCCGTCCCCTTCTTGGTCTTCTTCTGCGCCTCGGCGCGGGCGGCGGCGGCCTCCTCGGTCAGCCGGACCACCACGCGGTCCGGCATCCGGAGGTCGACCGCGATGATGTCCTTGTCGAGGAGCCGCTCGCCGCGCTGCAGGGCGACGAGGCGGGCCAGCGCCGCGGCCGGGTCGGCCTCGGGCAGGCGGATGTCGACGCCGTCGAGTTTCAGCGTCCAGCGCCGGCCCGAGACGTAGGTGCCGGCCCGGACGCGCTCGCCGAGGCTGCCCGCGGCCTGGATCAGGCCGAGATATTCGGCGAGCCGCTCGTTGGCGCCCTCGCCCACGACGAGCGGCAGGCTGGCGTAGCGGTCGTCCCGCATCGTGTCGATCACGGTGCCGTCGGCGGCGATCACGCTGACCTCGCCGTTCTTCTGCCAGAGCGCGGCGGGCTCCCGCTCGACCTGCGTGATGACGATCTCGTTCGGGTAGATCTTGCGGACCGAGGCCGAGGCGATCAGCGGCACGCGCAGCAGCTTCTCGCGCACCTCGGCGACGTCGAGGAAGGGCACGGAGGAGCGCCAGTCGATGCCGGCCGCGGTCAGCACCTCCCGCTCGTACATGCGCGAGATGCCCGAGATGGTGACGCGCTCGACGCCGAACCCGGCGATGCGGGCGGCGATGTCCAGGGGGCGGCCCTGCTCGGCCACGAAGGCGTCGTAGCGGCCGCTCGCGACGAAGCCGGCGAGCGCGAGGCCGGCGCAGGCCGCGGAGAGCCCGACGGCGCCGACGCCGCGGGGGAGGCGGTGCTCGATCGGGAGCCGGGGGCGGAGGCTGCGGAAGGGCGAGCGGCGCAGGAGGCGCGCGGCCAGCCGCGCGACCGGTCCCGCGGCGGGGCCGGCGGGGCTCAGCGGCCCAGAGAAGCGTCCTCCACCATCCATCGGACGAGCTCACCGAATCCGTAGCCCGCATGGGCCGCCAACTCCGGCACAAGGCTCGTCTGGGTCATACCGGGTTGCGTGTTGACCTCGAGCACGACGAGGGCACCGGTGCCTCCCGGTGTATCGTCGTAGCGAAGGTCCGCACGGCTGACGCCCCGGCAGCCCAGTGCTTGATGCGCCGTTAACGCCAACTCTTGGACACGCTGGTAAACATTTGGTTTAAGCTCCGCCGGGAGGACGTGGATCGACCCCCCCTCGGCGTACTTGGCGTCGAAGTCGTACCACTCGCCCGATGCGGGCTTGATCTCGATGACCCCGAGGGCCCGGTCGCCCATCACCGCGCAGGTCAGCTCGCGGCCCGCAATGTAAGTCTCCGCAAGGACTTCCTCTCCGTAGGTCCACGCGTCCGAGGCCAGGATCTGGGGCGGGTGCGAGCGTCCGTCGCGCACGATGATGACGCCGACCGAGGAGCCCTCCGAGACCGGCTTCACGACGTAGGGAGGCGGCAAAGGGTGTGACTTGGCGGCCACGTGACGGTTAACGACGCGGCCCTCCGGCACGGCGACGCCGGCCGCCCGCATGACCACTTTGGCACGCTCCTTGTGCATGGCGAGCGCCGAGGCCAGCACGCCGGAATGCGTGTAGGGGATCTTCAGGATCTCCAGCAGGCCCTGGATCGTGCCGTCCTCGCCGGCCGGGCCGTGCAGGGCGTTGAAGGCGACGTCCGGGCGAAGATCCGCGAGCACGGCGGCGATGTCGGCCCCGACATCGACGCGGGTGACGCGGTAGCCCTCGCCTTCCAGCGCCCCCGCGCAGGCGTTGCCGGAACTGAGCGAGACGACGCGCTCGCTGGAGGTGCCTCCCATGAGGACGGCGACGTGCTTGGGCATGGGGGCACCTCGTGCTTCGGGTCTCGGAAAGGATCTCAGGCGCGGCCGATCAGCGAGCGGACGCGGTCGAACAGATGCTCGGCGGCGGCGGGATCGAGGTCGCCGGCCCGCCGGACGACCCGCGATCCGTCGATGCAGGCGATCTTCAGCGGGCGCACCACCGACGGCTTGGCAAGCCCGGCGCGGGCCAGATCCGCGATCGGCAGGTCGTCCGCCATCGGCGCGTTGCGCGCGCTCGTGATCATGGCGATCCAGACGAAGCCCGCCGCCGCGACGGACGCGTTCGAGATCACGACCGCGGGTCGCCGCTTCTCCGCCAAGCGATCCGCGTAGGGAAACGGGATGATCACGACGGCCCCCGCGCCGAGTGCGGGCTCAGAGGTCGGCATAGTCTTCGTCGTCGATCGGGCCAGCCCACTCGGTGAAGGCGACCAGCGGATCCTCACCCTCGGGGGGCGCCTTCTCGATCAGGACGCCGCGCGGCGTGAGGAGATAACGGAGGCGGTCGCCCGGGCGGAGGTCCAGGCGCTCGCGCACCTCCGCGGGGATCACGGTCTGGCTCTTCACCGACACCTTCGAGTAGGCCTTGGCCGTCCCGCTCACCGCCCACTCCCGTAGCTGAACGCGCCTTACGTCTTACGCCTTACCAATCGGGGCGTCGATGCCGATCCGCTTGATCTCCCAGTGCAGCTCGACGCCCGAGGTCTCGCGCACGCGGCGGCGGACCTCCTCGCCGAGCGCCTCGATGTCGGCCGCGCTGGCGTTGTCGCGGTTGATCAGGAAGTTGCAGTGCATCTCGCTGACCTGCGCGCCGCCGAGCGCGAGGCCCCGGCAGCCGGCCTGGTCGACGAGCTGCCAGGCCTTGGCCCCGGGCGGGTTCTTGAAGGTCGAGCCGCCGGTCCGCTCGCGGATCGGCTGGGCGGCCTCGCGCGCGGCGGTGACCCGGTCCATCTCGGCCTCGATCGCGGTGCGCTCGCCCGGTCGGCCGCGGAACAGGGCGCTCGTGAAGATCACGTCCTCGGGCGCCGTGCTGTGCCGATAGGTGAAGCCCATCTCGGCATGGGTGAAGCTACGCAGGTTGCCCCGGCGATCGACGCCCCTTGCCTCGACCAGCACGTCGGTGGTCTCGCCGCCGTGGGCTCCCGCGTTCATGCGCAGCGCCCCCCCGACCGAGCCCGGGATGCCGCGGAAGAAGGCGAGCCCGTCGAGCCCGGCCTCGGCCGCGGCCTTGGCGAGCCGCATGTCGGGCACGGCGGTGCCGACGCGCAGCCTGTCGCCGTCGATGTCGATCCCGCCGAAGGCCCGGCCGCCGAGGCGCACCACCACGCCCGGCACGCCACCGTCGCGCACGATGAGATTCGAGCCGAGGCCGATCACGGTCACCGGCACGGCCGGGTCGAGGACGGCGAGCAGTCGGGCGAGGTCTTCCTCGTCCGCCGGCGTGAATAGAACCTCGGCCGGTCCGCCGACGCGGAACCACGTGAGGTCGGCGAGCGGCTGGTTCGCCAGCAGGCGACCGCGCAGGCCGGGCGCCGCGGCGCGGATGGAATCGTGGAGCTGTGTGGTCATGCTATGCTTCGCGCCGGCCGAACCGGTTGCGTGAGGGGAGCGCGGCGGAATGAGCGCCGGAATGGGCAAGGAGCTTGTCTTCACCCGCGCCGCTGCACGGGCCCTGACCCGGATGCCGCGCGACAGCGAGGATCTGATCCGCCGGAAGCTGAAGCAGTACGCCGACGATCCGGCGAGCCTCGCCAACAACGTTCGGGCCCTGAAGGGCGAGGGCGAGCGCTACCGACTGCGTGTCGGCGACTGGCGCGCGGTCTTCACGAGCGAGCCGGATCGGATCATTGTCCACGTGGTCGGGCCGCGCGGCTCGATCTACGATTAGGATTGCGCCTGTGACCATCGTCAGAACGAGGACGCCCTCCGGCGAGGCGATCGTAATCCTACCGGAGGCCGAGTTCGAGCGCCTGCGGGAACTGGCGGAGGACACCCTGGACGCTCGCCTCGTGGACGCTTCGCAGGAGCGGCTGCGGGCCGGCACGGAGGAGTTGCTGAGCGAGGCCGACCTCGACGCCCTGCGTGCCGCGCCGAGCCCCCTCGCCTTCTGGCGGGCACGCCGTGGCGCCTCGGTTGCCCGGCTGGCGCAGGTATGCGCCCTCGACGAGGACGAGATCTCGGCTCTGGAGCGGGGCGTAGGCACGGCCGAGCCCGCGATCTACGAGCGGCTCGCACGGGTCCTCGACGTCGACGTCGAGGACCTCGTGCCGGAGGCGGCCTGAGCGGCGCGCATCCCCCTCACCGCTTCCGCGCGGCGAGCTCGCCCGGCAGCGCGTAGGCCCACTGGGTGATGTTGCCGGCGCCCAGGCACACCACGTAGTCGCCGGGCTTGGCGAGCTCCGCGACGATGCCGGCCAGATCCTCCGGTCGCTCCAGCGCCCGCGCGTCGCGGTGGCCGCGGGAGCGCAGGCCCGCGACCAGCCCATCGCGGTCGATGCCCTCGATCGGCTGCTCGCCCGCCGCGTAGACGGGGGCGACGATCACCGTGTCGGCGTCGTTGAAGCAGGTGCAGAAATCGTCGAACAGCGACTGCAGCCGCGAGTAGCGGTGCGGCTGCACGATCGCGATCACGCCCGCATCCGTCGAGGCGCGGGCTGCCTTGAGCACCGCCTTGATCTCAACCGGATGGTGCCCGTAATCGTCGAAGATCGCCGCGCCGTTCCACTCGCCCGTGCGGGTGAAGCGCCGCTTGACGCCGCCGAAGCCCGCGAGCGCCTGGCGGATCGCCTCGGGCTTCACGCCGAGCTCGTGCGCCACGGCGAGCGCCGCGGTGGCGTTGAGCGCGTTGTGCTTGCCGGGCATCGGCAGGACGAGATCCTCCATCTCCATCCGGTAGCCCGGGCGGCGGTCGCGGATCATCACTCGGAAGCGGCTCTGGCCGCCGCGCAGGTCCACGTCGATCAGGCGCACGTCGGCCTGCGGGTTCTCGCCGTAAGTGATGATGCGCCGGTCCTCGATATGGCCGACGAGGTCCTGCACGACGGGATGATCGATGCACATCACCGCGAAGCCGTAGAACGGGATGTTGTCGATGAAGCGCCGGAAGGCGTCCTTCACCGCCTCGAACGAGCCGAAATGGTCGAGGTGCTCGGGGTCGATGTTGGTGACGATGGCGACATCCGCGGGCAGCTTCAGGAAGGTGCCGTCGGATTCATCCGCCTCCACCACCATCCACTCGCCCTCGCCCATGCGGGCGTTGGTGCCGTAGGCATTGATGATGCCGCCGTTGATGACGGTCGGGTCGAGATTGCCGGCGTCGAGCAGCGTCGCGACGAGCGAGGTCGTCGTGGTCTTGCCGTGGGTGCCGGCGATCGCCACGCAGGACTTGAAGCGCATCAACTCGGCCAGCATCTCGGCGCGGCGCACCACCGGCAGGCGGCGCTCGCGGGCGGCCTGCAGCTCCGGGTTGTCGCGGCGGATCGCGGTCGAAACGACGACGAGGGCGGCCTCCTCGACGTTCCTGGCGTCGTGGCCCACGAAGGTGCGCATGCCCTGGTCGGCGAGCCGGCGCACGTTCGCGTTGTCGTTCGCGTCCGAGCCCTGAACCGTGTAGCCGAGATTGTGCATCACCTCGGCGATGCCGGACATGCCGATGCCGCCGATGCCGATGAAGTGGATGGGGCCGAGCTTGTCGGGCAGCTTCATGGGTCGAACCGTGGTGTCTGCGGACCCGTGAGAGTCCGGGAGAATCAGGTGCGGGCCGCCGTCTCGACGACGACCGTGGCGAGCCGCTCGGCGGCGTCGTGAATGCCCGCGCTTTTGGCCGCCTCGGCCGCCCGGGTCAATTTTTCGGGATTCTCGAAGGCCTCGACGAGCTCCGCCGTCAGCCGATCCGGCGTGAAGGCGGTCTGCGGCAGGGCGAGCGCCGCGCCGATCCGGCCGAGCGTCTCCGCGTTCGCCGCCTGGTCCTGGTCGAGCGCTCCGGGCAGCGGCACGAGGATCGACGGGCGGCCGATGGCTGCGAGTTCCGAGACCGTCGAGGCGCCCGAGCGCGAGACCACGAGATGGCTCGCGGCCATGCGGCCCGGCAGGTCCTTGAAGAAGGGCGCAGCCTCGAGGCCCCTGAGCCCCATCGCGAGATAGTCGTTCTGGACCGCGGTCAGGTCCTCGGGCCGCACCTGCTGCACGAGGTACAGGCGGGCGCGCAGATCCGCCGGCAACTGGGCGAGCGCCCTCGGCACCACCTCGCCCATCACCCGGGCGCCCTGGCTGCCGCCGAAGACGAGGAGGTGGAAGAGATCGTCGGGGCCGAGGGCCGGATAGGGCACCGTCGCGGCCTCGATCACCGCGGGGCGCAGCGGATTGCCGGTATGGATGCGCGGCGCGGTCGCCTTGTCGGGCACACCGCGCACCTCCTTGAACCCCGTCGCGATGGTGCGGGCGCCCCTGGCCAGGAACGCGTTGGCCCGGCCCATCACGGCGTTCTGCTCGTGCAGGATCGTGGGCACGCGCAGGATCTGGGCGGCCAGCATCGGCGGCACGGTCGGGTAGCCGCCGAAGCCGACGACGGCGGCCGGGTTCAGCCGTTTCACCTCCTTCGCGGCGATGCCGAAGCCGCGCCCCAGCGTCAGCACGGCACCCGCCCGCTTGACGAGGTTGCGGCCGGACGGCGTCGCCGAGGGGATGGTGACGATCTCGGAGGCCGGGAACTCGCCTTTCAGCCCCTCGACGCGCGCGTCGGTGGCGAGCGCCACCCGGATGCCGCGGGCGCGCAGCGCGTGGGCGAGGCTCTCGGCGGGGAAGAGGTGGCCGCCGGTCCCCCCTGCGCAGAGCAGGATCGTGGGGGTGAAGACCGTCACCGCATCACCCCGGCGACGGTGGCGGGCGCGGTGCCGGGCGGCTTCTGGCTGAGCATGGTCGAGCGCGGGCGCTTGCGGGTCAGCGCGATCAGGAAGCCCATGCCGAGCGCGAGCGAGATCAGCGAGGAGCCGCCGTAGGAGACGAAGGGCAGCGTCATGCCCTTGGCGGGCATCAGCTGGGTGTTCACCGCCATGTTGATGCAGGCCTGCAGGCCGAACAGGGTGGTCAGCCCCGTGATGGCCAGCCGCGTGAACGTGTCGTCGGTGCGGCGCGCGAGCTTGAGGCCGCGCAGCACGATGTAGGCGAAGAGCGCCACGAGGCCGAGGCAGACCAGCACGCCGAATTCCTCACCGGTGACCGAGAAGATGAAGTCGGTATGTGCATCGGGCAGGTGGCGCTTGGCCACCCCCTCGCCGGGGCCGGTGCCGAACCAGCCGCCCGACCAGAAGGATTGCTGCGACCAGTAGACCTGGAAGCTGTCGCCCGAATCCTTGTCGAGGAAGCGCTCGATGCGCTCGCGCACGTGGTGGAAGAAGGTGTAGGCGGCAAACACCCCGAACATGCCCGCGATGCCGATCGCCGCGACCCAGATCAGGTGCAGGCCGGCCACGAAGAACAGCGTCGACCAGACCAGCGTGATCAGCATGGTCTGCCCGAAATCGGGCTGCAGCAGCAGCGGCACGATGGTGACCGGCAGGAGCAGCATGCCGAGCGTGCCGCCCGGCATGTCGCGCCGCTGCGCGCCCTCCGAGAAGGCCCAGGCCGCCACCACCACGAAGGAGGGCTTCACGAACTCGGAGGGCTGCAGGCCGAAGGAGCCGAACTGGATCCAGCGGTGCGCGCCCTTGATCTCGGGCCCGAACTTGCTCGCGAGCAGGCAGAGCACCACGCCGAGACCCCAGGTGATCAGCGCGAGGCGGCGCACGCCGCGCAAGCTCAGGAACGAGACCGCCACGATCAGCAGGACCGTGGGGGCAAGGTACATCGCCTGCCGGTTGAGGAAGTAGAAGGTCGGCAGGCCGATGCGCTCGGCCACCGGCGGGCCGCCGCCCATCAGGAAGACGAGGCCGGCCACCATCAGGGCGCCGAGCGCCGCGAGCAGGCCGCGATCGACCGTCCACCACCAGTCCGTGAGGGGCGTGCGTTCCGCGCGGGACATCATGGCGGGCGAGGACTCCTGGGCGCGCTGGACGGGCTGCGGGCCACGGGGGATCCTGTGCCGGAATGGTAAACGCATCCTTAGGGAACCTGGCCCGGACACTTGGGGGACCGGGGCCGCACGTAACGGTTATCCCGCGTGCGAGCCCGCACGTTGCATTCCATGTTAAGAATCTGATGCAACCTTGGGTTTGGCCGACGCGGCGTCGGCCAACCGCCGTGCGGCAGGCCTCCCGTTCCCGCTCCGGCGTCGTCTCAGATCTGCGAGAAGACGGCCCATGTTCGCTGCCCGAAAGACCCTGCAGGCCCGCGCCAAGCTCGCCGCCCTCGACCGGGTGCAGGCCGTGATCGAGTTCGATCTCGACGGTCGCGTCCTCTCGGCGAACGAGAACTTCCTGGCGCTGATGGGCTACACCCTGCCGGAGATCGCGGGGCGGCACCACGAGATCTTCGTGGAGCCCGCACACCGCACCTCGCCCGAGTACAGGGCCTTCTGGCAGCGGCTGCGCGACGGGACCTTCGAGGCGGCGCAGTTCCGGCGGATCACGAAGGACGGCCGCGAGGTCTGGATCGAGGCGTCCTACAACCCGCTGATCGGCCGCGACGGCCGGCCCTACGGCGTGGTGAAGTTCGCTACCGACATCACGCGGCAGAAGCAGGAGGACGCCGACCGCGCCGGGCAGATCGCCGCGATCCGCAAGGCGCAGGCGGTGATCGCCTTCGATCTCGACGGCACGATCCTCGACGCCAACGACAACTTCCTGGCCGCCGTCGGGTATGACAGGGACGAGGTCGTGGGGCGCCACCACAGCATCTTCGTCGATCCACGCGAGCGCACGAGCCCGGACTATGCGGCGTTCTGGGCGAGCCTGCGCAGCGGCGCCTACCAGAGCGCGCAGTTCCGGCGCCTCGGCAAGGGCGGCCGCGAGATCTGGATCCAGGCGGTCTACAACCCGATCCTCGACGCGTCGGGCCGGCCCTACAAGGTGGTGAAGTTCGCCACCGACATCACCGAGCAGGTCCGCCTTCTGGGGAGCCTGCGCACGCTGATCGACAAGAACTTCGGCGAGATCGAGAGCGCCGTCACGCATTCGAGCACGGCAGCCTCGACCGCGACGCGGGCCGCCCACACGACCTCGGGCAACGTGCAGACGGTGGCGGCCGCCGCCGAGGAGCTGGCGGCCTCGGTGAGCGAGATGTCGCAGAGCATCGTGCGCTCGCAAGGGGCCACCGACAACGCCTACGCCTGCGTCCAGGCGGCGGACGGCTACACCAAGCGGCTCGCCGAGACGGCCGCCGCGATGACGGGCATCGTCGGGTTGATCCAGACGATCGCCGGGCAGATCAATCTCCTGGCGCTCAACGCGACGATCGAGGCGGCCCGCGCCGGCGAGGCGGGCCGCGGCTTCGCGGTGGTGGCCAGCGAGGTCAAGGCGCTGGCCGACCAGGCCGCGCGGGCGACGGAGCAGATCAACGCCGAGATCGGCAACGTGCAGGCGGTCTCGCAGGAGGTGGTGGGGGCGCTGGGCTCGATCCGCGGCTCGGTCTCGGTGATGCGCGAGACCGTGGTGGCGACCGCCGCGGCGATCGAGGAGCAGAGCGCGGTGACGCGCGACCTCGCCGAGAACATGCAGAGCGCGGCCGGCGCCGTCACCTCGATCACCGGCAGCATCGGCTCGATCGCCGCAGCGGTGGATCAGGTCTCGGCGGCGGTGAACACCACGCGGGACGCCGCCAAGGTGCTGGCGCGGTAGCGACGACGGACCTTCAGTCCGCGGAGGCTGCCGCGGTCACGGATCGGTAGGGGGCGAGCGCACCGCGCCTCCCTCCCCCGCAGAGGCGGGAGGGAGAGCGGCGCCCTCAGAGCACCTCCCGCACCAGCTCCCGGAAGCGGTCGCCGCGGTGCTCGAAGGAGCGGAACTGGTCGTAGGAGGCGCAGGCCGGGGAGAGCAGCACCACGGGCTCGGGCGCGCCCGACGCTTCCGCGCCCTCGGAGGCCGCCCGCACGGCGACGTCCAGCGTCTCGCAGCGGGTGTAGGGCACCGCGCCCTCCAGCGTCGCCGCGAAGGCGTCGGAGGCCGCACCGATCAGGTAGGCGTGGGCGATCCGCTCGAAATACGGCACCAGCGGGAAGATTCCGCCGTCCTTGGCCTTGCCGCCGAGGATCCAGTGGATGTCCCGGAAGGCGGTGAGCGCCTTCTCGGTGGAATCCGCGTTCGTGGCCTTCGAGTCGTTGACGAACAGGACCCGCCCGCGCCGGCCGACCTCCTCCATCCGGTGGGGCAGACCCGGGAAGGAGGCGAGGCCGGCCTGGATCGCCTCAGACGAGATGCCGAGCGCGCGGGCGACCGCCACCGCGACGGCGGCGTTCTGCCAGTTGTGTGCGCCGCGCAAGCTGCCGATGCCCGAGACGTCGGCGAGGCGGGTGTCGTCGGCGTCGAAGATTGCGGCGTCCCGGGCGATCAGCGCGTCGCCAGCCAGGGTCGCGTCGCGCGGCGAATGGACCGGGACGTGGATCCGCACCAGCCGGTCGCCCCGGCGCTCGGCGATCTCGCGGCTCGGGCGGTCGTCGATGCCGACGATCGCGAGGTCGGCGCCCCGGATCAGCCGCTCCTTGATGGCGGCGTACTGCTCCAGCGTGCCGTGCCGGTCGAGATGGTCGGGGGTGATGTTGAGCAGGACGCCGACGCTCGGAGCGAGCGAGGGCGTCAGGTCGATCTGGAACGAGGACAGCTCGATCACGTGGATGCGGTCGACCGACGGCGGCTCCAGGGAGAGGATCGCGGTGCCGATGTTGCCGCCCATCTGCACGTCGCGGCCAGCTTGCGCCAGGATGTGGGCGACGAGCGCCGTCGTGGTCGACTTGCCGTTGGTGCCGGTGATCGCGACGAAGGGCGCCTCGGGGGCGATCCTGGCGCGCTCGCGGCAGAACAGCTCGATGTCGCCGATGATCTCGACGCCCGCGCCCTCTGCCAGCCCGACGCTCCAGTGCGGCGCGGGGTGGGTCAGCGGCACGCCGGGCGCCAGCACCAGGGCGGCCATCTCCGCCCAGTCGATCCCGTGCAGGTCGGCGGTCTCGATGCCCGCTTCGCCCGCGCGCGCCACGCTTTCCGGGTTGTCGTCCCAGGCGAGCACGCGGGCACCGCCCGCCTTGAGGGCCTTGGCGGTGGCCAGGCCGGAGCCGCCGAGGCCGAACAGGGCGACGTCGCGCTCCGCGAAGGTGGTGATGGGGGTCATGCGCGCGAAACCTCGAGATCGGCCGCGCCGGGGCGCGGCCGCCTCTCCTAGCCCCGCCGCTCGGGGCTAGGGAAGAGCGCCGCGCGCCGTTTCAGCGCAGCTTCAGCGTGGCGAGGCCGGCCAGCGCCAGGATCACGGCGATGATCCAGAAGCGGATGACGACCTGCGCCTCCTTCCAGCCCTTCTGCTCGAAGTGGTGGTGGATCGGCGCCATGCGGAAGACACGCTTTCCCGTGAGCTTGAACGAGGCGACCTGGATGATCACCGACATCATCTCCAGCACGAACAGGCCGCCGACGATCGCCAGCACGATCTCGTGCTTGGTGGCGACCGCGATGACGCCGAGGAGGCCGCCGAGTGCGAGCGAGCCGGTGTCGCCCATGAAGATCTGGGCGGGGGGCGCGTTGAACCAGAGGAAGCCGAGCCCCGCCCCGATCACGGCGCCGCACACCACGGCGAGTTCGCCCGTGTCGCGCACGTAGTTCACCTGCAGGTAGCTCGCCGTGAAGGAGTTGCCGACGAGGTAGGCGATCACCCCGAAGGTGCCGCAGGCGATCATGACGGGAACGATGGCGAGCCCGTCGAGGCCGTCGGTCATGTTCACGGAGTTGCCCGCGCCGACGATGACGAAGGCACCGAACAGCACGTAGAACCAGCCGAGGTTCAGGAGCGCGTCCTTGAAGACCGGGAAGGCGAGCTGGTTCTGCAGCGGGGCCGGTGAGAAATAGGAGATCGCCGCGCAGGCCGCGCCCGCGATGAGCGCCTCCAGCAACAGGCGGGACTTGCCGGAGAAGCCCTTGTGCGACTGCTTCGTGACCTTGAGGTAGTCGTCGTAGAAGCCGATGGCGCCGAAGCCCAGCGTCACCAGCAGCGTCACCCAGACGTAGTGGCTGCGCGGGTTCGCCCAGAGCAGGATGGCGACGACGGCACCGGCCAGGATCATCAGGCCGCCCATCGTGGGCGTGCCGCGCTTCGTCAGCAGGTGGGTCTGCGGTCCGTCCTCGCGGATCGGCTGGCCCTTCCCCTGGCGCAGGCGCAGCAGTGAGATGATCCAGGGACCGAACCAGAACACGAACAGGCCCGCCGTGAACAGCGCGCCCCCGGTCCGGAAGGTGATGTAGCGGAAGACGTTGAGGGCCGAGAGCGTGCCGCTCAGGTCCGACAGGAGATACAGCATCGGTTCAGCCGAGCCCGCTCGTTCAGGGAGGGGGCGGCCCCTTGGCCGGCCCGGGATGGGGTCAGGTGAGGGAAGCGGGCCCCTCAGGGTGTGGCGGTGCGGGGCGAATCGCGCTGCGCCGCGGCGTCCGCGTAGCGGGCTTTCAGCGCCTCGACAATCCGGCCCATGCGCATGCTGTTCGAACCCTTGACCATCAGGGCGTCGCCCGGCCGCAGGAGCTTGGCCAGCGGCTCGACGAGGTCGTCGGAGGCGCCCGCCGCGATGCCGCGGCGCCCGATGGGCAGCGCCTCGAACAGGTGGCCCATCCGGGTGCCGGCGGTGAAGACGAGGTCGATGCCGTGGGACTCGACCGCCTCGGCGAGGCCGCGGTGCTGGGTCTCGCTGGTGGGCCCGAGTTCCAGCATGTCGCCGAGCACCGCGATCCGGCGCCCGCGCGGGCCGGTCTCGATGCCGGCGAGCGTCGCCAGGGCGGCGCGGGCGGAAGCCGGGTTGGCGTTGTAGCTCTCGTCGACCAGCCAGGCCTCGCCGCCGGGGAGGTGCAGGGCGGTGCGCGCGCCGCGCCCGACCGGGGGGCTGAGCCGCGCGAGCGCCAGGGCCGCCTCCGCGAGGTCGGCCCCGAGCGCGTGGATCACCGCCAGGACACCCAGCGAGTTCATCGCCGTGTGCCGGCCGGCGGTGCCGAGCTGGTAGGTCACGGGCTGGCCCATCACCACGGCGTCGACCACCGAGAGATCGGGGCGCACCACGATGCGCAGGGCCCGCACGTCGGCCGCCTCATGCTCGCCGAAGGTGATCACTCGGCCGGCGGGCGAGGCCTGTGCGTGGGCGAGCAGCCGCGAAAAGTTCGGGTTGTCGCGGTTGATCACCGCGACGCCGCCGGGCTTCAGCCCGGAGAAGATCTCGCCCTTGGCGTCCGCGATCGCCGCGAGCGAGGGGAAGTGCTCGATATGGACGGGCTCGACCGTGGTGATCAGCGCGACGTCCGGCCGGACCTCGGCGGTCAGCGGCAGGATCTCGTGGGCGTGGTTCATGCCGATCTCGAACACGCCGTAGCGCGTCTCGGCGGGCATCCGCGCCAGGGTCAGGGGCACGCCCCAATGGTTGTTGTAGGAGGCGACGGAGGCGTGGGTCGGCCCCTGCCCCGCCAGCACGTGGCGGAGCGCCTCCTTGGTGCCGGTCTTGCCGACCGAGCCGGTGACGGCGACGACCTGCGCGCCGGTGCGGGCGCGCGCCGCCCGGCCGATCGCCCGCATGGCGTCGAGGACCGGGTCGGGTCCCTCCCCCGGCACGGCAAGGACCGGCCCGGATTGGTAAAACTCCTCCGCCCGCGCGGCCCCGACGACCGCCGCGCCCGCGCCCCTTTCCAGCGCCGCGGCGACGAAATCGTGCCCGTCGCGGGCCTCGCCGCGGATCGCGAAGAACAGGTCGCCCGGCTGGAGCGTGCGCGTATCGATCGAGGCACCGCCGATCGGGCGGGCCGCGCCGACGAGCCGCCCGCCGGTGGCGGCCTCCAGGGCTTGCGGGGTCCAGAGGTCTGTCATTTCGTACCCACGTCTTTGCCCGGTCCGCGCCTGTATCGAGACCAGTTTCATGGTGGAGCGCGGGTCCCCTCTTCCGCACGGGAGAGGGAGCGCGTTGCGCCATCCGTGCCCCGGCCCGCAGGCCTTGCTCCGCCCGCTGAGGGCGCGCCTTCCGAGCGCGGCGGCGAGAAGCCTACGCGTCCGCGATCGCGGCCCGGACCACGTCGTGGTCCGAGAACGGCAGGGTGCGATCGCCCACGATCTGGCCGGTTTCATGACCCTTGCCGGCCACCACCAGAACGTCGCCGGGGCCGAGTTCGCGCACGGCCAAGCGGATCGCCTCGGCCCGGTCACCGATCTCGGCGGCGCCGGGTGCGGCCGCCAGGATCGCGGCGCGGATCGCGGCCGGGTCCTCGCTGCGGGGGTTGTCGTCGGTCACGACGACCCGGTCGGCGAGGCGGGCCGCGATCGCGCCCATCAGCGGGCGCTTGCCGCGGTCGCGGTCGCCGCCGCAGCCGAAGACGAGGACGAGGCGGCCGCCGGCGAAAGGGCGCAGCGCCGTCAGAACGCTCTCCAGCGCCTCCGGCTTGTGGGCGTAGTCCACCAGGCACAAGGCCCCGTTGGCCTCGCCGATCCGCTCCATCCGGCCGGGCACGCCGGTCAGATGATCGAGCGCGGCGAAGACGCCGTCCGGGTCGGCGGCACCCGCCGGCGTCGCCAGGACGAGCCCGGCGGCGACGAGCGCGTTCTCGACCTGAAAGGCGCCCACGAGCGGCAGGCGCACCGTGCGGGGCCCGTGCGCGCCGTCGAGGTCGAGCGCTTGCGCGAAGCCCTCGGTGCGGGCGGCGACGAGGCGGATTGCCTCCCCGGCCCGGCCGGTGGTGCGGACCGGCCGGCCCGCCGCCTTCGCCACCGCGATCACCCGGTCGGCGAAGGGGCCGTCGGCGTTGACGATCGCGGGGCGGCCTTCCGGCAGCAGGGTGTCGAACAGCCGGAGCTTGGCCGCGAGATATGATTCGATGTCGGCGTGGTAGTCGAGATGGTCGCGGCCGAGATTGGTGAAGCCGGCGGTGGTGAGCCGCACGCCGTCGAGGCGGCGCTGCTCGATTCCGTGCGAGGAGGCCTCCATGGCCAGATCCGTGACGCCCTCCTCCGCGAGACGCGCCAGGGTCTCGTGCAGCGTCACCGGGTCGGGGGTGGTCAGCGAGCCGTACTGCGCGCCGCGATTCGTCACGATCCCGACCGTGCCGAGGCTTGCCGCGTCGCGGCCGAGCCGGGACAGGATCTGGCGCACGAAATCGGCGACCGAACTCTTGCCGGCCGTGCCGGTGACCGCGACGACCGTCTCGGGCTGGCGCGGGTGGAGTGCGGCCGCCGCGAGCGCCAGCGCCCGGCGTGCGTCGGGCACCGCGATCCAGGGCGTGCCGGCCGGCAGATCGGCGGGCCGCGCGCCCTCCCCCGCGACGGCGACGGCGCCCGCGGTCGCGGCGGCCGCGGCGAAGATCCGCCCGTCCGCCTTCGTGCCCGGCACCGCGACGAAGACCGCGCCGGGCCCGGCCCGGCGGCTGTCGGCGGTGACGGCGGAGGCGGCGAGGTCGGCGACCGCCGCGTCGGCCTCCGGGAACAGGTCGCCGAGGGCCGTCATCGCCCGTCGACCTTGTCGGCGTGGTAGGCGCCGAGCTTCACCATCAGCGGGAACGGCTTCACCGGCGGCTCGAATTGCGGCGGCAGGCCGAGGATCGGCGCGACCCGCTCGATCACGCGGCCCGTCACCACGCCCGAGTTCCAGGCGGCGGTGGCGTAGCCGCCGGATTCCGGCAAGCCCTGCGGCTCGTCCATCAGGGTGACGAAGAGGTATTTCGGGTTGTTCATGGGTGCCGCCGCCATGAAGGTGGTGAAGAGGCGGTTCTTCACGTAGCGCCCGTTGATCACCTTCTCGGCCGTGCCGGTCTTGCCGCCGACGTAGTAGAGCGGGATCGAGGCCTTCTTGGCCGAGCCCTCGACGGCGTTGAGGCGCATGATGAAGCGCATCGCCTCGCTGGTGTCGGAGCGCAGCACCCGCGTGGCCTTCTCCATCGCCGCGTCGGGGGTGGTCTTCAGGAAGGTCGGCGTCATCAGGAAGCCGCCGTTGGCGATCGCCGCGACGGCCGCGGACGCCTGGAGCGGGGCTACCGCGAGGCCGTGGCCGAACGCGATGGTGATCGTGTTGATCTCGGTCCAGCGCGGCGGGATGATGGGGGCTGCCGATTCCGGCAGCTCGGTGCGCAGGCGGTCGAGCAGGCCCATCTTCTTCAGGAAGGCCTTGTGGCCGGGCACGCCGACGCCGAGCGCCATCTTGGCCGAGCCGATGTTGGAGGAGTGCGTGAACACCTCCGGCATGGTGATGACCCGGTTGGTGCCGTGGTACTCGTGGATCTTCTGACGGCCCCAGTTCAGCACGCCGCCGCGGGTGTCGAAGGTCGAGTTGACGGTGAACTTGCCCGATTCCAGCGCCATGGCGAGCGTCATCGCCTTGAAGGTCGAGCCCATCTCGTAGACGCCGACATTCATCCGGTTGATCCGGTCGGGCGAGAGCGCGTCCTTCGGGTCATTCGGGTCGAAATCCGGCATCGAGACCAGGGCGATCACCTCGCCGGTGGTCACGTCGAGGATCATCGAGGCGCCGGCCTTGGCCTTGAAGTGGTCGATGCCCCAGGCGAGCTCGTCGCGCACCGCGAACTGGGCGCGCAGGTCGAGCGAGAGCTGGACCGGCTTCAGGTCGGTCTGCTTGGCGACGAAGCCGAACTCGTTGAGGGCCTTGTTCCCTTGCGTGTCGATGTACTTCTCGATGCCCGCGATGCCGATGTTGTCGAGGTTCGTCGCGCCGATGATGTGGGCGGCCGCGACCCCGTTCGGGTAGACGCGCTTGTGGTCGGGCAGGAAGCCGATGCCCGGGATGCCCAGGCGGTGGACCTCGGCCTGCTGCTTCGGGGTCAGCTCGCGCTTCACCCAGATGAAGCCTGGATCGGTCTTGCCGCGGCGCTTCAGCCACTCCTTCTTGTCCTCGATCTTCTTGCGCAGGTCGCCGGCGTTCAGCTCGGGCAGCACCGCGGTCAGAAGCTCGACGGCCTCGTCCACGTCGTAGATGTTGCCGGGCTCGGCGAAGACCGAGACCGTGCGGATGTCGGTGGCCAGCACCTCGCCGTTGCGATCGACGATGTCGGGCCGGATCGCGGTCGTGGCGGCGGCCGCGACCGCGTGCTCGTTGAGGCCCTTGCCCGGGAAGGCGGCGCGGTAGACCAGCTTGCCGCCGATCGCCCCGAACACGCCCAGGAAGGCGAGGCCGACGATCGCCACGCGGGTGTGCGAGCGCTCGATGGCGAGGCGGAACATCGCCCCGAGAAGGTCGGCGAGCGGTCGCTGCCGCGGGCGCAGGGCGGCGACCGCCGCGGCGAGGCGCGAGGCTTCCTCGGGCGCGACCACGGCCGCCTCCGCGTGCGCCCCGGTCGAATCGTACGCGTCCGCCGCGTGGCCCGCCTCGGGGTGCTCGGCGGGATCCTGGGCGGCCTGGACCGGGTCCAGATGTTCGGCCGCGAAGGGCTCGGCGCCCGAAGTCGGGGTGAAGCCGGGCGCGGCGGACCCGGCGTCCGTCGCCTCGGCCCGTCCGTGCGCGTCGGGGGTGTGGTGGGCGTCATCAGGCACGGGCGCTACCTCGAAGCCGTGGTCGGCGTGCGGGTCGTGGTGACGGTGCGGGTGAGCGAGCCGGTGGTGCGCGGTTCCGGCGCCCCGCCGTCCTTCGGCGTCGCGGTCGCGGCGAGCAGGCGGCCGATCTCGTCGCCGCGCTCGGGCCGGGCCGGCAGGTCGCTGAAGCGGCCGAGATGGCTCACGCCGATCGGCTCCAGCGCGAGGTGCTTGGCAACCGCCGCCTGAAGCCGGTCGGGCCGCGTGAGCAACTGCCACTCGGCGCGCAGCACCGCGATGGCCTGCCGCTCCTTGTGCAGGGCGGTCTTCAGCTTCGAGACCTGACCGCCCTGGTAGAGCGTGTCGTACTTGATCGAGTAGGCGTAGATCGCGGACGCCACGAGGCCGCAGACCGCCAGCAGGTTGAGGAGACGGATCACCGGCGTGCACCTCCGCGCGGTTCGGGCAGGCTGGCGAGCGTGCGGATCGCGTCGAGGGGCTCGGGCGCGGGCGCCTCGGTGCGCTCGGCCGCGCGCAGCTTCGCCGAGCGGGCGCGCGGGTTGCGGGCGGTCTCGGCCTCGCCCGGCAGGACGGGCCCCTTCGTGACGAGCTGGAAGCTGCGCGCGGGCGTGCTGCCCGGGAGCGCGCCGGGCAGGTGGCGCGACCCCTGGGAGGCCCGGCCGCTGCGGGCGGCGAAGAACTGCTTGACGATGCGATCTTCCAGCGAGTGGAACGTCACCACGGCGAGCCGGCCGCCGGGCCGCAGCGCCCGCTCGGCGGCGTGGAGCGCGCGCACCAGCTCGCCCAGCTCGTCGTTGACCGCGATGCGCAGGCCCTGGAACGTGCGGGTGGCCGGGTGGATGCCGCTGCCGGGCTCGGCCCGGACGACGCCCGCCACGAGGTCGGCGAGCTGTGCCGTGGTCTCGATCCGGCCGCGGCGGCGCGCCTCGATGATCGTGCGGGCGACTGCGCGGGCGCGCCGCTCCTCGCCGTAATGGTAGATGATGTCGGCGAGCGCCGATTCCTCGGCGATGTTGACGATGTCGGCCGCGCTCGGCCCGTCCGCGCCCATGCGCATGTCGAGCGGCCCGTCGTGCCGGAAGGAGAAGCCGCGCTCGGGCTGGTCGAGCTGCATCGAGGAGACGCCGATATCGAGCACGACCCGGTCGGCCAGCCCCCCGTCGATCCGGCTCTCGCCGCTCTCGGCGAGCAGGACGTCGAGATCGCCGAAACGGCCGGGCACGAGGCGCAGGCGCCCGCAGGCCTCGGCGACGAGGCCGGCACCGGCCGCGATGGCGCTCGGGTCGCGGTCGATCGCGACGACGCGCAGGCCCGGCTCGGCCGCCAGCATGGCGCGGGTGTAGCCGCCCGCGCCGAAGGTTCCGTCCACGGCGAGCCCGGCGCCGGGCAAGGCCAGCGCCGCGATCACCTCGTCGAGCAGGACCGGAACATGGGGGGGCGCGGGGACGTGCCCGGCCGCCCGCTTCATCGCGCCCTCGCGTGGCGCGGCGTTCCGGGAATCGGTTCGACCCGCCCGCACGGGACGGCGTCTGCGCTGGATCGGCTCATGGGCACCTGCGTCCGACCGCGCTCCCGCCGACCGGAAAGGGGGGGCTCCGACGACCCGGCGGGACGCAATGCCCCGCCCGCGGGCGCTCCCTGCTCCGCGGCAGGGCGTGCCCGTCGGGCCGATCGACGCCGTTGACGGTATGGTTCCGGTTAACATGGGCCTCGGAGGATCGTCAACGCACCCTAGACTGCCGGATGGTGCGCCCCGATCAGATCGCAGCAAGGTTAACCGAACGTTATGCGTCGGCCCGATTCGGCAAAACACCTCGCCCAGCGCGCAGGCACCGATCTTCGCGGCCGGAGGTGGGGTATCGCTATTGACGAGACGCGCTCGAGGCCGCGGACGAATGCTTCGCGGCGCCTGCGCGTGCGGCAGGGCCCGCGGGCGGATCAGGCGGCCTGTAAGCCGGGTTCTGTAGGGCTCCGGACGCCTTGCGGCGCCCGGAACGTGGCAGCCATTCCTCTGGGACGACCGTTGCCGGCCGCCTCGAGCAACCAACCCGGGCGACTGGCCTGGAGAGAGGGCCTGCGGCTCCCTCGCGGGTGGCCGCGCGCCGCCCCTATTCGGTCTTGCTCCCGGTGGGGTTTGCCGTGCCGTCCGCGTTGCCGCGTCCGCGGTGCGCTCTTACCGCACCCTTTCACCCTGACTCCGTGGCGGGCCCGAGGGCCCGTCGGAGCGGTCTGCTCTCTGTGGCACTGTCCCTGGGGTCGCCCCCGCCGGAGGTTATCCGGCACCGTCTCTCCATGGAGCCCGGACTTTCCTCCCCGGGCGCGAGCGCCCGGAGCGGCCGCCCGGCCGCCTGATCCGCGGCGGGGATGCGCCGCGGGCGGTCCCGCGTCAAGGACGGTCGACGGGCCTGCCCGGCGATTGGGCAGGCCTGGATTTCGGGCAGACGGTTGCGGCGGTCCGCGCGCGGGCGCACCCTCCACTTCGAGGTCGGCGCCCGGCGCGCGAGACGATCCTGCCGGCGGGCACCCCTCTTCAGAGGAGAGAGCCATGACGGAGACGACCTGGACGCTCGATGCCGTGCAGATCCTGCGCGAACTCGCCCGCGCGGGCATCCCGCCCGCGGTGATCAGCCTGAAGCTCAAGCGTCCGGTCGAGGCGGTGCGGGCCAAGCTCGCCGAACTCGGCATCACGCCCGCGGCCGCGCTCTGAGGTCCCTACCAGCTTCCGGTGTTCTCCATCGAGGCCCAGGGCTCCTGCGGCGGCTTCGCGCCGCCCTTCTGCAGGATCTCGATGGAGATGCCGTCGGGCGACTTCACGAAGGCCATGTGACCGTCGCGCGGCGGGCGGTTGATGGTGACGCCCGCCTCCTTCAGCCGCGCGCAGAAGGCGTAGATGTCCTCGACCTGATAGGCGAGGTGCCCGAAGTTGCGCCCGCCCGTGTAGGTCTCCGGGTCCCAGTTGTAGGTCAGCTCGACCAGCGGCGACTTCGTGCTCTCGGCCCGCGCGACGTCGCCGGGCGCGGCCAGGAAGACCAGGGTGAAGCGCCCCTTCTCGTTCTCGACGCGCCGCACCTCCTTCAGGCCGAAGATCTCGACGTAGAAGTTCAGGGCCCGGTCCAGGTCGGCGACCCGGACCATCGTGTGCAGGTATTCCATCTGTCCTCACCCTGGCGCGGCGCCGCCGAGGCGGGGCGCCCTCGCCGCTGATCTAGGGCGGGGCAGCGGAAGGCCAGCCTTCACGCCTCGGCCAGCGCCACGGCGCGGGCGGGCGGCAGGTTCTGGCGCAGCTCGCGCGTGACCGCGCTCGAGGCTGCCACGGTGCCGAGATTGGCGAAGGTCTCGTGGTTCTTCTCGATGGCGGAGAGGTCGTAGAGGTAGTTCACCATCAGTCCGTAGGACTGCCGCAACCCCTTGCGGGAGACGTCGCCCAGGAAGTTGATCCGCTCCAGCCGGGCGCCGTTGCCGAGATGGAAGCGGGCGACCGGGTCGAGGGGACGGCCGCGCGGGTTCTTGGCCCGCAGGAAGTAGGCGGCCGCCGCCGGGATCAGGGCCTTGCGCACCGCGTCGGCCTTCGCCTTCTCGGTGCACCAGTCGGGCTCGTCGAGGAGCCGCAGGGTCTCGACGTCCTCGCGGGTCAGGCCCTGCGGGGCGTCGGCCCGGCGCTCCCGGTCGAGCCAGGCGGCGAAGCCCGGCACCGGCGAGAGGGTGACGAAGGTCTTCAGGCCCGGGATCTCACGGGCGAGATCCTCCACCACCTGCTTGATCAGGAAGTTGCCGAAGGTGACGCCGGCCAGGCCCCGCTGGCAGTTCGAGATCGAGTAGAAGATCGCGGTCGTGAAGGCGCGCGGGCTCAGCGTCCGGCGCTCCTCGCTCAAGATCGGCGCGATGGCCGGCGCGATCGCGTCGGTGAGCGCGACCTCGACGAAGATCAGCGGCTCGTCCACCAGCGCCGGATGGAAGAAGGCGAAGCAGCGCCGGTCCTTCGGCTCGATGCGGCGGCGCAGGTCGTCCCAGCCCTGGATCTCGTGCACCGCCTCGTAGCGGATGATCTTCTCCAGGATGTGGGCGGGGGTGGTCCAGTCGATCGGGCGCAGCACCAGGAAGCCGCGGTTGAACCACGAGGCGAACAGGTGCTCGAAATCGGCGTCGAGGCTGTCGATCGCGTCGGTGACCTCCGGCGGGCAGGCGGGGTCGTCGCGCAGCGCCTTGCGCAGGTCGAACAGGTCCTCGCGCATGCGCACCAGCGCCAGCGTGCCGTCGCGGGCGAGGTTGAGCCGGCGGATCAGCTCCTGGCTGCGCGGCTCCACCGCCGTGTGGAGCGCGCCGAGGCGCGCGCGGCTCGGTTCGGCCCGGTAGGCGGCGATGGCCGCATCGACCGCGGCGTGGTCCGCGTCGAAATCGACGGCGATGCGGCGCAGGAAGTCGTGACGCTCGGGCCCCGAGAAGCTCGCGTAGCGGTCGAGGATCAGGCGGGCCAGCGCCACGCCCGAGGCCTCGCCGCGCCGCGAGATCAGGTCGTCGCAGAGCTTGACCAGTTCGGCTGCGCTGGCGCGCGAGGCGAGGTCGCCCCGGCTTATGCCGATGAGGTCGCGGCCGCGGTCGCTGATCGTCTGGATCAGGTCCCCGAAGAAAGAGCTCGCCGCCATGCCTCGCCCGTCCCTCGCCTACCGTCCCGGACGCGGTCGCGCCGCGCGACGGTCGTCCTGTGGCCCGCCCGTTTCTACGGCGGAAGCGTCGCCGCGGCCAGGGCCCGCGGCAAGAGGCCGGGGACCAAGAGACCGGGGATCAAAAGGCCGGGCACCGAGAGGCCGGGCATCACGCGCCGGTCCTGCGCCGGCGCCTCCGGAGCGTCAGACCCGGCCGCCCTCGGCGATCACCGCGCGGTCGGCGCGCTCGCGCCAATCGCCGACGCCGTGCTGGCGTGCGAAGCGCAGCTCCGCGGCGCGCAGCGCGCGCTCGGGGTCGCGCGCCCGCTGGATGCCCACCGAGCCGACGGTGAAGGGAACCCCCAAGATCTCCCTGGCGAAGTCGATGCGGTAGTTCGACACGCGGAACTCCCTGATCGTGTTGCGGTTGCACCGGAGCCCGGCCGAATCGGATCGGGCGATGGCTAGGATCACCGTCATATAGGAGACGACGAATCCGCCGCCGCCAAGAGCGGAAGGCGGTCCATTCGGTACGCGCGGGCGCGATGCAGCGCTTTTTCGCGAGCCCGGAGCCCTAGCCGGACCCGGATATGGGGGCCCGATCCCCCGAATGAAGGCGGTGCGCCATTCTCCCGCGCCCCTGCCCTGCGGCCGTACCGGTTGTCAGGGTGCCCCGGCCGGCCTAACCGGCCCATCCGTCCTACCCCCGGAGCTCCACGAGGCCGCGATGCGTTCCACCCGTCCGTTGTCGGCCCGCGCATGACCGGAAGTCCGGATCCGGCCGGTTCGCCGACCGGTTCGCTGACCCCTCGGGCGCGCCTCGGCCTCACGCTGATCGCGGGCGGGGCGGTCGCCAACATCTACTACAACCAGCCCCTGCTGGCCTTGCTGGCGGGCGAGTTCGGCGACGCGGCCGCCCTCTGGGTGCCGGCGGCCTGCCTCGTCGGCTACGGGCTCGGCATCGTCGGGCTGGTGCCGCTCGGCGACGGCCTGCCCCGGCGCAGCCTCATCGTGGGGCAGCTCCTGGCGTTGGCCCTGGCCCTGGTCGCCGCCGGCCTCAGCCCGAACCTCGCGGGCCTGGCGCTCGCCAGCCTCGCCATCGGCATTCTGTCGTCGGCGGCGCAGCAGGCGGTGCCCTTCGCGGCCGAGCTGGCGCCGGACGCCTCGCGGGGCCGCGTCGTCGGCCAGGTGATGACGGGGCTCCTCACCGGCATCCTGCTCGCCCGCACCGCGAGCGGCTTCGTGGGCGCGCATCTCGGCTGGCGGGCGGTGTTCCTGGCCGCCGCCGGCGTGGCGCTCGCGATGGCGGGGATCGCGCGGGCCACCCTCCCGCATACCCCGCAGACCCGGCGCCTGCGCTACCGCGCGCTGATGCTGTCGATCCTGCACCTCGCCCGCACGCAGCCGGTCTTGCGCCGCGCGAGCCTGTCCCAGGCGCTGCTGTTCGCCGGCTTCAACGCCTTCTGGGTGACGCTGGCGCTCCTCGTCGAGGCGGAGCCCTTCAACCTGACGGCTGCGGGCGCCGGCCTGTTCGGTGTGATCGGCGTGGCGGGCGCGCTGGTGGCGCCGCTGTCGGGCCGCTTCACCGACCGGCGCGGGGCGCGGCCCGTCGTGGTCGGCGGCGCGGTGCTGGTGATGGCGGCCTTCGGGGTGCTCTGGGCCGCCGGGCAATGGTCGCTCGCGGCGGTGGCCGTGGGCGTGCTCCTCATCGACATCGGCCTCAACGGCGCGCTCATCGCCAACCAGACCCAGGTCTACGCCCTGGCTCCGGGCGCGCGGGGGCGCCTCAACACGGTGCTGTTCACGGTGATGTTCGTGTTCGGGGCGGCGGGCGCCTTCGCGGGCTCGCAGGCCTTCCTCGCCGCCGGCTGGCCCGGCGTCTGCGCGGTCGGGCTCCTGCTGTCGGGCGCATCGCTCCTCGTGGCGCTCCGCGGGCCGCGGACCTGAGCGCCTACCTCAGCACCCGCGAGAGCCGGCACCACTGCCCCTTGTCCGCCGGCAGGCCGAAGCGGAGCAGGTCCGACCGGTCGGCGAAGCGCCGCACGTAGATCCCGGCCGCGCCCAGCCGCTCGAACAGGCCGGGCGCGTCCGCGAAGCGCGCCAGCCGGAACAGGCAGGTGCCGCCGACGATCGCGCCGCCGGCCCGCGCCAGCATCCGGTCGAGCCGCGCGGCGTCGGCGGCGCGCGCCGCGGCGGCCGCCTCGCGCCACGCCCGGTCGGCGAGCGCCGCCCGGCCGACCGCCAGCGCCGGCCCGGAGACCGCCCAGGGCCCGAGCGCCGACGCGATCCCGCGGGCCGTCTCCGGAACCGCGAGCGCGAAGCCGAGGCGCAGGCCCGCCAGCCCGTAGGTCTTGCCGAAGGAGCGCAGCACGACGAGCCCCGGCAGGAGCGCGCCCGCGAGGCTCGCGGCCGATTCGAGGTCGCAGAAGGCCTCGTCCACCACGAGCAGGCCGCCGCGCCGGCCGAGATCCCGCGCCAGTGCGATCAGGTCGCCGGCCGGGAGGACGCGCCCGTCCGGATTGTTCGGGTTGACGGCGACGACGACCGAGGCGTCGCCCGCCGCGGCTAGATCCGGGACGGCGGCGACGGCGTGGCCGCCCCGCCCCCAGGCGGCGGCGTGCTCGGCGTAGGTCGGCCCGACGACGGCGACGCGGGCGGGCTGCACCAAGCGCGGCAGGGTCTCGATCAGGATCTGCGTGCCGGGCGCGGCCGCCACGTAGTCCGGGTCCGGTGCGCCGTAGGCCTCGGCGGCCGCCGCGCGGAGCGCTGCCTCGTCGGCGGCCGCGGGCAGGCGCTGCCACAGGCTGGCGTCCAGCGCCGGGCACGGATAGGGAACCGGGTTGATCCCCGTCGAGAGGTCGATCCAGGGCTCGGGTGCCGCCGGGAACAGGGCGCGCGCCGCCCCGAGATCGCCGCCATGCGCCGCCGGAGCGGTCTCGACTTTGCCGGTAGCCCGATGCTCTGGACCGCGCTCGCTCATCCGCCCGCCACGTTCGCCGTCCTGGCCCTGGCGCTCGCCGTGGAGGCCTTCGCCGGCTACCCGGACGCGCTCTACAGGGCGCTCGGCCACCCTGTCACCTGGATCGGCCGGCTGATCGCGGCCCTCGACCGGGGGCTGAACCGGGGCTCCTCCGCGCTGTGCCGGGCAATGGGCGTGCTGGCGTTGGTCGTCCTGCTCGCCGCGGTCGGCGCGGCAGCGCTCGTCCTGACGATTCTGGCGGGCCTCGCCGGGGCCCAGGCGGGCCTCGTTATCCTGGCGCTCCTCTGCGCCAGCCTGCCCGCGCAGCGCAGCCTGCACGACCACGTCGCGGCCGTCGCCCGCGCCCTGCGGGACGAGGGGCTGCCGGGCGGGCGCCGGGCGGTGTCGATGATCGTCGGGCGCGACCCCGAGACGCTCGACGAGGCCGCGATCTGCCGCGCCGCGATCGAGAGCCTCTCCGAGAACTTCTCCGACGGGATCGTGGCGCCGGCCCTCTGGATCGGCCTCGGCGGGCTGCCGGGCGGCGCCCTCTACAAGGCGGTCAACACCGCCGACAGCATGATCGGCCACCGCACCCCGCGCCACGAGGCCTTCGGCTGGGCGGCCGCGCGCCTCGACGATCTCGTGAACCTGCCGGCCTCGCGGCTCACTGCCGGGCTGATCGTCGCCGCAGCGGGGTTGCACGCACTGCGCGGTTCGTCGCGCCCCTCGCCCCGCCGCGCCCTCGCGGCGGTTCGGCGGGATGCGCGGCGGCACCGCTCACCCAATGCCGGCTGGCCGGAGGCCGCGATGGCGGGCGCGCTCGGGCTCGCGCTGGCGGGGCCGCGCGTCTACGGCGGCCGCGTGGTGGAGGATGCCTGGATGGGCGATGGGCGGGCCGAGGCCGGCCCGGCCGATATCGAGCGGGCGCTCGCGCTCTACCGGACGGCCTGCCTGCTGCTCTGGCTGCTGGCGCTCACGGCGGCCGGGCTAGGGTTCCTGCTCGTCTGAGGGCGACCTCGCCGGACCGATCCGGAAGAGGCTCCCCCCTCTCCCCGCGCGCGGGGAGAGGCCTGTCCGCACCTCGTTGTGCGGACAGGAAGCGAAGGCGCAGCCGGAGCGGTGGTGGGGCTTGAACGGAAGAGCCTCCTCCGTCGAAGCCCCCTCACCGTCGCCTGCCGGCTCGCTCAGCCGACGACGAGGTCGCCCGAGCCCTGTCCCCGCACGGCGGGGAGAGGGGATCCGGCAGTCTACGCCGTGCGCGGCGCCACCGGCTCGATCGCCACGCCCCGCCGCGCGGCGTCGCGGCGGAGCGCGGAGAGCACCACGAACATCAGGCAGGCCCCGAGCCCCAGGCAGGCCGCCAGGAAGTACATCGGCGCGAGGTCGCTGCCGCTGCGGTCGCGGATGAAGGGCACCGCGTTCTGGCTGATGAAGCCGCCGAGGTTTCCCACCGAGTTGATCGCCGCGATGCCGGCCGCCGCGCTCGCGCCCTTGAGGAAGGTCGGCGGCAGGGACCAGAACACGGGCTGGGCCGAGAAAACGCCCGCCGCCGCCACGCACAGGCAGGCGAACTTCAGCGCGGACCCCGGCAGCACCACGCTCAGCACCAAGGCGGCCGCCGCCACGAGCCCCGGCACCACCACGTGCCAGAGCTGGTCGCCGGTCCGCGCCGCGCGCCGGGGCACCCACCACAGCGCGAAGGCGGTCACGAGCCACGGCACGATGTTGATGAAGCCGTTGGCGGTGTTCGAGGCGCCGAACCCCTTCACCACGGTCGGCAGCCAGTAGCTCAACCCGTAGGCCGCGAGCGGGAAGGCGACGTAGACCGAGGCCAGCATCCAGACCCGCCGGTCGAGCAGCGCGCCGAACGGGTTGTGGTGCTCGACCTGGCCCCCGCTCTCGCGCTCGTGGGCGAGCTGGGCCGAGAGCCACGCCTTGCCTTCCGGCGGCAGCCAGGGCGCCCGCTCCGGTCCGTCCGGCAGGACGCGCAGCACCACGACCGTGAGCACCAGGGCCGGCAGGCCGGTCGCCACGAAGACCCATTGCCAGCCTTTGAGGCCCAACAGCCCGTCGAGGTCGAGGAGCGCGCCGCCGATCGCCGCGCCGACCGCGTTGGCGAAGGCGCTGGCGATCATGAACCAGCCGATCATCCGGGCGCGGTGAGACTGGGGAAACCAGAGCGTGAGCGCGAACAGCACGCCCGGGAAGAAGCCCGCCTCCGCCACGCCCAGCAGGAAGCGCAGCAGGTAGAACATCGAGGTGTTCTGGGTGAAGCCGAGCAGGATCGTGATCAGCCCCCAGGTGAACATGATGCGGGCGAACCAGCGCCGCGCGCCCACCCGCTCCAGGATCACGTTGGCCGGCACCTCGAACAGGAAGTAGCCGAGGAAGAACAGCGAGGCGCCGAGCCCGTAGACGCTCTCGCTGAGCCCCAGATCGCCGACCATCTGCAGCTTGGCGTAGGAGATGTTCTGCCGGTCGATATAGGCGATCAGGTACATCAGCCCGAGCAGCGGCATCAGCCGCAGCGTCACCGTGCGGACGGTGTCGTGCGCGAGGCGCGCATCGACCTGGGGCGGCTCCGGCGTCATGGCGTCCTCCCGCGTCCGGCTCCCGGGCCGGACTTCAGGTGCAGCCTAGGGCGCGCAATCCTAGCGGGCCAGCGCCAGCAGACGCCCGAGATCGACATGCGCCTCGAGGTGTCCGGCGAGCGCGTCGAGCGCCTCCTCGACGCCGGCCTCGTAGGCGTGGCCGCTGGCCCCGGCCCCGAGGCGCGCCAGCCAGGCGGCGCGCTGCCGGTCGTCGGCGAAGAGCCCGTGCAGGTAGGTGCCGCTGACGAGACCGTCCGCCGAGACCGCCCCGTCGAGGCGCCCGTCGGCGAGGCGGACGAGCGGGCGGGCGGCGTCGGGCCCGGAGGTTGCGCCGATATGCATCTCGTAGCCGGTGAGGGGCAGGCCGTCGGCGAGGCTGGTGCCGGTGACGGCCTCCAGCCGCTTCTCGGGCGTCATCACGGTCTCGACGTCGAGGAGGCCGAGGCCCGGCACGGTGCGGGGTGCGCCCTCGATGCCGTGCGGGTCGGCCAGCGTGCGCCCCAGCATCTGGTAGCCGCCGCAGAGCCCGAGCACCCGCCCGCCCCGGCGCAGATGCGCCCGTATGTCGATGTCCCAGCCCTCGGCCCGCAGGGCGTCGAGGTCGTCGATCGTGGTCTTGGAGCCCGGCAGCAGCACGAGCGCGGCGTCGCCCGGGATCGGCTCGCCGGGGCGCACCAGCACCACCGCGACGCCGGGCTCGGCCCTGAGCGGGTCGAGGTCGTCGAAATTGGCGATGTGCGGCAGCACCGGCACGGCGATCGTCACCCCCCCGGCTCCGGGCGCCGAGCCCGCGAGGCCCAGCACGTCCTCGGCCGGGAGCCGGGCGGCGGCGGGCAGGTGCGGCACGAGCCCCAGCGCCTCCCAGCCGGTGTGCTCGGCGATGAGGCGCATGCCCTCGGCGAACAGGGTTGGGTCGCCCCGGAAGCGGTTGACCAGAAAACCCCGGATCATCGCGGCGTCGCCCGGCTCGATCACCGCCTTCGTGCCGACGAGGCTCGCGATCACCCCGCCCCGGTCGATGTCGCCGACCAGGATCACCGGTGTGTCGGTGGCGCGCGCGAAGCCCATGTTGGCGATGTCGCCGGCCCGCAGGTTCACCTCGGACGCCGAGCCCGCGCCCTCGACCAGCACGAGGTCGGCCTCCGAGCGCAGCCGGGCGAAGCTGTCGAGCACCGCCCGCATCAGGCGCGGCTTCCAGGCCTGGTAGTCGCGCGCCTTCGCGGTCGCGATCATGCGACCCTGAACCACGACCTGGGCGCCGACATCGCTCTGGGGCTTCAGCAGGACCGGGTTCATGTGGACGCTGGGGCTCACCCCGGCCGCCCGCGCCTGCAGCGCCTGGGCGCGGCCGATCTCGCCCCCGTCCGCGGTGACGGCGGCGTTGTTCGACATGTTCTGCGGCTTGAACGGCCGCACCCTGAGGCCCTGCCGCGAGAAGGCGCGCGCCAGCCCGGCCACGATCAGCGACTTGCCGACGTCCGAGCCGGTGCCCTGGATCATCAGGGCCCGGGTCATGCGCGCGCCACCATCAGAACTCGATCCCCTCCTGCGCCTTCACGCCCGCTGCGAAATGGTGCTTGACGCTGCCCATCTCGGTGACGAGGTCGGCGGCCTCGATCAGCATCGGCTTGGCGTTGCGGCCCGTGACCACGACGTGCAGGTCCGGCCGCCGAGCCTGGAGCGTTCCCACCACCGCCGCAAGATCGAGATAGTCGTAGCGGAGCGCGATGTTGAGCTCGTCGAGGACGAGCAGGCGGACCGTGGGGTCGGCCATCAGAGCCTCGGCCCGCTCCCAGGCGTGGCGGCAGGCGGCGATGTCGCGGGCCTTGTCCTGCGTCTCCCAGGTGAAGCCCTCGCCGAGCGTGTGCCAGGAGACCCTGTCGCCGAAGGCCGCGAAGGCGTGGCGCTCGCCCGTGTCCCAGCCGCCCTTGATGAATTGCACGCAGGCCACCCGCCAGCCGCGCCCGAGCGCCCGGACCATCAGCCCGAGCGCCGCCGTCGTCTTGCCCTTGCCGGGGCCGGTATGGACGATGAGCAGGCCCTTCTCGACGGTCTTCTGCGCGACCTCGGCGTCCTGCACCGCCTTGCGCTTGGCCATCTTCTCGCGGTGGCGGTCGGCTTCCGTCGCGTCGGTCATGGCTGGGCTCCGGGTTTCACGATCATGGGGAGGCCCGCCACCATGAAGACGACGCGCTCGGCTCGGCCCGCGAGGCGCTGGTGCAGGCGGCCGGCGGCGTCGCGGAAGCGGCGGGCGAGCGCGTTGTCCGGCACGATGCCGAGCCCGACCTCGTTGCCGACGAGCACGACCGGGCCTCGCGCCCCCGCGCAGGCGGCGATGAGGGCGGAACCCGCCGCCTCGACGTCGGCGTCGGCGAGGATCAGGTTGGTGAGCCAGAGCGTCAGGCAATCGACCAGCACCGGGCCCCTCGCGGCGGCGACGGCCTCGGGCAGATCCATCGGCACGTCGCGGGTGATCCAGTCGCCCGAGCGCCGCGCCCGGTGGAGCGCGATCCGCTCGCGCATCTCGTCGTCCCACGCCTGGGCGGTGGCGAGGTAGAGCCAGGGCGCGGGGTGCGCCTCGACCAGCGCCTCCGCGTAGGCGCTCTTGCCCGAGCGCGCGCCGCCGAGCACCAGGGTCGTCCGGGGAGAGGCCTGAACCATTCGGCTCCTTTGCCCGCGGAGAGCCGGGGCGTCAAAGCGCCCGTCGGTCGAACTCCTGCTTCGAAGTCGGATGCGGACGCGTTGTGCGCCCGCCCGCGACAGGCTATGAGCGGGAATGGACGGTGCCCCCTCGCGGGGGTGAAAAGGGAATGCGGTGAGGGGGGCGACCCTCGAATCCGCGGCTGCCCCCGCAACTGTGAGCGGCGAGTTCCTGCCACCAGCCACCGGGTGTCCCGGGAAGGCGGCAGGCGCGAGGATCCGCGAGCCAGGAGACCTGCCGTCCGCCCGTGTTTCCTCGAACGCCGCCGGTGGGGCGGCCGGAGATCGTCATCCGATGACCACGCAGGTTCAGACCCTCGGCGCCACCCGCACGAACGAGCGCCTCGGCGCGGTCGTGCTCGCCGCCCTCTTCGGCCTCGGCCTCGTCTTCATGGCGGGCTTCGCCCCGGCCCAGGCGCTGCACAACGCCGCACACGACTTCCGGCACACGCAGAACTTCCCCTGCCACTGACCGCCTGAAGCCACCAGCTTCATGATTCTCCGGCTCCTGTCGGCGGCGCTCGCCGCCGGCTTCCTCGCGGCCGTGGTCGCGACCGGCCTTCAGGTCGCCCTCACCTCCCCGCTGATCATCGAGGCCGAGCGCTACGAGAGCGGCACCGCGCACAGCGCCGCGCTGCCGCTCGCGCCTGCCCGCTTCGAGGGCGCGCTCCTGCACCGCGCCCACCTGCATCTCGCGCATGGCGGCGAGTCGCACGACCACGGCGGCGCTCCGGCGTGGCAGCCCGGCGAGGGCCTGCCGCGCATCCTCTTCACGGGCCTCGCGACGCTCGTTGGCGGCGTCGGCTACGCGCTGCTGCTCGGCGCCGTGATGCTGGCCCTCGGGCGCGACCCGACGCCCGAGCGGGCGCTGGCCTTTGCGGTCGCAGGCTTCGTCAGCGTGGGCTTGGCGCCCGCGCTCGGCCTGCCGCCGGAACTGCCCGGCAGCGAGGCCGCCCCGCTCGCCACCCGGCAGGCGTGGTGGCTGATGACCGCGCTCGCGACCGCGATGGGGCTCTACCTCATCGCGATCCGGCGCGCCGCCGTGACGATCCTCGGCGGCCTCGTGCTGATCGTGGCGCCCCACATCGCCGGGGCGCCCGAGGTGGCGGCCGCGAAGTCCGAGCTGCCCGCGGGCCTCGCGGCGCAGTTCGCGGCTCGCTCGCTCGCGGTCGGCTTCGTGTTCTGGGCGGTGATCGGGCTCAGCTTCGGCTGGGCCTGGCAGGTCTTCGGCCGGGAGCGCCCGATCCGTGTCTGACCCGGCGACGCTCTACGTCTGCACCACCTGCCGCAGCCCGGACGACGCGCCGGACGGCCCCCGCGGCGGCGCGCGCCTGCTCGACGCGCTGCGCGCCGAGCTGGCGGCGCACCCGGCGGCGTCCCTCCGGATCGAGCCGGTCGAGTGCCTCTCGGTCTGCAAGCGGCCCTGCACGGTGGCGGTCGCGAGCGCCGACCGCTGGACCTACGTGTACGGCGACCTCGACCCGGTCGCATCCGCCCGCACCATCCTCGACGGGCTCGCGCGCTACGCCGGCACCCCGGACGGGATCGTGCCCTGGCGCGAGCGGCCGGAGGCCTTCCGCAAGGGCGTCGTCGCCCGCATCCCCCCGTTTCCCGCAGCCGATGCGGGCTGAAGGTTCCCCGTCATGACCATCGTCCAGAAGGTGCCCTGCACCATCGTCACCGGCTTCCTCGGGGCCGGCAAGACCACGCTGGTGCGCCACGTGGTGGAGAACGCGGGCGGGCGCCGGCTCGCGATCCTCGTCAACGAGTTCGGCGATGTCGGCTTCGACAAGTCGTTCCTGGCCGCCTGCGGCGTCGAGGGCTGCACCGAGGATTCCATCGTCGAGCTGCCGAACGGCTGCATCTGCTGCACGGTGGCGGACGACTTCGTGCCGGCGCTGACCGCGCTCCTCGACCGGGCGGAGCCCCCGGAGCACATCCTGATCGAGACTTCCGGCCTCGCGCTGCCCAAGCCCCTCGTCCAGGCCTTCCAGTGGCCGGCGATCCGCTCGCGCGTCACCGTGGACGGCGTCGTGGCGGTGGTGGACGGCCCGGCGGTCGCCTCCGGCGCCTTCGCGGACGACCCCGAGGCCTCGGCCGCCCAGCGCGCCGCAGACACGTCGGTCGACCACGACAACCCGCTGGAAGAGGTGTTCGAGGACCAGCTCCTCTGCGCCGACCTCGTGGTGCTCAACAAGTCCGACCTGATCGCCGCCGAGACCCGGGCGCGGGTGCGGGCCGAGGTCGAGGGGCACCTGCCCCGCGCCGTGAAGGTGGTGGAGACCGAGCGTGGCGCGATCGACCCGCGCGTGCTCCTCGGCCTCGCGGCGGCCGCCGAGGACGACCTCGACGCACGCCCCTCGCATCACGGCGAGGGCGAGGACCACGACCACGACGACTTCGAGACCGTGGCTCTCGCCGTACGGCCCGCCACGACGCCGGGCGACCTCGCCGCGCGCGTCGAGCGGGCGGCCGAGACCGCGGGCGTGCTGCGCATCAAGGGCTTCGCCGAGGTCGAGGGCAAGGCGATGCGCCTCGTCGTGCAGGGCGTCGGCCGGCGCGTGAGCCACCACTTCGACCGGCCCTGGCGCAGCGGCGAGCCCCGCGACGGCACGCTCGTGGTGATCGGCCTCAAGGGCTTCGACCGGGATGCGGTCGCGGCCGCGCTCGCCGGGTGAGCGCCCGCGCGCGCCGTCGGATTCTTGCGGCCGTCGCGGCCTGCGGCCTGCTCGCCGCCTGCCAGGAGCAGGGGCGGCAGGACGAGGCCGCAACGGCCGCGCCGCAGGTGCGGCCGGCCGCGAAACAAGCGTCCCAGGACGGCGGTGCGCCGGATCGGGCCAGCCGGGCGAAGCTCGCCTACAGCCACGACCTCTCCCTCGACCTTCCGGCGGACCGTCTGGGGCCCCGCTTCGAAGCGGTCCGCGACCGGTGCCTGAACGAGGCGGTCCTCGCCTGCGTCGTGCTGCAATCCTCGATCCGCAGCGGCGCGGGCCCCCGGTCGGAGCCGGAGGCCCGGCTCCAGGTGCGGCTGCCCCACGCATCCGTCGCGCCCTTCCTCGCCTTCGCGACGGCGCCCCTTCCGGGCGAGCCGGCGGGCACCGTGACGGTCCGTGAGCAGGCGACCCGGGCCGAGGACCTCGCCCGGCCCGTGGCCGACGTCGAGCGGCGCCTCGCGCAGCTGCGCGCCTATCAAGACCGCCTGACCGCTCTCGCCGAGAAGCCCGATACCCAGGTCGAGAATCTGGTGAAGATCGCGGGCGAACTCTCCCAGGCCCAGACCCAGATCGAGGAGGCGGAAGGGCGGCGCCGCGCGCTGGAGGAACGGATCGACACCGAGACGGTCGCGCTCGTGCTGCGGGCGGAGCGCGGCGGTGCGGGCGCCCTCGCCCCCATCCGGCGGGTCTGGGCACGCGGCGGCGAGACGCTCGGCGCCAGCGCGGCGGCCGCGCTCGGCTTCGCGATCGCCAGCGTGCCCTGGATCCCGATCCTCGCCCTCGGGATCGTCCTGATCCGCGCGCTGATGCGCTGGCGCCGCCGCGACCGGGCCGCCGCGCGCGACCGCGCGGAGAGCTGAGGAGGCGCCCGATGCACCTCGTGCGCGTCGATACGGTCTCCCTCGACGAGGGCGAGGCAGCGGTGGATCTGGGCCAGGCGCCCGGGGAGATCGTCGTGCTCTCGTTCACCGACACCGATCTCGCGGCGATCGCGGATGCCGCCGCGTCGGAGCCCGACCTGCCCGCCCTGCGCCTCGCCAAGCTGGCGCGGCTGCGCCACCCGATGTCGGTCGATCTCTACGTCGACGCGGTGGTGGCGCGGGCGCGGATCGTGGTGATCCGCTGCCTCGGCGGGCTCGATTACTGGCGCTACGGCATCGAGCGCTGCGCTGCGGCGGCGCGCGCGAACGGCGTGCGGCTCGTTCTGCTGCCGGGCGATGACCGCCCGGATCCGCGCCTCGACGCCCACGCCACCGCACCCGAGCTCGCTCCCCTCCTCGACGCCTATTTCCGCGCGGGCGGGCGGGACAACCTGCGCCAGATGCTGCGGCGCCTGGCCTGCGAGTCCGGCCTGGACCTCGCCTACGCGCCGCCGCGCCCCCTGCCTCGGGGCTTCCCGTGCTGCCCCGGCTGCGGCCCGGTCCCGCTGGACCGGGCGCTCGCCGCCGGGGCCCCTGCACGGGCTGAGGACGCTCCGCACGCGCTCGTCCTGATCTACCGGTCGGCGGCACTCGGCGGCGATCTCGCGCCCGCCGCCGCGCTGACGGCCGCGCTCGCCGCCCGCGGCATCGGCACGCTCGTCGTCGCCGTCGCCAGCCTCAAGGATCCGGAGGCGGTCGCCGCGGTCCGGGCGGCGCTCGCCGCGCGCAAGCCCGACCTGATCATCGCCGCCACCGCCTTCGCCGCCCGCGAGGACGCGGGTTTCGTGCTCGACGGTGCCGACTGCCCGGTCCTGCAGGCCTACACGCTCGGCTCGGCCCGGGAGGCCTGGGCGGCCTCGGCACGCGGCATGAGCGCGGCCGACCTCGCCATGCAGGTGGCGCTGCCGGAGTTCGACGGGCGCCTCGCGGGCTTCCCGATCTCGTTCAAGGAGGAGGCGCCGGAGGTCGAGGGCCATGTCGAGCGCCGCGCCGTGCCCTACGCCCCCGGCATCGCCGCGCTCGCCGACCGGGCCGCCGCGTGGCTGCGCCTCGCCCGCACGGAGCGGGCGGACCGGCGGATCGCGCTGGTGCTCTCGGATTATCCGGCCCGCGGCGGCCGGGCCGGCTTCGCGGTCGGGCTCGACACGCCGGAGAGCGCGCGGGCGATCGCGGACGATCTGGCGGCGGCGGGCTACGCGGTGGGCGCGCTGCCGGACGGGCCGGGGCTGATGCGGGCGTTGAGCGCGGGCGAGCCGGGCTTCGCGGTCGGCCTCGCGGCGTACCGGGCGTGGCTCGCCGGGTTGCCGGAGGCGGCGCAGGCCGCGCTGACGGAGCGCTGGGGCGCCCCGGAGGCCGACCCCGCCTGCCACGACGGGGCATTTCGCTTTCCGACCGTCGCCGTGACCCTTGCCCCCTCCACAGAGCCCACCGCTCCCTCTCCCACAGAGGGGGGAGGGAGCGGTGGGCTCTGCATCTTCCTCCAGCCCGACCGCGGCCGTGCCCTCGACCGCAAGGCCGGCTACCACGATCCCGACGAGCCGCCGACGCATGCCTACCTCGCCTTCTACCTGGGACTGCAGGAAGGTTTCGACGCCCTGATCCATCTCGGCACCCACGGCACCACCGAGTGGCTGCCCGGCAAGGCGGTCGCCTTGGCGCCCACCTGCTGGCCGGCGCTCGCGGTCGGCGCGCTGCCGGTGATCTATCCGTTCATCGTCGACGATCCGGGCGAGGCCGCGCCGCTGAAGCGCCGGCTCGGCGGGATCGCGCTCGGCCACCTCACCCCGGAGATCCAGCGCGGCGGGCGCGACCCGCAGACCATGCGGCTGCGCGAGCAGGTGGAGGAGTACGCCGCCGCGAGCGTCCTCGACCCGCGCCGGGCCGACCTGATCGCCCGCGCGATCCTCGAGGAGGCGGACGCGCTCGGCCACCTCGCGGGCGCCGGGATCGCACCCGGTGCGCCGATGCCGGAGGCGCTGGCCGCGCTCGACGCGCATCTCTGCGACCTCGGCGAGACCGCGTTCCGCGACGGTCTCCACGTCTTCGGCCGCGCTCCGGCCGACGCCGCGCCCGCCCGCCGGGCGAGCGCGGAGGCCGAGCGGGCCGCTTTGCTGGCGGCCCTCGACGGGCGGTTCGTCGCGCCGGGTCCCTCTGGCTCACCCGCGCGAGGTCGCGCCGACGTGCTGCCCACGGGCCGCAACCTCACCACGCTCGATCCGCGCGCCATCCCGACCCGCGCCGCGGCGACGCTGGGCGCCAAGGCCGCGGAGGCCGTCGTCACCCGCTACCTGCAGGACGAGGGCGCCTACCCCGAGCGGGTCGTGATGGACCTCTGGGCCTCACCGACGCTGCGCACCGGCGGCGAGGACGTGGCGCACGCCCTCCACCTGATGGGTGCGCGCCCGCTCTGGGACCACGCCTCGACCCGGGTCACCGGCTTCGAGGTGCTGCCGCCGGCGCTCCTCGGGCGCCCCCGCATCGACGTGACGGTGCGGATCTCGGGCGCCTTCCGCGACACCTTCCCGGACACGCTGGCGCTCCTCGACCGCGCGGCCCGTGCGGTCGCGGCCCGCGAGGAGCCCGACGAGGACAACCCGCTCGCGGCCGCCCGCCGCCGGGGCGAGGATCCGGCCAGGGTCTTCGGTGCCGCCCCCGGCCGCTACGGCGCGGGTGCGGCCGAGACGGCGCTCGACGGCGCCTGGGCGACCCGCGCCGACCTCGGCCGGGCCTACCTCGCGGCGAGCGACCACGCCTACGGCGACGCGCCCGCCTCCTCGGCGGCCTTCGCCGACCGGGTGGCGCGCGCCGACGCCTACCTCCACGCCTTCGACGTGGCCGAGCGCGACCTTCTCGATGGCGACGCCGCCGCCGACGCGATGGGCGGCCTTTCGGCCGCCGCCGCCCTCACCGGCGCCGCGCCCGCCCTCTACAGCCTCGATGTGTCCGACCCCGAGCGCCCGCGGGCGCGCACCGCCCGCCAGGACGTCGCCCGGCTGATCCGGGCGCGGCTCGCCGAGCCCGCCTGGATCGCCGGCCAGCTCCGGCACGGCTACCGCGGTGCGCAGGAATTGGCGCAGGGGCTCGACGCGGTCTTCGTGCTGGCCGCCGCGACGGACGCGGTGTCCCACGCCGATCTCGATCGGCTCTACGGCGCCTGGATCGCGGATCCGGCGGTCTTCGAGGCCCTGCGCGCGGCCAACCCCGACGCCCTGCGCGCGATCCTCGAGCGCTTCGACGAGGCGCGCGCCCGCGGGCTCTGGGTCTCCCGCCGCAACGCGATGCCGGCGGACGCCCTCATGCCGGAGGCCGCCGAGTGAGCGCCCGCCGCGCCCTGCCCGCGGCCCCGAGCCGCCGCGGCTGGTGCCCGGGCCTCGCCCGGCCGATGCCGACCGGCGACGGGCTCCTGGCCCGCGTCCACCCGCCGCTCGGCATCCTCTCGCTCGCCCAACTGCGCGCGGTCGCGGAGGCGGCGTCCCGCTACGGCAACGGCCATGTCGACATCACGGCGCGGGCCAACCTCCAGATCCGCGGCGTGCAGGAGGCGACGCGCGAACCTCTCGCGGCGGCGCTCACGGACGTGGGCCTCGGCGACGTCCGCCACGACGGCGGGCCGCAGCGGCTGACTCTGACGAGCCCCCTCTGCGGCCTCGACCCGGAGGCGCTGGTGGACGGGTCGACGCTCGCCGCGCGGATCGAGGCTCTGGGTCGCGCCGTCGCGCCGCTGCCGGCCAAGACGCTGGTGGCGGTTGAGGCCGGCGGGCGCTGCACCCTGCCGGATGCGGAGGCCGACATCCACGTGCGGGCGGTGGCGCCGGGCCGGGCGGAGATCGCCCTCGCCACGGGCGGGGCGCCGCTCGGGCTCGGCGTCTGGCCGGAAGACGCGGTGCCGGAGACGGTCGCCGCCCTGCTCGCGGCCTTTGCCCGAACCGGCGCCCGGCGCGTCCGCGATCTGTCCGACATCGAGCGCGCGTCTCTCTCTCCCCCCTCTGCGGGGGAGGGTCGCACCCGAAGGGTGACGGGCGAGGGGGCGACGCTTCCGAGAGAGGCGCGACCTTCATGCGAGTTGCAGCCCGACCCTGAAGCTGTGGTCCCCTCGTGCGGGACTTCGTCCCGGTCCCCCCTGCTTCGCAGGGTACCCTCCCCCGCAGAGGGAGGAGGGAGGGCGGCCGTCACCGCCGACGCCCCCTTCGGCCGCAGCACCGCCGACGCGCTCCTGCGTCTCGCCGCGATCGCGGACTGGGCCGGCGCCCGCGACATCCGCCTCAGCCCCAGCCGCGGCGTCGTCCTCGCGGTCGATCCGGCCCGGGCCGCCGAGGCGCTGGCGCGCCTCGCGGCCGACTTCATCACCGACGCGCACGACCCGCGCCGCGCGGTCGCGGCCTGCCCCGGCGCGCCCGCTTGCGCCTCCGGCTCGACCCCGACCCACGCCGACGCCGCACGCCTCGCCGAGGCCTTCCGGCCCTTCGCGGCCAGGGGGCTCACCGCGCACGTCTCCGGCTGCGCCAAGGGCTGCGCCGAGCCGCGCCGCCGCGACCTCACCCTCGTCGGCCACGCGGGCCGCTACGGCGTCGTGCCAGACGGCGCCCCCGGCGACGCGCCCGTCGAATGGCTGACTATCGAGGCGGCCCTGGAGCGCGTAAGAGGGGCGCAAACGGCCAACCTCGAAGACCTGTTCAGGACCAGACCATGAGCGCGCGCCTCGACTACCTGCGCGACGGGAGCGCGATCTACGCCCGATCCTTCGCGATGATCCGCGCCGAATCCGACCTCGCCCGCTGGTCGGGCACGGCCGAGCGCGTGGTCGTGCGGATGATCCACGCCTGCGGCATGACCGACCTGCCCCGCGACGTCGCGATGTCGGAGGATTTCGCGGCAGCAGGCGAGGCCGCGCTCAAGGCCGGCGCGCCGATCCTCTGCGACGTGCGCATGGTGGCCGACGGCGTCACCCGCGCGCGCCTGCCCGCGAACAACCCGGTGATCTGCACGCTCGGTGACCCGCGCGTGCCGGGGCTGGCCGCCGAGATGGGCAACACCCGCTCGGCCGCCGCGATGGAGCTGTGGCGCGAGCACCTGCCGGGCAGCGTCGTGGCCGTCGGCAACGCGCCCACCGCCCTGTTCCGCTTGCTCGAACTGCTCGACGCGGGCGTCGGCGCGCCGGCCGCGGTGATCGGCATCCCGGTCGGGTTCGTGGGCGCGGCGGAATCCAAGGAGGCGCTCGCCCGCGACGGCCGCGTCCCCTTCTGCGTCGTCCACGGTCGTCGCGGCGGCAGCGCCATGACGGCGGCGGCCGTCAACGCCCTCGCCTGCGAGGTCGAGTGATGGAGGCCGGCGGCATCGATCCGGCGATCCTGGATCCAGCGGAGGCGCCGGCCGGCGTCACCACCGGCACGCTCTACGGCGTCGGCATGGGGCCGGGCGACCCCGAATACCTGACTCTTCGCGCCCTGCGGGTGCTGGAGCGGGCTCCCGTGCTGGTCCATTTCTGCAAGCGGGGGAAGCGGGGCAACGCCCGCACCATCGCGGACGCGGTGGTGCGCGACCCCGCCCGCGAGATGGCGCTGGCCTACCCCTACACGACCGAGCTGCACCCCGAGCATCCGGACTACGTGGCCGCGCTCGCCGGCTTCTACGACGATGCGGCCGGCCAGCTCGCCGACCATCTCGGCGCCGGCCGCGACGTGGCGATCCTGTCGGAGGGCGATCCCTTCTTCTACGGCTCGTTCATGCATCTCTGGCGCCGCCTGAAGGACCGCTTCCCGGTCGAGGTGGTGCCGGGCGTCACCGGCATGTCGGGCTGCTGGACGCGGGCCGGCACGCCGATCACCTGGGGCGACGACGTGCTCACCGTCCTGCCCGCCACCCTGCCGGCCGAGGCGCTCGCCGAACGCCTGCGCGGCACCGACGCGGCGGTGGTGATGAAGCTCGGCCGCCACCTGCCGAAGGTGCGCGCCGCGCTCGACGCCGCGGGGCTGCTCGCCCGCGCGGTCTACGTCGAGCGCGGCACCATGGCGGGCGAGCGCGTGGTGCCGCTCGCCGAGAAGGCCGACGACGAGGCACCCTACTTCTCGATGGTGCTTGTGCCCGGCGAGGGACGGCGCCCGTGAGCGGCAGCCTCACCGTCGTCGGCCTCGGTCCCGGAGACCCCTCGCTGCTGACCGAATCGGCCCGCCGCGCCCTCGACGCGGCCGAGGACCTGATCGGGTACATCCCCTACGTCGCGCGCGTGCCCGAGCGGCCGGGCCTCGTGCGGCACGCCAGCGACAACCGCGTCGAGGTGGACCGCGCCCGCCACGCGCTGGAACTCGCGGCCTCGGGGCGACGCGTCGCGGTGGTCTCCGGCGGCGATCCGGGCGTGTTCGCCATGGCGGCGGCCGTGTTCGAGGCGCTGGAGCAGGGCGAGCCGGCGTGGCGCGACCTCGCCATCACGGTCGAGCCCGGCATCACCGCGATGCTGGCGGCGGCTGCCCGCCTCGGCGCCCCGCTCGGGGGCGATTTCTGCGCGCTCTCGCTGTCCGACAACCTCAAGCCCTGGGACGTCATCACGGCGCGGTTGGAAGCCGTGCTGCGCGCCGACCTCGTGGTGGCGCTCTACAACCCGATCTCGCGCGCCCGGCCCTGGCAGCTCGGCGCGGCATTGGGGATCGCCGCGGAGATCCGGGCCGCCGATACCCCCGTCGTCTTCGCCCGCGCCGTGACCCGGCCGGACGAGGCTCTGCGGGTGATGACTCTGGCGGAGGCGCGCGACGCGCCCGCCGACATGGCGACGCTGGTCATCATCGGCGCCTCGGCGACGCGGCTGATCCCGCGGGCCGAGGGGCTGCCGTTCGTCTACACGCCGCGCAGCGTCGCGGCGCGATGACGACCCCGCGCGATCTTCCTCCCCCCTCTGCGGGGGAGGGTGGCACCCGAAGGGTGACGGGAGAGGGGCCTCCGCTTCAGGATGGGGCCGTGCCCTGCATGCAGGCCGCGCCGGTTCCTGAAGCTGGGGTCCCCTCTCCCCGCCTGCTTCGCAGGGTGCCCTCCCCCGCAGAGGGGGGAGGGATGGCGTCGCGCCTAGCCTTCCAGCCAGCGCAGGGCGCCGGCCGCGTCGTCCACGCAGGTCACCGCCGGCTTCTCGGGCCGCCGCACCATCACCACCGGCAGCCCGAGCGCCCGGGCCGCCGCGATCTTTCCGTAGGTCGCCGGGCCGCCGGCATTCTTGCTGACCAGAACCTCCACCCCCCGCTCCCGCATGAACGCGGCCTCCGCCTCCGCACCGAAGGGCCCGCGTGCCCGGATCTCGGTGAGGTGCGGCACCGGCAGCACCCCGTCGAGCGGCTCGATCGTGCGGACGAGGTAGGCGTGCTGCGGCGCGCGCGCGAAGGCGCCGGCCTCGTTGCGGCCCACCGTCACGAACACCGTGCGGGGCGTCGCGCCGATCGCGTCGGCGGCCTCCGGCACGCTCGCGACCTCGCGCCAGTCGTCGCCCGGCTCCCGCGCCCAGGCCGGGCGCCGTACTGCGAGAAGCCGCACGCCGGCGGCCTCGGCGGCGAGCGCGGCGCTGCGGCTGATCCGGGCGGCGAAGGGATGCGTCGCGTCGATCAGGCGCTCGACGCCCTCCGCCCGCAGATAGGCCGCCAGCCCCTCCGGTCCGCCGAAGCCGCCGACCCGCATCGGCAACGGCAGGGGTTTCGGATCGGCCGTGCGGCCGGCGAGCGAGAGCGTGCAGGCGAGGTCGCGGCGATGGCCGAGCGCCCGGGCGAGCGCGCTCGCCTCGGTCGTTCCGCCCAGGATGAGGATGCGCATGGCCGCCTTCTCGCCCGCGCCTGAGGCGCCGTCGAGCCCTTCGTCGAGCCCCTGGCTCGCCATCGTCGGCATCGGCGAGGACGGGCGCGCCGGGCTGAGCCCCGCCGCCGCCGCCGCGCTCGACGCCGCCGAGATGGTCTGGGGTGGGCGCCGCCACCTCGCGCTGGCCGGCCCGCTGCGGGCCGAGACCCGCGCCTGGCCGAGCCCGATCGATGCGGCCTACCCGGAGATCCTGGCGCGGCGCGGCCGCCCGACCTGCATCCTCGCCACCGGCGACCCGTTCCACTACGGAATCGGCGCCGAGATCGCCCGGCTGGTGCCGCCGGGTGAGTTCCGCGCCTACCCGCAGCCCTCGGCCTTCAGCCTCGCCTGCGCGCGGCTCGGCTGGTCGCTGCCGGACTGCGCCTGCCTGACGCTGCACGGCCGGGCGCTGCCGCTGATCCTGCCGCATCTGCAGCCCGGCGCGCGCCTGCTCGTCCTCTCCTGGGACGGCACCACCCCGGCCCGCGTCGCCGCCCTGCTCACCGAGCGCGGCTTCGGTCGCTCGCGGCTGATCGTGCTCGAGGCGATGGGCGGCCCGCGCGAGCGGGTGCGCGGGGCCACGGCCGAGCGGTTCGACCTCGCGGGGATCGACCCGCTCAACACGCTGGCGGTGGCGGTCGAGGCCGATCCCGGCGCGCGGGTCCTGGCGCTCAGCCCCGGCCTGCCCGACGCGCTGTTCGAGAACGACGGCCAGCTCACCAAGGCCGAGATCCGCGCCGTCACGCTCGCGGCTCTGGCCCCCCGCCGCGGCGGGCGGCTCTGGGACGTCGGCGGCGGCGCCGGCTCGGTCGCGATCGAGTGGATGCTGCGCCACCCCGCCATGCGGGCGGTCGCGGTCGAGGCGCGGGCCGAGCGCGCCGCGCGTATCCGGCGCAACGCCGACGATTTCGGTGTGCCGGGCCTCGACGTGGTGGAGGGCACGGCGCCGGAGGCGCTGGCCGGCCTCGCCCCCCCGGACGCGGTCTTCATCGGCGGCGGCGTTTCGGACCCTGGCGTGATCGCGGCGGCCTGTGCGGCGCTGCGGCCGGGTGGGCGCTGCGTCGCCAACGCGGTCACGCTGGAGGGCGAGGCGTCCCTGCTCGCGGCGTTCCGCGAGCGCGGGGGCGCACTGCGCCGCCTCGCAATCTCCCGCGCCGATCCGGTCGGCGGGATGCATGGCTGGCGCTCCGCCATGCCGGTGACCCAGTGGGTCTGGACGTGCTCGTGATCGCGGGTGTCGGGTTCCGGGCCGGCACGGGCGCGGCAGAGATCGCCGGGCTGATTCGCCGGGCACTGTCCGAAGCCGGCCTGGAGCCGGGCGCGCTCGCCGGCATCGCCACGGCCGCCGACCGCGCGGGGATGCCGGCGCTCCGCGAGGCGGCCACCGCTTTCGGGCTCGTCCCGCACGGGGTCGAAGCCGACGCCCTGGTGGCCGCGGATGCGCGCGTGTTCACCCGCTCGGAGCGCCTGCAAGCCCTGCGCGGCGTCGGCTCGCTGGCTGAGGCCGCCGCCCTCGCGGCCGCGGGGCCGGAGGCGGCGCTCGCCCTCCCCCGCATCGCCAGCCCCGGTGCCACCTGCGCGCTCGCAGGGTACGCGGGAGGCCTGTAGAAGACCTCATGACCGTCCACTTCATCGGCGCCGGACCGGGCGCGGCCGACCTCATCACCGTGCGGGGGCGCGACCGCATCGCCGCCTGTCCGGTCTGCCTCTACGCGGGCTCGCTCGTCGCGCCCGAGATCCTGGCCTGGTGCCCGCCGGGCGCCCGCATCGTCGACACCGCGCCCCTCGACCTCGACGCCATCGTGGCCGAGATCGAGGCCGCGCACGCGAGAGGCCAGGACGTCGCGCGGCTGCATTCCGGCGACCTCGCGATCTGGAGCGCGCTGGCCGAGCAGATGCGCCGGCTCGACCGGCTCGGCATCCCCTACACGGTGACGCCGGGCGTGCCCGCCTTCTCGGCCGCCGCCGCGGCGCTGCGGCGGGAACTCACCGTGCCGGGCCTCGCCCAATCGGTGGTGCTGACCCGCTCCTCGGGCCGCGCGAGCGCGATGCCCGAGCGCGAGCGGCTCGCGGCCTTCGCGGCCACCGGCGCGACGCTCGCCCTCCACCTGTCGATCCACGTGGTGGAGAAGCTCGTGGCCGAGGTGACGCCGTTCTACGGCGCGGACTGCCCGGCCGCGATCGTCTACCGCGCCTCCTGGCCCGACGAGCGGGTGCTCACCGGCACGCTGGCCACCATCACCGGACAGGCGGCCGAGGCGGGCTTGGAGCGGCAGGCGCTGATCCTCGTCGGCCCGGCCCTCGACCCGCACGAGTTCCGCGAGAGCGCCCTCTACGCCGCCGATTACGACCGGCGCTTCCGGCCCGGCGGCGCGGTGGCGGCCGAGGGTGCGCGATGAGCGTTCCCGGCCTCCTCGTCGCCGCGCCGCGCTCCAGCTCCGGCAAGACCACCGTCGCGCTGGCGCTGATGCGTGCGCTTGCCCGGCGCGGTCTGCGGGTCCGCGGCGCCAAGTGCGGGCCGGACTACATCGATCCCGCCTTCCACCGGGCCGCGACCGGGCATCCGAGCTTCAACCTCGACAGCTTCGCGATGGGCCCCGCTCTCCTCGACGCGGTGGCGGGGCACGCGGCCGCCGGGGCCGACCTCGTGGTGGCGGAGGGCTCGATGGGCCTGTTCGACGGGGTGCGGGCCGCCCCCAGCCGGACGGGGGCCAACGCCGACATCGCGGCGCGCTACGGCTGGCCGGTGCTGCTCGTGCTCGACGTCTCGGGGGCGGCCCAGTCGGCGGCCGCGGTGGCGCTCGGCTGCGCCACCTACGACCCGAGCCTGCGCGTCGCCGGCGTTGTGCTCAACAAGGTCGCGAGCCCGCGCCACCGCCGCCTCGTCGAGGCGGGGCTCGAACGGGTCGGGATCCCGGTCCTCGGCGCGCTCGCCCGCGACGCGGGCCTCGTCCTGCCCGAACGCCATCTCGGCCTCGTCCAGGCCGGCGAGACCGCCGACCTCGAGGCCCGCCTCGACCGCTTGGCTGACCTCGCCGAGGCCGGACTCGACCTGGACGCGATCCTGGCCTGCGCGGCCGGTGCGGCGCCCTCCGCCGCGGGCGCCCTACCCCCGCCCCCGGGCCAGCGCATCGCGGTGGCGAGCGACGCCGCCTTCAGCTTCCTCTACCCCCATCAGGAGGCGGGCTGGCGGGCGGCCGGTGCCGAGATCGTGCCGTTCTCTCCGCTGGCCGACGAGGCCCCGCCGGCCGATTGCGACGTCTGCTGGCTGCCGGGCGGCTATCCCGAACTCCATGCCGGCCGGCTCGCCGCGGCGGAGCGTTTCCGCGCCGGCCTCCGAGCCTTCGCGGCGGAGAAGCCCGTCCACGGCGAGTGCGGCGGCTACATGGTTCTGGGCGAGAGCCTGGAGGATGCGGACGGGGTGGCCCACCGCATGGCCGGTCTTCTGGCGGTAGCGACGAGCTATGCCCGGCGTCGCCTGCATCTCGGCTATCGCGTCGCGCATCTGGTGGCCGACGGGGTGCTGGGTCCGGCCGGCACCCGTCTCGTCGGGCACGAGTTCCACTACGCGGGCGAGATGACCGCGGCGCCCGACGAATCGGTCGCGCTGGCGCGCGTGACGGACGCGGAGGGCACGGATCTCGGCTTCGCCGGGCACCGCAGCGGCCAAGTCACCGGCAGCTTCTTCCACCTGATCGCGGCCGAGCCGGCCTGAGGGCGGACTAGGATTCGGGGTTCTCCGCGCCCGCCTCGGCCTTGGCCTGCGAGAGGCGGGCGGCGGCGCGCACGATGGAGAGCACGTCGCGGCGGACCTGGTCGTCCTGGATCGAGGCGTAGGCGCGCAGCAACTCGATCGCCCCGTGCGCGCTGAGGAAGCCGAACACGTCCTCCTGCGGTCCCTCGGTCTGGCCCTCGTCCTCGAAGAAGGCCGAGACCGGCACCTCGAGCAGGCGGGCGATCTCGCGCAGGCGCCCGGCGCCGACACGGTTCTGGCCCTTCTCGTACTTCTGAACCTGCTGAAATGTCACGCCGACCGCGTTGCCGAGGGCCGTCTGGCTGAGGCCGCGCGCCTTCCGCAACGCGGTGATGCGAATGCCGACGAGGCGGTCCACGTCGGTCGTTTGCTTCGGCATCATCGGACCAGAACCACCCTCTTCACGTTGCCGCCCGCGCCAGCCCGCCGCCGCCCGATGCCCCGACACCCTTCCGGGGCCGAGATCTCCGCGCCGCCGTCCGGGATACGCCGGAGACCTCACCCCTCGGGTGCGCGTCGTGCGAGTTCTCAGCCGGCCGCCCGACAGCACATCCCGTTCATATGCTCAAGTTGCGCAAAATGTCCATCTCCACCGTGCGGCCGGAGGAAGGTCTCCCGCGCGCGAAATGCTGAGTCCGCGGTTGACTCCCGCTGCCGCGGGCCTGAACCCTCGCGCTCACGCGCACCAGAACGGAGATGCGGATGTTTATTGCCATGAACCGCTTCAGGGTGGTCAAGGATTCGACGGCCGAGTTCGAGCAGGTGTGGCTGGGACGCGACAGCCACCTCGGCGAGATGGCGGGCTTCGTGGAGTTCCACCTGCTGCGCGGCCCGGAAGCCGAGGACCACGTCCTCTACGCCTCGCACACCATCTGGCGCTCGCGGGCCGATTTCGAGGCCTGGACGCGCTCCGAGCAGTTCCGCAAGGCGCACGGCCGCGTGCCCTCGACCAAGCCGCTCTATCTCGGCCACCCGCAATTCGAGGGTTTCGAGACGATCCAGACGGTCGCCCGCCCCGCCACGCCGGACGAGGCCGCGGCCTGAGGCGCCCGGTGCCCGGTCGCCTCAGGCGGCCGGGCGCAGGCGCGGCAGGAAGACCGCGAGCAGGCCGATCAGCGGCAGGTAGGCGCAGAGCCCGTAGACGAACGCGATGCCGGTCCGGTCCGCGACCTCGCCGAGCACGGCCGCCCCGAGGCCGCCCATGCCGAAGGCGAAGCCGAAGAACAGCCCTCCGACGAGCCCGATCCGCCCGGGCAGCAATTCCTGCGCGAAGACCAGGATCGCGGGCATCGCCGAGGCCAGGATCAGGCCGATCGGCACGGTGAGCGCCACCGTCCAGCCGAGGCCGACATGGGGCAGTGCCAGCGCGAAGGGCAGCACGCCCAGGATCGAGCCCCAGATCACCGGCTTGCGGCCGATGCGGTCGCCGATCGGGCCGCCGAGGATCGTGCCGGCCGCGACCGAGCCGAGGAAGACGAACAGGTAGAGCTGCGACTGCACCACCGAGACGCCGAAGCGGTCGATCAGGTAGAATGTGTAGTAGGATGAGAAGCTCGCCATGTAGAAATACTTGGAGAAGATCAGCGCGAGCAGGACCGCGACGCTCGTGCCCACCCTCAGCCGCGTCAGGCCGTTCTCCGCGCCGCCGCCCGCCCGGGGCCGCGCCACCGCCGTCCGCAGGCGCGCCCGGTACCAGCGCCCGACCGCCGAGAGCACCGCGATGCCCGCGAGCGCGGCCAGCGTGAACCAGGCCACGCTCGCCTGGCCGTGCGGCACCACGAGCGCCGCCGCGAGCAGCGGTCCGAGCGCCGTGCCGGCGTTGCCGCCCACCTGGAACATCGACTGCGCGAGGCCGTAGCGCCCGCCCGCTGCCAGCCGGGCGACGCGCGAGGCCTCCGGGTGGAACACCGCCGACCCGATCCCGATCAGCCCGGCGGCGAGGAGGAGCGCGGGGTAGGCCGAGGCTGTGGCGAGCGCGACGAGGCCGACCAGCGACATCGTCATGCCGCCCGCCAGCGAGAAGGGCAGCGGCCGGCGGTCGGTGTAGAGCCCCACCACCGGCTGCAGGATCGAGGCCGTCACCTGGAACACGAAGGTGATCAGGCCGACCTGCCCGAAATCCAGGGCGAAGCGGGCCTTGAGCAGCGGGTAGATCGCCGGCAGCAGCGACTGCACGAGGTCGTTGAGCAGGTGCGACAGGCTGAGCCCGGCCAGGATCGCCAGGGCCGGTCCGGACGCCGGATCCCGGGCGGTCGCGGCCCCGGCGGCCGCCGGCCGCTCGCCCGCGGGCAGCGCGCCCGCAACCTCGATGCCCTGTCCGCTCATCGCCGCATCCGTCCCGGCGCGTCCCGAGACCTCGCCGTCGCAGGACCGTCGCACGGTCCGGAAAACCGATCCCTAGCGCAGGCGGGGGGCGCCCGGCAGTGCTGCGGGTGACGAAGTGGCCCGCGTGCCGCGCCGGCACCGACGCGGCGGGCGCGGAGCTTGCGGACAAGCGGCGGTGCGACGTCGCGGACGCATGAACCTGTCCCGTTTCAGGACATTTCTCCGACCAGAACGGACCGATGGCCCAGCAGATGTTCCAAGATCGGCCTCCTCGGATCTACCGCGCCCTCCCCGAACCGGGTGCGCGCCGGACCGTCTGGGCGGCGTTGCTGCCGCGGCGCCGACGCGCGCTCGCGCGGCTCGGCGTCCCGCTCGCGGCGGCCTGCGTCGATCTGGCGGTGATCGTCGGCGTGACGCTGCTCCTCGAATACGCCTACGCCTACACGATGGAGGTCGGACCCCCGGCCTCCCCCCACCTGCGGGCGTGGCGCCTCGCGGGTCTGCTCGCCCTCGTGGTCCTCTGTGCCAACACCCTGCGGGGCAGCTACACGATCGAGACCCTGCTCGACCGCCGGCCCCAGCTCCAGCGCACGGCCTCGCTCTGGCTCGCCGCCTGGGGCGCCGTGCTGGTGGTGGGCTTCGTCACCAAGACCACGACCGACTTCTCGCGCGCGGTGGCGGCCGGGACCTTCGTGCTCGGACTGCCGGCACTGATGCTCGGCCGTGCCCTCACGGTCCGGCTGGTGCGCCGCCTCGCCCGGCCGGGCTCGTCCTCGCTCGTGCGGATCCATCTCGTCGGCTACGAGGAGGACATCGCCCGCTTCTACGCGGGCAACGCCGCGGACGCCCTGGGATTGCGGGTGATCGGCACGAGCTACCTGCGCGCTCCCGCGCCGGAGGCCGACCCCGCCGCGCGCCAGGCTCAGCTGGACGAGGATCTCGAACTCGCCGTCTCCGTGGTGCGCTTCCTGCGGCCCGACGACGTGTTCATCCTCGTGCCCTGGGCCTCCACCGCCGAGGTCGAGCGCTGCATCGACGCGTTCCTGCGCGTGCCGGCCGCCCTGCACCTGCGGCCCGGCACCGTGCTCGACCGCTTCCCCGACATGCAGGTCTCGCGGATCGGACGGCTGTCCGGGATCAATGTCGGGCGCCGCCCGCTCAACCTCGCCGAGGTGGCGCTGAAGCGCGGCTTCGATCTCGCGGTGTCGCTCGTCGCGCTGGCGCTGCTGGCCCCGCTCCTCGGCGTCGTCGCCGTCCTGATCCGGCTCGACACGCCCGGTCCGGTCTTCTTCCGGCAGAAGCGCTACGGCTTCAACCAGCAGCCCTTCTGGGTCTTCAAGTTCCGCAGCATGCGGGCCGAGGCCGACGCGGCCTTCCGGCAGGCGACCCGGAACGACGCGCGCGTCACCCGGGTCGGCGCCTTCCTGCGCCGCACCAACCTCGACGAACTGCCCCAGCTCCTCAATGTCCTGAAGGGGGACATGTCCCTCGTCGGCCCGCGCCCGCACGCGCTGGCGCACGACCGCAGCTTCGAGCGGCGCATCGCCCTCTACGCCCGGCGCCACAACGTGCGGCCCGGCATCACCGGCTGGGCCCAGGTCAACGGCCTGCGCGGCGAGACGCTGACCGACGCCGACATGGAGGCCCGGGTCGCCCACGACCTGCACTACATCGACAATTGGTCGCTCTGGTTCGACATCCGGATCATCCTCCGCACGGTGGTCTCGCCCCGCGCCTACGACAACGCATTCTGACCCGTCCGCGGGCCGGCGGCGACCTCAGGTTCCGGGCCGCGATTTGACAACACGGGCCCCGTGAACCACTTGTCCCGCCGCGAGGCCCCATCCCGCCCAGGGGCCGGCCATCCGCACAATCCGTCCGACCCGTCGCGGTGGCTCCGTCGAGAGGCTGATCCGTCCATGAAAGTCGTCGTCGTCGAGTCGCCGGCCAAAGCCAAGACGATCAACAAGTATCTCGGCCGCGACTACGAGGTGCTGGCCTCCTTCGGCCATATCCGCGACCTGCCGGCCAAGGACGGATCGGTCGATCCGGAGGCCGACTTCCAGATGGTCTGGGAGCTGGAGGACCGCGGCTCGAAGCGCGTCTCGGAGATCGCCAAGGCAGTCAAGGGCGCCGAGAAGCTGATCCTGGCGACCGACCCGGACCGCGAGGGCGAGGCGATCTCCTGGCACGTGCTGGAGGCGCTGACCGCCCGCAAGGCGCTGAAAGGCATCCCGGTCGAGCGCGTCACCTTCAACGCGATCACGAAGGACTCGGTCGAGCAGGCGATGCGGCGGCCCCGCGCGATCGACCAGGCGCTGGTCGATGCCTATCTGGCCCGTCGCGCGCTCGACTATCTGGTCGGCTTCAACCTCTCGCCGGTGCTCTGGCGCAAGCTCCCGGGCGCCCGCTCGGCGGGCCGCGTGCAGTCGGTGGCGCTGCGCCTCGTCACCGAGCGCGAGGTCGAGATCGAGACGTTCCGCCCACGCGAGTACTGGTCGCTGGTGGCCACCCTCGCGACCGACAAGGGCGGCGTGTTCGACGCGCGGCTCGTGGGCGCCGACGGCCGGCGCATCCAGCGCCTCGACGTCGGCACGGGCGAGGAGGCGGCGGCCTTCCGCCGCGACCTCGAACTCGCGACCTTCCGGGTCGCCGCCGTCGAGGCCAAGCCCGCCAAGCGCCATCCGCAGCCGCCCTTCACAACCTCGACGCTGCAGCAGGAAGCCTCGCGCAAGCTCGGGCTCGCCCCGGCCCAGACCATGCGGGTCGCCCAGCGGCTCTACGAGGGCGTCGATATCGGCGGCGAGACCGTCGGCATCATCACCTATATGCGGACCGACGGCGTCGACATGGCGCCCGAGGCCATCCAGGATGCGCGCGCGGTGATCGGGCGCGAGTTCGGCGACGCCTATGTGCCGGGCGCGCCGCGCAAGTACACGGTCAAGGCCAAGAACGCGCAGGAGGCCCACGAGGCCGTGCGCCCGACAGACATGGGCCTGCTGCCCAAGCAGATCGCCCGCCACCTCGAGCCCGAGCAGGCCAAGCTCTACGAGCTGATCTGGACCCGCACCGTGGCGAGCCAGATGGAGTCGGCCGAGCTGGAGCGCACCACCGTCGATGTCGAGGCGAGCGTCGGCCCGCGCAGGCTCGATCTGCGCGCGACCGGCCAGGTGGTGAAGTTCGACGGCTTCCTCACCCTCTACCAGGAGGGCAAGGACGACGAGGAGGACGAGGAGTCGAAGCGCCTGCCGATGATGCGGGCGAACGATGCGCTCACCCGCGAGCGCATCACCGCGACCCAGCACTTCACCGAGCCGCCGCCGCGCTACTCGGAGGCCAGCCTCGTCAAGCGCATGGAGGAGCTCGGCATCGGCCGACCCTCGACCTACGCCGCCGTGCTCCAGACGCTGCGCGACCGTGAGTACGTGCGCATCGAGAAGAAGCGCCTCGTGCCCGAGGACAAGGGACGGCTCGTCACCGGATTCCTGGAAAGCTTCTTCAAGCGCTACGTCGAGTACGACTTCACCGCCGACCTCGAGGGCCAGCTCGACCGGGTCTCGAACGCCGAGATCGATTGGCGGGCGGTGCTGCGCGACTTCTGGCGCGACTTCTCCGCCGCGATCGGCAACACGAAGGAACTGCGCGTCACCGACGTGCTGGAGGCGCTGAACGGGCTGCTCGGCGCCCACATCTTCCCCGAGAAGGCGGACGGCTCGAACCCGCGCGCCTGCCCGACCTGCGGCTCGGGCCAACTCTCGCTGAAGCTCGGCAAGTTCGGGGCCTTCGTGGGCTGCTCGAACTACCCCGAGTGCAAGTACACCCGCCAGCTCTCGGCCTCGGGGCTCGACGGCGAGGGCGAGGGCTCCTCCGCGGACGGCGGCCAGCCGGGCGTGCGGGTGCTGGGCGACGACCCGGCCACCGGCCTGCCGGTGAGCCTGCGCGACGGCCGCTTCGGGCCCTTCGTGCAGCTCGGCGAGGCCTCGACCGAGAAGGGCGCCGAGAAGCCGAAGCGCTCCTCGCTGCCCAAGGGCCTCGCGCCCTCGGCGGTCGATCTGGAGAAGGCGCTGCGGCTGCTGGCGCTTCCCCGCGAGGTGGCGCGCCATCCCGAGACGGGCGAGCCGATCCTGGCCAATCTCGGCCGCTTCGGGCCCTACGTGCAGCACGGCAAGACCTACGCGAATCTCGGGCGTGACGACGACGTCCTGGAGATCGGGGCGAACCGCGCCATCGACCTCATCGTGGCCAAGGAGCAGGGCGGCGGGCGCGGCCGGCCGGCCGCCGACCCTGGCCGTCCGCTCGGCAAGGACGAGGCGAGCGGGCGCGAGCTCGTCGTCAAGGCCGGCAAGTACGGCCCCTACGTGACGGACGGCGAGGTGAACGCCACCCTGCCGAAGACCGCGAGCGCCGAGGCGCTGACGCTGGAAGAGGGCATCGCCCTCGTCAAGGCGCGGCGGGAGGCGGGCGGCGGGAAGCCCGCGCGCGGCGGCCGCAAGACGGCGGCCAAGCCCACCCGGAAGGCGGCGGCGAGGAAGGCGGACGGGGACGGCGAGGCCGCACCCGCCGGGAAGGCAGGGGCCAAGGCAGGGGCCAAGGCGGGCACGAAGGCGCGCGCCAAGGCCGCGGCGAAGCCGGCTGCCAAGGCTGCCGGGGCGAGCGTCGCCAAGACGGTCAAGACGACCAAGACGGTCAAGACGACCAAGGCGGCCAAGACGACGGCCGGATCGGATCCGGCCTAGCGCCGCGCGACACCCTGACCGAGCGGTCTCGCCCGGACGCGTGTGCCGGGGCGAACGGGACGGCGAACCGTTTCGGGTCCGGCGACGTTTCGCATCCGACCGAATCGCAGAGGGGGTCGCGTGATCAAGAGGTTCTGTCTCGCCCTGGCCTTCGCGGGCGGGCTCATGGCGTCCGCCCCGGCCTCCGCCATGACGCTGCCGACGGCCGCCGGTCTCGCGGGCGCCGCCGACAGCGCCATCGTCGAGGTTCGCTGGCGGCGGCACTGGCGGCGCCATCACCGCCACCGCTGGCACAGGCACCACCATCGCCGCTGGCACCACCACCGGCGCCATCGCCACGCGCTGAACCATCACCGACCGCTGCGCTTCAGCGTCGGCCGGGCTCCGGTCACGCGGGCCCAGCCCTGGCGCGACCCGGTGCGCCCCGTTGCAGGCGGCCGTCTGACGCCGCGGCTCGACTGAGCGCCCGGGTCCCCGCTCTCGCCACGGGCGTCGGCCACGCTACCTCCCCGTGCGACACCGCGAACGAGGCGGATGAACCAGACAGGGAGAAGCCCGATGCCGCTCGAGAGATACACGCACGGCGCGCCGCACCACGATGCGGCCACCGAGGGCGCGATCCGCTTTCCGATGACGAACGGACAGCGCGTGATCGCCTGCGAGATCGAGGCGGAGGTGTTGCGCCAGCAGTTCGGCGACGACGGGGGCGACCCGCTCGACGTGTTCCTGCGGCACAGGGCGGCGATCGAGGCCGCGGCGAGCCGGGCCTATGACCGCGGCAGCTTCCCGAACGACCTGATGGAGCTGACCGCGAACGATTTCGCGCCGGGCGCCTGAGCGCGGTTGCCGTGCCGGTGGAGGCCGCGCGCCTCCACCGGCCCGTCCCCCGGCCTCAGGCGAGGTAGCCGCTGCCGAACTGGGCTACGCTGATGCCGGCGAGTTCGACGGAACCGCCGCCCGACAGGAGGAGCAGGGCGTTCCCGCCCGCGGCGGAGCCGAGCGTGTAGGTCTGGCCCGAGAGGCTGAGGCGGTCCCCCTGGCTGCCGTCGAAGCCGAGGATCAGGTCGCGCCCGGAATTCGCGCCGAACACGAAGCGGTCCGCTCCGAGATTGCCCACGAGCACGTCGTCGCCCGCATTGCCGAAGAGCACGTCGTCGCCCTGGCCGCCGTAGAGCGTATCGTTGCCCTGACCGCCGTAGAGGGTGTCTGCGCCCTGGTTGCCGTACACGATGTCGGCGCCGAGGTTCCCGTAGACGACGTCGTTGCCGAGATTGCCGAAGGCCACGTCCGCGTCCTGGCCGCCGATCACGCTGTCGTTGCCCTGGCCGCCGTACAGCACGTCCGCGCCCTGGTTTCCGTAGATCAGGTCGTCGCCCTGGTTGCCGTAGAGGACGTCCGCCCCGCCGCCGCCGGCGAGCGTGTCGGTTCCGAGGCCGCCCTGCAGGATCTCGGCGGCTTCTCCGCCCGCGATGCGGTCGGCGCCGGAGCCGCCGATCGCGCGGCCGACCTGCGTGCCGTAGGCGATGCCGATGTTGTTGGTGAGGCCGCCGGCGCTGCTGAAGCTGCCGGGGGTCAGGTCCACGACGGCGTTCTGAGCGAAGCCGGAGAGATCGAGGGTGTTTCCGGACGCGCTGCTGTAGAGCGTCACCACCGGGCGCGTGTTGATGCTGAAGTCGAAGAAGGTCTTCGTCGCGTCGGCGATGGTGGTGTTGAAGCCGAAGGTCTGCGCCTGCGTGAGCGTGCCGACGGTCGCGGCGCCGTAGATCCGCTGGATCGCCAGGATGTCGAGGGATTGCGGCGTCACCGCCTGGTTCGGAGAGGTCCCGTCCGCCGCCAGCCCGTAATTGGCGCGCAGCGGGTAGCTGCCGTACAGCCGCGCGTTCACGTCGTTGGGCGCGACGTACGACATGATGCTGTAGGGGGCCTGATCGTAGACCGTGAACTGCGCCGCCGATGCGCCGGCCCCGCCCGTCCCCTCGCCCTCGTTGTAGGGGCCGCCATGGTCGAGGCCGAGCAGGTGGCCGATCTCGTGCACGGCGGTGTTGAAGGCGTTGCCGCCGTCCGAGTAATCGTTGGCCCAGTTGCCGAAGCCGATGCCCGGCCGCATGTCCACGCTGATATAGGGGCCGACGCGCTGCGGGATCAGGCTCGAGCCGATCGGCACGGCGTACGCGTCGGCTGCCGTGAAGAAGGCCTTCGTGTCGGTGTTGCGGCGGAACGTGAAGTCGGCCGCGGCCGTGCCGGAGGCCTCCGCGAACTGGACGTTGGCGACGTTCTGCCAGACCTGCATGCCCGCCAGGTAGGTCGCCTTCTCGGCGGCGCTGAAGCTCCCGTCGAAGGCGTAGCGCAGGGTGCCGCCCGGGGTGCCCGCTGTCTTGTTCGGCCCGGAGAGGTCTCCCCCGGCGGTGGGGAAGCCGCCGCCCCACTTGAATACGCCGGATTCCGTGGCGTTGTAGCTCCGGTCGGTCGCGTTGTAGGTCGCGCCCGCTGTCGCGGCGACGGTTCCGTCGGCATTGAAGCCGGAGATGAAGACGATCTCGCGAAGGGCATCCGCGCTGAGGGCTGGTAGAACTTGAGCAACCATTGGTCGTCCCCCTGAAGCTGCGTTGTTCAGGTCCGGCTGGACAGTGCAGCGTCGTGCATGATGGATCGGTCCGCGGACATCTCTCCGCAACGCGGCGGATGATGCCCGGTCGTCCAATGTTTTGATGCATGTGATCCAGGTTTCCGGCTGTAACGCCGCGGCAACATGGTTGCGGCCCTAGCAAGTCGTGGGACTGGCTGGGCGACATTTGAGACGCGGAACCGTGATCCGACAGGCGAGTATTCTGCCCCGACCGGTGCCCTACTGCACTGCACACGCCGCCGCCGCCGCGCGCTGCGCCGCGGGGGCTGCCGGCCCCGGGGGGCGCACGTGCAACAGATCAGCCGATCCGCCGGGGGCGAGCCAGTCGAGCCCGAACTCGTTACTGAGTGTGTTCACAATTTCAGGCTATCCCTTCGCACGAGGGTCATTCACGAAGCGCCCAGCCACAGTCTCGCACGGAATCCGCGAGTCTTCCGGCGTCGGCGTTTCGTGCCGAGCCTGACTGGTCGGCGATCAAGAACGAACGATGTCGAACAAGGACGTTGAGGGTCCGCAGGGCGAGGGTCCGCGGATCCTGTGCCACCGCTTCGAGCCCCCCGCCGACAGGGCCGACCTGGGACGCGCGTGGCGTGAGCACCTCGCGCCCGTCTTCGCGGTCGCCTTCCGGCCCGAGACAGACCTCACGGTGCCGATCGCGATGCGCTCCTACCACCTCGGCGACCTGCTGATCGGGGACGTGGTCGCCCCCGCCCACATCCTGGAGCGCACGCCCGAGATGATCCAGCAGCAGGGGCTCGACCATATCCTGCTGCAATTCTACCGGCGGGGGCAGAGTACGGTCGAGAGCGAGGACAGGGCGAACCCGGTCCTCGAGACGCAGTGCGTGGTCTTCGACCTCGCCCAGCCCGTCCGCATCGTCGCCGCCGCCGTCGATGCCACGAACGTCGTGATCCCCCGCGCCCTCTTGGAGGACCAGGGATGCCGGCCGGAAGGCCTGCACGGCCAAGCCTTCGACCACGACGGCGATCCCTATGCGCGCCTCGTCCACGCCTTCATCGCCGACGTCGTCGCCTGCGGCGACCTGCTCCACCAGCACGAGGCCGCGACCGCCGCGCGGGCGATCGTGCAGCTCTGCGGCACCTATCTGCGCGGACGCGCGGGCACCGCCGCTCCCCAGAACCTCGATGCGAGCATCAAGGCGCGCCGCCTGATCGAGCGCGAGCTCCACGACTTCGCCCTCAGCCCGGCCACGATCGCGGCGCGCCTCGGCATGTCGCGCTCCACCCTGTACCGGCTCTTCGGCGAGACCGGGGGCGTGCTCGCCTACATCCGGGACCGCCGCCTGATGCGCGCGATGCGGATGCTCGTCCGAGGGGATGCGGCGCGCCCGCTGCGCATCTCGCAACTCGCCTACGCGGTCGGCTTCTCGGACGAGAAGACGTTCCGCCGCGCCTTCCGCCAGCGGTTCGGCTTCATCCCGAGCGAGGCGGTCGCCTACCCGTTCGGCGTCGGCGAGCGGCAGGCCGGGATCTCCGTGCTGCGGAGCTGGTTCGACAACCTGTGAGGCGGCGCTCCGCACTGGTGCCGGCGCGCCCCTCGGCCGGGCGACCGTCCGACCTGCGCCGGCTGGCGACGGAGCCCTGCACGGGCACGGGGGACCCGCGGCCGTCCCCTATGGATCCCTTATGCCCGGCGGCCCGCACCCGGCTTGTTCCCTAACGCGGTGAGCGGGCTTTCTCGCGCCACCCGGGCATCCGCCCGGATGGAGCCTTCCCATGAGCGTCTTCCGGCACATCGCCGCCGAATGCAGGGCCGATCGCGTCTTCGCCCTGATGATCCTGGGTCTCGGCTCGTGGTCGGCCGTCTCCCTGGCGCTGCTCGCGCTGAACATCCTCGACCTGCTGCCCGCGCCGTGAGGCCGACCGCCCGCCCCGGGGCGACCACGCTCCAGCCCCGAGCCGCCCCGCCGCGGCCGACCGGCCGCTGCGACCCCGGTGGGTCCGGCCTCCGATGCGTCGGCGGCCGCTGCCCGATCTGCGCCATTCCCTTTCGCGGCTTCACGGACGGCGATACGGGCGTGATCCGGATCGACCGGGCCGGCTGGGGCGAGGCCTGTCCGCGCGCGGCGCTCCTGGGGGCGCCGGGCGCCTGTCCCGCCCTGCGGGCGGCGTGGCGGCGGGCGTGTCCGGCCGGCTCCGGCGGCCCGGCTGCGGGCCGATCCTAACGCGATCCTTACAACAACGCCGCCCGCCCCCGCTCGAACCCTAACGCGGTTCCCGTCCACATTCCGGGTCGGCCGAGGCCGGTCGCGGGCATGCCCGCCGCCGGCCGGCCCGACAGACACGGACGACCCATGCCCGACATCCTCTTCCTCGCCGGAGGCCTCGCCGTCTTCGCGCTCGCCGCCGGCTACGCCGTCCTCTGCGAACGGCTCTGAAGGCAGGCCGCCATGACCCTCGACCTTGCTCTCGGCGCCCTCGTGACCGCCGGGCTCCTCGTCTACCTCACCTACGCCCTCGTCCGCCCCGAGCGGTTCTGAGCGGCCGAGCACGGACCACCCCTATGACACTCAACGGCTGGATGCAGATCGCGCTCTACGGCGCGATCGTGCTGGCGCTCGTGCGCCCGCTCGGGGCCTACATGACCCGGGTCTTCGACGGCGGGCGCACGCCCCTCTCGCCCGTCCTCGGCCCGCTCGAGCGCGGGCTCTACCGCCTCGCCGGCATCGATGCCCGGCAGGAGCAGACCTGGCTCGGCTACGCGGGCGCGATGGTGCTGTTCAACCTCGCGGGCTTCGTCCTGCTCTACGCGATCCTGCGGCTGCAGGCGGCGCTGCCGCTCAATCCGACCGAACAGGCCGCGGTGGCGCCGGACCTCGCCTTCAACACCGCGACAAGCTTCGTCACCAACACCAACTGGCAGTCCTACGGCGGCGAGACCACGCTCTCGTACCTCGCCCAGATGCTCGGGCTGACCCACCAGAACTTCGTCTCGGCGGCCTCCGGCATGGCGGTGGCGGTGGCGGTGATCCGTGGGTTCGCCCGCGCCTCGTCGAGGACGCTGGGCTCGTTCTGGGTCGATACGACCCGCGCCACCCTCTACGTGCTGCTGCCGCTCTGCGTCCTGATCGCGCTGGTCCTCGTGTCGCAGGGCATGCCGCAGACGCTCGCCCCCTCCGTCGAGGCGACGACCCTCGAGGGCGCGCGGCAGACCATCGCGGTCGGACCCGTGGCGAGCCAGGTCGCCATCAAGATGCTCGGGACCAATGGCGGCGGCTTCTTCAACGCCAACGCCGCCCACCCCTTCGAGAACCCGACCGCGCTCTCGAACCTCCTACAGATGGTCGCGATCTTCGCGATCGGTGCCGCGCTCACCAACGTCTTCGGCCGCATGGTCGGCGACGAGCGCCAGGGCTGGGCGATCCTGGCCGCGATGGGCCTGCTCTTCGCGGCCGGCGTCCTCGTGACCTACTGGGCGGAGGCGAGCGCCCACGGAGTCCTTGCCGATCTCGGCCTCGCGGGCGGCAACATGGAGGGCAAGGAGGTCCGCTTCGGCATCGCCGCCTCCGCGCTGTTCGCGGTGATCACCACGGCCGCCTCCTGCGGCGCGGTCAACGCGATGCACGATTCCTTCACGGCGCTCGGCGGTCTCGTGCCGCTCCTCAACATGCAGCTCGGCGAGGTCATCGTCGGCGGCGTGGGTGCCGGCCTCTACGGCATGCTGGTCTTCGTCGTGGTGGCGATCTTCGTGGCCGGCCTGATGGTCGGGCGCACGCCCGAATATCTCGGCAAGAAGATCGAGGCACGCGAGGTGAAGATGGCGGTGCTCGGCATCCTCTGCCTGCCGCTGATGATGCTGGGCTTCACCGCGCTCGCGACCGTCGTGCCCGCCGGCCTCGCGGGTCCGGCCAATGCAGGGCCCCACGGCTTCTCGGAGATCCTCTACGCCTACACCTCGGCCGCGGCCAACAACGGCTCGGCCTTCGGTGGTATCACCGCCAACACCCTGTTCTACAACACGACGCTCGCCATCGGCATGCTGGTCGGCCGGTTCTTCGTGAAGATCCCGGTGCTCGCCGTCGCGGGCTCGCTCGCGGCCAAGAAGCGGCTGCCGGCCTCGGCCGGCACCTTCCCGACTCATGGCGGCCTCTTCGTCGGCCTGCTGGTTGGCGTGGTGCTGATCATCGGCGGCCTGACCTTCTTCCCCGCGCTGGCGCTCGGCCCCGTGGTCGAGCACCTCGCCGGGGCGGCGGGCCAGACCTTCGCGACGGGAGGCTGAGATGCCGCGTGCCATCCCCTCCCGGCGCCTGCCGCGCCATCACCTGCTGCCGCACCGGACGGCCCGGCACCGCGCGCACGGTTCCGGGATCAAGCCCCTGCGCACCTCGGACCTCGTGCTTGCGCTCCTCGGTGTCGTGCTCCTCGGCGGCCTCGCCCTGCTTGCGGCCCTCGCGCTGACCGCCGGCGCGAGCGCCGCCTGACCCGACCGCGGCCCGGTGCCGGGCGCCGGGCCGCCCACCCTTCCTCGGACACGCGAACCCATGTCCCGCAAGACCTCATCGCTCCTCGGCGCTGCCCTCGTCGGGCCCGCCCTCTTCGGCTCCGTCAGGAAGCTCGACCCGCGCGTCATGATCCGCAACCCGGTCATGTTCGTGGTCGAGGTCGTGGCGGCGCTGACCACCCTGCTCTTCGTGCGCGACCTCGCCGCCGGCGGATCCGACCTGCTCTTTTCCGGCCAGATCGTCCTCTGGCTCTGGTTCACCCTGCTGTTCGCCAACTTCGCCGAGGCGCTGGCCGAGGGCCGCGGCAAGGCCCAGGCCGACAGCCTCCGGCGCACCCGCACGGAGATGACGGCCAAGCGCCTCACCGGGCCCGGCCGGGCCTACGAGACCGTGCCGGGCACGAGCCTCAAGGTCGGCGACGTCGTCCTGGTGGAGGCCGGCGACCTGATCCCGTCCGACGGCGAGGTCGTCGCGGGCGTGGCCTCCGTCAACGAGGCCGCCATCACCGGCGAGTCGGCCCCCGTCATCCGCGAGTCGGGGGGCGACCGCTCGGCGGTGACCGGCGGCACGCAGGTGCTGTCGGACGAGATCAGGGTCCGCATCACGGCCGCGGCCGGCTCGACCTTCGTCGATCGCATGATCGCGCTGGTCGAAGGTGCGGCGCGCCAGAAGACCCCGAACGAGATCGCGCTGAACATCCTGCTGGCCGGCCTCACCATCGTGTTCGTCCTCGCGGTGGCGACCATCCCGAGCTTCGCGAGCTATGCGGGCGGGTCGATCCCGGTCGCCGTGCTGGTGGCCCTCTTCGTCACGCTGATTCCGACGACCATCGGCGCGCTGCTCTCCGCCATCGGCATCGCCGGCATGGACCGGCTGGTGCGCTTCAACGTGCTCGCCATGTCGGGCCGCGCCGTGGAGGCGGCGGGCGACGTCGATACGCTGCTCCTCGACAAGACCGGCACGATCACGCTGGGCAACCGCCAGGCCACCGAGTTCCGCCCTGTCCGCGGGGTCTCCGAGCACGATCTCGCCGACGCCGCGCAACTCGCCTCGCTCGCCGACGAGACGCCGGAGGGCCGCTCCATCGTGGTGCTCGCCAAGGAGCGCTACGGCATCAGAGCCCGCGACATGGCCGGCCTGAACGCCGCCTTCGTGCCCTTCACCGCGCAATCGCGGATGTCGGGGGTCGATCTGGACGGCGCCTCGATCCGCAAGGGCGCGGTCGATGCCGTCATCGCGTCCCTTACCGGGCAGCCGACGGCGACGCGCGGCTCCGGCGCGGCGCTCGCCTACCGCCCGGCCGTCGAGACCGAGGCCATGATCGAGATCCGCGCCATCGCGGAAGAGATCGCCCGGGCCGGCGGCACGCCCCTGGCCGTGACGAAGGACGACCGCCTCCTCGGGGTGGTCTACCTCAAGGACATCGTGAAGGGCGGGATCCGGGAGCGCTTCGCGGAACTGCGCCGCATGGGCATCCGCACGGTGATGATCACCGGCGACAACCCAATGACCGCGGCGGCGATCGCGGCCGAGGCCGGGGTCGACGACTTCCTCGCCCAGGCGACCCCGGAGGACAAGCTGGCGCTGATCCGCCGCGAGCAGGCCGAGGGCAAGCTGGTCGCCATGTGCGGCGACGGGACCAACGACGCGCCGGCCCTCGCCCAGGCCGATGTGGGCGTGGCCATGAACACAGGCACGGTGGCGGCCCGCGAGGCCGGCAACATGGTGGACCTCGACAGCGACCCGACCAAGCTCATCGAGATCGTCGGCATCGGCAAGCAGTTGCTGATGACCCGGGGGGCGCTCACCACCTTCTCCATCGCCAACGACGTAGCGAAATACTTCGCCATCATCCCGGCGATGTTCCTCTCGCTCTATCCCCAGCTCCAGGCGCTCAACGTCATGGGTCTCGCCTCGCCGCAGAGCGCGATCCTCTCGGCCATCATCTTCAACGCCCTCGTCATCGTGGCGCTGATCCCGCTGGCCCTGAGGGGCGTGACCTACCGGCCGGTCGGCGCCGCCGCGCTGCTCCGCCGCAACCTCCTCGTCTACGGCCTCGGCGGCGTGCTCGTGCCCTTCGTGGCCATCAAGGTCATCGACCTCGCCGTCACCGCCCTCCACCTCGCCTGAACGAACGGTCCTGGGAGACCTGCCATGTCCAACCCGCAACCCATGTCCGATCCGCAACCCATGGCGAATCGCCTGCCGATGTCGAATCCGCTCCGTCCCGCCCTCATCCTGCTCGTCGCCCTGACGGCGCTCACCGGCCTCGCCTACCCGCTGGCCGTCACCGGTCTCGCCGGGACGATCTTTCCCGCCGAGGCCGCCGGCAGCCTGATCACCCGGGACGGGAAGGTGGTCGGATCGAGCCTGATCGGCCAGAGCTTCACCGGCGCGGGCTACTTCCATGGCCGGCCCTCGGCCACGACGGCGCCCGACCCGGCCGATGCGTCGAAGACCGTGGCGGCTCCCTACAACGCGGCGAACTCGATGGGCTCGAACCTCGGGCCGACCAGCGCCGCGCTCGCCGAGCGCGTGCGGGCCGAGCGCGACGCGCTGAGGGCGGAGAACCCGGACGCAGCGGTGCCGGTCGATCTCGTCACCGCGAGCGGCTCGGGGCTCGACCCCGACGTCACGCCGGACGCCGCCCTCTTCCAGGTGCCGCGCGTCGCCCGGGCCCGCGGCCTGCCGGAGGACAGGCTCCGCGCGCTCGTCGCCGGGCAGGTCCGGGGCCGCACGCTGGGTCTGCTCGGGGAGCCGCGCGTCAACGTTCTGGCGCTCAATCTGGCCCTGGACGATCTCGCCCGCCGCTGACCCTCTGGGATAGGATCGCGCATGCCCGAGACCGGCCGCGACCCCAACCGCCCCTCGCCCGACGCGCTGCTCGAAGCCGCCCGCCGGGAGGAGCGGACGCGCGGACGGCTCAAGGTCTTCCTTGGCGCCGCCCCCGGCGTCGGCAAGACCTACGAGATGCTGACGGTCGGCCGGGCCCGGCTGAAGGCCGGCACGGACGTGGTCGTCGGGGTGGTGGAAACGCACGGGCGGGCCGAGACCGAGGCCCTGCTCGACGGCTTCGAGGTCGTCGCCCGCCGGCCGGTGCGCTATCACGGCACGGTCCTGCAGGAGATGGACCTCGACGCGCTGCTGGCCCGCCGGCCGCAACTCGCGCTCGTGGACGAACTCGCCCACACCAACGCGCCGGGCTCTCGCCACCCGAAGCGCTACCAGGACGTCGAGGAACTGCTCGACGCCGGCATCGACGTCCTCACCACGCTCAACATCCAGCACGTCGAGAGCCTCAACGACGTGGTGGCGGCGATCACCCGCATCCGGGTGCGCGAGACGGTGCCGGACGGGGTGCTCGACCGGGCCGACGACATCGAGGTGGTCGATCTCAACCCGGACGACCTCGTCGAGCGCCTGAAGGCCGGCAAGGTCTACCTGCCCGCCGACGCCGAGCGGGCGCTCGGGCACTACTTCTCGCGCGGCAACCTCACGGCCCTGCGCGAGCTCGCCCTCCGGCGCACCGCGGACCGGGTGGACGACGAACTCCTCGGGCACATGCGGGCGAACGCGATCCCGGGGCCCTGGGCGGCGGGCGAGCGGGTCCTCGTCTGCGTCAGCGAGGACCCGCGCTCGGCCGGCCTCGTGCGCTACGCCAAGCGGCTGGCCGATCGGCTGCACGCTCCCTGGACGGCGCTCTCCATCGAGGGACCGCGCGCCGCATCCCTGCGCGAGGGCCAGCGCGACCGGATCGCCGAGGTCCTGCGCCTCGCCGACCGGCTCGGCGGGGACGCCATGACCCTGCCGGGCGGCCGGCGCATCGCCGACGACATCCTGGCCTATGCCCGCTCGGCCAACGTCAACCATGTCGTGGTGGGCAAGGCGACGCGTTCCTGGCTGTTCGAACTCGTCAACGGCTCGGTCGTGCACGACCTCGTGCGGCGCAGCGGCAACATCAGCGTCCATGTCGTTCCCGGAGAGGCCGTCGCGCCGGAGGCGGCGCCGCGCCGGTCCGTGGCGACCGCGCCGCCGCGCCGGGCCTTCGAGACGCGCGCCTATGCCCTGGCTCTCGCCGCGACGGGTGCCGGGCTCGGCCTCGCCGTGCTGCTCCAGCCCTATACGGGCGTGGAGAACGCCGACCTCATGCTGCTCACCGCCGTGGTGGCCGTCGCGGTCCGGTGGGGGCTCGGCCCCTCGCTCACCGCGGTCCTGGCCGCCTCGCTGTCCTACAACTTCTTCTTCCTGCCGCCGGTCTACACCTTCACCATCGCCGACCCGACCAACATCGCGGCCTTTCTGCTCTTCACGCTGGTCGCCGTGCTGGTCTCGAACCTCGCCGCCCGGGCGCGCGCGGTCGCGGTGGTCGCCCAGGCCCGCGCCCGCTCCACGGAGCGGCTCTTCGGCTTCTCGCGCAAGCTCGCGGCCTGCGGGACGCTCGACGACGTGCTCTGGGCCACCTCCGCGCAGGTCGCCACCATGCTGCGGGTCCGGGTCGTCCTGCTGCTGCCCGAGGGCGCCGCCGTCACCGTGCGGGCCGGCTACCCGCCCGAGGACAGGCTGGACGAGGCCGACCTCGCGGCCGCCCAATGGGCCTTCGACAACGACCGCCCGGCGGGCCGCGCCGCCGACACCCTGCCGGGCGCGCGGCGCCTGTTCCTGCCGATGCGCACGGGGCGCGGCACCATCGGGGTCATCGGCCTCGACGCGGACGGCACGGGGCCGATCCTGACGCCGGAGGGCCGCCGCCTCCTCGATGCCCTGGCCGACATGGGCGCGCTCGCCATCGAGCGCGTGCGCCTCGTGGAGGATCTCGACCGGGCCGAGCGCGCTGCCGAGACCGACCGGCTCCGGCAGGCCCTGCTCACCTCGATCAGCCACGACCTGCGCACCCCGCTGGCCTCCGTGCTCGGCTCCGCCAGCACCCTGCGCGACCTCGATGCGGCGCTCGCGCCGGAAGCGAAGGCGGATCTCCTGGCAACCATCATCGCGGAGGCGGAGCGGCTCAACCGCTTCATCGTCAACCTGCTCGACATGACCCGCCTGGAGGCGGGCGCCGTCGCCCCGAACCTCTCGGCGCAGGACGTGGCCGAGACCGTCGACACCGCCCTGCGCCGGGTCGAGGCCGTGCTCGCCGGGCACCGGGTCTCGGTCGCGGTCGCACCGGACCTGCCGACGCTCCGGCTCGACCCCGTGCTGTTCGAGCAGGTGCTGGTCAACCTGCTCGACAACGCCGCCAAGTACGCGCCCGAAGGAACCATGGTTACGGTCCGCGCCCGAATGGAGGGCCGCCGCGTGCGCATCGAGGTCCTGGACGAGGGGCCCGGCCTGCCCGAGGGCGACGTCGAGCGGGTGTTCGACAAGTTCTACCGGGTGCGCCTGGGCGACCGGGTCCGGGCCGGCACGGGCCTCGGTCTCGCCATCGCGCGCGGCTTCGTCGAGGCGATGGGCGGCACCGTCACCGCGGCCAACCGGCCGGATCGGACCGGCGCCGTCTTCACCGTCACGCTGCCGGTTCCGGCCCGGACCGTGCCAGGGGATCTCGCCGCATGAGCCCGACCGTCCTCGTCATCGACGACGAGCCCCCGATCCGCAAGCTGCTGCGCACCGGGCTCTCGACCCAGGGCTACGCCATCGTGGAGGCGGCGAGCGCCGCCGCCGCCCTGGACCTGCTCGCCCGGCAGAGCCCGGACCTCGTCATCCTCGACCTCGGCCTGCCCGACATGCGCGGGCACGACCTGCTGCGCGCCATCCGGGCGGGCCACCCCGCCCTGCCCGTCGTGGTGCTGTCGAGCCGCGACGACGAGGGCGGCAAGGTCGAGGCGCTCGATCTCGGCGCCGACGACTACGTGACGAAGCCCTTCGGCATGGCCGAACTCCTGGCGCGGCTGCGCGCGGCGCTCCGCCACCAGCTCGCCGTGCAGGGCGAGCGCCCGGTCTTCCGGATCGACGGCCTCTCCGTCGATCTGGTCCGGCGCATCGTGAAGGTCGGGGACGACGTGGTGAAGCTCACCCCCCGCGAGTACGACTTCCTGCGCGTCCTCGTGCTGCACGCCGGCAAGGTGCTGACCCACGCCCAGCTCATGCAGGCGGTCTCGGCCTCCTCCGAGCCGCAATACCTGCGCGTCTACATGCGCCAGCTCCGGCAGAAGCTGGAGGTCGACCCCGAGCGCCCGCGCATCCTCCTGACCGAGACCGGCGTCGGCTACCGCCTGCGGGCGCCCGACGACGAGCCGGGCCGAGACGCACGACCGGCCGACCGCGCCGCGCCGGTCCCGGGAGGAGCCCCGGGACCGGATGCGTGACGGCGCGGGGCGGGCGCTCTCACAGGCGCAGCGCGACGCGCTCCCCGGACAGGCGCACGGCGTCCGGCCGGTGTCCGGTCTCGTCCTCGGCGTAATCGATCGCGTCCCGCCGGCTCCGGAACAGGCCGCCGGCGCGCCCGTGGACCTCGAACGCGACCCAGCGGCCCTCCGGGTCCTGGCCGACGACGAACCGGGCGTCGGCCGGGGCGGGATCGGCAGGTTGGGCGCCGGTCTGCGCGGGCGCGGCCTGGATGACGGGAGGCATCGGCTGTCCGGGGTTCGCGCGGTCGCCTGGGACCGCGCCACGAAGCTCTGCCGAGTCGCGTTAGGATGCGAGCGGGCGCGGGCGCCCTTCCCATCAGTATCGCATCAGGATCTTCGGGCGATGGAGACCCGGCACCCTGGGAAGCGATGCCGTGTCGCCCATCTGGACACCACGCGGCCGCATCGGGCCGCAGCGAGCGGGAGCGCGCGTTGCGTAAGTTGGCATTGCCTGTCGGCCGCGAGGCCCTTCTTCCGCTGGGGCTGGCTGTCCTCTTGGTGCTCGGCGCTCTCACGGCGTTTCAGGTGACGCGGCCCACGACGCTCACCATCGCGGTCGCCCCGGAGGGGGGCACGGAGCCCGCCCTGCTGCGCGCCTACGCCGACGAACTCGCCCGCCGGAGGCTCGGGATCCGGCTGAAGGTCCTGCCCTTCGCCGGGGTGCGCGAGAGCGCGGAGGCGCTCAAGGCCGGCAAGGCCGATCTGGCGGTGGTCCGCCCGGACGTCGCGATGCCGGGCAATGGCCTGACGCTGGCGGTCCTGCGCGAACTCGCGGCGTTCGTGGCGGCCCCCGCCGCCTCCGGCATCAAGGGCGTCCCGGACCTCGCGGGCAGGCGCCTGGGCATGCTGGCGAGCCGGACCGCCGACAGGACGCTCGTCGGCGACCTCGCCGCCCATCACGGGCTCGAACTCCTGACGGAGGCGGCGAGCGGGAGCGCCCCGCAGACGGCCGTCGCGCTCGTCCCGGTGGCGGAGGCCGACGTCGCGGCGGCGCTCGGCGCGGGACGGATCGACGCCCTGGTGCTCGTGACGACACCCACCTCCCCGGCCGCGAGACGGCTCGTCGACCATGTCCGGGCGGCGAGCCCCGACGGGGAGGTCACGCTGATCGGGGTGCCGGACGCCGCCGCGGTGCTGGCGCGTTGGCCGCGCCTGCAGCCCGTCACGGTCCCGGCGGCCCTCTTCGGCGGCAACCCGCGCCTGCCGGCCGAGGATGTCGCGACGGTCGGCTCCTCCTACCGCCTGATGGCGCGCGCCGACCTCTCCCGCAGCCTCGCCGCCGAGGTCACCCAGCACCTGTTCGAGATGCGCGCGGCGCTCGCCGAGACCGTTCCCGCCGCCGAGGACGTCACGCACCCCGCCTACGAGGACACGGCGGACGCCACCAGCGCGCGCCTGCCGATCCACCCGGGCGCGATCGACTATTACGAGCGCGAGCAGGAGACCTTCATCGAGCGCTACGAGAGCTGGATCTACCTCGTGGCGATCCTGGCCGGCGGCGTCGGCTCGACGGCCGCTTGGCTGCGGCAACGGCTCGGGCGGATCCGCCGGGAGCGGATCGAGGTGGCGACGGCACGCCTGCTCGAACTGCGCTCCGAGGCGCGCCGCGAGACGGACCGCGCGCGCCTGGAGGGCATGGCGGGCGAGGTGGACGATCTCGCCGCCAGCATCGCGCGACACGCCCTCAACCGGCCGACCGAGCCCCGTACCCTTGCGGCCGCCAACGTGGCGATCGAGGCCGCGCGCTCGACGGTCGGGCGTGCGCGCGCCGGCACCGGGTGACGCCCGCGCTGTCCATTGGCACAGGCCGCGCGGGCCTTCGTATGCCGCTCCCGCCTTCAGCTCTTCGATTTCAGATAGGCGATCACATCGTTGATCTTCTTGTCGTCCTTGATGCCTTGGAAGATCATCTTCGTGCCGGGGACCTTGGCTTTGGGATCCTTCAGCCACTCGTGCAGATTGGCCTCGTCCCAGGTGAGGCCCGAATTCTTGAGCGCCGCGGAGTAGCTGTAGCCCTCATAGGTTCCGGCCTTTCGGCCGACGACGCCCTTGAGGTCCGGCCCGACGCCGTTCTTCTCGAAGTTGTGGCACGCCTTGCACGGGGCGAAGGCCTTCTCGCCGGCTGCCGGATCGCCCGCGTCCTGCGCATCGGCCGAGACAGGAAGCAGAAGCAGCAGGGCTGCGCCAAGGATGGGTGATCGCACGTTTTCCTCCCGTCGTTTATTCCATCTCCGAAACTACGGCAGCGGTCCGCCGCGACCAGAGGTCCTGCGCGCCGATCTCACGCGTTCGTGTAGGTGGGGGCGCCCCCGGGGTCGCGGGATCCGGGTGCAGGACCTGGGAGAGAAGAAGCCTGCCGAGCAGGACGGCGGCAGACCGGGAGTGGGCGTCACGCCATCGGGCTCACGTGGCCGCAGGAATGATACGCGCGCGACCGACACAGTTGCGCGGCCGCGTGCGATCCCGGCGTCGTCGTGCTGTTCCGTCATCCTCGGATGTGGACGCCGTTCAATAATCAGTCCCGATGCGCCCACCTGCCCGCTCGGAACGTCGCCGTGGTGGCGCAGGACGAGGCGCGGTACAGCAACGATGTGGAGCTTCCATCGCCCGGACGCCCGAACCTGCGGAGATCCGACATGACGCTGGCTCTGGCCATACCGTTCGTCGAAGCCGCCGCGTTCACGGTGGGTTGCGCGCTCATCCACGGTCAGCGTCACAGGCCGGAGCGCGTGACCTTCGCCCTTTTCGGCCTGCTCTGCCTTGTCGCACTCGGCGGATTGGCGCTCGCCCTCGCGCATGTCGGGCCCGCCGACCCCGTCCGGGCGACGGCGGAGCTCCCCTTCGAGAACCATGCCGCGGGAGCCATACGGTACTGAGATCGTGTCGGGATAGGGCTCGCAGCGCAGCCTCTCGCACACGCACGCCGGGATCCCGATCGGTCGGCGAAGGCCGTCGGGCGCTTAGCGAAGCCCGACGGCGGAGCTCGGCCCGGTCCAGGTCCGAAGAATGCGGAACCCGACAAGTCCCTCGTTCAGCGAGTGAAATCTGTGGTGAGCGCGCTGGGGCTCGAACCCAGGACCTACAGATTAAAAGTCCGTTGCTCTACCAGCTGAGCTACGCGCTCGCGTTCGTCTCACCGCCTGTCGCGGGGATGAAGCGTGGCCCGCAATAGGGGAGCGGTCTGGGCGGGTCAACCGGGAAGGTGGCGCGGCCTGGCCGTTTGCCCCAGCGCCGCCACGGTTCGGTGACAGCGGCGGTGGGATGAGCCGTGAAGCCCTGGATATCCAGCCTCTCCGCTCCGGGCCCGCGCAGGCGTGGCGCGGCTTCGCGGCTGCCTTCTGCGGCGCGGCCCTCGCCGTCGGACTCGCCGTCGCGGGTCTCGTGGCCGCCCTGGATCCCTACGGCCTGCGAGCAGGGCGCGGCCGGGCGGCCGGCCCTATCATGGACCGCAATCAGCGCTTCATGTACCCCCAGATCGCCCGCAGCGGTGCCTTCGACGCCGCGGTGTTCGGAACCTCGACGGCCCGCCTGCTGGATCCCGAGGCGCTCGGTGCGGCCTTCGGGGGGCGCTTCGCCAACCTCGCCGTCAACGCGGCGACGCCCGACGAGCAGGGGCGCCTCGCCGGGCTCTTCCTCGCCGCGGGGCGGCCCCGGATGGTGCTGTTCGGGCTCGACGCGACGTGGTGTGCCGTCGCTCCGCCGGCTCGGACCCAGCATCCCTTCCCGGACTGGCTCTACGCGCCCGGCGCGCCCCGCGGCCTCTGGCACCAGGTGAGCTGGCAGGGACTGACAGTGGCGGCCGGTGTGGCGCTGCATGCCCTGCACCTCCTGCCCGCCCGCATCCGGCCCGACGGCTATGCGGTGTTCACGCCGCCGGAGGCGGCCTACGACCTCGCCCGCGCGCGGGCGCACATCCGTGCGGGGACCGCCGCGGATCCCGACGCGGCGGCGCCTGCCGCCGCCGAGCCGGCGGAGGGCGGAATGCCCGCGCTCGACCGGCTCGACGCGCTGCTCGCGAGCCTGCCGCGCGAGACGCGGCGAATCCTGGCCTTCATGCCGGTCCACGCCGCGGCGCAGGGGCAGCCCGGCACGCCGGCCGGCCGGCGCGAGGCGGCGTGCAAGGCTCGCGCCGCCGAGATCGGCCGGGCGCGCGGCGCCCTGGTCGTCGATTTCCGCATTCCCTCCCCGGTCACCACCGAGGACGCGAACTACTGGGACGCCCTGCACTACCGCCTGCCGGTAGCGGACCGGATCGTCGCGGCCCTGAAGCGCGCTGCCGAGACCGACGAGGATGCGCCGGACGGCTTCTACCGGGTGCTCGCCCGCCCCTGAGGCGAGATGGGTCGCGGTGTCGAGAGGCCCCAGGCCTCTCGCGGGTGCAGGGCGGAGCCCTGCTTGGCCGGTGACGGGCCGCCGCGATCCGCGTTCAGGCTCCGGCCTTGGCGGCGACCTCAGCCCGCTCCCAGCCCGCGCGGGTCTCCTCCGCGAAGGCCAGGAACCGGCCCGCCCGGATTGCCGTCCGCATGCCCGCCATCAGGTCCTGGTAGTAGGCGAGGTTGTTCCAGGTCAGCAGCATCATGCCGAGGATCTCGTCCGAACGGACGAGGTGGTGGAGGTAGGCGCGGGAATAGTCGCGCGCCGCCGGGCAGGCGGAGGCCTCGTCGAGGGGCCGCGTGTCCTCGGCGTGGCGGGCGTTGCGCAGGTTGATCCGGCCGTGACGGGTATAGGCGAGGCCGTGGCGCCCGGCGCGGGTCGGCATCACGCAGTCGAACATGTCGACGCCCCGCTCGACAGAGCGCAGGAGGTCGTCGGGTGTGCCGACGCCCATGAGGTAGCGGGGCTTGTGGGCCGGCAGGTGCGGCTCCACCGTCTCGATCATGGCGAGCATCACGGCCTGGGGCTCGCCCACCGCGAGGCCGCCGATGGCGTAGCCCTTGAGATCGAGATCGACCAGGGCCCGCGCGCTCGAGACGCGCAACTCGGGGATGTCGCCGCCCTGCACGATGCCGAACATCGCTTTGCCCGCCTGCTCGCCGAAGGCCACACGGCAGCGCTCGGCCCAGCGCAGCGACAGGCGCATCGCCTTCTCGATCGCCTCCGGGGGGGCGGGCAGGCGCACGCATTCGTCGAGCTGCATCTGGATGTCGGAGCCGAGCAGGCCCTGGATCTCGATGGAGCGCTCCGGGCTCATGCGGTGGGCGGTGCCGTCGATGTGCGAGCGGAAGGTGACGCCGTCCTCGTCGAGCTTCCGCAGGGCGGAGAGCGACATCACCTGGAAGCCGCCGGAATCGGTGAGGATCGGGCCGTCCCAGCGCATGAAGCGGTGGAGGCCCCCGAGCCGGGCCATCCGCTCGGCGCCGGGCCGCAGCATCAGGTGGTAGGTGTTGCCGAGGACGATGTCGGCGCCGAGATCGCGCACCTGATCGGCGTACATCGCCTTCACGGTCGCGGCCGTGCCCACCGGCATGAAGGCCGGCGTGCGGACCACGCCGCGCGGCATCGTGACCGCGCCGGTGCGGGCGCGGCCGTCCGTGCCGTGGACGGCGAAGCGGAAGTCGGGCGTGGCCTGGGGCTCGGTCATGGATGCGCTCATGGGGTGTCCGTGCGCGCGGCCGGGAAGAGCAGGCTGGCGTCGCCGTAGGAGTAGAAGCGGTAGCCCGCAGCGATCGCGTGAGCGTAGGCCGCCCGCATCGTGTCGAGGCCCGAGAAGGCCGAGACCAGCATGAACAGGGTCGAGCGCGGCAGGTGGAAGTTCGTCATCAGGGCGTCGACCGCGCGGAAGCGGTAGCCCGGGGTGATGAAGATCTCGGTCGGGCCGGCGAAGGGGTGGAGGCAGCCGGTCTCGTCTGCGGCGCTCTCCAGAAGGCGCAGGGCCGTGGTGCCGACCGCGACGACCCGGCCGCCCCGCGCGCGGACCGCGTTGAGGGCGTCCGCGGTGGCGGCGTCGATGTGTCCGATCTCGGCGTGCATGCGGTGCTCTGCGGTGTCCTCCGCCTTCACCGGCAGGAAGGTGCCGGCGCCGACATGCAGCGTGACGTGGTGCCGTTCGAGGCCGGCGGCGTCGAGGGCGGCCAGCAGGTCCTCGGTGACGTGCAGGCCGGCGGTCGGCGCGGCGACAGCGCCGGGCTCGCGGGCATAGACCGTCTGGTAGTCGGCCGCGTCCCGCTCATCGACCGGGCGCTTGCCCGCGATGTAGGGGGGCAGCGGCAGGATTCCGAGCGCGGCGATCCGCTCGTCGAGGAGCGAGCCCGCGAGGTCGAACCGCAGCACGACCTCGCCGCCCTCCCCCTTCGCCGCCACGGTGGCGTCGAGCTGCGCGAGGTCGCAGGCCGCGTCCGTCCCGGTGCCGAACCGGATCCGGTCGCCCGCCGCGAGGCGCTTGGCGGGCCGCGCGAAGGCGCGCCAGCAATCCGGCGCCTCGCGCAGATGCAGCATCGCCTCCATGCGCTGGCCGGGCGCGCCGGGGCGCAGGCGCAGGCCGTGCAGGCGCGCCGGGATCACCCGCGTGTCGTTGAAGACCAGGGCATCGCCCGGCCGCAGGAGGCCCGGCAGGTCGGCCACACGGCGGTCGGCGAGGCCGGAACCCGGATCCACCACGAGCAGCCGCGCCGAGCCGCGCGGCTCGGCGGGTCGCAGCGCGATGCTCGTCTCGGGCAGGTCGAAATCGAAGAGGTCCACACGCATCGGGCGCCACCTGCACGGAATGCGCGCGCGAATCAATTTCCCGGACCGGCGCAGCGGAACTTGAGCGGGGCGGTTCGGGTTGCGGCGAAGCCCCTGCCCGGCAGGGATGGACACGACGGGAGGCCGCCGATGCCCTGGTTCTCGCTGCGCCCGCGCGATCCGGCCGATCCGCGCTGGCCGCTTCCCGATGAGCCCGAGGTGGCGCTGAAGGCCGCCGACGCCGCTGAGGCGCGGGCGAAGTTCGCGCAGGCCTATCCCAGCGAGCCCTTCGGCACGCCGGCCGTGCCGGTGCCCGATGCAGGGGCCGGGAGCTTTCGCAACGATCCGGACGCCCTGGTGGTCTCCGAGACGGCCGAGCCGCCGGCTCGGCGGGCGTGAGGCGAGCCATGGCGACGCCTGCCGGGCGCAGGCCCCGGATCACCCTCGACGGACAGCTCGTCGGCTACTGGGAGCGCGAGGCCGCCCGCCTCGACGCGCTGGCGGCGGAGGCCCGGTTCGGCTGGCAACGGCGGCGCTACCTCCGAAAAGCCGAACAGGCCCGCGCTCAGGCCGGGCGCAGCCGCGCCCGCGAGGTCGCGCGGGGGAACGCTCCACCCGACGCGCCCTCTCCGGAACCGGTGGCCACGGCCGCCGCGCCGGATGAAAAGTGAGCCCGAGATCCTCCGCCTCGCCGATCCGGGGCCCGCGTCCGCCGCCGCATGGCGGCTGTTCGCCTCCGTCCAAGCGGAACTCGCGGCCTGTCTGCCGGCGGAGGCCACGATCGAGCATGTCGGCGCGACCGCGGTGCCCGGCTGCCTCGGCAAGGGCGATCTCGACATCGCCGTGCGGGTCCCGCCCGACCGCTTCGCTGCCTGTCGGGCAGTCCTCGGCCGGCGCTACCCCGACAATCCCGGCTCCGTCCGGACCGCCGACTTCGCCGCCTTCCAGGACGAAGCGACCGAGCCGCCGCTCGGTATCCAGCTCGTCGCGCTCGGATCGGAACTCGACGTCTTCGTGCGCTTCCGCGACCGGCTCCGGATCGACCGCGCTCTGGCCGGGCACTACAACGCGCTGAAGCAGGCCCATGCCGGTCGACCCATGGCGGCCTACCGCGCGGCGAAGGACGCGTTCATCGCGGCGGCTCTGGCCGCTCCGGCCGAGGCTCGGCCCGGCGATAGCCCAGGCTAAGACCTTTGCCGTGGCCTTGTGGGCCGAGAGTCCCGTATGCGCCCCGGATCCCAACCGGACCCAGCAGCATGAACCGCACCCAGAAGGCCGCGCTCGCCAGCGCCGGCATCGGCCTCGCCGTCACCGGGCTGAAGTTCCTGGCCTGGTGGCTCACCGGCAGCCTCGCGCTCTGGTCGGACGCGCTGGAAAGCATCATCAACGTCGTGGCGGCCTGCGGGGCCTTCGTGGCGCTGCGCGTGGCCGGCCGGCCGGCGGATGCCGATCACCCCTACGGCCATCACAAGGCGGAGTTCTTCTCCGCGGTGATCGAGGGCATCCTGATCGCGGTGGCGGCGCTGCTGATCCTGCGCGAGGCCTATTACGGCATCCTGGAGCCGAAGCCGATCGAGGCGCCGGCGCTGGGTCTCGCGGTCAACGCCGTGGCGACGGTGGTCAACGGGGTCTGGGCGGTCGCGCTGCTGCGCTGGGGTCGGGCGTGGCGCTCCCCCGCGCTGATCGCCGATGCGCGCCACGTGCTCGCCGACGTTGTCACCTCGGTGGGCGTGCTCGCGGGCCTCGGCGCCGTGCTCGCCACGGGCTATCCCGTCCTCGATCCCCTCGTGGCGGGTCTGGTGGCACTCAACATCCTGTGGTCGGGCTGGACCATGGTACGTGAATCGATCGACGGTCTGATGGACCGGGCCGCTCCGCCCGAGATGGTCACGGAGATCCGCGCCCTGATCTCGCGGCACGGTTCGGGTGCCCTGGAGGCGCACGACGTACGCACCCGCTCGGCCGGCCAGGCGACCTTCATCGATTTCCACCTCGTGGTGCCGGGCGAGATGAGCGTGCGGGAGGCCCATGCGATCTGCGACCGGATGGAGGGCGCGCTGGAGGCCGACATCCCCGGCGCGGTCGTCACGATCCACGTCGAGCCCGGTGAGGAGGCCAAGGGTTTCGGTCTCCCGGTGATCTGAGCGTGGCGCGGGACGCCGCCGACGATTGTCACGCGAGCGCGATTTCCCTTCCCGGTTGAATTATGGCTGATGCCGGATCGCCCGGCTCGGCCGGGATCGCCGTCAGAGACATCGAATCATGCGCCGCCTCGTCCTCACCGCCTGCCTGCTCTCGTTCACCGCCGGTCCGGTCCCGGCACAGGATCGGCTGCTTGCACCGACGCTCTCCTGCCAAGCGCTCAAGACGGCGGTGGCGCGCGGCCGCGAGGTCGTCGTGGCGTCGAGCGACACGGCCTACGACGTCGTGCATGCGGATGGTGGCGCGTGCCTCAACGTCAACGGCGAATCGAGCGAGCCGGCCTACGTGCCGACGACGGACGAGCCGAGCTGCCTGGCGGGCTGGCGCTGCATGCAGCGCAGCAGCGACGGCAGCAGCAGCCACTGAGGGATTCCGCGGCGCCCTCGGGGCGCGGCTCCGGCATCCGGCGTCCGCCGATGGGGGCGAGGTCCGGGTGCATCCCGGCACGCTCGTCCCGGGAGGCGTGGGGCCGGAGGAGCGTGCCGCGCCTGTCCCCCGATGCGCGGCACGGAAAAAGCCCGACCTTTCGGCCGGGCTCGTAACAAGTCGGAAGCTTTTGGAAGACCCGTGTGGGCGCCGGGGCGCCCACACGGCGAGGCCGGGAGGCTTAGAAGTCGCGCTGGACGCGGGCGCGGACCTGGAACACGTCGGCGTTGGTGACGGTGCGCAGGGTGCCGGCGGCGACCGCGGCGTTCAGCAGCGTCTGCGAGGTCACGCCGGGCGAGCGGTTCGCGTCGATCACGCGGCCGTTCTGCACGCCGTAGTTCTGGTAGACGCCCTCGACGCCGATATCGAGGTCCTTCACCGGCGACCAGATCAGGCTGCCGCCCACGTTGAAGGCGTAGGTGTCGCGCAGGATCTGGTTGAGGTTGTAGTAGCTCGAGCCGAAGGCGCCGATGTTGGTGATGCCGGCGATGCCGAGGCCGTTGTAGGAGGCCTGGGCGGCGCGGGCGCCGGGGGCGAAGGCGACCTCGCCGTAGGAGCCGAACAGGGCCGAGCGGAGCGTCGGGTTCCAGTAGTGCAGCAGCGAGGCGACGACCGAGAAGGTCTGCGTCAGCTCGAGGCGGTTGCTGAGCGGGTTCAGCACCGCATCCGAGAAGAACTGCTGGAACGGCGCGCCCTGGAGCGAGGTGGCCGACTGGATGTAGGAGCCCGCCCAGGCCGAGACGCCGGTGTACATGCCCGCGCCCTCGCCGTAGGCGCCCTGCAGGTACAGGGTGTCGCCGGGAGCGATGAAGGGCAGGTTGATCTTCAGGCCGCCCTGGACGGCCCAGCCGTACTCGGAAGCCGCGCGGCCGAGCGTGCCGGGGTTCGTGCCGACGATCTGGGCGGCGGCGGTGTTGAGCGTGCCGATGTTGACCTCGTGCACGGCGCCCGAGATCTGAGCCGAGCCCCAGGGCTGGTCGTAGCGCAGCACGCCGACGAAGTCGGGCATGCGGTTGCGCTGGATCGTGTCCTCGAAGCCGAGGCCGACCGGCAGGCCGGCGGCGTTGAAGCCGAGGAAGACCGGGGCCGGCGACTGCGTGACCGCGAAGGTCTGCAGGCTGGAGTTGCCGAGCACGGCCGCCGCGGCGGCGACGTTGGCGGGCGAGTAGACCGGCGTGCGGCGGAAGCTCGGGTCTTCCATCGACAGCGTGGCCGAGAAGCCGTTGCCGAGGGTGGCGGTGTAGGCCGCGAGGTTGGTCGAGGCGACGTCCGAGCCGAGCGTGCCGGCCTGGATCTCGAAGTCGTGGGCGTAGAAGTCGAAGAACGAGGACGCGCGACCGGCGGTGAAGCCGGCGAACTGCACGAACGCCTTGTCGGTGTTGAAGTACTGCTGCACGCGGCCGAACCCGTCGACGCCGAGCGCCGGGAAGGCGTTGCCGATGCGGTTCTGGGTGCCCGAGTGCATGGTCGGGAAGCCGGTGCGGCTGGCCGTCTCGAGGCGGACGAAGGCGCGCAGGGTGCCGTAGGCGGTCTGCGTGCGGGCGTCGAGGTTGATGCGGGCGAGGCCGCGGTAGCCGCTGTAGTCGCCGTTGCCCTGGCTGCGGGCGAGCGGGGCCTGGTAGCCGTACTCGAAGCGGGCGCGGCCCGAGAGGCGCAGGCAGGTGTCGGTGCCGGGGATGTAGAAGAAGCCGGCGCCGTAGGTCGAGCAGACGCGCACGTACTCGATCGGGGCGGCCTTCTTGATCGGAAGGTCGGCGGCCTGGGCGCCGGCGACGGCGGCGAGCGCCGCGGCCGAGCCGAGCAGGGAGCTCTTCAAGAGCTTCATCGATATCTCCAAAAGCTTCGAGACCCGAGAGGAGCCCGATGAGCCGCCGCTTTCGCTGCCGCGCCCGGGCCTTTTGTCTTGACCGGCCTGCATCTGTGGCAGGCTCGTGCGGGCTCGCTGTCGCGAAACCCTTATGGCGATTCCACTCTGGGCGAACGGACTGTCCCGGGCAACGTGGATTCCCCGACTCGCAGGTAGTTCCCAAGCCATGTTGCGACTCAGCAACAACGGCGGAAGGCATCTGTCGGAGGATAGTCCTTTCCTGCCAAGACAGGCTTTTTTGCCTCGACCTTCGGCCTCGAGGTCCTTACTTGGCTCTGGAGCGGAACTGCGTAGCAGGCCCCTCTCGGGGCGGACTGGTACAGGTCAGGGACGGTGCGCATCGCGCCACGAAGCTTGCGGGCGGCCAGAGCCGCTCGACCCAGCCACCGGCCACGCACTCTTGAAAGTGCCGCGCGCCGCCGGTGCCGGATGCCTTGGGGCGACGCGATGAACCGGCTGCCGAGGCCCGGCCTCTGGCGGTCCGTCCCAGATGCTCACGTCGTGGGGTTCGGCCCGCCCGGTGCGCGGGCAGAGGCTCTCGCAGGCGACCGGGCCGCTACCGCGCGGTCGCACGGCAGGCGCCGGTCGCCCCGACCCCGCTCCGCCGAACCGCGACGATCCGGGTCGTTCCGGCCGATGGGCTCAGAAGCCGAGGCCGATCTCGGCCTTGCTCTCGCTGGCCTCGGCCACGCTCAGGGCCTCGATCAACGCGCCCATGGCCGCGCGGGCGACCTGCCGCTGCGCGTCCGCGTGCGCCCAGCCGGCCCGGCCGATGCAGGCGACGAGCAGGTCCGAGGCGGCGCGGGCGCCCTCCAGCGCGCGCTCGATCGCCGGGGTCGGATCGACCCATTCCCGGAGGCAGGCGCTCATCGCCGCGCTGGTCTCCTGCAGCCAGTGGGTCGTCCCGGGTCCGGCCTGCTCGATGGCCTGGAGCCAGGGTTCGAGCAGGAAGGCGATCCAGGGATGGATGGCGGGAAGCGGCCAGTCCGTCGCGCCGCCGCCGGGTGCGGCGTCCGACATCTCCCAGCTCTGCGCGAGCGTCACCGGTTCCGGCCGCAGCTTGACCGTCCTCATCGGTCATCCTCCCGTGTTGGCTTTTGTCGGCTGGGAAGAGGATGTGCCAGACCAAGCCCGGCGGTGCGTTCACAATTATTTATGGCGGGTGACGAAGTGGCGCCGATGTCGCCGGTTGATCTGTCTTTTTGCGCTATGCCGCGAGCTGCGCCGGGCCCAGGAATTGCACCCAGAGCCGTGCGCCGTCCGCGCCCTGCTTGCGGACGGTGACGCGGGCCAGCCGCTCGTCGCCGCTCGCCTCGTCCGAGAGCACGAAGAGGTCCGGGATGCCGGAGGCGCTCGGCAGGGACAGCCGCGCGCCCGCGCGGCCCTCCGGTCGCAGGCGGCAGGACAGGATCGCGTCCCCGGTGAGGATCTTCGCGGGTCCCTCCGCGTCGGAGGACGGGCCGCGGCCGAGGTCCGATCGGGTCGGCTGCATGGCAGGCTCCTCTTCGGTTCGAATCGGGGGCACCCTCGGCGCGAGCGGTTAACAGGAGGTTGAGCCGCCCCCCCCGCGGACTGCCGCTATCGCGCGGGCGCCCCGCCGGATAGGGTTGCGCTCCAAACGAGATGCCGGGGAGTTGCGGGCGTTGAGACGGATCGTTCTGGCCGGCGTGCTGATGCTGGCATCCACCGCGGCGGACGCGGCCTGCCGCTGCGCCTGCGTCGGCGGGCGGGCGGTGGCCGCCTGCTCCTCGCCCAGCGAGATCGAGCCGATCTGTTCGCAGATCTGCCCCGAGGGCCTGACTCCCGGCGCGCTGGTCGAGCCGCTCGTGCCCGCCGGCGCCATCCGGCAGCCCGGCCCGGCGCTGTCGGACGAGGAACTCGGTCGGCGCGGCGCGGAGGCGAGCTCGCCGCTCGGCGGAAGCAACTTCGATCCCAAGCAGGGGCTCGCCCTGCCCTCCGTGGGCGGCACCGAACCGCAGCAATAGGCGCGGCGCGCGGAACGGGCGGTCGTCTGGCGTATTAACGAACCGTCAAGGTTTTGCCCGAAGGAGCCCGCGATGCCCGAAGAGCTCTTGGTGTTCGGCCTGTCGGCCCTGACCTTCGCGGCCTACGCCTTCTACCGGACCGCGCGCCCCTGAACGCATCCCGGTTGACCGGCGCGGCGGGATGGCCTACAGCCCCGTCTCACTGATCCCCGATAGCTCAGTTGGTAGAGCAGGCGACTGTTAATCGCCTTGTCGCAGGTTCGAGTCCTGCTCGGGGAGCCAGTATCTCCTGACAATCGAACGGTCTTCGTCGGCGCGGACAAGCATATCCCCGTCGAAGTCTCGTTGCGCCCGTATGCCCTGCTGCACCGATGCACGCAGCGGGCTTGACCGCGCCGCGCGCATGATCCTTGCTCCCGGCCCGGTTCCCGGTCGCATGCGAGGTCCAAAGCCGTGCTCCTCACCCCCCGCGAGAAGGACAAGCTCCTCGTCGCCATGGCGGCGCAGGTGGCGCGCAATCGCCTCGCACGGGGCGTGAAGCTGAATCACCCGGAGGCGGTCGCGCTGATCACCGATTTCGTGGTCGAGGGCGCCCGCGACGGGCGTTCCGTCTCCGAGCTGATGCAGTCCGGCGCCACCGTGCTCGACGCCTCCCAGGTGATGGAGGGCGTGGCGGAGATGATCCACGACATCCAGGTCGAGGCGACCTTCCCGGACGGCACCAAGCTCGTGACCGTGCACCACCCGATCCGCGGCCTGCCCTCCGCCGACGTGCCCGGCACCGTGACGGTGCTGCCCGGCGAGATCGTGTTCAATGCGGACGCGCCGCGCACCGTGATCACGGTGGCCAACACGGGCGACCGGCCGATCCAGGTCGGCTCGCACTACCATTTCTACGAGGTCAATCCGGGTCTGGTCTTCGAGCGCGAGGATGCCCGCGGCAAGCGCCTCGACATCGCGCCCGGCACCGCCGTGCGCTTCGAGCCGGGCGCCACCCGCGAGGTGGCGCTGGTGCCGCTCTCGGGCGGGCGCACCGTCTACGGCTTCCGCGGCGACGTGATGGGCAAGCTCTGACCATGGCCAACGCACCCAAGCCCGCCGCCCTCCCGCGCGGCGCCTACGCGGCGATGTTCGGGCCGACGACCGGAGACCGCATCCGGCTCGCCGACACCAGCCTCGAGATCACCGTCGAGCGCGACTTCACCACCTACGGTGAGGAGGTGAAGTTCGGCGGCGGCAAGGTGATCCGCGACGGCATGGGCCAGTCGCAGGTCACGAACGCGGACGGCGCCGTCGATACGGTGATCACCAACGCGGTGGTGCTCGACCACTGGGGCATCGTGAAGTGCGACGTCGGCATCGTGCGGGGTCGGATCGCCAAGCTCGGCAAGGCCGGAAACCCGGATGTGCAGCCCGGGGTCGACATCGTGGTCGGGCCCGGCACCGAGGTGATCGCGGGCGAGGGCAAGATCCTCACCGCCGGCGGCTTCGACAGCCACATCCACTTCATCTGCCCGCAACAGATCGAGGAGGCGCTCTGCTCCGGCATCACTACGATGCTCGGCGGCGGCACGGGGCCCGCCCACGGCACCTTCGCCACGACCTGTACGCCCGGCCCCTGGCACATCGCCCGGATGATCGAGGCGGCCGACGCCTTCCCGATGAACCTCGCCTTCGCCGGCAAGGGCAACGCCGCGCGGCCCGAGAGCCTCGTCGAGATGATCCGCGCGGGCGCCTGCGCGATGAAGCTGCACGAGGACTGGGGCACCACCCCCGCGGCGATCGACAATTGCCTCACCGTCGCCGACCAGCACGACGTGCAGGTGATGATCCACACCGATACGCTCAACGAGTCGGGCTTCGTCGAGGACACGATCGCGGCCTTCCGGGGCCGCACCATCCACGCCTTCCACACCGAGGGCGCGGGCGGCGGCCACGCGCCGGACATCATCAAGGTGGCGGGGCTGCCGAACGTCTTGCCCTCGTCCACGAACCCGACGCGGCCCTACACGAAGAACACCATCGACGAGCATCTCGACATGCTGATGGTGTGCCACCACCTCGACCCGGCGATCCCCGAAGACCTCGCCTTCGCCGAGAGCCGGATCCGCCGCGAGACCATCGCGGCCGAGGACATCCTGCACGACATCGGCGCGCTCTCGATGATGTCCTCGGACAGCCAGGCGATGGGCCGGGTCGGCGAGGTCGTGATCCGCACGTGGCAGACCGCCGACAAGATGAAGCGGCAGCGCGGGGCGCTTTCCGGCGACGCGTCGGGCACCGACAACCTGCGGGCGCGCCGCTACGTAGCGAAGTACACGATCAACCCGGCGATCGCGCACGGCGTCTCGCGGCACATCGGCTCGGTCGAGCCCGGCAAGCTCGCCGACCTCGTGCTCTGGACGCCGGCCTTCTTCGGGGTGAAGCCCGACCTCGTCCTGAAGGGCGGCAGCATCGCGGCCGCCCCGATGGGCGACCCGAACGCCTCGATCCCGACGCCGCAGCCGGTCCATTACCGCCCGATGTTCGGCGCCTACGGCCGCACGCCCTTTTCCACCGCCCTCACCTTCGTGTCGCGGGCGGCGGTCGAGGACGGCGTGCGCGAGCGTCTCGGCGTGCAGAAAGAGCTGGTGGCCGTCGAGAACGTGCGCGGCGGCATCTCGAAGAAGAGCATGGTTCTCAACGACGCCACGCCCGTGATCGAGGTCGATCCCGAGACCTACGACGTGCGTGCCGACGGCGAACTCTTGGTCTGCGAGCCCGCCGAGGTGCTACCGATGGCCCAGCGCTACTTCCTGTTCTGACACCCGCTCGCAGCCATGCTCCGCGCCACCCGCATCCTTCGCCGCGACGCCCTATCGGGGGCTGAGATCGTCGATCGCATCGTGCTCGATCACGGCGACCGGCACCGCCGCCGCATGGCGATGCGGGGGCTCGGCGGCCTCGCCTTCCTGCTCGACTTGGCCGAAGCCACGGTGCTGGAGGACGGCGACGCCCTGGTGCTGGAGGACGGGCGCCTCGTCTGGGTCGAGGCCGCGCCCGAGCGGCTCCTGGCGATCCGCGCACCCTCCGATCACGCCCTGAAGCGCCTGATCTGGCACATCGGCAACCGACACATTCCGGCCGAGATCGCGCCCGACGCGGTCTATATCGGGGACGACCACGTGCTGGCCGAGATGGTGCGCGGCCTCGGCGGCAGCGCCGAGCCGGTGGAGCGCCCGTTCCGGCCGGAGGGCGGCGCCTACGCGGGGGGGCACGGTCATACCCACGACCAGACCCATGAGCACGGCCACCCAGGCCACGACCATGGCCATCACGATCATGGCCATCACGATCATGGCCACGGGCATCACCATCACCGCCCGCATGACTGATGCCCTGCGGCTGATGGCGTGGCTGTCGCCGACCTACCCGGTCGGCGCCTACGCCTATTCCCACGGGCTCGAATGGGCCGTGGAGGCGGGCGACGTGTGCGACGAGGCGAGCCTCGCCCTGTGGCTCGACGACGTGGTCGAGCGAGGGAGCCTGCGCAGCGACCTGATCCTCGCCGACAACGCCCATCGCGGCGCGGCCGACGCCGCGCTTCTTGTCGAGGTGAACGCGCTCGCCCTGTCGCTGGCGCCGTCCCGCGAGCTCCATCTCGAGACCAGCCAGCAGGGGCGCAGCTTCCTCGACGCGACGCTGCAGGCCTGGCCCTGCTCCGGTCTCGCGGGCGTTGCGGCAGCGCTGCCGGAGGCGGTGGCCTACCCGGTCGCGGTCGGCGCGGCGGCGGGCGCGCACGGCATCGCGGCCGGCCCGATGCGCGCCGCCTACGGTCTCGCCTTCGTGCAGAACCTCGTCTCGGCGGCCCTCAGGGCGGCGCCGGTGGGCCAAGCGGCGGGCACCCGGGTGATCGCCGGGCTGACGCCGCGCGTCGCGGCGCTCGCAGATTCCGTGGCGGGACTCGATCCCGACGCGGTCGGCTCGGCCACCTTCCGGCTCGATCTCGGATCCTTCCGGCACGAGACGCAGTACTCGCGGATCTTCCGCTCGTGAGCGGCCTCGACCTCGCGCGTTTGCGCGCCGACACGCCCGGGACGGCGCACGGCATCCACCTCAACAATGCCGGTGCGAGCCTGATGCCGCGGCCCGTGGTCGAGGCGGTGAAGGCCCATCTCGACCTCGAGGCGGCCTGGAGCGGGCACGGCGCGGCCGAGCGGGAGGCCGAACGCCTCGCGGGGGTCTACGCGAGCGTCGCCCGACTGATCGGGGCGGCGCCCGACGAGATCGCGCTCGCGGAGAGCGCGACGCGGGCGTGGCAGATGGCCTTCTACGCGCTGGCCCGCGGTTTCCGTCCCGGAGACCGGCTCCTCGTCGGCCGGCAGGAATACGGCGCGAACCTCATCGCCCTGCGGCAGGTCGCGGCGGCGACCGGCGCGGTGGTCGAGGTGATCCCCGCCGCGCCGGACGGGCGCATCGACGTCGTGGCCCTCGCGCGGATGCACGACACCCGTGTCCGGCTGATCGCCGCCGCCGCGATCCCCTCGAACGGCGGCCTCGTGAATCCGGTGGCGGAGATCGGGGCGCTCGCCCGAGCGCACGGCATCCCGTTCCTGCTCGACGCCTGCCAGATGGTCGGGCAGCGCCCGGTCGATGTCGCGGCGCTCGGCTGCGACATGCTCGCGGCCACGGGCCGGAAGTTCCTGCGCGGGCCCCGCGGCACCGGCTTCCTCTACGTGCGGCGCGCCTGGCTCGACCGGCTGGAGCCACTGATGCTCGACCATTTCGGCGCGCCCCTCGACGGGGACGGCTACCGGCTCCGCGACGACGCCCGCCGCTTCGAGACCTACGAGTACGACCACGCCGCCCGGCTCGGGCTCGGTGCCGCCGTCGAGTACGCCCTCGACCTCGGGCTCGACCGGATCGCGGCGCGCGTCGGCGCTCTCGCCACCGCGCTCCGGCAGGGCATCGCCGCGCTCCCGGGCGCGACGGTCCACGATCTCGGCCCCGACCCCGCCGGGCTCGTCACGGTCACGCTGGCGGGACACGACTCTGCCGCATTGCGGGCCGCGCTCGCGCAGGCCGGCATCGCGGCCGGGCTTTCGCTGCGGGCCGCCGCGCCGCTCGACGCGGACGCTCGGGGGTTGCCGCCGCTCGTGCGGCTCTCGCCGCACGTCTTCAACAGCGCGGACGAGATCGGGCGCGCGCTCGAGATCCTCGCCCGCCTCGCACAAGGGAAGATCCAGTCATGACCTCGCAGAACGGTCCCCTCAATGGTCCCTTGCGCGTCGGCATCGGCGGCCCGGTCGGCTCGGGCAAGACGGCCCTGATGGAGCAACTCTGCAAGCGCTTCCGCGACCGCTACGAGATCTGCGCCATCACCAACGACATCTACACCAAGGAGGACGCGCGCATCCTCACGGTGGCCGGCGCCTTGCCCGAGGAGCGCATCATGGGCGTCGAGACCGGCGGCTGCCCCCACACGGCGATCCGCGAGGATGCCTCGATCAACCTCGCGGCGGTGGCCGAGATGCGCCGCCGCTTCCCCAGGCTGGACCTCGTGCTGATCGAGTCGGGCGGGGACAACCTCGCGGCGACCTTCTCGCCGGAGCTGGCCGACATCACGCTCTACGTCATCGACGTGGCGGGCGGCGAGAAGATCCCCCGCAAGGGCGGCCCGGGCATCACCCGCTCCGACCTTCTCATCGTCAACAAGACCGACCTCGCCCCCCTCGTCGGGGCCGATCTCGGCGTGATGGAGAGCGACACGCGGCGCATGCGGGGCGAGCGGCCCTACGTCTTCGCCTCCCTGCGGGAGGGCGCGGGCGCCGACAGGGTCGCCCGCTTCATCGAGGAGGCGGGCGGCCTCGGCTGAGATCCGCCGCTCAGCACACCCGCCAGCGGCTCTCCCACCCGGCGAGCCGGGCGAGCCCCATCGCGCCGTCCTCGATCCGGGCGGCGGATCTGGCCAGCAGCGGCGCCGGCTCGCGGAAGCCGAAGCGCCGCATGGTCTCGCTCACCAGGGCCGCGATCGCGGCCTCGGTCTGGGCCGGAATCGTCCGGTGCGCCAGCTCGTTCGGCGGAAGGTCCCGGCCCGGCGCTACCACGGCGTCCCAGGACTGCCCCCAGGCGAGTTTGGCGAAGCGCTCGCGCGTCTCGAAGGTGTGCGTCTCGATGCGCGCGCGGTATTCCGGCGCCTCGCCGCGGAACGGCTCCGGGTCGAGCCCGCGCGCCCAGGCCGCCTCATCGAGGGCGTGGCCGATGCGGCGGGGATGACCTGCAACCTGGCGGTGCACCCGCAGCGCCCGCAGGCGGCGCGAGGCCTCGACCGCGACCGGCCCGGAGGAGCGGTTGCTGCGGTAGCCCGCGGCTTGCGCACCGATCAGGTCGCCCAAGCGGTCGCCGAGACCGAGGGCCTCGACGATGCGGCCGACGAGCGGCTCCGCCGAGCGCCGGTCGGCGAGCGGCACCGCCGTGACCCGGCCGTCCGCGGCCTCGGCCCAGGGCGCGACCAGCGCCCGGTAGTCGATCCGGCCGGAGCGCCAGTGCAGCGCCAGGTAGTCGCGAAAGCTGCCGGTCTCGCGGATGAGCTGGGCGCGGTGGGCGTAGGCCGAGTTCAGGAAGGCGAAGGGCGGCTTGACCACCATCAGCACCTCCGGTGCGAAGCCGCGCCGCGCCAGGATCTCCCGCAGGGTCTCGGGCACGCCGAAGCGGGGGCGCTGCACCGAGAAGTCCTCGTAGGAGAGGATCACCGTGTCGGCCCGGGTCCGCCGCAGGGCCTCGTCGAGGCGTCCGAGCACGACGCTGCGCTCGGCGCGCGGACGGCGCCCGTCGAGGACTTCGCCGAGCGGCTGGTGGTTGACGTCCCGGTCGGGATGAGAGCCCGGCGGCGCGAGTTCGGGGTAGAGCAGCCCGGCCTCCGCGAGCCTCGGCCTGAGGCCGGCCAGCACCTCCTGAAGGGCGGTGGAGCCCGTCCGCGGCATTCCGATGTGGATGATTGCACGGCGCATGCTAATCGTTTCGTCTCCGCTCTGCGGCGGGTGCCCGGCCCGCCTCGTGGTCCTCTCCCCCTCGACGTGTGACGATGATCGACCTGACGCTCGACGCTGCCCGAACCATCGTGGCGACCGCCCTGGAGGCGGCGCGCGCGCGCGGCCTGCAGCCGCTCGCGGTGGTTGTATATGATGCCCGCGGGTCTCTGAAATGTGTCCAGGTGGAGGACGGCACCTCGCTGCGCCGGGCCGAGGTGGCGATGGGCAAGGCGAACGGGGCGCTCGCCCTCGGGCTCGGCTCGCGGGCGCTGCACAAGCGGGCCGAGGTTCAGGCCTACTTCCTCACGGCGGTCGCGGAGGTCGCGGGCCCGGCGGGCCTCGTGCCGGTCCCGGGCGGCGTGCTGATCCGCGCCCGCGACGGGCGGCTCCTCGGCGCCGTCGGCGTCTCGGGCGACACCTCGGACAACGACGAGGCCTGCGCGGTGGCCGGCATCGAGGCGGCGGGCCTCGTGCCGGAGACCGGCGCCTGATATCCTTGCGCCGCCGCGACTTCGTCTCCGGCGCGGCGGCGCTCGCCGCCCTGCCCCGCCCGGCGCGGGCCGTGGGCGCGCCGCTCTACCGGCGCGGCAACGACGCCGATCCCGAGACGCTCGACCCGCACCGCTCCTCGACGGTGGCCGAGGCGCACATCCTGCGCGACCTCTTCGAGGGGTTGCTGACCTACGACAACCGGGGCGCCATCATACCGGGCGCGGCCGAGAGCTGGACGATATCGGACGATCGCCGCACCTACACCTTCCGGTTGCGGACCGAGGGGCGCTGGTCGAACGGCGAGCCGGTCGAGGCGGGGGCCTTCGTGTACGCGCTGCGCCGGATCCTCGCCCCCGCGACGGCGGCGAAATACGCCGAGGTGCTCTTTCCGATCCGCAACGCCGCCGCGGTGAATGCCGGCGCGATGTCCCCGGATCAGCTCGGCGTCACGGCGCCGGACCCGCGCACCCTGGTGATCGCGCTCGACAACCCGACGCCGTACCTCCTCGAACTCCTCACCCACCAGACCAGCCTTCCGGTGCACCCGGCCTCCGTCGAGCGGTTCGGCGACGCCTTCACGCGGCCGGGCAACCTCGTGTCCAACGGACCCTATCGGCTGCGCGACCTCGTTCCGAACGACCGGATCACGCTCGTGCGCAACCCGCATTTCCACGCGGTCGCCGAGGTCGCGATCCCGGAGGTCGCCTTCCTGCCGACGCCGGATCTGGCCAGCGCGGTGCGACGGTACGCGGCCGGCGAGATCGACTCGCTCGCCGATCTGCCCGGTGACCAGATGGCGGCGCTCAAGCGCCGCTTCGGCGATCAGGTCGTGCTCGGGCCCGGTCTCGGCCTCTACGCGCTGGCGGTGAACACCCGCAAGGCGCCCTTCTCGGACCCGCGGGTGCGCCGCGCCCTCTCGCTCGCGATCGACCGGCCTTATCTGGCGGAAGCGCTCTGGGGCGGCACGATGAGCCCGGCCTGGTCCTTCTGCCCGCCGGGGCTCGACAATTACCGCGCCCCGCCCGAGACCGAGGGGCGCCGGGGCTTTCCGATCGACCACGAGGCGGAGGCGCGGCGCCTGCTGGCCGAGGCCGGGTTCGGGCCGGGCCGCCCCTTGCGGGTCGAGTACCGCTTCAACACCACGGACAACAACCGCAACACCGCGGTGGCTTTGGCCGAGATGTGGCGCGCGCTCGGGATCGAGACGCGCTTCGTCTACACCGACGCCAAGACGCATTTCGCCTATCTGCGCGACGGCGGCGACTTCGATATCGCCCGGATGTCGTGGATCGCCGACTATTCCGACCCGCAGAACTTCCTGTTCCTGCTCCGCTCCGGCAACGACGGGATGAATCCCGGCCGCTTCGCCGATCCGGCCTACGACGCGCTCCTCGACGCCTCTGCCCGCGAGCCGGACATCACGGCCCGCGCCGACCTGCTCTGGCGCGCCGAGGCGATCCTGATGCGCGACCTGCCCTGGATCCCGGTGATGCACACCCGCTCCAAGGCGCTGATCAGCCCGCGGCTGCATGGCTACCACCCGAACCTCCGCAACGCCGCGCCGACGCGGTTCCTGAGGCTGGAGGGATGATGGGATCGATGCTCCGCGCGCTCGAGGCGGGCCCCCGCCCATGATCGGCCTCGTCCTCCGCCGCCTCGCGCAGGCCGTGCCCACCCTCCTCCTCGTCGTCGCCGCGAGCTTCTTCCTGATGCGGCTCGCGCCCGGCGGCCCGTTCGACCTCGAACGTCCCCTCGCGCCGGCCGCGATGGAGAACCTGCGCCGGGTCTACGGGCTCGACCAGCCGCTCCTCGTCCAGTTCGGCCGCTACCTCGGTGCCCTGGCGCGGGGTGATCTCGGACCCTCCTTCTCGTTCCGCGATCTGACCGTGGCCGATCTCCTCGCCCGCGGGCTGCCGGTCTCGCTGACGCTCGGCGCGCTTGCCCTCCTCCTCGCCCTGGGGATCGGCATCGGGTTCGGCTGCCTCGCGGCCCTGCGGCAGGGCGGCGCCACCGACCGCGCCGTCACCCTGCTGGCGGGCTTGAGCCTCTCCCTGCCGAGCTTCGTCGTGGCGCCTCTCCTGCAGATCGGCTTCGGACTCGCCCTGCACTGGCTGCCGCTCGGCGGCTGGGGTGGGGGCGCGCCGGGCCACCTCGTCCTGCCGGTGATCACCCTCGCCCTGCCCCAGATCGGCGCGGTGGCGCGGCTCACCCGGGCCTCCCTCGCCGAGGCGCTCCGCGCCCAGCCGGTGCGGACCATGCGCAGCCTCGGGCTCCCTCCGGGCCGGGTGCTGCGCCACGCGCTGCGCGGCGCGCTCCTGCCGGTGATCGCGCTGGCCGGGCCGCTTGCCACCGGCCTGCTCACCGGGTCCGTGGTGGTCGAGACGGTGTTCGGGCTGCCCGGCATCGGGCGCTACTTCGTTGAGGGGGCGCTCAACCGCGACTACACGCTGGTGATGGGCACGGTGCTGCTCGTCGGCGTGTTCGTCGTCGTGCTGAACCTCGCGGCCGACCTCGCCGCTGCCTGGGCCGACCCGCGCCTGCGGGGGCGCGCGTGAGCGCGCCGGGCCGCGGCGTGCTCCGTCGCCTCGGCCGCGGGGCGTGGGCAAGCCTTGCCGTGCTCGTCCTCGTGGCGCTGGCCTGCTTGGTCGGCCCGCTGCTCACCGGCCACGCGCCCGAGCGCGCCTATCCGGATCTGCGCCAGCTCGGCGCGGGGCTCGGACCTCAGCCGGCGCCCGACCGGATCGGACCGGCGCTGGAACGCCTCGCCTACCGGATGCGGGCACGGCTCGAAGGGTTCGAACAGGGCCCGGATTCCGTCCGCCTCGTCCTCGGCTCGGACGAGCCGGTGGACCGGCGCGGCCTCGTCTACCTGCCGCGCTCCGACCTGTTCGGCGAGGCCCGGGTGGTCGAGGCGTCCGCCGACGGGCGCCGCCTCGTCGTCGAGGCGCCGCTGCGGCGGCTGCACTTCCCCCTCGGCACCGACGTGCACGGGCGCGACCTCCTCACCCGCAGCCTCGTGGCGGGCCGGGTCTCGCTCCTGATCGGCCTCACGGCGACGCTCGTCGCCCTTGTCGTCGGAGTCGCCTACGGGGCGGTGGCGGGCTTCGCGGGCGGCGCGGTCGATGCCGTGATGATGCGGCTCGTGGACGTGCTCTACGCCCTGCCCTTCGTGTTCTTCGTGATCGTGCTGGTGGTGTTCTTCCGCCCCGGCCTCGGGCTGATCCTCTTCGCCATCGCGGCGGTCGAGTGGCTCGACATGGCCCGCATCGTGCGCGGGCAGGCGCAGGCCCTGAAGGCCTGCGACTTCGTCCGCGCGGCGGAAGCGCTGGGGCTGACCGCGCGGCAGATCCTCGTGCGCCACGTGGTGCCGAACGCGCTGGGGCCGATCCTCGTCGCCGCGACCCTGCTGGTGCCCCGGGTGATCCTGCTGGAGAGCTTTCTCTCGTTCCTCGGCCTCGGCGTGCAGGAGCCCGAGACCAGCTGGGGCGTGCTGGTGGCCGAGGGCTCGCGGGCGATCGAATCGGCTCCGCACATGCTGGCGGCCCCGGCCCTCCTGCTGGTCACGACGCTGGTGGCGCTGAACAGCCTCGGCGACGGGCTGGCGGACGCGGTCGATCCGCGGACGGTGCGCCGCATCGCCTGACCAGGCCGGGCGGAGAGCGGAGGAGGATCAGGTGATCGGCGCCGGGTTGAACAGCGTCAGGTCGTTGTAGAGGCCCCAGCGGTCCGACCAGGGCTGCTTGCACCCGCTCGCCACGTCGAGGATCAGGCGGAACAGCTCCCAGCCCATCTCTTCGATCGTCGCCTCGCCGGTGGCGACCTTACCCGCGTCGAGGTCGATCAGGTCGGACCAGCGCCGGGCGAGTTCGCTGCGCGTGGCGACCTTGATCACCGGGGCCTGTGCGAGGCCGTAGGGCGTGCCGCGGCCCGTCGAGAACACCTGAAGCGTGATGCCGGAGGCGAGCTGCAGGGTGCCGCAGACGAAGTCGCTGGCCGGCGTCGCCGCGAAGATCAGCCCCCGCTCGCGCACCCGCTCGCCCGGGGCCAACACGCTCGTGATCGCGCTGGTGCCGGATTTGGCGACCGATCCCAGCGCCTTCTCGACGATGTTGTTGAGCCCGCCGCGCTTGTTGCCGGGCGACGGGTTCGCCCGCCGGTCGGCGCCGCCCTTCTCGAGATAATCGTCGTACCACGCCATCTCGCGGATCAGCGCGTCGGCGACCTCCGGGGTCGCGGCCCGCGGGGTGAGCAGGTGGATCGCGTCGCGCACCTCCGTCACCTCGGAGAACAGCACGGTGGCGCCGCAGCGCACCAGCAGGTCGGCGGCGAAGCCGAGCGCCGGGTTGGCGGTGACGCCCGAGAAGGCGTCGCTGCCGCCGCATTGCAGGCCGACCACGAGGTCGGAGGCCGGACAGGTCTCACGGGTACGCCGGTTCAGCACCTGGAGCCGCGCCTCGGCCATCCGCATGATGCTGTCGATCATGCTGCCGAAACCCTCGTGGCGCTCGTCCTGCAGGCGGACCACGTTCTCCGGATCCTCGGCCGTTCCCTGCCGGCCGGGCACGAGGCGCTCGGAGACGAGCTTCTCGCAGCCGAGGCCCACCACCATGACCGCGCCGCCGAAATTCGGGTTCTGGGCGAGGCTCTGGAGGGTGCGGATCGGGATCACCGCCTCCGGCGCGTTGATGGCGACGCCGCAGCCATAGGCGTGGGTCAGGCCGATCACGTCGTCCACGTTGGGGAAGCGCGGCAGCAATTCCTGCTTGATGCGCCGGATCGCGACGTCGAGCGTGCCGGTCACGCACTGCACGCTGGTCGAGATCGCCAGGATGTTCTTCGTGCCGACGCTGCCGTCCGGATTGCGAAAACCCTCGAAGGTGTAGCCGTCGAGCGGCGGCAGGGGCGCCGGCACGCGGGTACACGTCTCCAGCGCGTCGAGGGCGGGGGCGACCGGCGTCTCGACGCAGGATTCCTCGACCCAGGAGCCGCGCGGGATGTCCCGCAGGGCAATCCCCACCACCTCGCCGTAGCGCACGACGTGGCCGCCCCGCGGCACGTCGGCGAGTGCAACCTTGTGGCCCTGGGGCACGAACTCGGTGAGCGTCAGGCCGTCCGGGAACACCGTGCCGGCCGGCAGCCCGAAGGCGTTGACCACGATCGCGACGTTGTCCTTCGGGTGGACCCGGATCGTGCGGGGGGCGTCGCCGACGGGACGCGGCGGGGCTACCAGATCGCTCAGCATCGGTTTCCTCCGGCGGGACTCCCTTGCACGGAAGGCCCGATTTTCAGATCAGGCTAGTGCCGCCGGGTACGGAGATCCAATGCCGCCTCTGGATCGACCGATGCCGGACGTGCATCGATAAAAGATCACCTTGCCTTCACCGCGCATCGTCCGTGCAGATGGGCACTGGAAACTCCACCCTTTCCCGGACGCCCGGAGCGTCAGCGGAGGGTGATCCGGGATCCGGCGACTGAAGCGCCGCGAAGCGGCTCGATCTTCAGCACCGGCAACCATGCGGACGCTGCGCGTCATCGTGTGCTCGGTCCCGGGTCGCATTCCGCTGACGCTGCATGCACCCGGGAAAGGGCGCGACGGTGCCGGACCGCATCAGTGCTCAAGGTCGCCCACGATGCCGCGCAGCGCGTCGACCAGCGGGTTGTCGTGGTCGCGCCGCCAGCTCAGCATCAGCTCGGCGGGGTGCGGCCGCGGCAGGGCGAGGGGCCGGAAAGCTACGCCCTCGAAGCGCAGGCGCTCGGCCGCCGCCGGCACCAGCGCGAGGCCGATCCCGGCCCGCACCAGCGCCAGGATCGAGTGTATCTGCGTGAGCTGCTGCAGGACGCGCGGCTGCACGCCGGCCTCCGCGAAGAGCGCCGCCACGAGGTCGTGGAAGTAGCTCGCCTCGTGCGGCGCGTAGGCGACGAAGGCCGCGCCGCGAAAATCCTCCGGCGTCAGCGCGGACCGGCCCGCCAGCGCGTGCCCGGCCGGCACCGCCGCGATCAGCGGCTCGGCCAGCGCGCGGGCCGTCTCCAGCTCGGGATGCGTCACCATCGGACGCACGAGCGCCGCGTCGAGCTGGCCTGAGAGCAGGCCCTCGAGCTGGTCCTTCGTCACCATCTCGCGCAAGCTCAGCGTGACATCGGGCAGGGCGGCCCGGCAGGCGGTGACGAGGCGGGGCAGGAAGTCGTAGGCGGAGGCCGCCGTGAAGCCGAGCTTGAGCACGCCCGCCCGCCCCGCCGCCACCTGCCGGGTGACGTGCGCGGCGGTCTCGGCGAGCCTGAGGATCCGCTGCGCCTCGGGCAGGAAGCTGCGCCCGGCCGCAGTGAGCCGCACCGAGCGGCTCGTGCGGTCGAGGAGCTGGGCGTCGAGCACGCGCTCCAGAACCTGGATCTGCCGGGAGAGGGGCGGCTGCGTCATGTTCAGCCGGGCGGCGGCCCGGCCGAAATGCAGCTCCTCGGCGACCGCCACGAAGCAGCGCAGCTGGCTGAAATCGAACATGCCCGCAACCCTACGACAAGGGCCGCGGGGAAGCCCCGCGGCCGCCGAGATGAGCACAGGTTTGTCTCCGGGCCGGCGCCTCAGCGCAGCTCGACCCGGCGGATCTCGCCGACCACCACGAGGTAGCAGAAGCAGGCCACCAGCGCGTTGAGACCGACGAAGATCAGCGCCCCGTTGAACGAGCCCGTGCTCTGCACGATGTAGCCGATCGCGATCGGGGTGGTGATGCCGGCGGTATTGCCGAACGTGTTGAACAGGCCGCCCGAGAGGCCGCCGCTCTCCCGCGGCGAGGTGTCCGAGACCACGGCCCAGCCGAGCGCCCCGATGCCCTTGCCGAAGAAGGCCAGCGCCATCAGGCCGACCACGACGGCGTCCGCCTGCACGTAGTTGCAGCCGATGATCGACATCGACAGCAGCATGCCGCCGACGATCGGGATCTTGCGGGCGGCGGTGAGCGAGTGGCCGCGGCGCAGAAGCATGTCGGAGATGACGCCGCCCAGGATGCCGCCGACGAAGCCGCACAGCGCCGGAAGCACCGCCGCGAAGCCTGCCTGCAGGATCGACAGCCCGCGCTCCTTCACGAGGTAGACCGGGAACCACGTCAGGAAGAAGTAGGTCAGCGTGGTGATGCAGTACTGGCCCACATAGATGCCGAGCAGCATGCGGTTGGCCAGCAGCTGCTTCAGCGTGCGGCCGACATTGGCCTGCCTGGCCGAGCCCTGGCCGTCCATGTCGAGCAGCGCGCCGCCCCGCTCGATGTAGTCGCGCTCGGCCGCGTTCATGCTCGGATGGTCCTTCGGGCCGTGGATCACCTGGGTCCAGAGCAGCGCGAAGGCGATGCCGAGCGCGCCCATCATGGTGAAGACGTGGTGCCAGCCGAAATGGTGGACCACCCAGGCCATGAGCGGCGTGAACAGCACGGTGGCGAAGTACTGTGCCGAGTTGAAGAAGGCCGAGGCCATGCCCCGCTCCTTGGCGGGGAACCACGCTGCCGTGATGCGGGCGTTGGCGGGAAAGACCGGCGCCTCGGCGAGGCCGACGGCCAGCCGCAGCGCGAACAGCAGCGCGACCGCGGTGGCGCCCGTGAAGAAGCCGACCGCGCCCTGCACCAGCGTGAAGGCCGACCACAGGAAGATCGCGGCCGCGTAGACCCACTTCACGCCGTAGCGGTCGAGCAGCCAGCCGCCGGGGATCTGGGCGAGCACGTAGGACCACGCGAAGGCCGAGAACACGTAGCCCATCTGCACGGCGTCGAGCCCGAGATCCTTCGACAGGGCGGGGCCCGCGATCGAGATGGTCGCGCGGTCGGCGTAGTTGATCGTCGTGGCGACGAACAGCATCAGGACGATGGAGATCCGGACGCGGCTTCGCCGGGCATCGGACACGGCAAGGCCGGCGCTCGTCTGCGCGCTCATGGGCAATTCCTCCCAGCATGGGCCGCCCGGCTTTTGCCGTGACGGGCGAAGAAACCTGAGGATTCTCCGCAGATGCCAGAGTGGTCGTCCGACTCTTCCGGGTCCAACTCAAAGACTGGATGGATCGATGCCGGGCGCGCATCGATCGAGGACTTTGCGCGATGCCCCTTTCCCGGACGCCTGGAGCGAAGCGGAAGGTGATCCGGGATCCAGCGCAAGGAGACGCGGAGCGCCCGAACCCTGCAACGTTGCTCAAGATCGCGCCGCTGCGCGGCACTTCATCCTCTGGATCCCGGATCACCTTCCGCTGACGCTCCAGGCGTCCGGGAAAAGGGCGGTCCGCCAAACGAGAAAGGGCGGCCCCGCGGGGCCGCCCTCTGTGCTTCGTCTCTCCGGAGCGGATCACTCCGCCGCGGGCGAGAACTCCTCGATCTGGCCGGCACCGCTCTCGGCCTGCTTCTGCTGCAGGATGAGGTTGTCGCGGCGGCGCGCGATCGAGCGGATGTCCGCCACCAGGGAGCCCGTGCCGGCCGGGATGAGCGAGCCGACGATGACGTTCTCCTTGAGGCCTTCCAGCGTGTCGACCTTGCCGTTGACCGCCGCTTCCGTGAGGACGCGGGTGGTCTCTTGGAACGAGGCCGCCGAGATGAACGACTTCGTCTGCAGCGAGGCCTTGGTGATGCCGAGCAGCACCGGCACGCCCACGACCGGCTTCTTGCCCTCGGCCAGAAGCTTCTCGTTGATGTCGGTCAGCTCGGTCCGGTCGATCTGGTCACCCGGGATGATGTCCGAATCGCCGCTCTCGGTGACTTCCACCTTCTGCAGCATCTGCCGGACGATCACCTCGATGTGCTTGTCGTTGATCGACACGCCCTGGAGCCGGTAGACCTCCTGGATCTCGTTGACGAGGTAGGCGGCAAGCTCCTCCACGCCCTTGATCGCCAGGATGTCGTGCGGCGCCGGGTTGCCGTCGACGATGTAGTCGCCGAGCTCCACCACGTCCCCGTCCTGCAAGTGGATGTGCTTGCCCTTGGGGATCAGGTACTCGACCGTCTCCGAACCGTCGTGCGGCGTCAGCGAGAGCCGGCGCTTGTTCTTGTAGTCCCGGCCGAAGGCGATCGTGCCCGACTTCTCGGCGATGATCGCCGCGTCCTTCGGGCGGCGCGCCTCGAACAGCTCCGCCACCCGCGGCAGACCGCCGGTGATGTCGCGGGTCTTGGCCGAGTCGGTCGAGACGCGGGCCAGGATGTCGCCGGCCTTCACCGTGCCGCCCGGGTCGTAGCCGATGATGGCGTCGACGGGCAGGAGGTAGCGGGCCTCCGAGCCGCGCGGCAGGCGGATCGGCTTGCCGTCCTGGTCCACGATGACCATCGCGGGCTTGAGGTCCGAGGTCCGGGCCGAACCGCGCCAGTCGATGACGACGCGCTTCGAGATGCCCGTCGACTCGTCGGCCGTCTCGGTGATCGACTGGCCGTCGTAGAGGTCCTCGTAGGCCACGACGCCGTCCACCTCGGCGACGATCGGACGGGTGTAGGGATCCCACTCGGCGATCCGCTGCCCGCGCTTGATCTTGTCGCCCTCGTCGACCCGCACCTTGGCGCCGTACTGCAGGCGGTGCACCGCCCGCTCGGCCCCGTCCGAGCCCACGATCACCACGGCCACGTTGCGGCCGGTGGCGATGAGGTCGCCGTCCGAGTTCTTCGCGAGCGCCCGGTTGCGGATCCGGATGGTGCCCTCGAAGCTCGACTCGATGAAGGACGAGTCCGCGATCTGCGCCGCACCGCCGATGTGGAAGGTGCGCATGGTGAGCTGGGTGCCCGGCTCGCCGATCGACTGCGCCGCGATGACGCCGACGGCCTCGCCCATGTTGACGGGCGTGCCGCGGGCGAGGTCGCGCCCGTAGCAGGTGGCGCAGACGCCGCTCTTGGTGGCGCAGACGAGCACCGAGCGGATCTTCACCTCCTGGATGCCGGCGGCGGTGATCGCCGGCAGGTGGCGCTCCTCGATGGTCTCGCCGGTCTTGACGATGACCGTGCCGTCCTGCGCGACCAGATCCTCCGCCGTGGCGCGGCCGAGGATGCGGGTGGCGAGCGTGGCCACGACCTGACCCGCGTCGATGATGGCGCGCATCCGGATGCCGTTGGTGGTGCCGCAATCCACCTCGCGGATCACCGCGTCCTGCGCCACGTCGACGAGGCGGCGGGTGAGGTAGCCCGAGTTGGCGGTCTTGAGCGCCGTGTCGGCCAGACCCTTCCGGGCGCCGTGGGTCGAGTTGAAGTACTCGAGAACGTCGAGGCCTTCCTTGAAGTTCGAGATGATCGGGGTCTCGATGATCTCGCCCGAGGGCTTCGCCATCAGGCCGCGCATCGCCGCGAGCTGCTTCATCTGCGCCGGCGAGCCGCGGGCGCCCGAGTGGCTCATCATGTAGATCGAGTTGACCTGCTTGTCGGCGCCGTTCTCGTCCTTCTGCACCGACGAGATCCGGCCCATCATCTCCTGGGCCAGCTTGTCGGAGCACTTCGCCCAGGCGTCGACGACCTTGTTGTACTTCTCGCCCTGGGTGATCAGGCCGTCGTTGTACTGCTGCTCGTAATCCTTCACGAGCGTGCGGGTCGCGTCGACGATCGACCACTTGTTGTCCGGCACCACCATGTCGTCCTTGCCGAACGAGATGCCGGCGCGGAAGGCGTGGCTGAAGCCGAGCGCCATGATGCGGTCGCAGAAGATCACCGACTCCTTCTGACCGCAGTGGCGGTAGACGGTGTCGATCATCGCCGAGATCTCCTTCTTGGTCATCAGCTTGTTGACGACGTCGAAGGGCACCTTGCGGTGCTTCGGGAGCGCGCCCGAGAGGATCACGCGGCCCGGGGTGGTCTCGTAGATCTGGGTCAGCGGCTCGCCGTCCGGGCCGATGCCCTTCCAGCGCCACTTGATCTTCGAGTGCAGCGAGACGGCCTTGGCGGCCAGAGCGTGCTCCAGCTCGCCGATGTCGCCGTAGACGCCCTGCATCGGGTTCTGCTTGTTGTCGGCGTTGTACGCGCCGACCGCGCCCTCGGCGACGATCGAGAGGTAGTACAGGCCGAGCACGATGTCCTGCGACGGCACGATGATCGGCTGGCCGTTCGCGGGGTGCAGGATGTTGTTGGTCGACATCATCAGGACGCGCGCCTCCAGCTGAGCCTCGAGGCTCAGGGGGACGTGCACGGCCATCTGGTCGCCGTCGAAGTCGGCGTTGAACGCGGCGCAGACCAGCGGGTGCAGCTGGATCGCCTTGCCCTCGATCAGCTTCGGCTCGAAGGCCTGGATGCCGAGGCGGTGCAGCGTCGGCGCGCGGTTCAGCATCACCGGGTGCTCGCGGATCACCTCATCGAGGATGTCCCAGACCTCCGGCTTCTCCTTCTCGACGAGCTTCTTGGCCTGCTTGACGGTGGCCGAGAATCCCTTGGCGTCGAGGCGCGCGTAGATGAAGGGCTTGAACAGCTCCAAGGCCATCTTCTTCGGGAGGCCGCACTGGTGCAGCTTCAGCTCGGGGCCGACCACGATGACCGAGCGGCCCGAATAGTCGACGCGCTTGCCGAGCAGGTTCTGGCGGAAGCGGCCCTGCTTGCCCTTCAGCATGTCGGCGAGCGACTTCAGCGGGCGCTTGTTGGCGCCCGTGATGACGCGGCCGCGGCGGCCGTTGTCGAACAGCGCGTCCACCGCCTCCTGAAGCATGCGCTTCTCGTTGCGGATGATGATGTCGGGCGCGCGCAGCTCGATCAGCCGCTTCAGGCGGTTGTTGCGGTTGATGACGCGGCGGTAGAGGTCGTTGAGATCCGACGTCGCGAAGCGGCCGCCGTCCAGCGGAACCAGCGGGCGCAGGTCCGGCGGGATGACGGGGACGACCGTCAGGATCATCCACTCGGGCCGGTTGCCCGACATCTGGAACGCCTCGATGATCTTGAGGCGCTTCAGGAGCTTCTTGGGCTTCAGCTCCGAGGTGGTGACGGCGATCTCCTCGCGCAGATCGTTGGCGATCTTGTCGAGGTCGAGCTCCTGCAGGATGCGCCGGATGGCCTCGGCGCCGATCATCGCCGTGAACGAATCCTCGCCGTACTCCTCCTGAGCGCGCAGGTACTCCTCCTCCGAGAGGAGCTGGCGCTCCTTCAGGGGCGTGAGGCCCGGCTCGATGACGCAGTACGACTCGAAGTACAGGATCCGCTCAAGGTCCTTGAGCGCCATGTCGAGCAGCAGGCCGATGCGCGAGGGCAGCGACTTGAGGAACCAGATGTGCGCGACCGGGGCGGCCAGCTCGATATGGCCCATGCGGTCGCGCCGGACGCGCGCCAGCGTCACCTCGACGCCGCACTTCTCGCAGATGACGCCCTTGTACTTCATGCGCTTGTACTTACCGCACAAGCACTCGTAGTCCTTGATGGGCCCGAAGATGCGCGCGCAGAACAGGCCGTCGCGCTCGGGCTTGAAGGTGCGGTAGTTGATCGTCTCGGGCTTCTTGATCTCGCCGTAGGACCACGAGAGGATCTTCTCGGGGCTGGAGATCGAGATCTTGATCTGGTCGAAGCTCTGGGGCTGGGCCTGCTGGTTGAAAAGGTTCATGACCTCTTGGTTCATGATCCACTCCTTGGCTCGACGGGCCGCGCCGCGCCTGCGCCGCCACGTCCGAAAAACACCCTCGGCGCAGCGCCCTGCCGGACGCCGCTGGCCGTCTCAAACCGTCGGAGGCCCCGCCCCTCCCCGCTCGAACCGTGCCGGCGCGTCACCGGCACGGGAGGTGTCGTCTGTCGCTACTCGGCGGCGTTGGCGGGCGGCTCGAGCTGGTCGTTGGCCGCCTGCTGCTGCTTGGAGCTCGTCAGCTCGACGTTGAGGCCGAGCGAGCGCATCTCCTTCACCAGCACGTTGAAGCTCTCGGGGATGCCGGCCTCGAAGGTGTCGTCGCCGCGGACGATCGCCTCGTAGACCTTGGTGCGGCCGGCCACGTCGTCCGACTTCACCGTGAGCATCTCCTGCAGCGTGTAGGCCGCGCCGTAGGCCTCCAGCGCCCAGACCTCCATCTCGCCGAAGCGCTGGCCGCCGAACTGCGCCTTGCCGCCCAGCGGCTGCTGGGTGACGAGCGAGTACGGGCCGATCGAGCGCGCGTGAATCTTGTCGTCCACGAGGTGGTGGAGCTTCAGCATGTAGATGTAGCCCATGGTGACCTTGCGGTCGAAGGGCTCGCCGGTGCGACCGTCGTAGAGGGTCGACTGCGCCGAGCGGTCGAGCCCGGCCATCTCCAGCATCTGCTCGATGTCGGCTTCCTTGGCACCGTTGAACACCGGCGTCGCCATCGGCACGCCGCGGCGGAGGTTGTTGCCGACCTCGGCGTACTCCTCGTCCGTCAGGCCCTCGAGCTCGTGGGGGGAGTAGATCGCCTTCATCTCCTCCTTCAGCGGCGCGATGTCCTGCGTCTTCAGATAGGCATCGACCGCCTTGGACACCTTGCGACCCAGGCCCGCAGCCGCCCAGCCGAGGTGCGTCTCGAGGATCTGACCGACGTTCATGCGGCTCGGCACGCCGAGCGGGTTGAGCACGATGTCGGCGTGCGTGCCGTCCTCAAGGAACGGCATGTCCTCGATCGGCACGATGCGCGACACCACGCCCTTGTTGCCGTGGCGGCCGGCCATCTTGTCGCCGGGCTGGATCTTGCGCTTCACCGCCACGAAGACCTTGACCATCTTCATGACGCCGGGCGGGAGCTCGTCGCCGCGCTGCAGCTTCTCGACCTTGTCGAGGAAGCGCTGCTCGAGGCGCTTCTTCGACTCGTCGTACTGCTTCTGCATCGCCTCCATCTCGGTCATGAGACGGTCGTCGACGACGGCGAACTGCCACCATTGCGAGCGCGGGTACTCGCTCATCACCTCGCGGGTGAGCACCGTGTCCTTGCGGAAGCCGCGCGGACCGGCGATCGGGGCCTGGCCGATGAGCGTGTCGGCGAGCCGCGCGTAGGTGTTGCGGTCGAGGATCGCCTGCTCGTCGTCGCGGTCCTTGGCGAGGCGCTCGATCTCCTCGCGCTCGATCGCCTGGGCGCGCTCGTCCTTGTCGACGCCGTGGCGGTTGAACACCCGGACCTCGACGATCGTGCCCGTGACGCCGGGGGGCACGCGCAGGGACGTGTCGCGCACGTCGGACGCCTTCTCGCCGAAGATGGCGCGAAGGAGCTTCTCCTCCGGCGTCATCGGGCTCTCGCCCTTCGGCGTGATCTTGCCGACCAGGATGTCGCCCGCGTGCACCTCGGCGCCGATATAGACGATGCCGGCCTCGTCGAGGTTCTTGAGCGCCTCCTCCGAGACGTTCGGGATGTCGCGGGTGATCTCCTCCGGGCCCAGCTTGGTGTCGCGGGCCATCACCTCGAACTCCTCGATGTGGATCGAGGTGAACACGTCATCCTTCACGATCCGCTCGGAGAGCAGGATCGAGTCCTCGAAGTTGTAGCCGTTCCACGGCATGAACGCGACGAGCACGTTCCGGCCGAGCGCCAGCTCGCCGAACTCGGTGGACGGTCCGTCGGCGATGATCTCGCCCTTCTTCACGAACTCGCCGACGCGGACCAACGGCTTCTGCGTGATGCAGGTCGACTGGTTGGAGCGCTGGAACTTCTGCAGGCGGTAGATGTCGACGCCCGGCTTGTTGGCGTCGGCCTCCTCGGTGGCCCGGATGACGATACGGGTGGCGTCCACCTGGTCGATGATGCCGGTGCGGCGCGCCGCGATGGCGGCGCCGGAGTCGCGAGCGACCACGGCCTCCATGCCGGTGCCGACGAAGGGCGCGTCGGCGCGGACCAGCGGCACCGCCTGGCGCTGCATGTTCGAGCCCATCAGCGCCCGGTTGGCGTCGTCGTTCTCGAGGAACGGGATCAGCGCCGCGGCAACCGAGACGAGCTGCTTCGGCGACACGTCCATGAGATCGACGCGCTCGGGGCCGACGACGATGACCTCGCCGGCGCGACGGCAGACCACCAGCTCCTCGGTGAGCTTGAAGTTCTCGTCCATCTGGGCGTTGGCCTGGGCGACGTAGTACTTCGCCTCCTCCATGGCCGACAGATAGGCGACCTCGGTGGTGACCACGCCGTCCTTCACGCGGCGGAACGGGGTCTCGATGAAGCCGTACTTGTTCACGCGGGCGAAGGTCGCCAGCGAGTTGATCAGGCCGATGTTCGGGCCTTCCGGCGTCTCGATCGGGCAGATGCGGCCATAGTGCGTCGGGTGCACGTCGCGCACCTCGAAGCCGGCGCGCTCGCGGGTCAGGCCGCCCGGGCCGAGGGCCGACAGGCGGCGCTTGTGCGTCACCTCGGAGAGCGGGTTGGTCTGGTCCATGAACTGCGAGAGCTGGCTGGAGCCGAAGAACTCGCGCACGGCCGCGGCCGCGGGCTTCGCGTTGATCAGGTCCTGCGGCATCACCGTGTCGATGTCGACCTGGCTCATGCGCTCGCGGATGGCGCGCTCCATGCGGAGCAGGCCCAGACGGTACTGGTTCTCCATCAGCTCGCCGACCGAGCGGACGCGGCGGTTGCCGAGGTGGTCGATGTCGTCGATCTCGCCCTTGCCGTCGCGCAGCTCGACGAGCGCCTTGACGACCGCCAGCATGTCCTCCTTGCGGAGCGTCCGGACGGTGTCGGCGGCGTCGAGGTCGAGGCGCATGTTCATCTTCACGCGGCCGACCGCGGAGAGGTCGTAGCGCTCGGCGTCGAAGAACAGCGAGTGGAACATCGCCTCGGCCGTCTCCAGCGTCGGCGGCTCGCCCGGGCGCATCACGCGGTAGATGTCGAACAGCGCGCCCTCGCGGGCCGAGTTCTTGTCCACGGCGAGCGTGTTGCGGATGTAGGGGCCGACGTTGACGTGGTCGATGTCGAGCACCGGCAGCGCGGTGATGCCGACCTCGTCGAGCGCCTTGAGGAGCTTCTCGGTGATCTCCTCGCCGGCCTCGGCCCAGATCTCGCCGGTCTGCATGTTGACGAGATCCTCGGCCACGTACTGGCCGACGAGGTCCTCGTCCGTGGCACGCAGGAACTTCGTGCCCTTCTCGGTGATCTGGCGGGCGTTGCGGGCGTTGAGCTTCTTGCCCGCCTCCAGCACCACCTCGCCCGAATCGGCGTCGATCAGGTCTACGGAGGCCTTGAAGCCCTTCAGGCGCTCGGCGTCGAACGGCACGCGCCAGTCGGCGCCGTCCCGGTCGTAGGTCACGTGGTTGTAGAAGGTCGAGAGGATCTCCTCGCCGTCGAGGCCCAGCGCGAACAGCAGCGAGGTGACCGGAAGCTTGCGCTTCCGGTCGATGCGCACGTGCACGATGTCCTTGGCGTCGAACTCGACGTCGAGCCAGGAGCCGCGATACGGGATGATGCGGGCGGCAAACAGCAGCTTGCCCGACGAGTGCGTCTTGCCCTTGTCGTGGTCGAAGAACACGCCCGGGGACCGGTGCATCTGCGAGACGATGACGCGCTCGGTGCCGTTGACGATGAAGGTGCCGTTCTCCGTCATCAGGGGCATGTCGCCCATGTAGACGTCCTGCTCCTTGATGTCCTTGACCGACTTCGCCTGGGTGTCCGGATCGACGTCGAACACGATCAGGCGCAGCGTCACCTTCAGCGGGGCCGCGAAGGTGATGCCGCGCTGGCGGCACTCGTCGACGTCGTACTTCGGCGGCTCGAAGGTGTAGCGCACGAACTCGAGCAGCGACGTCGAGGCGAAGTCCGAGATCGGGAACACCGACTTGAACACGCTCTGGAGGCCCTCGTCGCCCCGGCCACCCTCGGGCTCGTCCACCATCAGGAACTGGTCGTAGGACGCCTTCTGAACCTCGATGAGGTTCGGCATCTCGGCGACTTCCTTGATCTTGCCGAAGAACTTCCGAATGCGCTTGCGACCGACCAGCGTGTTGGCCATGTGACCTCGCTCCTACCCGCGTCCTGGTGGTCCGGGGAAACCGTCGTTCCCGCGCCGGACCCGTGACGCGCGCCCCGCCGGACCGCGCCACCCGTCTCGAATTCCTGTCCGGACCCGTTCCAGGGCCCGCCGGTCGCGTCCGACGACCCGGGGGTCGTCCGAAGCGACCTTAGCCCGCGGGTGGCGACACCCGCGGGCTCCGGTCACGATCGGCTGTGGACAAGCCGCCGTGGAGGGGTGGGCCGGGTGCGGCCCACCGGGGTCTTACTTGAGCTCGACCTTGGCGCCGGCCTTCTCGAGCTGGGCCTTGAGCTTCTCGGCCTCGTCCTTGGCGACGCCCTCCTTGACGGGCTTCGGCGCGCCCTCGACCAGGTCCTTGGCCTCCTTGAGGCCGAGGCCGGTGATCGCGCGGACCTCCTTGATGACCTCGATCTTCTTGTCGCCGGCGGAGGCGAGCACGACCGTGAACTCGGTCTGCTCCTCGGCGGCGGCAGCGGCGCCACCACCGGCGGCCGGGCCGGCGGCCACGGCGACGGCAGCAGCGGCCGAGACGCCCCACTTCTCCTCGAGCATCTTGGCGAGGTCGGCGGCCTCGAGAACGGTCAGCGACGAGAGGTCGTCGACGAGCTTGGCGAGATCAGCCATGATTCACTGTCCTTGATATCGGTTTGAACGGAAGGGTTTTAAAGGGGCGAACGGCCTCAGGCCGCCTCGTCCTTCTTGGCATAGGCCCCGAACACGCGGGCGAGCTTGGCCGCCGGCGCGTTGGTGAGCTGGGCGAGCTTGGTCGCGGGCGCCTGGATGAGGCCCACGAGCTTGCCGCGCAGTTCGTCCAGGGACGGGAGCGAGGCCAGGGCCTTCACGCCGTCCGGGTTCAGGGCAGTCGTTCCCATCGCGCCGCCGAGAATCACGAGCTTGTCGTTCGTCTTGGCGAAGTCCACCGCGACCTTGGCGGCGGCGACCGGGTCGCCCGAATAGGCGAGCAGGGTCGGGCCCTTCAGGAGGGGCTTGATGGAGGCGACGTCAGTGCCATCGAGAGCGAGGCTCGCAAGGGTGTTCTTTGCGACCTTCACGGTGGCGCCGGCCTGCTTCATCTGCGCGCGCAGCTTCTGCATGTCGGCGACCGTGAGGCCCTTGTAGTGGGCCACGACGACGACGGCGTTGTTCGCGAACACGCCGTTGAGCGTCGAGACGAGATCAGCTTTTGCTGTCCGGTCCACTGGGGCTCTCTCCGGTTGGCGGAACCCGGGAGGGGTCCGCCGGTTGCATATGCCGCCGGGAACGGACGCGGTCGGTAGAGACCGGTAACGTCCTCGTGCGACGCTTCGCGGCCCTGTTCCCGGATGCCGCCCGTCTCCGGGCCGCCTCCAGGGCGAGTGGGTTCAAACCGATGCCTCTCCGCGGCAGGGCCACGGCGAGGGTCTTGAATTCGGTCATCCCCGTCTGTGCAGGTCGGGTGGATTAAGCCGGGAGCCGGCACCTGCAGTCTCGGACAGGACATGGCCGGATGAGGCCCCGCGAGACTTCTCAGTCCGCGTCGCCGTCCGGCCATCCCGCTCGGTCGCCCGAGCGGATCTCATGATGGAGCGCAGCCATACGGCTCCGTTCCATGGGATCATGTGATTGCGTGAGCGGGTGTATAGAGGCCTGCAAGCGCCTTGCCAAGAGGCGGAACGCGACTTTTGCGCCGCAGGCAAGGTTGCTGTGCCGGGCGCGGCTCAGGCCGCCTCGCGCTCCGGCACGAAGCGGCGCCGGGCGTTCTCCCACCAGGTCCGCTCGCGCGCCTCCTTCGCCTCCGCGGCCTTGGCTGCGTAGAACGAGGCGTTGTGCTCGCCGCGCAGGGCCTCGCGGGTGAAGCGGATCAGGTGGTGGGCGACGAAGCCCATGTTGAACACCGCCTCGATCTGCCCGCGCCTGAGGGCGTAGCCCGCCGCCTGCCAGAACGGCCGGCGGTAGTCGGAGACGATGCCGACCCGCGTGATGATGTTGAAGCCGAGGATCAGGCCGCGGCGCAGGTTCGTGAAGGTGAGCTTGCCCTTGGTCGGCGTCTTGATCCGGTGCGGGTAGGTGACGGCGCACTGGTGCTTGAAGCGCTCGAAGATCTTGTCCGGCTCGTAGGCGTGCGCGATGGCGCGGCGCCACGAGCTCACCACCGCGTCGTGCGGACGCTTGAACAGCACGTTCGATTCGAGGCTGGCGTCGTGCAGGAGCCGGCCCTCCCGCTCCAGCCTGTCCCAGAGCGGGGTCTTGGGCAGCGCCTGCAGCAGGTTGATCGTCAGGACCGGGATCGCCGAGCGGTCGATGAAGTCGATCAGGTTCTGCTCGGACTTGTCGGTGTCGGTATCGAGGCCGAGGATGATGCCCGAGGTCACCTCGAGCCCGTAGGAGTTCAGGGTCTCGATCGCCTCGTACATCGGCACGGCGGCGTTGTGGGTCTTGTCGATCCCCTTGAGGGCGTCCGCCTCCGGCGTCTCGATGCCGACGAACACCGTCATGAAGTTCGCCTGCCGCATCAGCTCGAGGATCTCGGGCTGCTTGGCCATGTTCAGCGTCGCCTCGCAGGCGAACTGGAGCGGGTAGTCGTTCTTCTTCTGCCACGCCACGAGGTGGGGCAGCATGTCCCGCGTCGCCTTGCGGTTGCCGATGAAGTTGTCGTCCACGAAGTAGACCACCGCCGGGTGGCCGGGCTGGCTGATGATGGCGTCGAGCTCGGCGCACATCTGCTCGGGGCTCTTCAGCCTGGGCTGGCGCCCGTAGAGCTGCGGGATGTCGCAGAACTCGCAGCGATAGGGGCAGCCCGAGGAGAATTGCAGCGAGCCGATCAGGTAGCGCTTGAGCGGCGCGTGCTCGTAGGCGGGTGCCGGGAAGTCGGCGAGCGCGAGCCGGTCCTTCGTCTCCAGGGAGACCTGGGCGGCGGGGCGCGCGACGTCGCGGTCGAGGATCTCGATGAGCCGGTCGGTGGCGTCGCCGATCTCGCCGAGATGCAGGTAGTCGAAGTCGTCGTACTTCTCGGGCGCGCCGGAGACCGAGGGACCACCCAGCACCGCGACCTTGCCGGCCGCGTGCGCGCGCTCGCGGATGTCGTGGATCTGCGGCTCCTGGATGTGCATGCCGGAGACGAAGACCGCGTCCGCCCAGGCGAAGTCCGCCGGGCCCGCCCGGCGGATATTCTCATCGATGAAGCGGCATTCCCAGGCCTCGGGCATGTAGGCCGCGATCAGCAGGAGCCCCTGTGGCGGCATGAAGGCCTTGACGCCCCCCATCAATGGGTAGGCGTGCGAGAATGTGCCGAAGGACGGCGTGTAGGCGGGGAAGACGCAGAGGATGCGTCGCTTGGAGGAGACCGGAAGGGAGCATCGCATGGGGCGCTATCTAGCACAGCCCCGCGCGATGGCGCCCCCCTCGGTGTTGAGATTGGTGTGAGGGAGAGCGTGATGCGGTGCCGCTGCGCGGCGCTTCTGGTGCTGGATCCCGGATCGGGTTCCGCTTCGCTCCACCCGTCCGGGAAAAGGGCGGTGCAGAATTGAGCGCCACGCCCTTTCCCGGACGCCCGGAGCGCCAGCGGAGGGTGATCCGGGATCCAGCACAGGAAGCGCCGCGCAGCGGCTCAGAATGCCAGATCGGCGTACAGGTCGCGCCAGCCCGGGTTCATCCCCTCGATCAGCGCGAGCTTCCAGGCCTGGCGCCAGCGCTTGATCGCGTATTCCCGGTGGCGAGCGTCGAGGATGCGGGGATAGCCCTCGTACCAGACCAGCAACGTCACGCCGTGATCGCGCGTGAAGCCCGGCAGCGCACCGGTCCGATGCTCCCAGACACGGCGGGCCAGATCAATCGTGGAGCCGGTGTAGAGCGTGCCGTTCCGCTGGCTCGCCAGCATGTAGACGTGCGATACCCGCTCCATCGCACGCCCCCGCAACGGAAAACGCCCGGCCGAATCGGCCGGGCGCTCCCGCAACGTAGCAGGTTTGCAAACCTCGCCTCAGGCGGTCAGGACCGTGTTCGGCTCGACCTTCACGCCCGGGCCCATCGTCGAGGTGACGGCGATGCGCTGGATGTAGGTGCCCTTGGCGCCGGCCGGCTTCGCCTTGGCGACGGAGTCGGCGAAGGCCTTGATGTTCTCGACGAGCTTCTGCTGGTCGAACGAGACCTTGCCGATGCCGGCGTGGACGATGCCCGCCTTCTCGACGCGGAACTCCACGGCGCCGCCCTTGGCGGCACCCACCGCACCCTTCACGTCCATCGTGACGGTGCCGACCTTCGGGTTCGGCATCAGGCCGCGCGGGCCCAGCACCTTACCGAGGCGACCGACGAGCGGCATCATGTCCGGGGTCGCGATGCAGCGGTCGAACTCGATCTTGCCGCCCTGGACGATCTCGAGGAGATCCTCGGCGCCGACGATGTCGGCACCGGCCGCGCGGGCGTCGTCCGCCTTGGCGCCGCGGGCGAAGACCGCCACGCGGACCGTGCGGCCGGAGCCGTTCGGCAGGTTGCAGACGCCGCGGACCATCTGGTCGGCGTGGCGGGGATCGACGCCGAGGTTCATCGAGATCTCGACGGTCTCGTCGAACTTGGCGTTCGCCTTCGACTTCACCAGCGCGATCGCCTCGTCCAGGCCGTAGAGCTTGGTCGGGTCGATGCCCTCGCGGGCGGCGCGGATACGCTTGCCTTCCTTAGCCATGCTGCCCTCCCTCAGGCCACGATCTCGAGGCCCATGGCCCGCGCGGAGCCACGGATCATCGCGACGGCCGAATCGACCGAGTCGCAGTTCAGGTCGGGCATCTTCTTCTCGGCGATCTCGCGGAGCTGCGCTTCCGTGATCTTGCCGACGGTCGGGCCCTTGCCGGGGGTCTTCGAGCCGGAGGCCGGCTTCTTGCCGATCTTCAGGCCGACGGCCTTCTTCAGAAAGAAGGTGACCGGGGGCTGCTTCATCTCGAAGGTGAAGGAGCGGTCCTGATACGCGGTGATGATCACCGGGATCGGGGTGCCCTTCTCCATCTGCGCGGTCTTCGCGTTGAAGGCCTTGCAGAATTCCATGATGTTGAGGCCGCGCTGACCGAGCGCGGGGCCGATCGGCGGCGACGGGTTGGCGGCGCCGGCCGGGACCTGAAGCTTCACGTAGCCCGTGATCTTCTTCGCCATGGGAGAACTCCCAAGAATTGCGCGTCGCCGCACTGCCTAGGCGCGGGCGGACGGGCGATTGCAGGTCGCGGTACGGACCGTTGAACCCCGGCGGCGATCCGGGCGGGCCTCCCGCGAACGATGCCGAGGGGGCTCGTGCCCCAACGGCGTTTCACGGCGTGGCCAGGGCCGCGCCGGGAAAAGCGACGATCAAGTCAGTGCTGACTGATCGGAAAAGCCGGCCCGATCAGACCTTCTCGACCTGGCCGTATTCCAGCTCGACCGGGGTGGCGCGGCCGAAGATCGAGACGGCGACCTTGAGGCGGGAGCGGGTGTCGTCCACTTCCTCGACGGTGCCGTTGAAGCTGGCGAAGGGGCCGTCCGAGACGCGGACCGTCTCGCCGACCTCGAAAGAGATCGAGGGCTTCGGGCGGTCGACGCCCTCGGCGACCTGGCCCTTGATCCGCTCGGCCTCGGCGTCCGGGATCGGCACCGGCTTCGACTTGTCGGCGCCGAGGAAGCCCGTGACCTTCGGGGTGTTCTTGATCAGATGGTAGACCTCGTCGGTGAGGTCGCACTTCACCAGGACGTAGCCGGGGAAGAACTTACGCTCGGCATCCACCTTCCGGCCGCGCCGCACCTCGACGACCTTCTCGGTCGGCACCATCACCTCGTCGAAGAGGTCGGTCAGCCCGCGCTGGGCCGCCTGATCCTTGATGGACTGGGCGACCTTGTTCTCGAAGTTCGAGTAGGCGTGGACGATGTACCAGCGCTTCGACACGGTTCAGTTCAACTCCGGACCAATCTGGCGACCCCGCGGATCGCGCTCATCTCTAGAGGCCGAGGATCAGCCCGACCCCGTAGCGCAGGGCCTGATCGACCACCGTGAAGAACACGCTCGCCAGGATCACCATCACGAAGACCATGATGGTGGTGACCGTGGTCTCGCGCCGGGACGGCCACGTGACCTTGCGGCCCTCGTCGCGGACCTGGGACAGGAACTCGACCGGGCCGACGCGCTTGGGCGCCGGGCGCTGCGGCGGCACCTGACGGGAGGGCGCAGGCGTGCCCGTGCCCCGCGGCGCGCCGCGGGCCGTGTCCACCTTCTTGCTCGCTTCGTTCGATGCCATGGCGCCAGGGTCTTGGTTCTTGACGACGGTGATCGAGCCCACCCGGACACCGCCTCCGGGAACGGGCCATCGGGTGCCGGGGGCTCATGCCCAGCCCGCACCGACGGCCTCTCAGGATCTCGGAGTGCGCCCGCTCTAGCGCAAGTCGACAGGCTTGTCGACAGTGCGGCGTCGTGCGGGCCGGCGGAGAGGGAAAGGCAGGAAAATCGAACTGGCAGGAGTGGAGGGACTCGAACCCGCAACCTCCGGTTTTGGAGACCGGCGCTCTGACCAGTTGAGCTACACTCCTGCGCGGCGCCTCGCGGCGCGCGGCCTGCTCAATGCCGCAAGCCGGGCCGGGATGCAAGCGTATCGTGATACGCCGGAGGCGATTCCCGCAGGCTCGAACAGAAAAGGGCCGGCCCAACGGCCGGCCCCTTCCAAGTCGCGACTGCGAGGCGCGCGAGCGAAGCCGCGCGCCCAATCCGAAGAGACTACTCGGTGATGGCGGCGACGACGCCGGCGCCGACGGTGCGGCCGCCCTCGCGGATGGCGAAACGCAGCTTCTCCTCCATGGCGACCGGCACGATCAGCGCGACGTCCATGGTCACGTTGTCGCCCGGCATCACCATCTCGGTGCCCTCGGGCAGCGTGCACACGCCGGTCACG
>NZ_BPQO01000016.1 GCF_022179285.1 Methylobacterium hispanicum | reverse complement strand
GAGTACGCCCTGCCCACCGACTCGTTCCTGAACTTCTTCCGCTCCTCGGCCGTGACGCTGAAGGTGGAAGGTCTCTACGTGAACCTCGACCAGGGCAACCGCAACAACGGCATCTTCGCCACCACCCCGGCCGGCGGCCTCGTCGGCATCGGCTCCCCGGGCGTCGCCCTCGTCTCCGGCGTCACCAACAGCCGCCGCGACACCGAGTTCGCCGTCGTCCGCGCCGGCGTCAACTACAAGTTCGGCTCGTACTAAGAGCCTCTCGCAGAACTCCCCCTGCGCCACCGCGCGCAGAGGGAGGACTCCCGGTGATCGGGAGTCGCGTGAGGTGCTCTGAGACCGCACGGACAGGTCCGGCGTCCCCAGCCCGATCGACTGGTCGCCAGGTCCCTGAGAGCCCCGGGAGGAAACTCCCGGGGCTTTCGCGTCGAACGGAGCGTTCGCCCGCGATCCCGCGCGCATTCGCAGATCTGCATTGCGCGCAATCGATTTCTCGATGCGGCAGCGATCGCGCTAGGGTGCTCGCATGTCTGGAGAGAACGGGCGCCGGCCGGGCCGCGCGGACGAGGCGAGCGAGATGGATGCGGCCGGCACGCCGCTGGAGCGGATCGCCGCTGCTCTGGGCTATCCCGCGACGATCTTCACGAGCGGTCTCGCCGTCGAGCCGCGACTCCGGGAGACCGCCGAGCTGCTGCGATTGTGGGCGAAGGTGCACGAGCCGGACGACGCGCAGCGCATCCTCGCCTTCGTCGCGGCGATCATCGCCGAGCAGGCGTAGGGGATCGGAGACGCCCGGCCGCGTAACGATGCCTGCTCCGGGACAGGCCGTCCCTGGAAGTCCGCCGAGGGACTGACCGCGGAACATTGCCGTCGATACAGGCGGGGCGCATCATACGGCTTGCCGGATCCGGGCGGCGGAGACTACAAGCTGCCACGGACGACGGGCCATAAAAAAGGCCACTCCCGAAGGAGCGGCCCGAAGTCTAGGGAGGAAACGCCCAAAAGAGGGCTGCGCGACCGCGACGCCATCGCGGCTGCGCGATATCCTTGTGCCACAGGCTCCCGCGCCGCACCATCGCATCGGCACGAGGTCGGGCATGTCCTGACCGCATGGTAACGTTTTCAGCGCGGCCTTGGAGCTTGATGCGGGACCGTGGAATCCGGTTTCCCGAAACCATCGTGCGAACACGATAGCCGAGAGCCCGCTGTCGTTTCCGTGAGAACGCAGCAGGCTCCAGCGGCTTCCTGCCCGCTTCGATTCGATTGACTTTGCGTTCCGTGATCCGGCGGCGCCTATCGCCCCTTGGATAGGAACTCCGACGCCTGCGGCGGCTTCCCCCGGGATGAGCCGCACCGCGGGCGAGGTCCGGGAGACCGCGCCCGCAGCCGGAGGAGGACGCCATGGGTCTGTTCACGAAGGACATCAAGTCGCTCGACGACCTGTTCGTGCATACGCTGCAGGACGTCTACTACGCCGAGAACCAGATCACGAAGGCGCTGCCGAAGATGATCGCCAAGGCGACCGATCCGCAGCTCAAGCAGGGTTTCGAGACGCATCTGCGCGAGACCGAGAACCAGATCAGGCGTCTGGAGCAGGTGTTCCAGATGCACGGGCATCAGCCGAAGGCGGTGGATTGTCCGGCCATCGACGGCATCATCAAGGAAGCGAACGAGACCGCGGGCGAGATCGCCGACGCCGAGGTGCTGGACGCCGCCCTGCTGGCGGCGGCGCAGGCGGTGGAGCACTACGAGATCACCCGGTACGGCAGCCTGATCGCCTGGGCGCGGCGCCTCGGGCGGGAGGATTGCGCGGGCGTCCTGCAGCAGACCCTGGACGAGGAGAAGGCCACCGACCGGGCCCTGACGGCGATGGCCGAGAGCAAGGTGAACCGTAAGGCCGCCTGAACCTCGGTGAGGGGGCGCCGGGTGGGGGCCTAATGGACCCGATCCGGCTTACCCGCCGGGCTTCCGCCTTCGGCGAGTTCAAGGCCGACCTGATAGAGAACCGTGCGCAGGGCCGTCAGGATGTGCTCGCCGCCGCTCCGGTCGAGGAGCGCGTGCGCCATGATCAGATGGTCGGCCGCGGCCTCCAGGCCGGATCGCGCGGCGGGATCGCCGAGCTGGTCCGGCAACGCGAACGATCCGATCGTTCCTCGTGCTCCCTCGTCCCCGGCCTCGGCGAACCGCGTGATCGAGCCGAGAAAGCCCAGGAAGCTTCGTCCGGGTGGTCCGAAGGACGGCACGGCGCCGCCGAGCACCCGGACAGGGCGCCCGTCGAGGCCCAGCAGGCGGTAGCGCACGCCGAACGGTTCCTGCCGCAGGATCGCCTCGGCGACGATGCCGCGCACGACGGCCCGATCCTCGGGATGCACGACGCGGACCCAGCCGTAATCGACCGCCTCCGCCAGCGTCTGGCCGGTCAGGACGGTCCATTCCGCGCCCAGATAGATCGCCTTCCCGGCAGCGTCCGTGACGAAGATCATGGCGATGTCCCGTCCAGCCTGTCGTGTCGAATCGCGGCGCCGGCCCTCGCGCGGATCCATGCCGCCGCACCGCGCGGGACGATCGGGCAGCCTGATCATGTAAGTTGGGCAGAAATTCGAGCGCGCCAGGCTATGTCCGGAGTCTCTCAGAAACAACCTAAAGTTTTACAGAAATGATTCCGAAGACCTCCGCATGTTCGTTCTTTCGTCTTTCTCGGAATTTTGAGAGGAAGATTGTGTGCAAAAGGAGACATTGGCACTTGATCCTGCCGCGATACTCACAAATCTAGCGCCCGTAGATATCGTAACCGGGTCGTGGCAATGGCAGAAGAAGCATCGGATTTGCGGTCCAACCTCGTCGAATCGGCTGTCGACATCGTATCGGCCTACGTGTCGAACAACTCCGTGCCGGCGGCCGAGCTGGGCGGGTTGATCGCGGGCGTGCACGCGGCCCTGCTGCGCCTGAGCGGGGCCGCCCCGGCGGCCGCCGAGGTCGAGGCGCCGGTCGAGAAGCCGAGCCCCGCCCAGATCCGCAAGTCGGTCACCGACGAGGGGCTGATCAGCTTCATCGACGGCAAGACCTACAAGACGCTCAAGCGCCACCTCACCACCCACGGCCTCGACCCGCGCGCCTACCGCCAGCGCTACGGCCTGCCCGACGACTACCCCATGGTCGCTCCCGCCTACGCCGCTCAGCGCTCGGCGCTGGCCAAGCAGATCGGCCTCGGACGTCCCGGCGCCCTCGCCGAGCGGGCGAAGCCCGCGGAGGCCCCGGCGGCGCCGGCCGGCCGCCGGCGGAAAGGCTGAGGCGCCGCCTCAGGAGACGGCGGCGAGCTTGTCGGCCATCGACTGCTCCTTGTCCCGGCGCGTCGAGAAGATCAGCGTGAAGAACGTGCGCTGCACGCCCATCTCGGCGAGCCGCGCCTCGCAGCGCTCGGCCAGCTCGCAGATGGCGCCGAGTTCGCCCTCGATGTTGGTGCCGTTGGGATGCATCGTCGCGTCGAGGCCGCTGGCCTCGATCAGCGCCTTGATCTCGCGCACGTAGGGCGAGACCGAGGGGCCCACGCCCATCGGCACGATGCAGAGATCCGCCGCAACCCTCATGGAACACTCCTCTCCGGCAAGGTCTTGCGGCGTCGCGGGGATGCGGGCCGCGGCCGCCGGCCGCGTCGCCCGCCTCAGCCCGCGCGCGCCGCCGCCCGCGCGGCGCCGGCGCTCAGGCTCGCGCGCGCCTGATCGAGGACGTCAGCGATCCGCGCGCCGACTTCCAGGGCGATCGCCGTCGAGTTCGCGCCCTCGGATTGCTGCGCGTCGATGCGGGCGATGGCGCCCGTGAGCAGGGTCTCGATCCCCGTGAGGAGCGTGCGTGCGGCCTCGGGGTCCATCTTCGCCATGGCGTCGGCCGTCGAGCAGCAGACCTCCTTCAGCATGAAGAAGCTCAGCCTCTCGACCGCGCGCCGATCCTCGTTCGAGAGTTCGGACATCCCGGGCTCCGATGGTTCGTCGGGGGGCGCCGTCGGCGGCCCGCATTGTCGTGGTCATCACCGACAGGTCGAACAGGCTTCGCTTGCGCCGGGCTGTGTTCGCGGCCGGATCCGCGATCTCGGGCCCTCGCGCGGCGTCACGTTCCGCAGAAGGTCCGGTAGCCGATCCCGCCGCCTTCCGGCGCCTCGCCGTACCGTGCCAGGCCCGGCTGATCCGTGTAGGGCCGGGCGAGCACGCCCAGCAGCTCCGCGAACGGCGCGAAGTCTCCCCGTTCGACCGCCGCCTCGATCACCGCTTCGACCCGGTGGTTGCGCGGGATGTAGGCCGGGTTGACCGCCCGCATCGCCGCCGCCGTCTCGGCCGGTCCGCGCGGCGCGCGGTCCAGGCGCTCGCGCCAGCGCGCGGCCCAGGCATCGTAGGCGGTCGGATCGACGAAGAGGTCGCGCACCGGTCCGTCCGCGGCCGGATCCGCGGCCGCGTCCGCGAGGCGCCGGAAGGTGAGGGTGAAGTCGGCCTGGTTCTCGGCCATGCGCCGCAGGAGGTCGCCGGCCAGTTCCGCGTCGCCCGCGCGCATCTCGGCGAGGCCGATCTTGCGCGCCAGCCCGCCATGATAGGCCGCCTCGAAGCGGGGCGCGAAACCGCCGAGCGCCGCCTCGGCCTCCTTCACCCCCGCCTCCTCGTCCGCGGCGAGCAGCGGCAGCAGCGCCTCGGCGAGCCGGGTCAGGTTCCAGAGGGCGATGCGCGGCTGGTTGCCGTAGGCGTAGCGCCCGTGCTGGTCGATCGAGCTGAACGTCGCGCGGGCGTCGTAGGCATCCAGAAAGGCGCAGGGGCCGTAATCGATCGTCTCGCCCGCCACCGACATGTTGTCGGTGTTCATCACCCCGTGGACGAAGCCGACCAGCAGCCAGCGCGCGACGAGCTCCGCCTGCCGGCCGATCACGCCCTCCAGCAGCGCGCGGTAGGGATTCCCGGCCGCGGCCGCCTCGGGATCGTGCCGCGCGATCACGTGGTCGGCGAGCGCCCGCAGGGCCTCGGTGTCGCCGCGCGCCGCGAAGAACTGGAAGGTGCCGACGCGGATATGGCTCGCGGCCACCCGGGTGAGCACCGCGCCCGGCAGCACGGTCTCGCGCACCACGCGCTCGCCCGTCCTGACAGCCGCGAGCGCCCGGGTGGTCGGGATGCCGAGCGCCGCCATGCTCTCGCTGACGAGGTACTCGCGCAGCACCGGCCCGAGCGCCGCCCGGCCGTCGGCGTGGCGGGAGAACGGGGTCGGGCCGGCTCCCTTGAGCTGGATGTCGCGCCGCCGCCCCGCCCGGTCGATGACCTCGCCGAGCAGGATGGCCCGCCCGTCGCCGAGCTGCGGCACGAAGTTTCCGAACTGATGGCCCGCATAGGCCGCGGAGAGCGGCTCGGTCCCCTCCGGCAGGCGGTTGCCCGCGAGCATCGCGAGGCCCTCCGGGCCGCCGAGCCAGCCGGGGTCGAGCCCCAGCTCCAGAGCGAGGTCGCGGTTGAGCGTGATCAGGCTCGGTTCCGCGACCGGGGTCGGCGCGAGCCGCCGGAAGAAGCGGTCGGGCAGGCGGGCGTAGCTGTTGTCGAAGGGGAGCGGGGCCGACATGGGGCTGGCTGGTCCTCTCGGGTCCTCTCGGGGGTCCTCAGGACCAATGGGGACGCGGGCCCCGGGTTCAAGGCGCCGCCGCGAGGCCGGCGGCGCGGAGGGGGCCGGCGCGCTCAGTGCCCGTGCCGGCAACCGGGACCGTGCACATGGTGGCCGTGCTCGTGGCCGTGCTCGTGGCCGTGCTCGTGGCCGTGCTCGTGGCCGTGATCGTGGTCGTGCCCGTGTCCATGGTCGTGTCCATGATCGTGCGAATGGGCGTGGTCGTGCTCGTGATGAGCGTGCGCGTGCTGATGGCCGTGGTCGTGCCCGCAGGTGCTGTGGTCGTGGGCCTCCCGCTCCGGGCGGAAGGCGCGCGAGACCGCGGCGGCGGCGCAGCCCTGGCCCCGGATCAGCTCGGCATTCGCCGGCGTGTCGGGCACGTAGAGCCTGTCCGCCGCGACCTCGGTGGCCACGTGGTTCCCGCCGAGCTGCCAGGCGAGGCGCATCAGGCGGGCCGGGTTCTCGGCCCGCACCTCCAGCAGCGCCTCGGGCGCGGCGCGCACGGCCACGAGGCGCCCGTCCTCCAGCCGCAGGGCGTCGCCGTCCTCGATCGTGGCCGACCTCGCCAGGGCGAGGTCGAAGGCGAGCCCGCCCTGGGCGTGCAGATGTCCGCTCGCCCGGCCGCGGGCGGCATGGTCGAGCACGACCGTGTCGACGACGGCATCCGGCCGCACGGCGGGCTTGCGCACCAGGGTCGTGGCTCTCTGCATGGGGTCCTCGGAAGGGGCTCGAAGGATCGCGTCGGTCCGCGCGGGGACGCGCGGTCCTCCGCATGTCGGAACGCGGACGGCCGAAGGGAAGCCGTGCGGGCGCCGCCCGCGCGACCTGAGCCCTGGCTCGTCCGGAAGCTTATGCCGGGCGGAACCTCGGGCCGGGCGGAACCTTGGCCGTTCGGTTCGCGTTCAAGGACCATAACGGCTAAGCTCGCTCCGCACCATCGTCGCGGCGGAACGCCGGACCGCACAAGGGAGACCCCATGATGAAGAAGCTCGTTGCCGCGGCGCTCGCCGGCACCCTGGCCCTCTCGCTCGGCGCCTGCAACACGCCGCAGGATCGCGCGCTCGGCGGCGGCGTCCTGGGCGCGGGCCTCGGCGCGGCGGTCGGCGGTCTCGCCACGGGCCGGGCCGGCGGCGCGCTCGCGGGCGCGGCGATCGGCGGCGCCGGCGGCGCCATCGCGGGTGCCGCCACCGCGCCCCGCTGCCCCTACGGCACCTACCGCGACGCCTACGGCGACGTGTACTGCCGCTGAGCGAGCCTGATCGACCCTGCGCGGGCCGCATGGTCGGGGGCCGGAGCGTCGACGCTCCGGCCCTTTTCCGTTGGGGCGCGAGCCGCTATCGCATGCGGCCCCCTCGCCCGCGCAGCCCCGACGATGCCCTCCCCTTCCCGCCTCTCCCGGACGCCGCCGCGATGACCTCGGGTCTCTGGGGCAAGATCGGCGGCGCCGGCATCGGCATGGCGGTCGGCGGCCCGCTCGGGGCGCTCGCGGGCAGCGTCGCCGGGCATTACCTGTTCGATCGCGAGGGTGCGCCTTTCGGCCGCACGCCGCGCGAGGTGGTGTTCACGACGGGACTTGTGGCGCTCGCCGCCAAGATGGCGAAGTCCGACGGCGTGGTGGTCCCCTCCGAAATCGAGGCCTTCGGCCGGGTGGTGCGGGTCGAGGCGGCCGAGCGCGCCGGGGTCGAGCGGCTCTTCGACCTCGCCAAGACGACCACGGCCGGCTTCGAGGCCTATGCGGGCCAGCTCGCCGCGACCTTCCGGGACGAGCCGGCGCTCTTGGAGGACGTGCTCGACGGCCTCTTCCACATCGCGACCGCCGACGGCGCGATCCACGAGGGCGAGGAGCGCTACCTGCGCGCGGTCGCCGCGATCTTCGGCCTGGAGGAGGCCGGTTTCCGGCGCATCGCCGCCCGCCATGTCCGGCTCGCCGACGACCCCTATCTCGTGCTGGGCCTGGAGCACGCCGCCGACGACGCGGCCGTGAAGGCGCAGCACCGCCGGCTCGTGGCGGAGAACCACCCGGATCGCGCCATCGCCCGCGGCCTCCCGCCCGAGGCGATCGCCATCGCGACGAGGCGGCTCGCGGCGATCAACGCGGCCTACGACCGGATCGCGGCCGAGCGGGGCCTCCGGTGACGCCCGACAGCCCGGTTGCGCGGCGCGTCCTGCCCTCGCCGAACCACGGCGAGCGCCGCGGCGGAGGGCCCGACGGCGCGGCCGTCCCACGGCCCGACATGCTGATCCTGCACTACACCGGCATGGAGAGCGCGCAGGCCGCCGTCGCCCGGCTGCGCGATCCGCGCGCCGAGGTCTCGGCGCATTACCTCGTGTTCGAGGATGGTGCCGTCGCCCAGATGGTTCCGGAGGCCCGCCGCGCCTGGCACGCTGGCGCCGCCGCCTGGAAGGGCGAGCGCGACGTCAACTCCCGCTCGCTCGGCATCGAGATCGTCCATCCCGGGCATGTCGGCGGCCTGCCGCCCTACCCGGAGGCGCAGGTGGCGGCGGTGACCGCGCTGGCGCGCGACCTCTGTGCGCGCTGGGCCATCCCGCCCGAGCGGGTGCTCGCCCATTCCGACGTCGCGCCCGAGCGCAAGGAGGATCCGGGCGAGGTCTTTCCCTGGGCCCGGCTCGCGGCCGAGGGCGTGGGGCACTTCGTGCCGCCCGTGCCGATCCGGGACGGGCGCTTCTTCGCCCGGGGCGATGCCGGCCAGCCGATCGAGGCCCTGCAGGCGATGCTCGGCCTCTACGGCTACGACCAGCCGGTGACGGGCGTGTTCGACGCCCGCACGCAAGCGGTCGTCGCCGCCTTCCAGCGGCATTTCCGCCCCGCCCGCGTGGACGGCGTCGCCGACGCCTCGACCATCACGACGCTGCGCGACCTGATCGCCGCCCTGCCGGGCCAGGGCGATCGCATATGACGGGGGTCGTCTCCGAGATCGCCACTGGAACCGCCCCGCGCCCCCTCTCCCATAGGGAGAGGGTTGGGGTGAGGGGTATGACCTTTCAGAGCTGAGCACGCCATCGACGCGCGTTCAGCACCGCGTTTATCCGAAAGCCTCATACCCCTCACCCTGTCCCTCTCCCTACATGAGAGGGGACCCGCGCCTGACCGGGGTTAGGCCCGCTCGGCATATGCGATCGCCCTGCCTGCCGGGCGGAGCGAGGGAAGGCCGCGGCTCGGGGGCTCCGCCGGGGACCGGCCTCTATCATATGACGTTGTCGCCGCCCGCGCCCGGGGCGCAACCTGACCCCCGACCGGACGCGCGGCGCGCGGACCCGGGATCAGGGAGCCAGACGCATGTTGAAGGCGTTCGAGGACCGCGAGCGCGCGGCGGAATACCTGTTCGCACGGACCGAGGAGGCGCGCTTCGCGGCGCATTGCGGGGGCATTCGCGCGCTCGCGATCTTCGCGATGGCCAAGCTCGGCGTGGACGGCCGCACGGCCGAGGCCTACGCGCGGGTGCTCATCGCGGCGATGATCGAGGGGCAGCACGACGAGGACTTGATCGAGCGCGTCCAGGCGGACCTGCGCGCCAACGGCATCGACGTTCCCGCGGGCGAACTGCGGGGCGTGATGCTGCGCGCCACGGCGGCCCAGGACGGACCGCCGCCGGAGGCGACGCCCGAGGCCGCGTCCCGTTCCGCCGCGCCGCGCTGAGCGGTTCGCTCAGGCCCGCTGACGCACCAGGCGGGTGAGACCCGAACAGGCGATCAGACAGCCGATCCCCATCAGGCAGAGGCAGCCGAGGATCGGGCCCGGCCGCCCGCCGGCCAGCACGATGGCGGCGACCAGCGGGGCCAGGAGGACGACGAGCAGCAGCGTCATGGTTTACTCCGGCTGAACGGGACGCAGACTAGCCGGGAAAGTGTTAACCCTGTGTCTCCGCCGCTTCCATCGCCGGGCGCGCGCCACGAGGCGATTCCAGGGGACGAATCCAGGGGACGATTCCGCCCGGGGCGGGTTCTCGTGAGGCGGGCCGGGGGAAGGCTTCGGCCGGCCCTCGGAGGATCCCTGGCGTGGATGCGTGCATTCCGGTCACCCCGCACCTGCTGCGCGAACGCGGCCTGCCGCCGCCGGAGGCCGACAGCAAGGATGCGCGCGGGCGCGTCCTCGTGGTGGCCGGATGCCTCGAGGTTCCGGGCGCGATCCTGCTCAGCGCGGAGGCGGCCCTGCGGGCGGGCGCCGGCAAGGTCCGGATCGCGACCTGCCGGGACCTCGCGGTGCCGGTGGGGCTCGCCATGCCGGAGGCGCGCGTGCTCGCCCTGCCCCAGTCGCCGGATGGACGCGTCTCGGCGGAGGCCGCCGGCGTGGTGATCGAACAGGCGCGGGCCTGCGACGCGGCGCTGATCGGACCCGGCATGATGGACGATGGCGAGACCTCCGGTCTCGTGCGCGCGCTGCTCGCCGATCCGCCCGCAGGGGCCCTCGTGCTGGATGCGGGCGCGATGGCGGCGCTCGCCGGGGATCCGGCGCGGACGCACCGGCTGGAGCGGCCCGCGGTGATCACGCCGCACGCGGGCGAGATGGCGCGGCTGCTCGGTGTCGAGCGGAGCGCGATCGAGGCCGATCCGCTGGCGGCGGCGCGGGAGGCGGCGGCCCGCTTCCGGACCGTCACGGTGATGAAGGGCGCCCAAACCCACATCGTCGTGCCGGACGGCGAAGCCTACCTGCACGTGGCGGGTCATGCCGGCCTCGCCACCGCGGGCTCGGGCGACGTCCTCGCGGGCCTGATCGCGGGCCTGCTGGCGCGGGGGACGGGCCCCGGCGAGGCGGCGCTCTGGGGCGTCTACCTGCACGGTGCGGCGGGACGACGGCTCGGCCTCCGGCGGCGTCGGCTTCCTGGCGCGTGAGATCCCGGCCGTCGTGCCGCCGATCATCGCCGAGATCCTGGCCGAGATCCTGGCCGAGATCCCGGCCTGATTGGCCGCCTCAGCCGACGGCGAGCTCGGGTCGGGCCTTGGCCTTGAGCGTGGCGTCCCGCAGGGGCTCGGCGAGGCGCTCGAGCGCTTCCGGGTCGTGGATGGCGACGACGCGGTTGCGGATGCTGACGAGCCCGTCCTCGCGCAGGCGCCGCAGCACCCGATTGACGTGGACGGAGGTGAGGCCGAGCACGTTGCCGAGCTGGTCCTGGGTCAGCGGCATGCCGTATTCGAGGCTCCGGGACGTGCCCTGGGCGGGCCCCAGGCGGAGGCTGAACTCGAGGAGCACGTGGGCGATGCGCTCCTCGGCACTGCCCTGGCCGAGGCTGACGACCCAGTTGTGCAGCCGGCGCTCCTCCTCGACGATCTGCCACGTGCAGCGCAGGGCGATCTCGGGATCGGTCTGGAAGGCCTCGCGCAGCCGCTGCTGCTCCAGCCGCTCGACCGTCACGTCGGAGAGGGCGACCACCGCGTCCGGATGGGCCGCGACGAAGGCGCTCTTGATGGCGAAGAGGTCGCCGGGCAGGAACACCATCAGGTACTGCGCGCGCCCGTCCGGCAGCGCGCGCACGCGGCCGGCCCAGCCGGTGCGCAGGCGATAGACGAAGCCGTGCTCCGTTCCCTGCTCGACGATCGTCCCGCCGGCCGGGAAGGCGCGCGGGTTCGGCGCGGTCAGCGCGTCGAGCTTGCGGTCGCCGCCGGCGAGCGGCGCGGTGAGTTCTGGCCTGTGCAGGCGGTTGGCGTTCAGCATTCGGCTCGTCGATCGGTTCGGAGCGTCCGTCCTCAATCTGCAGCGCGGCCCGCGGTTTCCAAGCCCGCCGGGTGATCCGATCCCGCATCCGGCCGGCTGACGGCGCGCGCGGCGTCCCGGGCGAGTTCCTCCGGCAGGAGCGTCGCCGCCTCCTGGCGGGCGATGATCGCCGGCAGCGCGACCGGACGGTAGTCCCAGGCGTCGACGCCCACGTCGCAGGAGCGGCGCGTGTCCGCGAGCGTGCCGTGGGTGTGGCCGTAGAGGTGGCGCGTGCCCCGCCACAGGCCCGGCCAGGCCCGGTGGGCGTAGTGGGCCAGGAACAGGCGGCAGAGGCCGCCCGCCCCGTCAGGCAAGGTTATGCGCGCGCTCTCGACCGGCGGGTCCGCCCAGGCGAGGGCGAGCACCCGCTTGCTGTCGTGGTTGCCCCTGACCAGCCGCTTCACCCCGTTGAGCCGCTCGAACACGGCGGCGCAATAGGCCCGGTCCGCGTGGGCTGCGAAATCGCCGACGTGCCAGACCGAGTCCTCGGGCGCCACCGTCTCGTTCCAGCGCGCGATCAGGGCCGCGTCGTGCGCCTCGATCGTCGCGAAGCGCGCGCCGCGCTGGCGCAGGATGTGGGCATCCCCGAAATGGGTGTCGGCGGTGAAGAAGACGCGCATGCCGTCCGGCCGGGCCTCGTGCTCGCAAGGGTCGGCCGAAGATGGCGCGGGCCGGCGCGCGGGCCAGGATCGAGGATCGAGATCGCGACATCTTTCCCAGATCTGGATTTCCTCCTCCGTGCGGTCGTCCTTTCGATACACCAGCACGCAAAGCTCCGGCTCCCGGCGCGGTATTAAGGCTCGATTCATGATTTGCTCCGCACGACGGGCGCCCGGCGCGGGCGCGCGCCGCGTCGGCGGCGGGCAGCGGAAGGGGCGGGCGAGATGACGGTTCCTGTCGCGGCCGACGAAGCCCGGCGCCTCGCCGCGCTGGAGGCTCTGGGCGACCTCGGCGGCGAGGCGGCGCTCCATCTTGAGGCGATCTGCCGGACGGCCGCGAGCCTGTTCGACGTCTCGATCGCGGTCGTGCCGCTGGTCGAGAGGACGGAGCTGCGCCCCGCCGCCGCCTGTGGGACCGACACGAACCCGATGCCGCGGGAGGGCGCCTTCTGCGCCCACACCATCCAGTCCGACGATCCCCTGGTGGTCGAGGACACCCTGCGCGATCCGCGCTTCGTCGACAGTCCCCTGGTGGTCGGCCCGGCCGCGATCCGCTTCTACGCCGGCGCGCCGCTCATCGTCGCGCCGGGGCTTCGCGTCGGCACCCTCTGCGTGCTCGACACGCGGCCGCGCGGCTTCACGGAGGCGCAGCGCCGCCAGTTGCAGGATCTGGCCGGCATCGTGGTGGGCCAGCTGCGCCTGCACGAGGCCAACATCCGCCAGCAGCAGGAGATCGCGGCCCGCGAGGCGAGCGAGGCCCGCTATCGCGCGCTCGCCGACGCGCTGCCCCAGCTGATCTGGATCTTCTCCGTCGAGACGGGCGAGAACGCCTACGTCAACCAGCAGTTCGAGCGCTATTACGGGCCGATCGGCCCCACCCGCGCCGCGCGCCTCGCCAACAACCATCCGGACGACGCGGAGCGGATGAGCCGGGCTTGGCGGACCGCGATCCGGACCCGCAGCCCCTACCAGATCGAGGGGCGCCTGCGCCGCCACGACGGGGTCTACCGCTGGCACCGGCTCGTGATGATCCCGATCCGCCAGCGCGGCGAGATGGTGGCGATGCTGGGCACCGCGCTCGACATCGACGACATCATCACGGCCCGGCGCAAGCTCGCCGAGACCGGCAAGCTCCTCCAACTCGCGCAGGATTCGGCCGGCGCCGGCACCTGGGACTTCGATCTCGCTTCCCAGCGGATCACGTGGTCGGCCGAGAGCGCGAAGCTCCACGGGATCGACGCCCCCCACGGATACACCCTGAGCACCGACGCGTGGCTCGCGATGGTCGAGCGCGCGGACGGCGAGGCGGCGCTCGCCGCGGCGGCGGCCGCCGCCGAGCAGCACACCAGCTTCTCGATCGAGTTCCGGGTGACGGCTCCCGACGGCGGCGTCCGCTGGATCCACGGCACCGGCCGGGCCCTGTACGACGCGGACGGCAGGCCGCAGCGGGTGATCGGCCTCAACATCGACGTCACGGCCCGCAAGGCGGCCGAGGCGGCCCTGGTGCGCGCCAAGGCCGCGGCCGAGGCCGCGCAGGGCGAGGCCGAGCGGGCGAGCGCCGCCAAGAGCGACTTCCTCGCCACGATGAGCCACGAGATCCGCACGCCCCTCAACGGCGTGCTGGGCTACGCCGACCTCCTGGTCGACGAGCTGGAGCCCGGCACGGTGGCCCGGCTCCATGCCGAGCGCATCCGCGGCGCCGGCGCGAGCCTGCTCACCGTCGTCAACGACGTGCTCGACTTCTCGAAGATCGAGGCCGGGCAGGTCGAGCTTGCCGCCGAGCCCTTCTCACTCGGCGAGGTCACCGACCAGGCCGTCGCGATCATGCGGGCGGGGGCCGAGCAGAAGGGGCTCCGCCTCGCCGTCACGGTCGAACCCGGCCTGCCGGAGCGCGTCGTCGGCGATCCGGACCGGCTCCGTCAGGTCCTGCTCAACCTCCTGAACAACGCCGTGAAGTTCACGGCGGCCGGCAGCGTGACCCTGAGCGTGGCGCGCGCGGACGGCCTCGCGGGCGGGCCGCACCTGCGCTTCGCCGTGCGCGATACCGGCATCGGCATCCCGGCGGAGAAGCACGGGTCCCTGTTCAAGCGCTTCTCGCAGATGGACGGGACGATCCAGCGCGAATACGGCGGCACCGGGCTCGGGCTCGCCATCTCGAAGCAGCTCGTCGAGCTGATGGGCGGTGCGATCGGGCTTGAGAGCGCGGCCGGCCAGGGTTCGACCTTCTGGTTCCGCCTGCCGCTGCCCGTGGCCGAACCGTGCGAGCCGGTCCGCGCCCAGGCGGAGCATGCACAGTCCCGGCGCGCGCGGCGCCTCCTTCTCGTCGAGGACGTGGCACTCAACCGGGAGCTGGCGCTCGCCGTACTGCGCGATGCCGGCCACCGGGTCGATGCCGTGTCGAGCGGTCCCGAGGCGATCGCGGCGGTCCAGGCTGAGACCTACGACCTCGTCCTGATGGACGTGCAGATGCCCGGCATGGACGGGCTCGCGGCGACGCGGGCGATCCGCGCGCTCGCCCAGCCGTGCGCCGCGGTGCCGATCGTTGCCATGACGGCGAGCGTCCTGCCGCAGCAGGTGGTCGCGTTCCGCGAGGCCGGCATGAACGACCATATCGGCAAGCCCTTCAAGCGCGCGGCCCTCTACGCGATGATCGACCGTTGGACCCCCCGGGACCTGCCCGCGCCGGCCGTGACCGGAACCCTCGATCTCGGCACCTATCGCGAGGTCGCCGCCGTGGTCGGGCCCGAGCGCATGCGCCAGCTCCTCGCCACCCTCGCCAAGGAACTCACCGAGCGGTTCGGGACCGAGGGCGCCCTGCCCGACCGCGAGCAGCTCGCCCACGACGCCCACGCGATGATCTCCGCGAGCGGCGTGCTGGGCTTCACGGAGTTCGCCGTGCTCTGCCGCGAGGTCGAGCTGGCCTGCGAGGAGCGTCGCAGCTACGCGGCGATCCTCGCCCGCCTGCACGTCATGCGCCGGGCGGTGATCGACGAGATCGCGCAGCTGCGCGCGGCCTGAGGCGGCGTGGCGACCCCGCGCCCCGCCGCGTCCTCGCGGCCCGCGGCCGTGCCGGCAGCCGGCCCGCTCGTGCCCCGTCCGCATCAGGCGGAGGCGGCCCGCGCCATCCTGGCGGCCCGGGCGGCCGGGCGGCCCGGCTTCCTGCTCGGCGACATGACCGGCCTCGGCAAGACCCTCTCGGTCTGGGCGGCGCTCGCGGCGATGCCGGAGGCGTCCGTGCTCGTGGTCTGCCCCAAGGGAGCGATGCCGCAATGGCGCCGCACGATCCGCGATGCGGGGCTGGCGCCCAAGGAGGTGACGCTCGTGAACTACGAGCGCACCAAGGCGCTGATGGCGCCCCCGGAGGCGATCCGCCGCCGCTCGACCCGGGCGCGGAACAACGCGCTCGCCAAGCACGGCAGCCTGAAGCGGGCCTGGCCGCTGGTGGTGTTCGACGAGAGCCACAGGCTCCGCAACCCCTACGCCCAGCAGACCCTGGTCTGCCGCCAGCTCGCGGACGCCGCGACGTTCACGGTCTACATGAGCGCGACCGCCGGACAGGCGCCGCACGAACTCGGCTATCTCGGGCGCCTGCTCGGCCACGCGGTCGGCAGCCCGACCGAGACGCTCGCCGATTTCCGCGCCCTGATGCAGCGGCTCGGCATCGGGCGCGCCAAGGGGCGCTGGGTGAACTGGTCGTGGAGCGCCAACGCCCGCGACTGCGCGGTGATGGCCGACCTGCTCTACACGGGCGCCGACGCGATCGGCCTGCGCCGCCGCCCGGCCGACATCGCGGGCTGGCCTGAGGTGCAGCGGGAGCTGGCCCCGACCGCTCTGAAGCCCGACGAGCGCCGCCTCTACGACGCGACCTGGCGGGAATTTCGCCGGGAGTTCGGCTTGGCCGGCGGCAGCACCCGCCGGCCCGCCGGCTGGGCCGCCGACCTGCGCTTCCGTCAGAAGGCGAGCCTGCTGCGGGTCGCCGGTACCAGTGACTTCGCCGAGATCCTTCTGGAGGCCGGCGAGCAGGTCGCACTCTCGGTGGCTTTCCTCGAGACCGGCGCGGCGCTCGCCGAGACCCTGCGCGGGCGCGGCTGGCGGGTCGACGCGATCGACGGCACGCGCACGAGCGAGGCTAACGAGGCCGCCCGCCTCGCCTTCCAGACGGGCGCGCTCGATGCCGTCGTCTTCACGGTCACCGAATCGATCTCGCTGCACCGGAACGAGCTGCCGGGCGGCGAGCGGACCCGCGCGCTCGTCGTCCACGACATGCGCCACAGCGCGATCCAGCTCGCCCAGATCGAGGGCCGCTGCCACCGCGACGGCGAGGCCGCGGTGATCCACTACGCCTACGCGGAGGATACCGTGGAGGAGGCGATCGCCGCGACCGTGCTGCGCCGCATGGCGGCGATGGACGCGATGGCGGGCGAGGATGCGGGCCTGCTCGAGGCGATCGCGGACTGCATCGCCCGGGCGGACTAGCGCGGCAGCATCGGGCGTCCGCGGACGGACGCCTCAGCCCCCCGCGAGGCGCACCAGCAGCAGCATGACCACCGCTCCGGCGACGGCCAGTCCCAGCAGCGTGACGCTGGAGAGCTGATCGACCTCGTTGACGTCCTCGCCGACGCGGTGGGTGGGGGCGTTGGCCGCGGTCCGGCCGTACTCGGTCTGCTGCATGGGGTTCCTCTGTCTCCGGCCGGGGGAACGCGCCGCCGCCGCGTCCGTTCACGCTGCCGGGTGCGGCGCTTGGCCCGCGCGCCGGATCAGGCCGCCACGCGTGCCCGCGCCGCCGACGCGCCGAGTTCGGGGCCCTGCACCGTGACCGGTCCGCCGCGGCGCGCTCGCAGGGTCCCGCCCTTCGGCACCACGGTCCAGCCCTCGCGGCAGCCGTCGATCGGCTCGGAGACCACCACCAGCCCGGTCTCGGTCTCGCGGTAGTACAGGCTCGGCGGGCGCCCGTCGCAGGCCCAGCGATAGGCCGTCAGGGTCTCGCCGTCCGTGAGGAGCGCGGTGAAGCGCAGGGGCTCGCAGACGCCCGCGCCCTGCATCAGGCCGCGCACCTGGGCCAGCGTCTCCGCCATCGCGCCGACGGGGTCGTCGGCCAGCCCGTTGGCGAGCGCCAGCAGGAAGATCGCCTCGGAATCCGTGCTGCCGCGGCGGCGGTCGTAGAGCGCGTCCGGGATCAGCGCCTCCAGGCGCCGCTTGATCCGGTGATAGCCGCCGATCTGGCCATTGTGCATGAACAGGTAGGGGCCGTGCGCGAAGGGGTGGCAGTTCGCCCGCGCGGTGGCGGTGCCGGTGGCGGCGCGCACATGGGCGAAGAAGGTCCGGGCGCGGACCTGCCCGCAGAGGTTCACGAGGTTCTCGTCCGACCAGGCCGGGGAGATGTCCCGGTAGACGCCGGGTTCGGCCCGCTCGCCGTACCAGCCGATGCCGAAGCCGTCCCCGTTGGTCTCGGTCTTCCCCTCGTCGGCGTGCAGCGACTGGTGCACCAGGGAATGCGCGGGCGCGCAGACCAGCTCGGACAGGAAGACCGGCTCACCGCTGTAGGCGAGAAAGCGGCACATGGCTGACGCACACCCCCAATTCGCGCGATCCGTGATGGAGCACGCCGTTCGCGCCCACCGCGTGACGCGGGTGCGGCGCAATCGAGACGCCCATTCGGCCCGCGGCTCCGTTCCGAGCCCATCCGACACGCAAGGGGCGTACCGTCACGGCACCCGCCGTCATGGAACGGTCATTTACGGCCTGACAGGGTGAACAGGTTCTTAACGCGGCGCAACAGGTGCCGGCCTGGTGCGTTGCCGGCACAGCGGGCAACCCGCACGCACGGTCGAACGCGCCGATCAGTCCCGCCTCCGGCGCATCGGCCGCGCACGACTCTTGTTCCTGCGTTCCAGGCGGCGCACCATCGCCGAATCGGGGAATCAGCGGCCCAGCAACGAGGCCGCACCGTGGAGGCTACCGACAGGCATCTCGAAGATCGAAGGAGACCCCATGGGTCAAGCACTGCCAGACTGTCCCGTCGCCCTCGTGGTGGAGGACGACGACGCGGTCCGCAACCTCGCCGCCGCGGTCCTGGAGGAGACCGACCTCGACGTCATCGCGTGCGCGAGCGCGGAGGACGCGATCTCCATCCTGGAGCGCAGCGACGTCAACGTCGCCCTGCTCTTCGCCGACGTCCGCCTGCCGGGCGCGATGGATGGCATCTCGCTCGCCCGCACGGTCGAGGACCGCTGGCCGGATGTCCGGGTCGTCGTGACGTCGGGCGAGGATGCGCGCGGCGACGCTCGGATGCCCAAGGAGGCGGTCTTCATCCAGAAGCCCTGGGGCGCCCTCGACGTGCTGGTGCAGGCCGAGCACGCGACGCTGGCTGCTGCGCGGGCGGCCTGAGCCGAGGGCGACCGCCCCGGTCCGGCTTCCCCGCCGTCATCCCAGGTTCGCCTTCGGCGCCCTGGGATGACGGCGGCAAGGATGGCCCGCACTGCCCCCGACGGACAGCGCGCCGACGCGCCGGCTCAGGCCGCGGCCTGGGCCAGCGACATCGATTCCTTCTTGATCAACTCGCGGTAGAAGCCGTCGAGATGCGTGAGCTTCTCGGGCGAGCCGTCCTGGATGATCCGGCCGCCCTCCAGCACGACGATCCGGTCGAAGTCCTTCAGCGTCGAGAGGCGGTGGGCGATCGCGATCACGGTGCGGCCCTCCATCAGGTTGGCGAGCGCGTGGCGGATCGCCTCCTCGGACTCGGCGTCGAGCGCGGAGGTCGCCTCGTCGAGGAGCAGGATCGGCGAGTTCTTCAGGATGGCGCGCGCGATGGCGATGCGCTGGCGCTGGCCCCCCGAGAGCTTCACGCCGCGGTCGCCCACGATCGTGTCGAAGCCCTCCGGCAGGGCCTTGATGAAGTCGGTGCAGTGCGCGGCCTCGGCCGCCTTCCAGACCTCCTCGTCGGTCGCGTCGGGCCGGCCGTAGCGGATGTTCTCGCGCAGGGAGCGGTGGAACATCGACACGTCCTGCGGCACCACCGTGATCGCCTCGCGCAGCGATTCCTGGGTCACGCGGTCGATGTTCTGGTCGTTGATCAGGATCTGCCCGCCCTTCACGTCGTAGAAGCGCTGGATCAGCGAGAACAGGGTCGACTTGCCCCCGCCCGACTTGCCGACGAGGCCGACCTTCTGGCCCGGCTCGATGCCGAGGTCGAAATCCGTGAAGACCGAGCGGCCGTCCGGGTAATCGAAGGCGACGTGGTTGAAGGTGATCCGGGCTCCCTGTCCGGTGAGCGCCTTGGCTTCCGGGTGATCGACGAGATCGTGCGGCTGCAGCAGGGTGTGCAGGGCCTCGGACAGGCGGGCGGTGTGCTGGGTGGCATCGACCAGGGCGACCGCGAGGTCGCGGGTCGCGGCCAGGATGCGGATGCCGAGCGTGCAGACCAGCACGACCTGGCCGTTCGTGGCCTGGCCGATCTGCCACATCGAGATCGCCCAGTAGAGCAGGCCGAAGATCGCCAGCACGGTGAGCACCGCGTGCACGATGCGCAGCTTCTCGAGATAGAGCAGCGACGAGCGGCGCGCGCTCATCTCGGTCTTGATCGTGCCCTCGAAGCGGATTCCCTCGCGCTTGAAGGCCGAGAAGGCGCGCACGAGCGGCATGTTGCCGACGAGATCGACCATCTCGCCGTCCACGCTCGCGGCCTTGGCGGCGAAGTCGTGGTGCAGCGGCTTGCCGGCGGACGCCATCTTGAACATCAGCACGACGACGGAGGCGAAGACCGCGGCGAGCACCGCCGCCATCGTGACGTTGACGGTGCTGATGTAGATCAGTGAGCCCACGGCCGCGACGCAGGGCGGCATCACGTTGAACACGAACATGTTCTCGACCGTGAAGATCGCGTTCGAGGTCGCCGTGATGCGGGACGCCAGCGTGCCCGGCTGCCGGTCGGAGAAGAAGGTCGGCGAGTGGCCGGTCATGTGCCGGAACAGGTCGCGGCGGATGTCGCCGGTCACCCCCACGAACGTGAAGGCGCCTACCAGCGCGGCCACGCGCCAGAGCAGGTTGTCGGCGGCGATGAAGGCGATGAGGACGGCGAGCGCCCCCCAGACGAGGTTGGCCTCCGGCCCCTTGCCGAGCGCGTCGACCACGCCCTTCAGCGCGTAATCCGTGCTTACCGAGAAGCCGACGGCGCCCAGCACCGAGACCAGGATCACCAGATGCGGCAGCCAGCGGCGCCGGAGGTAGCGCCCCACGAAGGCGAACGGCCTGTCGGCGTATTGGCAGAGGTCTTCCATCGCGATGAGATCTCGATTTCGAACGACGCTGATGCGCGGCGGACAGGGTGTTGCGGTGCGGATGATCACGGGCGAGGGCGGGCCGGCACGAGGCGGCAACGCGACAGCGTTACCATATGTTGCACGCGGCCGCGGCGAGCAGGCCCCCTACCCCGTTTTAACCGCGGAATCTGAACGGCGCTTGACCGATATGCGATTCCGGTGCCGCGCCGCGCTCACGCCGGCTCCGGACCGCGCCGGGTCTCCGGCATGGCGAGGGAGACGAGCAGGAAGGCGGCCAGCCCGACGACGGCGAGGCCCAGGAACGCGGTCTGGCTGCCGAGCCGGTCGGCCATGACGCCGGCCAGCGACGTGGACAGCGCCGCGCCGATGCCCATGGCGGTGCCGACCGCCCCGAGGGCGAGGTTGAACCGTCCGGTGCCGCGGGTGAGGTCCGAGACGACGAGCGGCACCATCACGCCGAGCACCGAGGCCGAGACGCCGTCGAGGACCTGGATCGCGACCAGCAGGTAGGGGTCGGTGGTGTAGGCGAAGAGCAGGCCGCGCACGGGCAGGGCCGCGAAGCCGACGAGCAGCACCGGATAGCGCCCGTAGCGCTCGGCGGCGCGCCCGACCGCCGGCGCGCAGACCGCCAGCACAGCCTGCGGGACCATGATGCAGGCGGCGACCAGCGCGGTCGCGGTCTCGCTGGCGCGCAGCGTCAGGGCGCTGCCGACGAGCGGCAGCATCGCGGCGTTGGCCAGGAAGAACAGCGTCATGCAGGCCGCGAAGGCGAGGAGCCCGCGGTTGGTGAGCAGCGCGCGCAGGCCGCCGCTCTCGGCGGGCGCCGCGGCACCTTGCGTGCGCACGTTCGCGTCGATCTCGTCGGCGCGGATGAAGGAGAGCGCGATGATCGTCGGCAGGACCAGCGCGGCGGTGAGGTAGAAGACGGCGCCGTTCGACAGGTAGTAGCCGCAGGCGCCCATCACGGCGGCCGCGCAGGCGTTGCCCATCGCCTGGAAGCTGGCGTTGCGGCCGAGGCGCTCGCCCGCGCGGGCATGGCCGACGAGGCCGATGCTGATCGCCGCGATGGCGGGGGTGAGGATGCAGCTCGCCGCCGAGTGCGCCGCCATGGCCAGCAGCACGATGAGGAAGCTCGGCCAGACCACGAGGGCGAGCGCGCTCGCCGAGATCGCCACCACCGAGACGCCGGCCGCGAAGCGCTTGGAGCGCACCGCGTCCACGAAGGCGCCGCCGGGCACCTGCCCCAACAGGCTGACGAGGCTGCCGACCGTGAGGGCGAAGCCGATGTCGGACTGCGTCCACTGCGCCTGCGAGAAGTAGACGGCGAGGAAGGGGCCGAAGCCCGTCTGGAGGTTCGCGACGAAGAACGCGAAGGCATCGAGTCCGCGCCGGCTTCCGCGGGAGACCGCGCCGGGTGCGGGGGCGGGCTCCGGCATCGCGGACGGCGCCGGCTCGGCCGCGGCGTCCTTGAGGCGGACGGCTCGCGCACGGACCTCGTGGCGCGGCGCCTCGCGCTCGCGGTGGGGGATCACCCGTCGGTTCTTCGTCCGGACCGCCGTCACTTATCGGGCGCCTTCTCGGGCGCTGAGGGCGGCGTCTGGACGGCGGGCGCCGGCGCGGGCTGCGCCGCGGCGGAGGGCTGGGTTTGCGATTGCGGCTGCGGTTGGGCTGCCGGCTCGCCCTCGGCGGTGGCGGGACTGGCGGGGCCGAGCACCACGATCGGCTCGCCGGCCTTGTACTCGGGCGAGACGCGGACCTGGTTGCGGCTCAGCTGGAGCGAGATGCGGCCCGGCTTGCCGTCGGTGTTGAAGCGCAGCGCCCGCCAGTCGACGGCGATCTTGCGCGAGCCGACGCCGAGGAAGCCGCCGAAATCGATGATCGCGGCGCGGGGCCGGCCGTCCTTGTCGATGACGACGTCGATGATCCGGCCGAACTCGTCGCCGTTGGCGCCGCGCACGCCCTTGCCGAGCAGGCTCTCGTAGTCCTGCGTGTCGAGCACGGTGGCGGGGGTGCCCTGCTGCTGGGCCTGGGGCTGGGGGCCGGTCGGAGCCGGCACGGCCGGCGGGTTCTGCGCCGCGGGCGCCATCGGCGCTGCCGGCGGCGGGGTGGCGGGCGCCTGTGCCCCGGGCGCCTGTGAGCCGGGCGCCTGCGTGGCCGGTCCCTCGCCGCCGGGGGGCGTCTGCGCCGCGGCGACGGCCGCCCAGAGGGTGATCGTGGCGGTCGCGATCATCCGGTCGAGTCTGAACACGCGGAGGCCTCGGAGTCTCGGGGTCGTTCGGGTTGCCGGCACAACCGCGGCCGTTCCGGCGGGTTCCGGTCCGCCGGCGGTCTCGCTCTGCACGCCGACCAAGGCGAAGTTATGGATCGGCCGCCCGGCGCGGGGAGGACGCGGTCCCGGCGCGGTCCGGACGCAGGATCCGGGCCCGGCCGCAACGCCGGGCATCAAAATGCGCAGGACGATGGCGACAGATGTCCCAGGATGTCTTGGTTTTCGCGCAATCTCGGTCATAGACAGGCCGAAGCAACGATGCGGCCGCGACGACCTCGGTGCGGCCGTGATCCCGAGGATCTGCCATGTCACCGTCGCCCGTTTCCCAGGCGCAGCCGTCCCGTCTCACGCCGACGCGCGCCGCGCTGCTGGCGGCCTGCCTCGCCGCGCTCGGGGGCTGCCAGGCGCTCAGCGGCAGCGGCGGCGTGATGCCGGCCGGCGATGTCGGCCCGCCGCCCTCGCTCCGCAGCAGCCTGCCGAACCGGCCGGTGCGCAGCGCCAACATCGACGAGGATGGCCGTCCGCTCCAGACCGCGCCGACCCGCTCCCTCGACCTGCCCAAGAACGCGCGCGGCGAGGCGCGCGCCTCCGCGCAGGCGGAGCGGCGCATCCGCCGCGAGGACATCGAGGGCGGCAACGCCGCGGGCGGATCCGGCTCCGGCTCGGTCGGTCCCGCCCTGACGCCGGGCGGCGGCGTCGGCGTCGGCGGCCGCTTCTAGGGCTCCGGCCCGTCCTCCGGCCGCGGCCCGGCCATTGCCGGTGGACAGCCTCCGGAACCGGCCGCGGGCCCCGTTTCGCAACCCTTGCCTCCGCCGCGAGCCCTCTTGTAGGGTTCGGTGGTCGGCGCAGGCGAGCCGCCTTCGCCGACCATGACCACCGGCGTGCGTAGAGGTTTTCCGCACCGGTTCCGCGGGCCCGCTCGGGGCGTGCGGGCCGGAAGACGCGGCCCTTCGCGCGCTCACCCATGCCGACCGTCCCTACGGGCGGCACGCATGCGCGCAGGGCTGGGAGGGGGACGATGGAAGCGGGCCTGAGCTGGACCGATGAGCGCGTGGCGCTGCTTCGCCGCCTCTGGGAGGACGGACAGAGCGCGAGCAAGATCGCGGCCCAGCTCGGCGGCGTCACCCGCAACGCCGTGATCGGCAAGGTGCACCGGCTCGGCCTCGCCGGACGGGCCAAGCCCGGCGAGGAGGCGCAGAGCGCCGCCCGCGCGGCGCGCCCGCCCGTCGCCGAGATCGAGACCGCGATCGCCGTGGTGGAGGCCGAGGCGCCCGAGCCCGTCGCCATCGTGTCGCATCGCCCCGCGCCGGACTTCCCGCTGCCCCTGCCCACACCCGCCGCGGCCCCTGTGGCGCTCGCCGTCTCGCAGCGCGTCACGATCATGGACCTGCGGGACTCGATGTGCCGCTGGCCGCTCGGCGATCCGACCACGCCCGATTTCCGCTTCTGCGGCGCGCGCTCGATCACCGGCCTGCCCTACTGCACGCACCACGCCGAGATCGCCTACCAGCCCGCCGCCGAGCGCAAGCGCGAGCGCCGGGTCGCGGGCTTTCGCTGAGGCGGGGCGGCCCGGGATCGCGCGCGGCTCTCCCCGGCCCCGCGCCGGCCCCGCCACGCCCGGGCCGGGACCGCTCGACGGCCGGCGAAACGGCCCATCCTCCGCGGTTCTGATCCGGCCCGTCGGCGACGCGTCCGCCGATCGGGGCGCCTTGTCGCGGGGATTGTCTGGGCGCCGACCGGCCACACCTCCCGGTCTCCGACGAGGAGACCCGCCATGGCAGAACAGGACCGCTCCGCCCCCTCGGCCGACCCCGCGCTGCTCGGACGCGCCCATGTCCGCCTCGACGGCGCCGAGAAGGTCACGGGCGCCGCGCTCTACGCCTCGGACCGCCGCTTCCCGAACCGCGCGCACGCCGCCCTGGTGACCAGCGCGATCGCGCGGGGGCGCATCTCCGGGATCGACAGCGCCGTCGCGGCCGCGCGTCCCGGCGTGCTCGGCATCTTCACGCACCGGGATTTCGCCGGCGCAGTCCGGCCGGTGAAGCACCTGATGGCCGGCGGCTACGCCAACAGCTCGCACCTGCCGCTGGGCTCCGACCGGATCGCCTATGCGGGCCAGATCGTGGCCCTCGTCGTGGCCGAGACGGTCGAGGCGGCGCGGGCGGCCGCTTCCCTGGTCGCGGTGACCTGCGAGCCGGAGGCCTACGCGGCGAGCCTCGACGCGCCCGGCGCCGAGACCGTTCGGCTCGCCGACCTCAAGGCCAAGCACACCGACCCGCGCCGGGGCGATGCCGACGCGGCGCTCTTCGCGGCCGCCCACCGTGTCACGGCGCTCTACCGGACCCCCGTGCAGCACCACAACCCGATGGAGCTGTTCACCACCACCTGCATCTGGGAGGGCGAGCGCCTCGTCGTCCACGAGCCGACCCGCTACGTCGGCGCCCTGCGGCACGGGCTCGCCGAGCAGCTCGGGCTCGACCCGGGCAACGTGCGGGTGGTGTCGGGGCCGATCGGCGGGCATTTCGGCTCGAAGCTGGCGCTGTCGCAGCACACGGCGCTGGTCGCGCTCGCCGCCCGCCGGCTCGGGCGACCGGTCTCGCTGGTGCCGACGCGGCGGCAATGCTTCACCATCGCCAACCACCGCCCCGAGACGCGCCACGAGATCCATCTGGGGGCGGACCGGGCCGGCCGCTTCACCGCGCTCGTGCACGAGGCCGAGATGGGCGCCTCGCGCTTCGATCCCTTCGCCATGGAGGGCACGGACGTCACCGCGAGCCTCTACGCCTGCCCGGCGATCCGCACGGAGGAGCGCGCGGTGCGCCTCGACCGCAACACGCCGGGGCCGATGCGGGCGCCGCCGGAGGTGCCCTACCTGTTCGCGCTGGAGAGCGCGGTCGATGAGATGGCCGGCCTTCTCGGGCTCGACCCGATCGAGCTGCGGCGGCGCAACGACACCGCGACCGATCCGGTCTCGGGCAAGCCCTTCACGACGCGCCCGCTCATCCGCTGCTTCGAGGCCGGCGCCGAGGCCTTCGACTGGGGCCGGCGCCGCCAGGGGCCCGCGCGGGACGGGCCGTGGCGGATCGGCCTGGGCTGCGCGGCGGCGGTGCGCCCGGTCAAGATCGCGCCCGCTGTCATGCGGGTGGCGATCGCGCCGGACGGCACGGTCACGGTCGAGAGCGCCCACCACGAGATCGGAAACGGCATCACCACGCTGCTCGCCATGGGCGCGGCCGACTGGCTCGGCGTGCCGGCGGCGTCCGTGACGGTCCGTCTCGGCGACACGGACCTGCCGCCGGCCGGCCTCTCGGGTGGCTCCTCCACCACCACGAGCCTGATGAGCGCGCTCGATCAGGCCTGCCGCGCGCTGCGCGGGCGGCTCGCGGCCGGCGTGGCGGCGGAGGGCGGGGCGCTCGCGGGTTGCGATCCGGCCGCGGTCCGGCTCGCGGGCGGCGCCCTCTCCACGCCGGACGGCCGCGCGGTGGCGCTCGGCCGGGCGGTCGCCGGCCTCGACCCCGCCGGGATCGAGACCGTCGCGGAGTTCGTGCCGGAGGGTGGCGGGCCGGACGACCTCGCGGCCGTGCGGGCCGGCCACATCGCGCTGAGCGCGGGCGGCGCCGCCCTGTCCTGGGCCTTCGGCGCGCAGTTCGCGGAGGTGCGGGTGCACGAGGAGACGGGCGAGATTCGCGTCGCCCGGCTCACGGGAGCCTTTGCGGCGGGCCGGGTGCTCAACCCGCTCACCGCGCGGAGCCAGCTCACCGGCGGCATGATCTGGGGCCTGGGCTCGGCGCTGCTCGAGGAGACGCTGGTGGACCGCGGCACCTATCCGAACGCCGATCTCGCCGAGTATCTCGTCGCCACGGCGGCGGACGTGCCGCCGCTGGTCGAGGCGATCCTCGTGCGCGACGACGACGCGGGCGTGAACGCGCTCGGCGTGAAGGGCCTGGGCGAGCTCGGCATCATCGGCGTCAACGCGGCGATCGCCAACGCCCTCCACCACGCCACCGGCCGTCGCCTGCGCCGCCTCCCGATCCGCTGCGAGGACCTGCTCTGAGCCCCGAAGGCCGGCCCGCGGCCCTGGATCCGCGGCGGCCGCGCCTATCTAGAGGGTGCGGCAAAGTGGCTGCCGCGGTGTCGAGGAAGCGTGGAATGCCGTCGATCCAGGGTACCGTCGGGCCGACCTCCGTGGCGGCGCGGCTCGCGAGCGCGCTCGCGATGCTCGTGCTGGCGGTCTGCCTCTCCGGCTGCGGGGCCATCAACCGCGTGCCGACCCTGGAGGAGCAGGCCAAGGCGTCCTGGAGCGAGGTGCAGAACCAGTACCAGCGCCGTGCCGATCTGATCCCGAACCTCGTCGAGACGGTGAAGGGCTACGCCCAACAGGAGAAGGACGTGCTGACGGGCGTCACCGAGGCGCGCGCCAAGGCCTCCAGCGTCAAGGTCGATGCCTCGACGGTGAGCGACCCACAGAAGCTGAAGGAATTCCAGGACGCGCAGAACCAGCTCTCCGGCGCGCTCGGTCGCCTGCTCGTCACCGTCGAGCGCTACCCGGACCTGAAGTCGAACCAGAACTTCCTGGCGCTCCAATCCCAGCTCGAGGGCACCGAGAACCGCATCGCGGTGGCGCGCCGCGACTACAACGGGGCGGTCCAGGCCTACAACACCGAGATCCGCACGATTCCCGGCCGCTGGATCGCGAGCGTCTTCTACCCCGAGGCCAAGCCGATGGAGACCTTCACGGCGACGCCGAACGCCGAGCGGCCGCCGAACGTGAAGTTCTAGGCCCGCGACCGGCGTGCCGTACGCCTCATGCAGTCCCAGCCGTCGGCTCGCGGCCCTGCTCGGGGCGGTCGCCCTCGCGCTCGCCGCCCTCGTCCTCGCCGCCCTGCCCGTCGGGGCGGCCGAACTGACCTTTCCCGAACTCGGCGGCCGCGTGGTCGATGCCGCGCGCGTCATCCCGGACGAGAGCCGCGCCGCGCTGGAAGCGCGCTTGAAGGCCTACGAGGAGAAGACCTCCGATCAGGTCGTGGTGGCGACCGTGCCGAGCCTGCAGGGCACCACGGTCGAGGATTTCGCCAACCGCCTGTTCCGGCACTGGAAGCTCGGGCAGGCGAAGACCGACAACGGCGTGCTGCTCCTCGTCGCGCCGAGCGAGCGCAAGGTGCGCATCGAGGTCGGCTACGGGCTCGAAGGGTCGCTCACCGACGCGCTCTCCCGGGTGATCATCGCGAGCGCGATCACGCCGCGCTTCAAGCAGGGCGATTACGCGGGCGGCATCGCGGCCGGAATCGACGGGATCCTGTCGATCCTCTCCAAGGATGCGGACGAGTGGCAGCGCAAACCGCAGGTGCGCGAGGATCAGGTCGATCCGACTCAGGTGGCGCTCTTCATCGCGCTGTTCCTCGTCGTCCTGTGGGTGGTCTGGCGCACGAACCGGGGCGGCCGGCGCGGCGGCATCGTGGTGCTGCCCGGCCCCGTGGGCGGCGGCTGGAGCGGGGGCACCTGGGGCGACGGCGGCGGATCGGGTGGGTTCGGGGGCGGGTTCTCCGGCGGGGGCGGCTCATCGGGTGGTGGAGGAGCGTCCGGTGACTGGTGAGGTCGGCCTGTCCCGGGCGGCGCGCGCCCGCATCGCCGAGGCGGTGGCCCGCGCGGAGAGCGGCACCGCCGGCGAGATCGTGGTGCTGGTGAGCGCGCGCGCCGGGCTCTACCGCTCGGCGCCGCTGGCGGCGGCCCTCGTGGGCGGCCTCGTCCTGCCGTGGCTCCTGCTCTGGCTGACGCGGTGGAGCGTGGCCACGATCCTGCTCGCCCAGGGCGCCTTCGTGGCCTGCCTGCTGGCCGCCGGCCTCAGCGAGCGGCTGCGCCTCGCCCTGGTGCCGCGTCCCGTACGGCGAGCCCGGGCGCGGGATGCGGCGGTGCGCGCCTTCCACGCGCGCGGGCTCGACCGAACGCGCGCCCGGACAGGGCTCCTCCTCTACGTGGCGCTGGCCGAGCACCACGCCGAGATCGTGGCCGACGCCGGCATCGTGGCCCGCGTCGGCTCGCAATCCTGGTGCGGCACCCTCTCCGAGCTGACCGCGGCGCTCGCCCGCGGCGAGATCGAGGCGGGCCTGACCCAGGCGGTCGAGCGCCTGGGCGCCTGCCTCGCCGAGCACGTGCCGGCCGGGCCGGACGCGGTCGACGAACTGCCGAACCGCGTCATCGTGGAGGTCTGAGGCGCGTCCACGGCCTCGCGACGGTGGTCCGCCCGTCGCGAGCCGACAGGCCGGCCAGAGCGCTCTCGCGCCGGAGTGGATGCCGGTTCGGCGCAAGAGAGCGCGTCACGACAGGAGGTCGGAGCCGTTCCCGATGGCGACGCGATCGGGAACGGCTCTACGCGGCGGCCTTCGCGACGGCGTCCACCACCTCGTCCACCACCTCGTTGACCAGTTCCCGGTCGTCGCCTTCCGCCATGACGCGGATCACCGGCTCGGTGCCCGAGGGCCGGATCACGAGGCGGCCGGCATTGCCGAGACGCTCGCGGGCGTGCTCGATGGCCGTGACCACGCTGTCCTGGCGTAGCGGCTCGCCCGAGCGGTAGCGGACGTTCTTCAGGATCTGCGGCAGCGGATCGAAGCAGTGGCAGACCTCGCTCACCGGCCGGTTCTGGCGCTGCACGACGCTGAGGAGCTGGAGCGCCGCCACCAGGCCGTCGCCGGTCGTGGTGTAGTCCGACATGATGATGTGGCCGGACTGCTCGCCGCCGAGGTTGTAGCCGTGCTCACGCATGTGCTCCAGCACGTAGCGGTCCCCGACCGCGGTCCGCGCCAGCGAGAGGCCGAGGCCGCCCAGGTACCGTTCCAGGCCGAGATTGGACATGATGGTGGCCACGATGCCGGGCTGGGCCAGCAGCGCGTCCTCCTTCCACGAGCGGGCGACCACCGCCATGAGCTGGTCGCCGTCCACCACCTGCCCCTTCTCGTCCACGATGAGCACCCGGTCGGCGTCGCCGTCGAGCGCGATGCCGATGTCGGCCCGCCGCTCGCGCACCATGTCGACCAGGGCCGCGGGCGCCGTGGATCCCACCGCCCGGTTGATGTTGAAGCCGTCCGGCTCGGTGCCGATCGCGATCACCTCGGCGCCGAGTTCCCACAGGGTCTCGGGCGCGACGCGGTAACCGGCGCCGTTGGCGCAATCGACCACCACGCGCAGGCCGTCGAGGGTGACGTGGCGCGGCAGGGTCCGCTTGGCGAACTCGATGTAGCGGGCGTGCACGCTCTCGATGCGCTTGGCGCGGCCGAGGTCGTTCGCGCCCGCGAGCTTCTTGTTGCGGTCGCCGTCGATCAACGCCTCGATCTCGCGCTCCACCTCGTCGTTGAGCTTGAAGCCGTCAGGCCCGAACAGCTTGATTCCGTTGTCCTCGAACGGGTTGTGCGAGGCCGAGATCATCACCCCAAGATCCGCCCGCATGGAACGGGTCAGCATGGCCACGGCCGGCGTCGGCACGGGGCCGAGCAGCAGCACGTCCATGCCGACCGAGGTGAAGCCCGCCACCAGCGCGGTCTCGATCATGTAGCCGGACAGCCGCGTGTCCTTGCCGATGACGACGCGGTGGCGGTGGTCGCCGCGCTGGAAGACGAGGCCCGCCGCCTGGCCGACCTTCAGCGCCAGCTCGGGCGTGATCACACCGTTGGCCCGCCCCCGGATGCCGTCGGTCCCGAAATATTTCCGCACGTCCTACTCCGCGCAAGCGACCGGATTCCTGAACGCGCACGGTACCGGATCCCGGCCGTGCCCGGTCGATGGATTGCGATTCAGGGTGAACGGCCGCGTGTGGCCACCCACCTGTCCTCCCAAAGGAAAGGGCGCCCGAAGGCGCCCTTTTGATGTCGCTGTCCGTGAGCGGACCCGGTTCGTCAGCCCTGCGGCTGCGGCTCGAGCCCGCCGTCGTTCTCCCGCGGCCGGCCGCGGCCGGCGGAGGGGACGGAGGAGCCGCGGGCAGGCGTCGGCGGCACGTCGCCGCCGTCGCGGACCGGGGGCTGGCCCTTCAGCAGATTGCGGATCTCGTCGCCGCTCAGGGTCTCGTACTCGAGCAGGCCCTGCGCGAGGCATTCGAGGTCGTCCTTGCGCTCCGCGAGGATCCGGCGCGCCTCCTCCAGGCCCGCCTCGACGAGGCGGCGCACCTCCGCGTCGATCGTCTGCGCGGTGGCTTCAGAGACCGATTGCTGCCGGCCCATCGACATGCCGAGGAAGACCTCGTCGTTGTTGTCCCCGTAGGCGACGGTGCCGAGCTCGGGAGAGAAGCCCCAGCGCGTGACCATCATCTTGGCGAGCCGCGTGGCCTGCTCGATATCCGACTGCGCGCCCGAAGTGACCTTCTCGGGGCCGAAGATCATCTCCTCGGCGATGCGCCCGCCCATCATGATGGCCAGCCGCGAGGTCATCTGCTCGTAGCTCATCGAGAGCTTGTCGCGCTCAGGGAGCTGCATGACCATGCCGAGCGCCCGGCCCCGCGGGATGATCGTCGCCTTGTGGACGGGATCGGTCGCCGGCACGTTGAAGGCGACGATGGCGTGGCCGCCCTCGTGGTAGGCGGTGAGCCGCTTCTCGTCCTCGGTCATGACCAGGGTGCGGCGCTCCGCCCCCATCATCACCTTGTCCTTCGCGTCCTCGAACTCGTGCATCGTGACGATGCGTTTTCCGCGACGGGCCGCGAGAAGAGCCGATTCGTTCACGAGGTTCATCAGGTCGGCGCCCGAGAAGCCCGGGGTGCCGCGCGCGATGGTCTTGAGGTCGACGTCGGGGGCCAGCGGCACCTTGCGCACGTGGACGCGCAGGATGCGTTCGCGGCCTGTGACGTCCGGGTTCGGCACCATGATCTGGCGGTCGAAGCGGCCGGGACGGAGCAGCGCCGGGTCGAGCACGTCGGGACGGTTCGTCGCCGCGATGATGATGACGCCCTCATTGGCCTCGAAGCCGTCCATCTCGACGAGGAGCTGGTTCAGGGTCTGCTCGCGCTCGTCGTTGCCGCCGCCGAGGCCGGCGCCGCGATGGCGACCGACCGCGTCGATCTCGTCGATGAAGATGATGCAGGGCGCGTTCTTCTTGGCCTGCTCGAACATGTCGCGCACGCGAGAGGCGCCGACGCCGACGAACATCTCGACGAAGTCCGAGCCGGAGATCGTGAAGAACGGCACGTTGGCCTCGCCGGCGACCGCACGGGCGATGAGCGTCTTACCCGTGCCGGGGGGGCCGACGAGGAGCACGCCGCGCGGGATGCGGCCGCCGAGGCGCTGGAACTTCTGGGGGTCGCGCAGGAACTCGACGATTTCCTGGAGATCCTCCTTGGCTTCCTCCACGCCCGCGACGTCGTCGAAGCTGACGCGCCCGTGCGCCTCGTTCAGGAGCTTGGCCTTCGACTTGCCGAAGCCCATGGCGCGCCCGGCGCCGGACTGCATCTGGCGCGACAGGAAGATCCAGGCGCCGATGAAGACGAGGATCGGCAGCCAGCTCACGAGAAGCTGGATGAACCAGGGCGTGTTGTCGGACGGGGGCCGGGCCGTGATCTGCACGCCCTTGCCCTGGAGCTTCGAGACGAGGCTCGGGTCGTTCGGCGCGTAGCTGGTGAAGTTGCCGCCGCCCACGTAGGTGCCGCTGACATCCTGCCCCGAGATCACCACCGACTGGATCTTGCCGGCATCGGCATCGTTCAGAAGCTGGCTGTAGGCGATCTCGCTACCGCCGCCACGATGACCCGGGTTCTGGAACAGGGTCACGAGGGCGAGCACGAGCAGGAAGATGACGACCCACAAGGCAAAATTGCGAAAATTCGGGTTCATCGACCATTCCTTAGCGAGTGCGGGCCCCCTCGCCCGGCGCTGCGGGCGATCCGGCACTCAGCGCCCAATGTAGGCAGAGGCCTATCCGTTGCCAAGTAAGTCGTCGCCGCGGATCGCGGCCCGCGGGGGCGCCGGAGCGAGCCGGATCGTCCCCTGCGGATCGGCCGCGATCAGGAAGCCGCGGAAGGTACGGCGCTGCGGTCGGCCCTCCCGGAGCGCGGACAGAAGCGCGTCGGCGAGGCGCTCCAGGCGCTCGAGGCGCCCCGGCCGTGCGCCGGCCCGGTCGAGCGCGCGGTCGAGCACCCGCAGGGCGATCGCCTCCGGGAGGACTGCGAGGGCACGGCCGTCGATCACGCCCTCACCGGCCCGCGTGAGGCGGGCGAGCGCGTCCGCGGCCAACCGGTCGAGCGCCGCGTCGTCGCGGGCGGCTCGCTCGGCGAGCCGGACGAGGCGCTCGACGGTCAGGCCCTCGGCGGCGAGGAGCGGGAGCATCCGCCGCAGCCGGGCCCGGGCGAATCGCTCGTCCTGGTTCGAAGGGTCGCGGAGGTAGGCGATGCCGCGGGCGTCGCACCACGCCACAAGGGACGCCTTGGCGAGGCGGAGGAAGGGCCGGGCGAGCGTCAGCCCGGCGCCGAGGTCCCGCTCGGGCCGCATCCCGGCGAGCCCGGCCGGGCCGCTGCCGGCACAGAGCCGCATCAATACCGTCTCGGCCTGGTCGTCTCGGGTGTGGGCCGTGAGGAGCCGCGCGGCGCCGACCTCCGTGGCGTGTGCCGCGAGCAGTCGGTAGCGCGCCGCGCGCGCCGCGGCCTGGATGCCGGTTCCGGGATGCGGGCCGCGAGGGGACCAGGTCAGGATGGTGTGAGGGATGCCGAGGGCGCCGGCTTGGCGGGCGACCGCCTCCGCCTCGTCCCGCGCCTCGGGCCGGAGGCCGTGATCGACCGTCGCGGCATGGAGGGCGGCGGGCCCGCGCGCGGCGGCGGCGGCGTGCATCAGGGCCGTCGAATCCGGGCCCCCCGAGACGGCGAGCAGGCAGGGTTGGGTCAGGTGCGGCGCGAGCGCCGCCAGGAGGGCGTCGCCCCCCTCGCGGCTCAAGCGGTGCAGCGGGCGCGCTTCTGCTCGCGCGCCACGCCCTGGCGCACGCCCTGGCCGGCGGCGGGGAACTTGCGCTCCAGCTCGGCCAGCGTGGCGCAGGCCTGCTCGCGGGCGCCGAGCGCGTTGAGCGAGACGCCGAGCTTCAGCATCGCTTCCGGCGCCTGCGGCGACCGGGCGTAGTCTGTCGAGACCTTCAGGAACTGCTCGGCCGCCTCACGGTTGCGGTTGCGCTGCAGGTAGCTCTCGCCGAGCCAGTAGGTGGCGGCCGGCACGTGGGTGTCGCGCGGGTGCGACTGGATGAACTGGCGCAGGTCCATCTCGGCCTGCTCGTAGCGGCGGGCCTGGATGTTGGCGAAAGCGGCCTCGTAGTCCGAGCGGGCATCGCCCGAACCGGTCGCGGCCACGCTCGCGCTCGGGCGGTTCGGCAGGGCACCGGTGGTCCCCACACGGCCGGGCGGCGCGAGATCGACGGGCTCGTCGTAGCCCGGAGCGGCGGCCTCGGCCTCCTCGGCCTCGTCGATCGCGCCCTGGGGCATGCGGCGCGCGACCGGCGCGGGCTGCTGCGCGGCGGGCGGAGCGGCGATCGGCGCGGAGGGCTCGGTGGAGCCGAGCTGGCGCGGGGCGCCGGGCCGGCCGGGGTTCTGGTCGGGGTCGAAGGCGTCGCCGCGCTTCTGGGGCTTGCCCGCACCGGGATTCGTGCCGTTGACCGGGCCCGTATTGCCCGACGGCGCGGGCTTGGCCCCGCTCTTCTCGTTCAGCCGGTACTCCACGTCCTCCTGGAACTTGCGCAGCTGCTCCTTGAGCTGGCGGTTCTCGTACTGGAGCGTCTCGATCTGCCCGGCCATCATCCGCGACTGGTTCTCCAGCCGGCCGAGGCGCACCACGAACTCGGAGGCGTCCTGGGACGCGGCCGGCAGCGCGGTGGCGAGGATGAGCGAGGTCGAGAGCAGGAGGCGGCGGAGCATGGATGTCGGCACCGGACGTTGCGGCAGGCCGCGGCGGCGATCTCGCGCCGGCGCGGCCTGCCGGTAGCAGATGCGTGGCGCCGCGGCAAAAATGCGGCGGCGCGGCAAAGCTTGCATGCCTGGCCTACGAACCGGCGCCGCGGTCGAGCACGGTGACGGCGCGGCGGTTCTGCGACCAGCACGAGATGTCGTTGCAGACCGCGACCGGGCGCTCCTTGCCGTAGGACACGGTGCGCATCCGGCCGGCCGCGATGCCGCGGGAGGCGAGGTAGTCGGTCACCGACTGGGCGCGGCGGGCGCCGAGCGAGAAGTTGTACTCGCGCGTGCCGCGCTCGTCGGCGTGGCCCTCGATGAGGAAGCTGTAGCGCGGGTAGCGCTGCAGCCATGCGGCCTGCTTGTCGAGGGTGGCGGTCGCGGTCGGCGTCAGGTCGGTCGAGTCCGACTCGAAGAAGACGCGGTCGCCGATGTTCACCACGAAGTCCTGGGCGCTGCCGGGCACGCCCGCGCCGCCCGCCCCGCCGGCACCGGCGCCGAAGCCCGAGGCGTCGGCGAGGTTCGAGTCCTTCGAGCAGGCGCCGAGGCCCAGCGCCGCGCAGAGCGCGAGGCCGAGGGAGACGGCGCGCAGGCGCGGGGAAACGGTCATGGCTGGTCTCAACTCCTTGAGGCGGGCACCCGAGGCCGGCAGCCGGACTCCAAGGCGCATCCGCGGCGTGTGTCTCCCGACCCTCATAGGCCGGCCCGGTTAAGCAGAGGTTCCGTCAACCTTGACAGGAGCTTTCGATCAGGCTTCGCGGCGCTCCGCCGTGTGCCCGCGCACCCCGTCCGGCACGGAGCGCGTCGCCGGCCCTTCGGCGGCGCATCACGGCCGCGCTTACAGGCCCCGAATGCGGCATCGCGGCGGCGGCGCGGCGCTCTCTCGTCTCGACACGGGTCGAGCGTTGCGCCGACGCTACAGTACAGGGGCTGGAGAACAGTCCTCGTCGAGGGGTTTAACCCTTCCTCAACCAAGACGGACGCGAATTCGGTCGGATCGACGGAATGGTTCGAACGATGCGCCCGGTACACAACGTCCTCGTGGTCGAGGACAGCTTCATGCTCTTGGAGATCATCGCGCAGCTCTGCGCCTCGCAGGGCACGCGGGTCATCGAGGCGTCCAGCGGCGAGGCCGCGCTGACGATCCTGCGCGAGCGCGGCGCGACGATCGACTGGCTGTTCACCGACATCAACCTGCCGGGTCTGATCGACGGCTGGACCGTGGCGGAGGCCTTCCGGGCCGCCCATCCCGACCGGCCGGTGGTCTACACCTCGACGGCCGCGAAGCTGCCGCCGCGGGCGGTGCCGGGCAGCCTCTACCTGCGCAAGCCCTTCCAGATCCGCGAGGTCAACGCCCTGGTGCGGATGATGCGCGACGGCGTGTCGGACGACGGCCTTCGGGCGGCGGGCTGAGCCCCGGAGCCGTTTCCGATCGCGCTGCGATCGGAAACGGCTCCGAGCTCTTGCCTTGACGCGCTCTCTTGCGCCGAACCGGCGTCCACTTCGGCGGAGAGCGCTCTAACCCTTCGCCGCCAGGAAGATCTCGGCGATCCAGGGCGAGGTCGCCCAGGTCTCGACGCGCGGGCAGGAGAGGTCGCCCGGTGCGGCGGCGTCGTAGAGCGCGAAGCTCGCCGCGATGAACCCTTCGAGATCGTAGAGGACCGGGAAGGCCGCCCCGCGGGGCTTGCGCTTGAACAGGTAGGAGCCGGCGATGCCGAACTGCTCCGCCACGGGCGGGTAGACCGGCCAGACCACGTCGTGGACCAGCTCGTCGCCGAGATAGTCCTCCACGGCGACGGGCTCCGGGGTGAAACCGCTCTCGGCCAGCAGCCGCCGGGCGATGTCGCCGATGACGAAGGCCTTCGGGTGGTTGATCACGTGCATGAAGGCGCCGCGCCGGCTCCAGCGGCCGACCTCGCGCTCCAGGCCGAATCCGACCGCCGCCGAGTTGCCGACCAGCTCGCGCACTGCCGGGTCCCAGTGGTCGAAGTAGCCGAGCCGCTGGAACACGTCCTCGCGGAACAGGCCCGCGGTCTGGGCCACGGTGAGGCCGAGGCGATGCGCGCAGAGCGCGATCGCCGAGTGGTACTGCCCAAGCGGCGAGGCGGCGAGCTTCTGGTCGGCGAGGTTCTGGGTGCGGCCCGCATAGACCATGTCCGGGTGGAAGGCCGAGAACACGATCGTCGGGAACATCTTCAGGCGCCGTTCGCGCGCGAACAGCGTGCCGCTGTCGCCCCCCGGCAGCAGGCCGCCCGGGAAGGCCTGGGAGTAGACGTGGTCGAAGCCCGCGAGCGTGGCCGCCAGCCCGTCCAGCGTGCCGTGGTCGCGCCGCAGCGTGCCCATCGAGAGGTAGCGGACCGGGCTCCCGGGCGCGAGCAGCCGCATCGCCTGCGCGACGCCGCGACCCTGGCAATTGCCCAGAACCGCGATGCTCGGACCCTTGCGGCCGTCGTCCGCAGCCTTGGCACGCCACGGTCTTGCCCAGGATGGCGCCGACAAGGAGAACGCGCTGCGGGCGCGCCGGGGCAGATCGCTGATGGCCAAGGCTGTGCCGGGGGTCTCGCGGGAGCGGATTTCGCGGTCTATGCGAGACGCTCTTACCGCATCGGGCGAAGGATCGGGAAGTTGGCTTCAAATCCGTATACGGGTCTACCGGCCGAGCGATTCTGGCGCAAGGTCGTCACCAACGTGCCGCCCTTCGCGGTCAACCCGCATCCGAGGGAGACCTTCGCGATCGCCCGGACCGACAAGGTGGCGACCGGGGGCTCCTGCTTCGCCCAGCGCGTCGCCGAGGCCCTTCGGGAGGCCGGGTTCAACTACTATCTCACCGAGGCGCCCGCGCCCGGCATGAGCGGCAACGAGGCCAATGCCCGCCAGTTCGGCACCTTCTCGGCCCGCTACGGCAACCTCTATTACACGCGCCAGTTCGTGCAGCTCTTCGACCGGGCCTACGGCCGCTTCGAGCCCGAGCTGACGGCGTGGCTGCGCGAGGACGGACGCTACGTCGATCCGTTCCGCCCGACCGTCGAGCCCGACGGCTTCGCCAGCGAGGCCGAGGTGATCGCCGCCCGCGACGCGCATCTCGCCGAGGTGCGCCGCCTCTTCGAGACGCTGGACGTCTTCGTGCTGACGCTGGGCCTCACCGAGGGCTGGCGCTGGCGCGCCGACGGAGCGGCGCTGCCGCTGGCGCCGGGCGTGGCGGGCGGCACCTTCGACCCCGACCTCTACGAATGCGTCAACGCGGGCGCGGCCGAGGTGCTGGGGGACCTGCGCGGCTTCCTCGACAGGCTCTGGAGCGTGAACCCGGCGGCGCGCGTGATCTTCACGGTCTCGCCCGTGCCGATGATCGCCACCTACATGGACCGGCACGTGATGGAGTCGAACAGCTACTCCAAGTCGGTGCTGCGGGTGGCCGCCGGCGAGGCCTGCACCGGCGACCCGCGGGCGGTGTACTTCCCGGCCTACGACATCGTCACCAGCAACGTGAATGCTGGCCGCTACTACAACGACGACCAGCGCACCATCAACGACGCGGGCGTGCGCCACGTCATGCGCCTGTTCCTGCAGACCTTCGCCAAGGATCGCGCCGCTCCGGCTCCCGCACAGGCCGCCACCGACATCACCGCCGAGTTCGAGGGCAGCGCGGGCGTGATCTGCGACGAGGAGCAGATCGAGCGGAGCGTGGCGTGAGACGAGCGTCCCCTCCCCCTCTGCGGCGGAGGGATGATCGCGCCTGCGACGACCCCGGCCCTTCCGCTTCCGGTCTCCTGCGCCACATGAGGCGTATCACCGCCCCCGCGCAGGAAGGATCCGATGTCGAAGCTCGTCCATGCCATGGTCCGCGTCCGGGACGAGGCGCGCTCCGTGGACTACTATCGCACGGCCTTCGGGCTGGACGTGGCCGAGCGGCTCGATTTTCCGGACTTCACGCTGATTTATCTCAGCAATTCGGAAGCCCCGTTCGAGCTGGAGCTCACGGTGAACAAGGACCGGAGCGAGGCCTACAATCTCGGTGACGGCTACGGCCACCTCGCGGTGACGGTCGATGACGTCGCGGCCGAGCACGCCCGCTTCAAGGAGGCCGGCCTGCCCGCCACCGACCTGAAGACGCTGAAGCACGGCGACCGGGCGCTCGCGACCTTCTTCTTCGCCACCGACCCGGACGGCTACAAGATCGAGGTGATCCAGCGCGGCGGCCGCTTCGCCTGACGCTTCCCGCCCCGGCCGCCGCGCCGGGGTGCCCTCCCCCGCGATCCCGAGACCCGATGAGCAGCCCCACCCGCATCGTCTGCCTCCGCCACGGCGAATCGACCTTCAACGCCGCCCACCGGGCCACCGGCCGGGATCCCGGCCACCGCGATGCCCGCCTGACCGAGCGTGGCCACGCCCAGGCCGAGGCCGCCCGCCAGCGCCTGCGCGACGTGCCCTTCGACCTCGTGGTGACTTCGCCCCTGACCCGGGCGATCCAGACCAGCGCGATCGTGTTCGGCGAGCATCCGAGCACGCCGCGCGTGCTGGTGGAGGTGCTGCACCGGGAGTGCCAGGAGAGCAGCTGCGACGTCGGCCGCGCGGCCTCCGAGATCGCGGCGGAGTTCCCGCACCTCGATGTCGGGCACCTGCCGGAGGTGTGGTGGCACGCGGAAGCCGGCTCGCAGGTCGGCGATTATCCGGTCGAGCCGCGCCACCTGTTCGACGCGCGCGTCGCGGATTTTCGGGCGTGGCTGCGGCAGCGCCCCGAGCGCACCATCGCGGTGGTCGGGCACGGGACGTTCTTCTTCCATCTGACGGGGATCTGGCTCGACAACTGCGACTTCACCGAGCTCGATCTCGCGGCCCGGCCGGCCGCGGCCTGAGGGTTCGGAGCGCTGCCCCGAACCCCGCCTAAGGGCCCGCAGATCCTTCGGGGTCCCCTGGATCTCAGTCCCGCGCCAGCATCTGTCGGCCGATGGCGAAGACCCGGCCGTCGCCGAGGAGATGTGCCGTGAAGCCGGTCGCGAAGAGCGGCTCGAAGGCCTTGTCGCGCACGTTCAGCCCGCCCGTGAAGGCGCCGAAGGCGGGCATGACGAGGCGGGCACCGTCCGAGACGAAGCAGCGGCGGCGCACGGCACGGCCCCGCATCGCCACCTTGCCGCAGGGATGGAGGTGGCCGGCCACCTCGCCGGGCGCGGGCCCCGGGACGGGCTCGTGCCGCAGGGTCAGAGCGCCGAGGGTCAGCGTCTCGGCGTAGCGCCCGCCGACGCCCTCCTGCACCGCCGCATCGTGGTTGCCCGCGATCCAGACCCAGTCGCGCCCCGCCTGCAGGGCCGCCACCATCGCCCGGTCGCCGGGCTCCATGCGCTCCGGCCCGCGCGCGTCGTGGAAGGAATCCCCGAGCGCCACCACGCGCTCCGGCTCGTGGCGCAGCACAGCCTCGTGCAGGTTCGCCAGGGTCTCGCGGGTGTCGTAGGGCGGCAGGAACTGGCCCGAGCGAGCGGCAAACGCCGAGCCCTTCTCCAGGTGCAGGTCCGAGACCACAAGCGTGCGGTGCGCGGGCAGCCAGAGCGCGCCGGACAGGTCCAGCACCGCCGCCTCGCCGGCGAGCGTGAGGCCGGTGGGCTTACTCGTCTTCTCAAGTCTCTGGCCGAGCGCCAAGATCGCATCCTCATCCGGGGGAGCGGGGCGCGCCATCGGCCTCTAGCCCAGCGCCTCTTCGAGAAGCTGCGCCTCGGCCTCGGCCAGGATCTCGTCCGCGCCCTCGCCGTAGACCTTCTCGCGCCCGATCTCCAGCATCACGGAGACGGAGAGCGGCGAGACGCGGTCGAGCGCCCGGTGGATGATTCGCCCCTGGATGCGCTCTAGCATCATGCCGAGGCGCCTCACGTCGAGGAGTCCGGTTGCCGCATCCTGGCGCGCCGCGCGCAGGAGCAGGTGGTCGGGCTGGTGCTTGCGCAGCACGTCGTAGACCAGATCCGTCGAGATCGTGACCTGCCGCCCGGTCTTCTTCTGGCCGGGATGCCGCCGCTCGATCAGCCCGGCGATCACCGCGCATTGCCGGAAGGTCCGCTTCATCATCGCGGATTCGGCGAGCCACGCCTCGAGGTCGTCGCCCAGCATGTCCTGTGCGAACAGCTCGGCCAGAAAATTCCGTTCGTGGGCGATGCGCTCCGAGATGTCCCGCGTCGTCCAGATCGCGAGGCCGTAATCGTTGGCAGCAAAGCCCAGCGGGCGAAGGCCCGCCCGCTCCAGACGGCGGGTCAGCAGCATGCCGAGGGTCTGGTGGGCGAGCCGTCCCTCGAACGGGAAGGCGGTGATGTAGTGGCGCTTCGCCCGCGGATACGTCTCGACGAGGAGGTCGCGCGGCCCCGGCAGCACCGAACGGCTGCGCTGCTGCACGAGGTAGTCGGCGACCTGCCTCGGCAGGCGGTCCCATTCGAACGGGTCGGCGATCAGCGCCCGCACCCGGGCGGCCAGGAAGGTCGAGAGCGGGAACTTGGAGCCGGCATAGGAGGGGATCGCCGGGTCGGTGCCGGGTCCCGCCCGCGTGACCATGGCCTCGTCCTCCATCAGACCCTCGAAGCGCAGCACCTCGCCGGAGAACAGGAAGGTGTCGCCCGCGGAGAGCGTTTCGGCGAAATCCTCCTCGACCTCGCCGAGCACCCGGCCGGTCTTCGGCAGGATGGTCCCGGGCTTGGCGCGCACCGAGCGGACGAGGCGCACCTTCACCTTCGCGGATTCCACGATGGTGCCGACGTTCATGCGGTACTGCTGGGCGGTGCGGGCATCGCGCACCCGCCAGAGCCCGTCCGGCCCGCGCAGGATCTTGGCGAAGCGCTCGTAGGCGCGCAGCGCGTAGCCGCCGGTCGCCACGTAGTCGACGACCGCCTCGAAATCCTCCCAGGCGAGGCCCGCGTAGGGCGCCGCCGAGACGATCTCTTCGTACAGGTGCACCGGATCGAACGCGTCGGCGCAGGCCATGCCGAGCACGTGCTGGGCCAGCACGTCCAGGGCGCCGACCCGCGCGTCGGGCGTATCCTGCGCGGCCGCCTCGACGGCGTCGAGCGCGGCGCGGCACTCGAGGATCTCGAAGCGGTTGGCGGGGACGAGGTAGGCCTTCGAGGGCTCGTCCATGCGGTGGTTGGCCCGCCCGATCCGTTGCATGATCCGGCTCGCGCCCTTCGGCGCGCCGATGTTGACCACGAGATCGACATCGCCCCAGTCGATGCCGAGATCGAGCGTCGCGGTGCAGACGATAGCGCGCAGCTGCCCCGCCGCCATCGCGGCCTCGACCCGGCGGCGCTGCTGCGCGTCGAGGGAGCCGTGGTGGAGCGCGATCGGCAGCACGTCGTCGTTGAGTCGCCAGAGTTCCTGGAAGGTGTACTCGGCTTGCAGGCGGGTGTTGACGAAGACCAGCACCGTGCGGTGCTGGCGGATGAGCTCATAGATCGCCGGCATCGACTGGTGGGCGGTGTGCCCGGCGAGCGGCAGGGGACGGTTGGATTCGAGCAGGCGCAGGTCGGGCCGGGCGCCGCCCTTCACCACGACGAGGTCGGCCATGGCCTCGGCTCTCCTGCCACCCTCCCCCGCAGGGGAGGACGGGAAAGCCTCCGGGAGCGTCAGGCTCGGTCTTTGCGGCACCAGATACCGCCGCAGCTCGTCCGGCTCCCGCACGGTGGCCGACAGCCCGATCGCGGTGAGCCCCGGGCTCAGCCGGTGCAGCCGCGCGAGCGCCAGGGAGAGCAGGTCGCCCCGCTTCGAGGTGACCAGCGCGTGCAGCTCGTCGAGGATGACGCAGCGCAGGTTCGCCAGCAGGTCCGCCGCCTCGCGGTGCGCGATCAGCAACGCCAGCTGCTCCGGTGTGGTCAGCAGGATGTCCGGCGGCCTCGCGATCTGGCGGGTGCGCTTGTGGGCCGGCGTGTCGCCGGTGCGGGTCTCGATGCGGACCGGCAGCCCCATCTCGGCGACCGGCGCCTCCAGGTTGCGGGCGATGTCGACCGCCAGCGCCTTGAGGGGCGAGACGTAGAGGGTGTGCAGGCCGCGGCGCTGCGCGGCCTTCGTGCCGCTCAGGGCGACGAGGCTCGGCAGGAATCCGGCCAGCGTCTTGCCGGCCCCGGTCGGCGCGACGAGCAGCGCCGAGCGACCCTCGCCCGCGATCCGCAGGAGTTCGAGCTGGTGCGGGCGCGGGCTCCAGCCGCGGCCCGCGAACCAGTCCCGGAAGGCCGGGGGAAGACGATCCGCGCTCAGGCGAGCGCCATCAGGAAGCGGTCGATCAGCTCCAGCGCGCGCTCGCTCATCGCGCCCGGATAGCGCACGAAGATGTGGCAGCCGCCCGCGTAGACGGCCGTGTGGCCGCCGTTGCCGGCCGCCGCCCAGCGCGAGGCCATGTAGAGCGTGTCGTCCAGCAGCGGGTCGGCCGTACCGATGGTGAAGAGCGCGGGCGGCAGGCCCTTCAGCTCGGCGTAGATCGGCGAGACGTCCGGGCGGCGCCGATCGATGCCCTCACGCACGTAGTCGTCGGCGAAGCGGGTGAGGTCCTCGGTGTTCACCACGAGGCGCTCCGAACCCCAGTTGCGCACGGAGGGCGTCAGTCCGAGGTCGTAGAAGCCCGCGTTGAGATTGGCCCCCCGGAAGGCGCGGGGCAGTTTGTGGCGGTCGCGCAGGCGCAGCAGCACCATCACGGCGAGGTGCGCGCCGACCGATTCGCCGCCGATGGTGAGCGCGGAGATGCCGAACTCCGCCCGGCCCGGCCCGGCGAGCCAGAGCGCGGCGGCCTCGCAATCGAGCAGCGCGGCCGGATACGGGTGCTCCGGCGCCAGCCGGTACTCGACCGAGAGGCAGACGAAGCCGCAGGTGTCGGCGATACGCTCCAGCCAGGGGTCCTGCTCGTCCGCCCCACCCCAGATCCAGCCGCCGCGGTGGATGTGCAGGTAGGCGCCGCGCAGCTTCACGCCCGGCCGCGGACGGATCACCCGCAGCGGCAGCGCGCCGCCGGGCCCGTCGATCAGCATGGTCTCGGCCCGGGCGCTGCGCGGCATCGCGGGCGAGGCCTGCGTTCCGGCCCGGCGGCGCGCGCGCACCTCGGCGATCGGCAGCGTCCACGGGTCCGCCTGCGCCGCGTGGGCGGCCACGATCTCGGCGTTGAGCCGCAGAGTTTCCGGATCGATCGTCGCCGGGTCGAACAGGGCGTGGTCGATCATCGTCTCGGTCGTTCCGTGTGTTCGGCCGCACAGGTTGGGGCGTGCGGCCCGCGTCTGTCGTGCGCGCTGCTTGCAGATATCTTGGCGGCCCGGGCTTGCGTTGCCATCTCGGCCGAGCCGTGAAACCGCCCAACGCCCGAGTTGGAGGGGAGTTTCGCCGGGGGTGTGACGCTCGCGTCACGCTTCCGCCGGGTTCGGGGTCTCTTCAGTCGAGGGATCCCGAATGGCACCGGACTTGAATCCTGAGGTCGCAGGCAGATGATGGTCGAGCACGACAGGCACCGCGCGGGCGGATCGTACCAGGCCTATCCGGGCGAGCCCCCGCGCAGCCGTGACAACGCCCTGCGCCGCTTCATCGGCGGCTCGCCGACCGCGGTGTTCCTACGGCTTCTCTTCCTGTCGGTCCTCGTCGGCGCCTTGATGGCGATGCTCGGGCTGACGCCAGGGCAGCTGTTCTGGCACGCCTACGATTCGGCCCGCGCGCTGATCGACCTCGGCCTCGCGACCTTCCACGATTTCGGCGGCTGGATCCTGGCCGGCGCCGTGGTGGTGGTGCCGCTCTGGTTCGTCTCGCGCCTGTTCGCCACGTCGAAGTAGGCGGGTGTGGCGATCAAGAGCGGTGGCCGTGCGACTGCTCGATCAATCGCCTCCCGTCCGCCCATCCCTCTCCCCCGCGGGAGAGGGTGGCCTGCGAAGCGGGTCGGGTGAGGGGACGACAGTTTCCGGAAGAGGCCCAGCGTCGATACCGAGCACGGGCCGGCACCGTTGCTCCCCTATCCCGCCCCTGCTGACGCAGGAGCCACCCTCCCCCGCAGAGGGGGGAGGGACATCGCGCCTCACCTTCTTTGGGACGTGACTGGGTCGGTCTCCGCCTATTGCAGGTGCTGCGTATAGGTCTCGCCCGCCGCTGCCTTCAGCGCGGCGCCCGCTTCCCTGCCGATCGCGTCCGCGTCCGCGACCGAGCCGCTGCGCGCCACCGCCCAGTGCCGGCTGCCGTCCGGCAGGAAGAGCAGCCCGTCGAGCTGCAGCCGATCCCCGTCGATCCGCGCCAGCGCCGCGATCGGGGTGCGGCAGGAGCCGTCGAGCTCGGCCAGCAGCGCCCGCTCGCAGCCGACCGCGACCGTGGTGCGCGCGCAGGCGACCGGCGCCAGCAGCGCCCGCACCGCCTCGTCGTCCGCGCGGCACTCGATGCCGAGCGCTCCTTGCGCCACCGCCGGCAGCATGTCGTCGGTCTCCAGCACGGAGCGCGCCATACTTTCCAGGCCGAGCCGCTGCAGGCCGGCGATGGCCAGCAGCGTCGCGTCGCACTCGCCGGCTTCGAGCTTGCGCATGCGGGTGTTGGCGTTGCCGCGCAGCGGCACGATCTGCAGGTCCGGCCGGCGCATCAGCACCTGCGCGCCCCGCCGCAGCGAGGATGTGCCGACGCGCGCGCCGGGCTTGAGCCCCGCGAACCCGTCCGCGTGCGGCGACAGGAAGGCGTCGCGCGGATCGTCGCGCTCCAGGATGCAGGCGATCACGAGCCCGTCCGGCAGCCAGGTCTCGACGTCCTTCATCGAGTGGACGGCGACGTCCACCGCGTCGGCGAAGAGCGCCTGCTCCAGCTCCTTGGTGAACAGACCCTTGCCGCCGATCTCGGAGAGCGGCCGGTCGAGCACCTTGTCGGCGACCGTCGTGATCACGACGATCTCGGTCTCCAACCCGGGATTGGCCGCGACGATCCGGTCGCGCACCATGCCGGTCTGGGCGAGCGCCATCGGGCTGCCGCGGGTGCCGATGCGCAGGGGGCGGTTCAGCATCCTCGATCCTCAGAAGGCCCGGAGCACGAGCTCGGTGTGCTCGACGCTCGGCGGAGCCTCGAAGCAGGGCGAGACGAGGGCCCGGTAATCCTTCCAGGCCTGCGAGCCGGTGAAGTCCTTCGTGTGCGCCTCCAGCGTCTCCCACTCGATCAGAAGGCGGTAGCGCTGCGGCTTCTCGACCGAGCGGCGCACCGCGAAGCTGACGCAGCCCTTCGCGGCGCGGAAGATCTCGGCGGCCTGTTTGATGCCGGCCTCGAACTCGGCCTCGCTTCCGGCCTTCACGTCGATCTGGGCGATCTCGAGGATCATAGCGGGTGTCTCCTAGAGCAGCGGGCGGCCGAGCTTGGCCGCCAGGATGCGCTGCGGGCTCTTGGCCGGGTCGGCCTGGGCGGCGACCGGCAGGTAGGCGGTCTGTTCCAGCATGTACTGGCCGCCCATCGCCCCGTGCATCACGAGGTCCGAGAAGGTGACCCAGGTTTGGCCGGGCAGGAAGTTCACGTCGGCCTGGGGGCCGTGGGCTTGATAGGCTTCGTCCTGCTTGAGCGCGTCGTGCAGGTGCAGCATCAGGTGGTCGTACTCGGAGCGACGCGCCTTGGTAATGCGCAAGGCCGCCAGCAACCGCGCCGAGAGCGGCGAGTAGCCCGGCAGCTTCGGCAGGAACTTCTCCGCCATCGAGCCGAAATCCTCGCCGACGCGCCAACGCCGCGGCTGGCCGCTCGGGTTGATGTTGCGGAAGACGCGCAGGATCCGCTTCTCGCCGATCGGGTTCGACGGGAAGGCATCGACGTGCAGCCGCGTGTCGTCGCGGCGCCAGCTCAGCTTGCGCTTGTCCACGTCGAAGGGCCGGTAGGAGGTGCCGGCGAGGCTCACCCGGCCGATGTAATCGGGCAGATAGCGATCTACGATCCCCTGCGCGAAGCCGCGGTAGCGCAGGAGGAGTTGGCGCAGGGCCTCCTGCTCCTCCGGGGTGCCCGCCGCCCCGCGCAGCTCCGCGTTCTCGCCGCGGATGTTGACGTTCTTGGCCTTGCCGTCCGCGAAGGGGCGTTCGACGAAGCGGCGCTCGAAATCGCTGAACGGGAAGGCGAGATCGGGAAAGAGCAGGACCGCGCCGTCCTCCAGGGCCGACGCCAGCGAGTGCGGCGCGTCCGACTGCGAGACGGTGAGGATGGGGCTGATCATGTCCCGGACGATTCCTGCCGCTGTGACACCGCGTGAACGGATCCGGGATGTAGCCGAGCATCCGTTCCGGCGCCAGCGAGCCGATTTAGCGGTGGATGACGCAGCGATCCGCGATACGCCCGGGGCGGAGCGCCCGCGCGCGGGTTGCGCAACCGGGGCCGGATCCGGCACGTTCGAGGAATGTTCCGGGTGCCCCGCACCCGTCCCGGTGACGCGAGAACTCGTCGATGGCGACGCTCAAGGAATTCGAGGAGGCCCTGCGCGAGCACGGCATGAACATGGCGCTCGCCCTCCTCGAACGGCTGCGCGAGCGCGACCGCGCCACCCGCACGGTGAAGCCCGCCCGCCGGCTCACGGGTCAGAAGATGACGCCGGAGCTCGCCCGCACCATCCTCGACCTGCACGCGACCACGGGCATGACCCAGCAGGAGATCGCCTTCAAGGTCGGCGTCAACCAGGGCCGGGTCAACGAGGTGATCAAGCGCGGCAAGTGGCTCAGCGACGATCCGCAGGCGCCCGAGGCGGTCGCCCGCGACAAGGCGAAGGAGCGGATGGCGAAGTCGCATACGCCGCGCTCGGCCGCGGGCGCCGAGGCGAAGCCCCGCAAGGCCGCTGCCCCGAAGGAGCGCAAGGCCCCCGCCCCGCGCCGGGGCAACCAGGGCCAACTCGCGCTGGGGGATTTCTGAAGGCCGGCGCACCGGAAACCTGCGCCCGTGGCGGCGTTCCCCTCCTGCCCGACCGGGAGCGGGATCACCCATGCGCCACGCCTACACCGCCCTTCTGCTGACCTGCGCGGCGACCGCCGCGAGCGCGCAGGGTCGGCCCGACAGCACGACGATGACCTGCGCGCAGGCCCGCGCGACCGTGTTGCGGGCGGGCGGCATCGTGTTGGGCACGGGCGGGCCGACCTACGACCGCTACGTCCGCGACCGCAATTTCTGCGCGCCGACCGAGGTGACCCGCGCCGGCTTCGTGCCGACGCGCGACGCGCCGCGCTGCTTCGTGGGCTACACCTGCTTCGAGCCCGGCGTCGGCGACTGGTTCGGCGATTACTGAGCGCGCACGAGAACGCCCCGGCCGGTGGCCGGGGCGCTCCCTCACGCGGTGCCGGCGGCTCAGGCCGCCTGCTGCACCTCGCCCTCGATCGCCGCGGTCTTCTGGCCGGTGGCGATCTGGATCTGGCGCGGCTTCTTCGCCTCGGGGATCTCGCGGACGAGATCGATGTGGAGGAGGCCGTTCTCCAGCGCCGCGCCCGTCACCTGGACGTAGTCGGCGAGCTGGAACCGGCGCTCGAAGCCGCGGGCGGCGATGCCCTGGTGCAGCACTTCCACCCGGCGGGCGGTGTCGCCCTTGCGCTCGCCCTTCAGGGTCAGCGCGTTCTCCTTGACCTCGATCGACAGATCGGCCTCGGTGAAGCCGGCGACCGCGACCGTGATCCGGTACGCGTTCTCGCCGGTGCGCTCGATGTTGTAGGGCGGGTAGCTCGGGACGCTGTCGGCGCTGACGAACTGGTCGAGGGCCGAGAACAGCCGGTCGAAGCCGACGGTGGAGCGGTAGAGGGGAGCAAGATCGAACTGACGCATAACATATCCTCCGTGGAGCAACATGCTTCTCTGCATTCAAGAGGGTCCGCCCGAGGGCCGGACCGTTGTCGTGCCGCCGCCTGGCCGGCACGACAAGGATATCGGAGCGGCCCGATCTGCCTTCAAGGCCCGCAAGACCGCTCGATGCCACCGCGCGGCAATTTTTTCGCATCCTCTCCCAAGAGCCGGATCCGCCGATGCTGACCCTCGATTCGACGCCCGACAACCCGGTCCCGCCGGGCGGCACGCTGATCGGCGTGCGCACGCGGGACGGCCTGACCCTGCGGGCGGCCTACTGGCGGGCGCCGGCCCGGCGCGGCAGGGGGACGGTCTGCCTGCTGCAGGGGCGGGCCGAGTTCATCGAGAAATACTACGAGGTGATCCGCGAGCTGATCGCGCGGGGCTTCGGCGTGGTCGCCTTCGATTGGCGCGGCCAGGGCGAATCCGGCCGGCAGGTCGACGATCCGCGTAAAGGTCACGTGGCGCGCTTCGACGATTACCGTCTCGACCTCAAGGCGATCGAGGAGAGCGTGCTCGTGCCGCTCATGCCCGAGCCCTACCACTGCCTCGCCCACTCGATGGGCGGCTGCGTCGCCCTCACGGGCGCGGCGGAGGGCTGGCTGCCCTTCGGCCGCATCGTCACCGTGGCGCCGATGCTCTCGATCCGCATGGTCGCGTGGCCGGCGGCGGCCTCGGCGGTGGCGCGCTCGCTCCAGGCGTTGCGCCTCGGTCGCGCCTTCGTGCCCCGGCTGTCGCACGTGCCGGGCGTCGGAGCACTGCTCGGCCTGGGACATCGGCTGCGCGGCCGTCGCTACGTCCCGCACGATCCCGGCGCCTCGATCGCCACGATGCCCTATCCGGGCAACCGGCTCTCGCGCGATCCCGCCCGCTACGCCCGAAACGCCGCCGCGGCGCGGGCGGTCGGTGCGGGAGCGGTGGGCGATCCGACGGTGGCGTGGCTCGCGGGCGCCTTCCGGGCCATGGCGCGCCTGCGCGACCCGCGGCTGCCGGCGCGCATCGCGACGCCGACCCTGATCCTCGGAGCGGGTGCCGACCCGGTCTGCGGCACGCCGGCGACCGAGCGCTTCGCCGCCCGGCTCAAGGCCGGCACGATCCTGGTCCTGCCGGACGCGCGCCACGAGATCCTGCACGAGCGCGACCCGATCCGGGAGGATTTCTGGGCCGCCTTCGACGCTTTCGTGCCGGGGAGCCCCGTGCCTCGGGTGGAGGGCGAGGCAAGGCGGGTGGCCCCGGTGGAGGGATAGGACCCGCGGGCAACCGCTTGCGGGCCGACCCATGATCCGACCCATGATCCGGCCCATGATCCGGCCCACGGTGCACCGGGTCGATCTCTTTCGCGTACCGAGGATCCCCCTCTCCCGGCACGGCGGGGAGAGGGGGGATCCGATCGCCTTCGCGGCGATCGAACGGAGGCGGTGTCAGTCCTCGTCGTCGTCGCCGAGATCCTTCGGCTTGACGAAGCGTTCGAGCCGCCCCGTCCCGGAGGCGACCTCGTCCCACCCGCCGACCTCGAAATCGATCACCGCGAGGGCCGCCGTGGGGAATTGCGTGGCGAGGCGGCGCCGGTCGGCCTTCGATCCGCTGCCGACGGCCTCCGTGGCGAAATCCTGCAGGCCCGGATTGTGGCCGACGACGAGGAGCGTGCCGGCGTTGTCGGGCGCGCCGCGCACGACCTCGAGGATCTGCGCCGCGCCGGCTTCGTAGAGCGCCGGAACGGTCTCGCCCGGATTGCCGTCGAGGGGCCCCCGCACGGCGTCCCAGGTCTCCAGGGTGCGCCGGGCGGGCGAGACCAGCACATGGTCCGGGCGCAGCCCCGCTTCCGCGATGTAGGCGCCCATCCGCGGGGCGGCCTGCCGGCCGCGCGGGTTGAGCGGCCGGTCGCGGTCGGCCACGCCCGGCGGCCGATCGGACTTGGCGTGGCGCAGGAGGATCAGGCGGCGCATCAGCGAAAACCTACGATGGCGTGCGGGACGTAAGGACCTTCGAGCGTCGCGATCTCCTCGGGCGTGAGCCGGAGGTCGAGGGCCGCGACCGCGTCGTCGAGATGCTGCGGCTTGGAGGCGCCGACGATCGGGGCGGCGACGTTCGGCTGCGCCAGCACCCAGGCCAGCGCAACCTGCGCGCGGGGCACGCCGCGGGCCTCGGCGACGCGCGCCACCGCCTCGACCACCTTTCGGTCGGCCTCCGCGGTGGCGTCGTAGAGGTTCTTGCCGACCTCGTCGGTCTCCTGCCGGGCGGAGGCCGCGTCCCAGTCGCGGGTGAGCCGGCCGCGGGCGAGCGGGCTCCAGGGGAGCAGCGCCACGCCCTGATCGACGCAGAACGGGATCATCTCGCGCTCCTCCTCGCGGTGGAGCAGGTTGAGGTGGTTCTGCATGGTCGCGAAGCGCGTCCAGCCGTGGCGGTCGGCGGTGTACTGCGCCTTGGCGAACTGCCAGGCGTACATCGAGGAGGCGCCGATGGCGCGCGCCTTGCCGGCCTTCACGACGTCGTGCAGCGCCTCCAGCGTCACCTCGATCGGCGTGCCGTAATCCCAGCGGTGGATCTGGTAGAGATCGACGTAGTCGGTGCCGAGCCGCTTCAGCGAGGCGTCGATCGCCTGGAAGATCGCCTTGCGCGAGAGGCCGCCCGCGTTCGGCGCGTCGGTGAGCGGGTAGAAGACCTTCGTGGCGAGCACGATGTCGTCGCGGCGGGCGAAGTCCTTCAGCGCGCGCCCGACGATCTCCTCGGAGGTGCCGTCCGAGTAGTAGTTCGCCGTGTCGAGGAAGTTGATCCCGAGGTCGAGCGCGCGGCGCAGCAGCGGCCGGCTCTCGGCCTCCGGCATGGTCCAGGGATGAGGCCCGCGCTCCGGCACGCCGTAGGTCATGCAGCCGAGGCAGAGCGGCGACACGTCGAGGCCGGTGAGGCCGAGCTTCTTCGTCTTCATGGTCTGGCTCCGGTCGCCCCCGCGTCCGGCCCCCTATCTGGGCCGAGGTCTCGCGAATGCGAGGGTTCAGCCGCCGCGCCCGTCGCGCCGCATCATGAAGGCGAGCTTCTCGAACAGGCTCACGTCCTGCTCGTTCTTCAGGAGCGCCCCGTGCAGGGGCGGGATCAGCTTGCGGCCGTCGCGCTCGCGCAGGGTCTCGGGCGAGACGTCCTCGGAGACTAGGAGCTTCAGCCAGTCGAGCAGTTCCGAGGTCGAGGGCTTCTTCTTGAGCCCCGGCACCTCGCGCGTCTCCAGGAAGACGCGCAGGGCCTCCTCGACCAGCCGGTGCTTGATGCCGGGATAATGCACCTCGACGATGCGCCGGAGCGTCTCGGCGTCCGGGAACTGGATGTAGTGGAAGAAACAGCGTCGCAGGAAGGCGTCCGGCAGCTCCTTCTCGTTGTTCGAGGTGATGATCACGACCGGCCGCCGGCGGGCCCGGACCGTCTCGCCGGTCTCGTAGACGTGGAACTCCATCCGGTCGAGTTCGGTCAGCAGGTCGTTCGGGAACTCGATGTCGGCCTTGTCGATCTCGTCGATCAGCAGGACCGGGCGCTCGTCGGCCGCGAAGGCCTCCCAGAGCTTGCCGCGGCGGATGTAGTTCGCGATGTCGGAGACCCGCGGGTCGCCGAGCTGCGAGTCGCGCAGGCGCGAGACCGCGTCGTACTCGTAGAGCCCCTGCTGCGCCCTGGTCGTCGACTTGACGTTCCAGGTCAGCAGCCGCGCGCCGAGGCCCCGGGCGATCTCCTCGGCGAGAACCGTCTTGCCGGTGCCGGGCTCGCCCTTCACCAGGAGCGGGCGCTCCAGCACGATGGCGGCGTTGACCGCCGCGGTCAGGTCCGGCGTCGCGACGTAGGTCTCGGTTCCGGTGAAGCGCATCCGGCTGTCCCTGCTGCTCTGGTCGTCCGCCTTCGAGTTAGGCGGCGCGTGGGCCGGGAGCAAGCGCTGTACCGTCTCGGGGGTGAGGGGTCACGCGCGCAGGGACGACACCTTGGGAAGTCGCCAGAGGTCGTCCTTGCTCGGATGGGCTTTCAGCATCGCGTCGGCCGCGAGCGTCACCGCCATCAGCGCGACCGGCATGCCGACGAGGGCCACAACAATGATCATCCCCACCCCCAAAGCCGCGTTGAGCGGTCAATAGAGACGATCCTCTGCGGTTTATGGTTAACAAATCCTCAACATGCAGCATTCGGCCCTTCAGGGTCGCCGTACGGCCGGACGTCCGCGAGACCCCGGGATCGGAGAGCCGGTCCTGCCCGGGATGCGCGGCCGCGCGTCGCGTCGATGCCGCCGCGCCCGGCCCGCGTCAGACCTTCTTCGGATCGAACCAGATGCAGCTCTTCGAGAGCTGCTGCAGGTTGAGCTGCGAACTCGTCTGCGGCGCCACCTGCCCGTTGATGGCGATGTTGACCTGGGTCAGCACGTCGCTGCCGAACTTCTGCGGATGGGAGAAGTAGCAGTACTGCGACTCCGGCACCTTCTCGTCGCCCTTGAACTGCCAGCCGGTGACGATGTTGCCGTCGAGATAGGGCACCGCCTTGAATACCGTGAAGGTGGTGCGCACGGCCGCGTTGCCGTCCTCGCCCTTGGCCTGGGCGGCCACCACCTGGGCGATGTCCGGCCGCGTCTGGGGCGGGGCCGCCACGGGCTGGTCGAGCTTCAGCACGTTGTCGGTCAGCGTGACCTCGCCCTTGGTCTTGATCGTCACGTCCGCGAGGGCGGCCTGCATGGCCTGGGCGATGCGCTCGGCGGCCGACTCGTACTGGCTGAGATAGGCCCAGCCGTAGGCGCCCGCGCCGACGCCGATGCCGGCGAGCGCCGCGAAGATCCCCGCGCCCGCCGCCCGGAACAGGAAGGCGCGCGCCGCCACGATGCGGGCCTCCGCCCGCAAGCGGCCGTTGACGTGCTGGGCGAGCACGATGTTCTCGGGGGTGCCCGCGGCGTGGATGGTCATGCACCGGCTCCGGCGCTGGCGGTGACGGGAGTCTGAGCGGGGCCTTGCGCCCCCGATTGGGTGGGCTGGCGCCGGTCGAGCGGGATCACGGCTCCGGAGGGCGCCTCACGCTGCGGCCGGGCCTGCACCAGCCCGATCTCCTGGCGCAGGCCCTCGGTGAGCTGCTCGATCAGGTAGGGGCTCGCGGCCGGGTCGATCGTCGCGCCGAGGTCGTCCTCGTCCATGAAGGTCTTGCGCACCGAGACCGCCGACAGGGCGAGGATCGTCGAGGCGAAGGCGGCGCAGAGCGCGGGCACGAACACGAAGATGCGCAGGAAGGCGTGGACCTGCGCGTCCGTCACGTCGATCGGATCGACGCCGTAGACCATCGCGGTGAAGGAGTGCAGCTGCGAGCGGTTGACCGCGGTGCGGTAGGCCTGCTCGGCGTCGGCCACGCGCCGGTCGGCCTGGCCGCGGTCGAGGGCGGCGCGCGCCTTGCGGGCCTCCTCCAGCTCCTTGGTCAGCGCGGCGCGGTCGGTGCCGGCCTTGGCCACGCTCGCCGCGAGCGTCTGGGTGCGCGGGTCGGTGACGCATTTCAGGTTCTGGTAGCGCACGCCGCGGCTGTTGGTGCCGAACACCTTCTCGCAGCGCTGGGCCGGCAGGCTCGCGAGCTGCGCGGCGTTCTCGGTCGAGCGCCGCTCGATCTGGTCGAGCTCCGTCGTGTACTGCTGCACCCGCGCGTCTGCCGCGCCGATCCGGTTGTCGAGGCTGTCGCGGTCGGCCTGCGCGTCCTTCAGTGCGGTCTTGGTGCGGGCGGCCTCCATCAGGCGGGGATGGAACATCATCTCGCCGAGCTGCGAGACCGACTTCGTGGTCACGCCCGCCGCGAAGATGATGCCGACGATGGCCAGCCCCCGCACGAACCAGGAGCGCTGCGTGCGGGCCAGGATGCCGAGCGGCACGCGGCAGAGCTCGACCGCCGCGTAGACCAGCGGCGCCAGCAGCATGAAGTAGAAGGCGTGCCAGTCCCCGTCGCTGTAGACGCCCGCGAACAGCCACGCGCCCGCGAGCGAGGCGCCGATCACCATGAACTCGACGAGGTAGGCGATCGCGACGTAGCCCCACTTGATCCGGTAGCCCTTCTCGACGTCGCGCTCGTGCTTCCACCGCTGGGACTCGAGTGACCAGGCGCGCCGCTCGCGCTGGACGTCCCGGCTCGGAGGTGTCTTCGACATGGGGTTCCCGGGGCTCGGACGAGGCGTCGAGGGCTGGAGCTTTACCGTTCGTTAACCGGCCGCGGTATGCGCATAATGTGCCGATTTTGCGCCGCGGCCGGGGGATCCACCGAAAGAGCCGTGCGGTGACCCATATGCCTCACCCGGGCGTGGGGCAGGCAAGCGGCCTGCCTGGGTTGTCCCCACGCCCCATCCGTGGGATGCGCTCGAGGGCGCCCCGCCGGGACCGGGCCGGATTGCGGTTGCCCGAGGGTCCGCCCATGATCCCGGCCGAACGACGACCGGACGCGGGGCCGGAACCGGAGCGCCATGCCAGAGGTCCATACCGGCTCCTACAAGGAGGCGATCCTATTCCTCGTCACGGCGGGGATCGTGGTGCCGCTGTTCCATCGCCTGCGGATCAGCCCAGTGCTGGGCTTCATCGGCGCGGGCGCCCTGCTCGGGCCCTTCGGCCTCGGCCGGCTGTCCGAGCAGTACGGCTGGGTCTCGCTCTTCACCATCGGCAACCGGACCGAGATCGCGCATCTGGCCGAGTTCGGCGTGATCTTCCTGATGTTCATGATCGGGATCGAGCTGTCCTGGGAGCGCCTGCGCACGCTGCGCCGGCTGGTCTTCGGCCTCGGCTCGCTGCAGGTGATCTGCTCCGCGCTGGTGATCGGCGCGATCCTGTTCGGCCTGAAGGTGCCGCTCGCGGGCGCCGCGATCGTCGGCATCGGGCTCGCGCTCTCCTCCACGGCGGTCGTCCTGCCGGTGCTGGCCGAGCAGAAGCGGCTCAACACGCCGACCGGCCGGGCAAGCTTCGCGGTGCTGCTGTTCCAAGACCTCGCGGTCGCCCCCGCGCTCTTCGCCATCGCGGTGCTCGGACGCAGCGACGGAGCCAACATGGGCGGCGCCCTGGCCCTGGCGCTGGCCCAGGCGGCGGTGGCGATCGTGCTGATCGTGGTGGCGGGGCGCTTGGCGCTCCGCCCGCTCTTCCAGCTGGTCGCCCGCACCAAATCGACCGAGCTGTTCATGGCGGCCTGCCTGCTCGTCATCGTGGCGACCGCGCTGACGGCTGCGGCGAGCGGCCTCTCGATGACGCTCGGCGCCTTCGTGGCGGGGCTTCTTCTGGCCGAGACCGAGTACCGTCGGGCGATCGAGGCGACGATCGACCCGTTCAAGGGGCTGCTGCTCGGCGTATTCTTCGTCTCGGTCGGCATGAACCTCGACCCGGCCCAGCTCGTCGCGGCGCCGGGCGCGATCCTCGGCCTGTCGCTCGCCCTCCTCCTGATCAAGGCGGTGGTGGTGCTGATGGCCGCGCCCGCGCTCAAGATCGCGCGGCCGGTCGCGCTGGAGACGGCGCTCCTGCTCGGCCCCGGCGGCGAGTTCGCCTTCGTGCTGATCGGCGGCGCGGTGGCCACGGGGCTCGTGCCCGAGGAGGTCGGGGCGGCGGCGCTCATCGTCACCACCGTCACCATGATCATGATTCCGGGGCTGGCCGCCCTCGGCCGTCGGATCGGGCAGCGGGCCGCGAAGCACCAGCTCGGCCGGGCGCGGGCCGAGCCGCCGCCGGACCGCCAGCAGAACCGGGTGATCGTGGCGGGCTACGGGCGCGTCGGACGCCAGGTCGGCGAGATGCTGGCCCGGCACAAGATCCCCTACCTCGCCCTCGACGCGGACGCCGCCCGCGTCGCCGAGCAGCGCCGTCTCGGCAACCCGGTCTATTTCGGCGACTCGGCGAACCCGGAGCTGCTGCGCCGCTGCGACATCGCCACGGCCCGCGCCCTCGTCGTCACCCTCGACAACCCGCGCGCCGTCGAGGCGGTGGTGGCCGCCGCCCGCTCCGAGCGGCCGGACCTGACCATCGTCGCCCGCGCCCGCGACGCCCGCCACGCTACCGCCCTCTACGACCTGGGCGTGGACGACGCGGTGCCCGAGACGATCGAGGCATCGCTCCAGCTCTCGGAAGCGGTGCTGGTCGATGTCGGCGTGCCGATGGGGCTCGTCATCGCGTCGATCCACGAGCGGCGGGACGAGTACCGCGCCATGCTGCGCCGGAAGGAGACGGACACGCGGCCGGTCTTCCGGGCCCGCCGGACCGTGGGCAAGCACGCCGAGCCGCGGGAAGGTGCGCGCGAGGCGAAGGACGGGAAGGAGAAGCCGGTCAGCCGGACGGCGTGAGCGGCGGCCGCTTCCCCTCCCCCGCAGAGGGGAAGGGAGCGTGTCGCGCGCCTCAGGCCGGGGCCGCCTCGAACAGGTCCGTCGGCACGCGGCGCCGCTCCGTCTTCCCGGCCCGCTCCTCCGGTTCGACCCCGTCCGCGAAGCGGCAGCGGTAGGTCACCGCGTCCGGCGGCCCGAGGCCGGTGTCCAGCGGAACCGTCACCGTGTCGCCCTCGAAGCGCCAGCCGCGGGCGCCCTTATCCCAATAGAGCCAGACCGTGCCCGGATATCCCTCCAGCCGGAAGATCGCGGCCTTGCGGGTCATTGAGTGGAGATGGCGTGGGGCCAGCATGCCCTTGTCCCGGTAGGCCTCCCGGGTCGCCGCCGGCTGGCGCTCGATGAAGGTGTTGCGCACGATCTCGATCACCGCGCCCGACCGCCCCAGGAACCGCTTGAAGTCGCGCATGTCGCGCAGGACAACAGACATCGCCGATCCTCCGCAGGAGCCGTATCTCGCGAGAAAGCGCGCGACCGAATGTGGTGATGCCCGCATCAGCTTTCGTGACCTGCTGCGGCGCCGATAGAGGGCTATCAACAGGTCATCGCGCCTATGCACAGGAAACGAGGTCGGGAGTCGGGCCCCGACGCGGGCCGACGCCGCGTGGGCGGCGCTTGACCCGGACGCCCGGCCCGCGCGTTATCGGCCCATGCTGCTGCAGTTCTTCACCGCGCTCCGCGACGCGAAGGTGCCCGTCACCCTGCGCGAGTACCTGACCCTCCTCGATGCCCTCGACCGCGACCTCGCCGCGAAGCGGGTGGAGGAGTTCTACTTCCTGGCCCGTACGGCGCTCGTGAAGGACGAGGGCCATCTCGACCGCTTCGACCGGGTCTTCGGACAGGTGTTCCGGGGCCTCGAGAGCGTCGGCGAGACGGTCGCGCCGAGCGCCATCCCCGAGGAATGGCTGCGCAAGCTCGTCGAGAAACACCTCACCGAGGCCGAGAAGGCCGAGATCCGGGCGCTCGGCTGGGACAAGCTGTTCGAGACCCTGAAAGAGCGCCTCGCCGAGCAGAAGGGGCGTCACCAGGGCGGCTCGAAATGGATCGGCACGGGCGGTACCTCGCCCTTCGGCGCCTACGGCTACAACCCGGAAGGGGTGCGCATCGGCCAGGACGGCAACCGCAACTTCCGCGCGGTCAAGGTCTGGGACAGGCGCGACTTCCGCGATCTCGACGACACCGTGGAACTCGGGGCCCGCAACGTCCGCGTCGCGCTACGCCGCCTGCGCCGCTTCGCCCGCACGGGTGCCGCCGAGGAACTCGACCTCGACGGCACGATCCGCGCGAGCGCCCGCCAGGGCTATCTCGACGTGAAGCTGCGTCCGGAGCGGCGCAACGCCGTGAAGGTGCTGCTCTTCCTCGATGTCGGCGGCTCGATGGACTGGCACATCGAGCTCGCCGAGACGCTGTTCTCGGCGGCGCGCTCCGAGTTCAAGCACCTCGCGCACTACTACTTCCACAACTGCCCCTACGAGGCGGTCTGGACCGAGAACGCGCGGCGCCACGACGACCGCACGCCGCTCCTCGACGTGATCCGTACCTACGGCCCGGACTACCGCCTCGTCTTCGTCGGCGACGCCTCGATGAGCCCCTACGAGATCGCGATGGCGGGCGGCTCGGTCGAGCACTGGAACGAGGAGCCGGGCGCGGCCTGGATGCAGCGCCTTCTCGACCACTTCCCGAAGGCGGCGTGGCTTAATCCGGTGGCGGAAGGCCACTGGGCCTACACGCAATCGATCGGCATGATGCAGCGCTTGCTCGGCGGCCGGATGTTCCCGCTGACGCCCGACGGGATCGACCGCGCGACACGGTCGCTGCTGCGATAGGCCTGCCGCCTGAGAGCACCTCACGAAACTCCCGATACAGGGAGCCCTCCCTCTGCACGCGACGGTACAGAGGGAGTTCCGTGAGAGGCTCTCAGCCCTGGCGGGCCGGCGTGTGCACAGTGAGCCCGTCGAACTCCGGCGCGATCTTGATCTGGCAGGAGAGGCGCGAGGTCGCCCGCACGTCGGAGGCGAAGTCGAGCATGTCCTGCTCCATGTCCTCGGCGGGGCCGACCCGCTCGGCCCAGTCGTCCGCGACGTAGACGTGGCAGGTGGCGCAGGCGCAGGCGCCGCCACACTCGGCATCGATGCCCGGCACGTTGTTGCGCAGCGCCGTCTCCATCACGGTCGCACCGACGCTGCCCTCGACGGTCCGGGCCGTACCGGCGGCGTCGATGTAGGTGATCTTGGGCATCTCAGGCTCCGGGGGTCGTCAGGCGTTTCGCCGATGTCTGTCGCCAGGGTCCGTCGCACGGCGGCGCGCCTGCTTGGCGGCAGGGACCGCGGAATGCAAGCGCGCGCGGGGTGCAGCCAGGCAGATAGTGTGCCGGATGCCGCGCCGCCTCACGAATGCCTGCGCCCTCACGCCGCGTCCGCGATCTCGGCGAGGGCGCGGGCCACCGCCTCCCGCAATGCCGCCGCCCCGGGCTCCGAGCCGGCGCGCAAAGCGGCTTCGGCCGCCTCGCAGAGCGCGTGGACCTCCCCCGCCCCGACGCCGGCCGCCGAACCCTTGAGCGTGTGGGCGGCGTCGGCGCGCGCGCTCCGGTCGGCCGCTGTGTCGGCGATCATCGGCAGCAGCCGGTCGCACTGGCCGGCGAAGAGGCCGAGGATCTCGGCGGCGAGGTCCGCGTCCCCGCCCGTCTGCTCCGCGAGATGCGCCCGGTCGATGCGGGGCTCGGGTCTCGGGCCGGTCATCGCGATCTCCTCGTCTCCGGCCGGCGCCCGCTATCCACAGTCGCGGTGGCCGCTCGGTCGCGCCGGGCGATGCCTTGAGGCATCATGCGGTTAGCGGGGCGGACAGGGCGCCGATGCGGCGTGGTAACCATTCCGTTAAGGTTTTCGGGGGGCGGCCGGGAGGCTCGGGTATCCGGGCCCTGCCGCGCCGTCTAGACTTCATTGGTAAACGGGTAATCGCGCCCGGAGGCCGGATTTCCGCTGGCCGCAGGCGCGAGGCGTAACGGGGCGCGTTGCATGGCGACGGACAAGAAGCTGAAGGATCCGGCCGAGGCGGCGCTCTCTGCGATCGAGCAGGCGCTGAACCTCGACGCCCTGACGCCCCCCGGGATTGACCAGCGGGCCGAGCCGCGCCTGCCGGACATCGGTGACGCCGAGCCGCTGATGGACCCGGCCGGCCGGCAGATGCCGCCGCGCCTCGACCTCGACCAGCCCCTCCCCTCCGACCTGCCGCCGCCCGGCCGCGAGCGCGCCCGCCGCGAGGGCGGCCTGTTGCCGCCCGACCGCTCGCTGGTCGCCAACGACGACCGGCGCAACATCGGCATCCTGCAGCAGACCCTGCGGGTCCGGCCCTCGCGCAAGCCCTACCTGTTCGCGGCGGTCGGCGCTGCGCTCTGGCTGAACGGCCTCCTGCTGATCGCCTGGATCCAGTCGGGCGGCGAGCTGAAGGGCTTCCTGGCCAACCTCACGCCCCTCCAGGCCACGGTGGGAGCCGCGGCGCTCGCCGGGCCGGTCTTCCTCTTCCTCATCGCCGCGATGCTGGCGGTGCGCGCCCAGGAGATGCGCCTCGTCGCCCGCGCGGTCGGCGAGGTGGCGGTCCGCTTGGCCGAACCCGAGAGCTTCTCCACCGACGCCGTGCTGACCATGTCGCAGACGGTCCGCCGCGAGGTCGCCGCGGTCGGCGACGGCGTCGAGCGCGCGCTCGCCCGTGCGGGCGAACTGGAAACCCTGGTGCGCGGCGAGATCGCCACGCTGGAGCGCGCATATTCCGACAACGAGATCCGTATTCGCGCGCTCGTGGACGAGCTGGTCGCCCAGCGCGAGGCGATCGTCGCCAACGCGGAGCGGGTGCGTGGTGCCATCACGGGCTCGCATCAGAGCCTCAGCCAGGAACTCGAGGGCGCCTCCGAGCGCATCGTCGCGGCGATGACGGGTGCCGGCGAGCGCGTTACCGAGGCGCTCGACGCGCGCGGCCACGCGATCACCGCCTCGCTCGGCGAGGCGGGCGAGCGCGTCGTCGGCGCCATGACGGGCCGGGGTGACGACCTGATCGAGCGCTTGGTCGCCACGAGCGACGGCGTGCGCGGCAGCCTCGGCGAGGTCGGCGAGAGCCTGACCCGCACCTTCGAGACCCGCGCGAACGCGGTCACGCAGGCCTTCGAGGCCGCGGGCAGCGGCGTGAGCGAGCGGCTGTCCGAGAATGCGACCCTCGTCGCCCGCACGCTGGCCGAGACCGGCGCCGGAGTCGCCGAGGCGCTCGACCGCCAGGGCAGCGCGGTGCGCGAGAGCTTCGAGCGCTCCGCCGGCGCATTGGAAAGCGCCTTCCTGGCCCGCGGCGGCGAGCTGACGGATCGCTTCGCCGCCACAGGCAGCGAGTTGACCGAGCGCTTCGCGGCGACCGGCGGGGAGCTCGCCGACCGTTTCGCCTCCACGGGCGGCGCGATCACCGCTCGCTTCGCCGAGACCGGGGCCGCCTTCACGCAGGATCTGGAGACCCGCGGCACGGCCCTGCGCGGGGCGATCGAGGCGGCCGGCAGCGGCGTCGCCGAATCCATCGAGAACCGCGGGCGCGAGGCGCAGGCCGCCCTGGCGCTCGCCGCCGGCGCGGTGGTCGAGAGCTTCTCGGCCCGGACCGAGGCCCTGCGCGACGATCTCGTCGGCTCGGCCGAGCGCGCGGGCGAGATCGTCGTCGGGCGCGGGGCCGAGATCGCCGGGCGCATGGAGGAGGTCGCGACCCGCCTCCACGCCACCATCGCGGTGCAGGGCGCCGATCTCGAGACGCGCCTCGACGCCGCCGGGACCCGCGCCGGCGACCTGATGGCGGCCCGCTCCGAGGACGCGGCCCGGACGCTCGAGACCGCCTTCGCGGATCTCGGCCGCTCGTTCGAGAGCGGCGCCGGCGAAGCGGTCGGATCGCTGCGCGGCTCGGTCGAGGGGCTCAAGGCCGAGCTCGACGCCAGCACCGCCGAGACCGTGGAGGCGATCCGCCGCAACGTCGCCGAGACGGCGGCGGCGCTCGGCAGCGGCGGCGCCGAGGCGGGCGAGGCCCTGCGCCGTGCCGCCGCCGGCACGACGGGCGAGCTGGAGACCCGCACCGTCGAGGTCGTCGAGATCTTCGAGCGGCGGCTCGCCGCCTTCGCGGGCGAGCTCACCGCCCGCGCGGACGCCGCCGCCGAGGCGCTGCGGGCCAGCGCGGAGGGTGCGCACGGCGCGACCGCCGCCCGCACGGCCGAGCTCACCGCGGCTGTCGCCGCCAGCATCGAGGCGCTGCGCGGCATCTCGCAGGAGGTCGGCGACACGATCGAGGCGCGCGCCACCGGCACCCTGCGCCGGCTCGGCGAGGCCGAGGCCCGCACCGGCCAGGCCTTCGGCGGCCAGGCCGACGCCGCCGTTGCGGCGCTGCGCGCCGCCATGGAGCGTCTGGAAGCCGAGATGGCGGCTCGCACCGAGGCCGCCACCGGCACCCTCGCGCGGACCGCCGAGCAGGTCGGCGGCGAGCTGGCCGACCGCCTCCAGGCGATCGAGACCGCGCTCGGCAACCACGGCCGCGGCGTGGTCGATCTGCTCTCCAGCCACGCCGAGGAGACCCACAACCGCATCGCGGGGACCGGGCGCGACATCGTGCTGGCGGTGGCCACGCAGGGCGCGCGCATCGCCGACACCCTGAGCCAGAGCGGCGCCACCTTCGCGGAGACCGCGGACGGCCGCGTGCGGGCGATCGAGGAGACGCTGGGCAACCGCCTCGCCGCCCTGCAGGAGACCATCGCCAAGGGCGACATCCTGGCCGACCGGATCGGCCGCGACACCGCGGGCTTCGGCGAGACCGTCGGCACCCGGCTCGCCGAGATCGACCGGATCGTCACCGTCGCGGGTCCCGCGCTCGCCGACCGCATCGCCGAGCGGACCCGCGACGCCCAGGCCGCCGTCGACACGCATCTGGCAGCCCTCGAGGAGCGCACCGCCAAGCGCTCGGGCGAGATCGGCGAGACCTTCGCCAACCTCGTCAACCACATCGACGGGCATCTGGGCGCGCGCGCCACGGCGCTCAACGAGGCGCTGATCGTGCGCACCGGCGAGATGGCACGCATCATGGCGGAGGGCGGGCGCGACCTCGTGCAGACCCTCGACGGACGCATGGGCAGCCTCGCCGACGAGGTGTCGGAGCGCAGCGGCCGGGTCGGCGCGATGCTCTCCGCCCGGGCCGAGGAGATCGCGGGCCGGCTGGAGCGCCAGACCGCCGAACTCGCCCGTCAGCTCGAGGAGGGGGCCGGCCGTTTCGACACGGGCGTGCTGGGTCGCCTGGAGGCGATCGGTGCGGCGCTGGAGGAGCGCGGCCGCCTGCTCGACGAGCGCTTCGGCGCCCAGGCCTTCGAGGCGATCCGCCTGATCGAGAGCCGCACGGGCGCGGTGGACGAGAACCTCTCGGCCCGCACCCGCGAGCTGGTCGCGCTGATCGAGAGCCGTACCGGCGGCATCGACGCCGCGCTCGCCGAGCGCGTCTCGGGCCTGATGCAGGCGCTGACCGAGCGCACCGAGAGCGCCGACGCCGCCATGGCGGGGCGGGTGCGCGAGCTCGCCGCCCTGGTCGACGAGCGCACCCGCGCTGCCGACGCGGACCTCGCCGCCCGCACGGAGGCCGTGCGTGCGGCCTTCTCCGACGCCGCCGAGCAGCTCGCGCGCCTCGTCGACGAGCGCGTCGCCGCGATGGCGGGCGAGCTCGACGAGAAGGGCCGCACCGTGTTCGGTGCGGTCGGCAGCCGCATCACGGAGCTCGGACGCCTGTTCGACGGCGGCGGCGCCGCGCTCGCGAGCCTGATCGACCAGCGCGGCGAGAGCGTGCTCGCCCGCCTGCAGCAGACCATCGCGGATGCCGAGCGCATGCTGGAGGACGGCGAGGGCCGCCTCGGGCGGACGCTCACGACGCGCACCTCCGATATCAGCAGCCTGCTCGACGAGGGCGTGCGCACGGTGCACGACCTGCTCGACGACCGCACCGGTCAGATCCGCGGGCTGCTCGGCGAGCACGCCGCCAGCGTGGCGCAGAGCTTCGACGGCCAGATCGGACCGCTGCGCGAGGCTCTCGACAACCGCGGCCGCGAGGTCGTCACCACCATCGAGGCGTCGGTGGGTGGCGCCGCCGCGGCGCTGGAGGCCCGCACCCGCGATCTCGCCGCCCTGTTCGAGCAGCGCCTGGGCGACCTGGAAACCCTGGTGGACGGCCGCGGCGAGCAGCTCGGCCAGTCGATGGAGGCCCGGACCCGCTACCTGGAGACCCTGTTCGAGCGGGCGCACGCCGCCCTCGATACCACCGTCGGCGAGCACAGCCGCACCCTGTTCGGCTCGGTCGATGACCGGATGCAGGCCATGCGCGCCCTGCTGGAGGAGGCACCCGCCGCCATCGCGGGCCTGCTGGAGACCCGCGAGCGCGAGCTCGCCCGGAGCCTGGAGCAGCGCATGGAGCGCCTTCACGCCCTGTTCGAGGACGCGCGCGGCGCCCTCGACAGCGCGCTCGCCGACCAGGGCACGCGCCTCGCCGGCACGGTCGAGAGCCGCGTCCAGGCATTGCGGTCGCTGGTGGAGGAGGCGCCCGCCGCCATCGCCGGCCTTCTGGAGACGCGCGAGCGCGAGTTGAGCCAGAGCCTCGACCGGCGCGCCGAGCGCCTGCAGGGTCTGTTCGCGGAGGCGCGCGGCGCCCTCGACGCCACCGTCGAGCGCCAGGGCGAGCACTTCGCCGGGGCGATCGACGAGCGGATCCATGCCCTGCGGAGCCTCGTGGACGAGGCCCCCGCGGCGATCGCCGGCCTGCTGGATGCCCGCGAGCGCGAGCTTGGGCAGAGTCTCGACCGGCGCGCCGAGCGCCTGCGCGCCCTCTTCGAGGAGGCGCGCGGGGCCCTCGATGCCGCGACGGATCGCCAGGGCGAGCACTTCGCCGGAGCGATCGAGGAACGCGTCCACGCCCTGCGCAGCCTCGTGGACGAGGCGCCCGCCGCCATCGCGGGCCTGCTCGACATCCGCGAGCGCGAACTCGGCGAGAGCCTCGACCGGCGCACCGAGCGTCTGCAGGGGCTGCTGGAGGATGCGCGCAGCGCCCTCGACGCCGCCGTCGAGCAGCAGGGCGCACGCATCGCCGGCACGGTCGATGCCCGCATCCAGTCACTGCGCAGCCTGCTGGACGAGGCGCACGCCTCCCTCGGCGCGCTGGTGGAGGGTCATGGCAGCCGCCTGACCGGCGCGGTCGATACCCGGGTCCAGACCCTGCGGGCGGTCCTCGAGGAGGCCCCCGCGGCCATCGCGGGCCTCATGGAGAGCCGCGAGCGCCAGATGGTGCAGAGCCTGGAGGCCCGCACCGACCGCCTGAGCGGCCTGTTCGATCAGGCGCGCGCCGCGCTCGACACCGCGGCGCAGGACCACGGCGACCGCCTCGCCGCCGAGATCGAGGGCCGGATCGGCGCCCTGCGCGGCCTGCTGCTGGAGGCGCCCGCCGCCATCGCGGGTCTCGTCGAGGCGCAGGAGCGCCAGGCCGCCGCGAGCGTTGAGGAGCGCACCCGGAGCCTGCGTGCCCTGTTCGAGGAGGCTCATGCCGGCCTCAACGCGATCGTCGAGGGGCGCGGCCGCGCCCTTGCCGAGACGGTCGATGCCCGGGTCGATGCCCTGCGCACCCTGTTCGAGGAGGCGCGCGGCACCATCGAGGGCCTGCTCGACGGACGGGCCCTCAACCTCGCGGACGCGGTCGAGACCCGCGTGCGTGCGCTCACCGAGGCCTTCGACGCGCGGCTCAACGACCTCGACACCCTGGTCGAGGGCCGCACCGAGGCCCTGGTTCGCCACGTGGACGAGCGCGGCACGGCGCTCACCGAGGCGGTCGATGCCCGCAGCGAGGCCTTCACCAGCCGCATCGACAGCCGCATGAAGCTGTTCGCGACGCTGGTGGCCGCCCGCGGCGACGCGCTCGCCACGGCCTTCGACGACCGTCACGACGCCTTCGCGAGCCTCGTGGACGAGCGCATGGCGAGCCTCGTCGCGGCCCTGGACGAGCGGGCGCAGCGCCACGCCGACCTCGCCGAGGCGCACACGGCGGCGCTCGCCGCCGCCCTGGACGAGCGCAACGCCGCGGTCGCCAAGCTGATGGACGAGCGCGCCGGACAGATGTCGATGGGCTTCGAGCGGCGGGCCGACGCGCTCGGCAAGCTGGTCGATGCCCGCGGCGAAGCCCTGTCCCGCCGCCTCGCCGAGAGCGCCGAATCCCTCGTGCGCGCCATCGAGGAGAAGGGCGGCGCCCTCATCACCAGCGTGGACGAGCGCGGCGGCGCGGTCGAGTCCGCGATGGGGCACCACGTCGAGCGCCTGCGCGCCACGATCGACGGGCCGGTGCTGCAACTCGCCGACGCGCTGGGCGAGCGCGGCGCCGCGATCGAGCGGGCGCTCGCCGAGAGCGGCGCGCCGCTGATCGAGGCGCTGCAGGCCCGCACGGAGGCGCTGGCCGCGCAGTCGCGGGAATCGGCCCGCCTCCTGCGCGAGGCGGTCGAGGACGGCGCCGCGCGAGCCATCGAGAATCTCGGCCAGACCAACGAGCGCCTGCGCCGCGACCTCGGCGGCGTGCTCGTGCGCATCGACTCGGCCAACGAGGCCCTGCGCGACCTCCTGGGCAACGCGGGCGAGAACCTCGGCGCGATCGAGCAGGGGCTTGCCGGCCGCATCGCCCAGATCCAGGAGGCCCTGGCGGAGGTCGCCCGGCAGACGGGCCAGGCCGGCGACGGCGTCGCCGCCCAGGTGAGCGCCCTCCAGGCCGTGGCCGAGGGCGCCTTGCGCGAGGCCGCCGGCCTCGCCGAGGCCCTCGACGGGCGCGGCCGCGCGCTCGGCGCGATCACCCGCGGCCACGTCGCGGACCTCGATCGGTCGGCGGGCGCGCTCGTGGCCATCGAGGAGCGGCTGGCCGCCGCCCTCCACGGCCGGGAGGGCGCCGTCGAGGCCGCGCTCGCCGGTATGGAGGAGCGTTCGGAGGTGCTCGAGGCCCGGACCCGCGCCTTCGCGGACGGGATCGAGCGCAGCCTGACCTCCGCCGAGGAGCGGGCGCGCACGGTGGGCGAGAGCCTCGCCCGTTCGGCCCAGGCCGCGGGCGACGCCGTCACGGAGGCCTTCGCGGGCCTCGGCACGGGGGCGGGTGCGGAGGGCGAGAAGACCGCGCAGGCGGTGCGTGCCGCCCTCGACGCCGCGGCCCGCGACATCCGCGCGGGCTTCGAGGCCGCGCAGGGCCGCTTCGGCGAGTCGCTGACGGCGCTGCGCGAGATGGCCGCACAGATCCGGGGCGAGCTGGAGGAGACCCGTGCCGACCTCGCCAAGGGCGTGCTGGAACTCCCGCGGGAGACCCAGGACGCGGCGGGCGAGATGCGCCGCGTCGTCTCCGACCAGATCAAGGCTCTCAACGAGCTCTCGGCCCTGGTCGCCAAGTCGAGCCGCGCCGTCGATGCCGCCCAACCCGCGGCGCGGCCGGCGGTCCCCGTTGCGGAGCCGCGCCGCGAGGCCGAGGCGGCCGCTCGGCCGCAGCCGGCGCCGCGCCCGGCAGCCTCCCTGCCGGCCGCGACGGCGCCCGCGCCGGCGACCGCTCCGGCCCAGGCCGCGGCGCCGCGCACGGGCGCCAACGCGGCGGCGGGACGCCCTGCGACGGCGGCGGCGACCCGCCCCGCGACCGTCAAGCCGGCCGGTCGCCCGGCAGCGGGCGACAAGAGCGGCTGGCTCTCGGACCTGCTGACCCGCGCCTCGCTCGACGAGGACGAGCCGGCCGCCCGCGCGCCCGTCGCCGCGGGCGAGCCGAACCGGACGCTGGAGAGCATCTCCAACGACATCGCCCGGACGATCGAGCACCGCACGGCGGTCGATCTCTGGGAGCGCTACCGGCGCGGCGAACCCAACCTGTTCGACCCGCGCATCTACACGGCGCAGGGCCGTCAGACCTTCGCGGACGTGCAGCGCCGCTACCGGTCCGACGCGGAGTTCCGCCGCACGGTCGATCGCTACGTCGGCGAGTTCGAGCGCCTGCTCGGCGACGTGATGAAGAACGATCCGGACACGCGCCGGGCCGACGCCTACCTCACCTCGGAGACCGGCAAGGTCTACACCCTGCTGGCCCACGCGAGCGGACGCTTCGAGGGGGCTTGAAGCGATTCGCGCTGTGCGGGGGGGCGGGCCGGCAGGCCCGCCCCCTTCTCATCTTCGTATAGGCAGTCTTCAGAGGAGCCCGAGGCCGACAAGTTCCCGGCGCAGGGCCTCGGGCATCTCGGCGAGGTCGCCCGCCGCCGCCGCATCGAGGTCGGCGGGGGCGTCGGCCGCCGCGAGGTAGCGCCAGCCCTGGAACGGACGGCAGGGCCGCGGAGCGACCGGCACCAGCGGCTCGCCGAGGACGAGGCGGCAGCGCGGCACGCCGTCCGCGCCGGTCACGGGCTCGATCGCCGTCACCGGCTGGCGGCAGCACAGCGTCCCCTTGATCACCCAGTAGATCGAGCCGCGCCCGACGATCTCGGCGCGGCGCGAGGGGACCATGCGGGTGACGTGGAACGGGGCCGGCGCGCGTCCCGCGAGCGCGGCCTCCCGGAGGCGCTGCGCCTGCCAGGCGGCGAGGTCGGCGATCGAGGTCGTGCCGACGCTGAGCTTGAGCAGGTGGAGGGCGGGCTGGGCGATGGGCTTGGTCACGGGGCTGAGACGATCGGGGGCTCGGACCGGGCGTGCTACCCGGGCCAAGCCCCATAGACCGATCCGCGCGCGGCGGCGACCGCGACGCGTCGTCCGCTCAGGAGAACAGCGCCAGCTTCTCCTCGATGCTGAGGAGGTCGATGTCGTCGAGGCTGGTGGCCTCTTCCTTGCGGGCTTCGGCCTGCGCCGGGGCCTCCGCCTCGAGGGCTGTCGGCAGGGTCAGGGCTTCGATCTCTTCGAGCTCACCCTCGGACGCGAACACATCGGCCGGCTCGGGCGTCTCGAGGATCGACTCTTCGAGCGCCGTGAGGGAATCGGCGATGTCGAAGCTCGGGGCAACGTCCGCCTCGATCTCCGTCACGGTGATCTCGGCCACCTCGAGGTCGGCCTCGGCGGTCTCCGCCTGCGCGATCTCGGCGGTCTCCGACACGGCCGCGACGACCGGTTCGCGGGCGGCGAACGCGATCGCGTCGGCCGCCGGCTCCGCGTCCATGACGTCCGCGGGAAACGCCTCGGTGGAGTCCGGCGCCTGCACGAAGGCGAGGTCGTCGTCCAGGGCGGTGGCGCCGAGCAGCGGCGAGACCGGGATGGCCGGCCCCTCGGCGTCGATGAAGCGGTCCACGTCGCTCTGGCAGAGGTCGGCGGCGACCTCCGCCCGCTCCGGCGCCTGCGGGACGCGCTCGCCCTCCGCATCCCAGATCGCGATCATCGAGGCGAGCCGATCCTCGAGGTAGCGCAGGGTGTGGACGATGCGCCCCGTGCGTTGCGCCGTCAGGTCCTGGAACGAGCAGGCCGTGTAGATCTGGGTGGCGTGCCGGTCGAGCCGGTCGCAGAATTCCGGCTCGACGCCGCGCTCGCGCAGAAGCCAGGCCGCCTCCTGCATCTGCTCGGTCGCGCCGAGGATGTCGGAGGTCGCACGCTCGGTGGTGCGCACGATCGCGTCGAGCGCCTCGGAGGCCGAGCCGAGGCGGGTCTGGTCCTGGCCGGGCGCGCTGATCGCGGCGATCTCGGCCTTGGTCCGGCTGATCGCGTTGGCCATGTCGAGCAGGTTGCCGCGCAGGTGCGCGAGGTCGTCGGGCGGGCGCTGCGCGGTCACGGCGCTCTCCAGCCGCGCAATCGCGTCGAGCAGAGTGCCGGTGTCGGGCCCGCGGTTGCGCCGGGCGTGCTCGTCGAGGAACCAGCGCCCGCGCTCGCTCTCGGCCATGGCCCGGGCGATCACCTCGTAGGCATCGGGCTCGTAGGGCGTCAGCGACTGGTATCCGGACATGAACGCGTCCTCGCACGGGAGCCCGGCGCGGCGGGAGCGGCCGCGGCGAACCCCGCACATTTGACAGAGTGGGTTTAACGCGCGCTTACGAACCCGCGCCGCCTCCGCCCCGCCGAAGTCCCGGAACCCCTTGTCCCAGGCCCCCGCCCCCGCCGAGACCGGCGCGCCGCGCCTCGCGCTGCTCTACGCCGTGGTCTTCGTCGAGATCGGCATCGCCATGCCGTTCATGCCGGTCTGGCTCGACGCGCTCGGTCTCGACCCGGCCGTGATCGGGCTGCTGCTCGCCCTGCCGATCGCCACCCGCATCGTCGCGACCGCGCCGCTGATGAGCCTGATCGACCGCGGCGTCGGCGCCCGCGCGCTGCTGCTCGCCGGGAGCCTCGGGCTGGCGCTGACCTACGGGCTGATGCCGGCGGCCGCGCCTCTGGGCTGGGGGCTGCTCGCCGCGCTGACGGTGCTGAACGCGGTGGCCGGCGCGCCGCTCGTGCCGAGCATCGACTACCTGACGCTGGCCGCCGTGCGCGCCCGGCCGCGGCTCGACTACGCCCGCATCCGCATGGCGGGCTCGGTGGCATTTCTCGTGGCCAACCTCGCGGGCGGCGCCCTGCTCGGCGGGCTCGGCGGGCAGGTCGCGGTGCCGCTTCTGCTCACCGGCCTCGCGCTCGTGGCCAGCGGCGTCGCCTACGCGAGCCGGGACGTGGCCCCCGCGCCCGCACGCGCGATCGGGGGCGCCCGGCCCCCTCTGCCGGGCCGTCTCTGGCTCTGCATCGGCGCGGCCGCCGCGATCCAGGCGAGCCATGCGGCGATCTACAGCTTCGGCAGCATCCACTGGACCGGCCAGGGCCTGTCGACCGCGACGGTGGGCGGCCTCTGGGGCGTCGGCGTGCTCTCGGAGATCCTGCTCTTCGCCCTGATCGGGCGCCTGCCCGGGCGCTGGCGCACGCCGTTCCGGCTGCTCGCCATGGGGGGGACCGCCGCGCTGGTGCGGTCGCTCGGGCTCTACGCCCTCGGCGACTGGCTGCCGGCCCTCGTCGCACTCCAGGCGCTGCACGGCTTCACGTTCGGGGCGACCCAGCTCGGCGCGATGGCGGCGGTTTCGGGCTTCGCGCCCGAGGGCGCCCGCGGCCGCGCCCAGGGGACGCTGAGCGCCGTGAACGCCACGGTCTCGGCCAGCGCCACGATCCTCACCGGCTTCGCCTATCGGGCCGGGGGCCCCCTCGCCTTCGCGTTGATGGCGCCGCTCGCGGTCGCCGGGCTCGCGCTCACGGCGATGGCCGCGCGTCGGCATGTGCGCCAGGGCACGCGCGGCCCAGGAATGAACACCGGAGCGTAACCCTAATCTCGTCATAACAGGGGCGCAGGAAGGGCGGCGTGATGAACACGAGAGCCCGAGGGGCAGCCAGCGGAGGCCGCGCGTGCTGAGCGTCGCACGGACCCGGAACGTCGAGGATGTCTCGGCCGCGCGCGTCTCGGACGTCGCGGACGGCCGCCTCGCGCTCGCCGGCCGCTGGACGGCCGACCGGGGTGCCTCCGTCGAGCTCGCGGTCCGGCGCATCGCCGAGGCGGCGGCCGGGCGCGCGGTCGTCGTCGATCTCGCGCCGATCGAGCGGCTGGACACGCTGGGCGCCTGGGTCCTGGAGCGGACGCGGGCCGAGATCGAGGCCGCGGGCGGGCGCCTGAGTTACGCGGGCGCCACGCCCGAGTACCGCATCCTGCTCGGCGAGATGTCGCTGCGCGAGCCGGAGGTAGGCGCGGGCGCGCCGATGGGCCGGATCCACGGCGCCCTCGACGGGCTCGGCCGGCGCGTGGTGGGCGCCGGCCAGGACCTCGTCACGGGCGTCGCCTTCCTGGGCGAGGTGGTGGCGGCCTGCGGGCGCGTCGCGGCCCGTCCGCGCAGCTTCCGCACCAGCGCCTTCGTCAACCAGGTCGAGCAGGTCGCCTTGAGCGGCGCGCCCATCATCGTGCTGATCTCGTTCCTCGTCGGCGGCATCGTCGCCCAGCAGGGCATCTTCCAGCTGCAGCGCTTCGGCGCGCAGACCTTCGTGGTCAACCTGATCGGCCTCCTGATCCTGCGCGAGCTCGGCGTGCTGCTCACCTCGATCATGGTGGCGGGCCGCTCCGGCTCGGCCTTCACCGCCGAGATCGGCTCGATGCGCATGCGCGAGGAGGTCGATGCGCTGCGCGTCATGGGCCTCGACCCGGTCGAGGTCCTGATCGTGCCGCGCATCCTGGCCCTCGTCGTCGGGCTGCCGATGCTGACGCTGATCGGCGCGCTCTCGGCGCTGCTCGGCGGCGGGCTGACGGCGATGCTTTATGGCGGGCTGACCGTCGACCAGTTCCTCGCCCGGCTTCAGGCGGCGGTTGGCCTGCACCACGTCTTCGTCGGCCTGATCAAGGCGCCCTTCATGGCCCTCGTCATCGGCATCATCGCGACGATCGAGGGCTTCGCCGTGGAGGGATCGGCCGAATCGCTCGGGCGCCACGTCACCGCCTCGGTGGTCAAGTCGATCTTCATGGTGATCGTGCTGGACGGCCTGTTCGCGGTCTTCTTCGCGGCCATCGATTTCTGAGGCGAGCGTGCAGGCGACCTCCCCACAGCCCGAGCCGATCATCAGCGTACGCGACCTCGTCGTGGGCTTTCGCGACCGCACGATCCTGAAGGGCCTCGACCTCGATATCCGCCGGGGCGAGATCATGGGCTTCGTCGGCCCCTCGGGCCAGGGCAAGTCGGTCCTCACCCGCACCATCCTGGGCCTCATCCCGAAGCGCTCCGGCACGATCCGGGTCTTCGGCCAGGACATGGACGGGATGAGCCTCGCCGAGCGCCGCCGTGTCGAGCAGCGGTGGGGCGTGCTGTTCCAGCACGGGGCGCTGTTCTCGGCGCTCACCGTCAAGCAGAACATCCAGGTGCCGATGCGGGAGCACCTGAACCTCTCCGAGCGCCTGCTCGACGAGTTCGCCCGGCTGAAGATCGAGATGGTCGGCCTGAAGCCCGAGGCCGCCGACAAGTACCCGTCGGAACTGTCGGGCGGCATGATCAAGCGCGCGGCGCTCGCCCGCTCGCTGGCGCTCGACCCCGAGATCCTGTTCCTCGACGAGCCGACCTCGGGCCTCGACCCGATCGGCGCGGGCGAGTTCGACGACCTCGTCGCGACGCTGAAGCGCACCCTCGGCCTCACCGTCTTCATGGTGACGCACGACCTCGACAGCCTCTACACCGCCTGCGACCGCATCGCGGCGCTCGGCGATGGCCAGATCATCGCGGCGGGGTCCATCGACCAGATGCTGGCCCACGACCACCCTTGGCTGCGCTCCTACTTCCACGGGAAGCGCGCCCGCGCGATCGTCACGGGGGGTGACGTCCATGTGTGATCCGATGAATGCCGCGCTTCGTGCGGCCCCGCACCGCGCCGTCCGCGACCTTCGGATGAAAGGCTGAGCATGGAGACGCGCGCGAACTACGCCCTCATCGGCGCCTTCACCCTCGCGGTGATCCTGGCCGGCTTCGGCTTCGTGTTCTGGCTCTCGGGCGGCTCCTCCCGTCAGGTCGCGCAGGGCGTGCGGATCGTGTTCTCGGGCAGCGTCGGCGGCCTGTCGCGCGGCTCCAGCGTGACCTTCAACGGCATCAAGGTCGGCGAGGTCACGGAGGTGAGCCTGCTGCCGCAGGACCCGCGGCGCGTGATCGCGCAGATCAAGGTCGAGCCCGCGACCCCCTTGCGCGCTGACACCCGTGCCCGCCTCGATTCGGCGATGCTGACCGGCGTCTCGGTGATCGCGCTCTCGGGCGGCAACGCCGACGCGCCCGCGCTGAAGCCCGGCCAGAACGGCGAGCCGCCGACGATCTTCGCCGATTCCTCCGATATCCAGGACATGATGGCGGCGGCCAAGCAGATCGCCCAGCGCGCCGACGACGTGCTCCAGCGCCTCGACAAGGTGGTGGCCGGCAACGAGGGCGCGATCAACCGCACGCTCGCCAACGTCGAGGCCTTCTCGAAGACGCTGGCCGATGCCGGTCCCTCGATCGCCGGCCTCGTCAAGGCGGTGGACGGCGAGCGCCTGAACCACGTCATCCAGAATGCCGACCGCTTCTCGGGCGCGCTCGCGAATGCCAGCCCCGACATCGAGGCCGGCCTGCACGACGCGCGGGCGCTGGCGGCCAAGCTGAGTGCCTCGGCCGATCGCATCGACGGCGTGCTGAAGGGCGCCGAGGGCTTCCTCGGCTCGGCCTCCGGCCAGCAGGGCTCCTCCACCTTCACGGAGGTGCGCGAGGCGGCGATCTCGGTGCGTGACGCGGGCCGCGCCTTCCGGACGCTATCGGAGAACCTCGACAAGCGCACCGCCAACATCGCGACGAGCTTCAACCGGCTCTCCGGCTCGGGCAGGCGCGAGGTCGAGGCCCTGTCCACGGACGGCCAGCGCACGCTCGGCGCCCTGAACCGCACGGTGAAGAGCCTCGAGCGCGACCCCTCGCAGGTCATCTTCGGTGGCAAGCCGTCGTTGCCCGAATACAACGGTGGCCGTTAGAGCCGGCCCGGTGCGGCCTCATGTGTCCGCACGCACGGCACCGGCGGTGAATCCGGGCCGTTATATGGCACAGCTTGCAGCCGGTGCGGCGCCCGTCCACAGGTGCCCCCGGTATCCCGCTAGGTAATCCGGATGACGCAGAACCTCCCGGCCCTCGCGCTGGCCGCCGCGCTGGTCGCGCCGCTCCTCGGCGGCTGCGGCGGCGGCGGCGCGCCGCTCACCTTCGATCTCGCCGCCCTCCCCCCTTCGGGCCGCCCCGCCATGGCGGGGCGCGCGATCGTGGTCGCCGAGCCCGTCGGGATCCAGCCCTTCGAATCCGACCGGATCATCGTGCGCGAGCCCGGCGGCTCCCTCTCGTTCCTCGGCGGCGGGCAGTGGGCCGACCGTCTGCCGCGCCTGATCCAGACGCGTCTCATCCAGAGCCTGGAGAATTCCGGCCGCCTGCGTTCGGTCAGCCGGCCGAGCGACAAGGTGGCGTCCGACTACCAGCTCATCAGCGAGATCCGCGCCTTCGACGTCTCCGCCGGCACCGGCGAAGCGGTGGTCGATCTCTCGGCCAAGCTGATCGCGGAAGGCACCGGCCGCGTCACCGCCGCCCGGGTCTTCACGGCGCGCGTGCCCGTCAAGGCGGTCAATGCCGGCAACGGCGCGGCGGCGCTCGACGCGGCGCTGGGGACTGTGCTCGCCGACGTGGTGCGCTGGGTGAATAGCGGGCGCTGAGCCCCGATCGAGAGGGGTGGGCCCCCTACTCCATCACCGCGGCCTTCATGATCACCACCATCGTGGCGCGGCCCTGCAACTCGCCGACGCAGCGGACCGTGTGCGGCCGGTCGCAGCGGTAGCGCAGGGTCTCGCCCGCTCGCGCAGTCTGCACGACGCCCGCGACCTCGACCTCGAACACGCCCTCGCGGACCGACAGCGACTCGACGGAGCCGCGCTGGTGCGGGTCGGAATCGAGCACGCCGCCGGGATCGGCCGAGACGTCGTACCATTGCAGCCACTCGATCGTTTTGACCCAGCCGATGATGGCGAGGCGCACCCGCCCGTCCTCCGAGACGAGGATCGGCGTGTCCGCTCGGGAGGCCTTCTCGATGAAGGGCTCCTCGTCGTTGGTCGCCAGCACCCGCTCGATCGAGACGTCCAGTGCCTGGCTCAGGCGCCAGATCGTGGCCAGCGTCGGGTTGGTTTCGTTGCGCTCGATCTGGCTGATGATCGATTTCGCCACGCCCGATTGCTCGGCGAGTTCCGAAAGCGAGAGGTTGTAGGCCTTGCGCAGCCGCTGGATCGTCTTGCCGAGCTGGCCCGACAGGGCCTGGGCGCCGGTGAGCAGGTCGCGCGTGCGACCCCGTTCGATCCGTTCCGCCTGTTCCTGCATGACCGCCGACAACCCGCACTTCGTTCCGTTCTTCGAACGAACGTACGATAGTTCAAACGTCCCCCCGGCGTCCAGGCGAGGGAGCCGGCCTCACCGCCACTGCGCGAAGAAGTGGTGGACCGGTCCGTGCCCGGCGCCGATCGCCAGCCGGTCGGCCGCCGCGATCGCGCCGCTCACGTAGGCCTTGGCCGCCTCGACCGCCTCCGGCAGGGCGAGCCCACGGGCGAGGCCGGCGGCGACCGCTGCGGACAGGGTGCAGCCGGTGCCGTGTGTGTTGCGCGTGGGCGCGCGCGGCGCGGAGAAGCGCCGGATGCCGGCCTGCGTCACCAGAAGATCGACGCTCTCGCTGCCCCCGGCATGGCCGCCCTTGATCAGGACCGCCCGCGCGCCGAGTCCGACGAGCCGCCGGCCCTGTGCTTCCGCCTCCGCCTCGCTCTTCGCCACGGGCTCGTCGAGGAGGGCTGCGGCCTCAGGCAGGTTCGGGGTGATCAGGTCGGCCCGGGGCATGAGGGTGCTCCGGAGCGCCGCCGCCGCGTCGTCGCCGACGAGCCGGTCGCCGCTCGTGGCCACCATCACCGGATCGAGGACGACCGGGATCGCGGCGGCGTGGCGCGCGAGCGCGTCCGCTACCGCGTCGATCACGCGCGCGCGCGCGAGCATGCCGATCTTCACGGCGGCGACCGCGAGGTCGGAGAAGACGCTGTCGCACTGGGCCCCGACGAAATCCGGCGGCACGTCGTGGATCGCCTGGACGCCCAGCGTGTTCTGGGCGGTCAGCGCAGTGATCACGCTGGCGCCGTAGACGCCGAGCGCCGAGAAGGTCTTGAGGTCGGCCTGGATGCCGGCACCGCCGCCGGAATCCGAGCCCGCGATGGTGAGGGCGATCATCGCGCGCCCCGCTCGGCGAGTGCCACGTCCACGCGGGCGCGCAGGTCCCGCGCGCGGCCCTCGACCGCCTCGGCGCCGAACAGCGCCGAGATCACCGCGATGCCGTCGGCCCCCGCCGCGATCACCGCGGCCGCGTTGCTCGAATCGATCCCCGCGATGGCGCCGAGCGGGAAGGCGGCCCCCCGGGCAAGGCGACCGCGGAAGACGATGCGCGTGAGTCCTTCGAGGCCGACCGGCGGATCGGGATTGTCCTTGCTGCCAGTCGCGAAGACGCCGCCGATGCAGGCGTAATCGACCGGGAGACGGTAGAGTTCGTCCGCCTGCGCGGCGGTCTTCAGGGTGAGGCCGACGATGGCGCCCGCGCCGAGGAGCGCCCGCGCGTCGGACGGGTGCATGTCGCTCTGGCCGAGGTGCACGCCCTCGGCGCCCGCCGCGAGCGCCAGATCGACCCGGTCGTTGACGAGGAGCGGCACACGGCCGCCGAGCGCCGCCCGGATCGCGCGGATCCGCGCCAGGGCGGCCCGAGCGTCCGGGATATCCTTCTCGCGGTACTGGAGCAGGGTACAGCCGCCCGCCGCGGCGGCGGCCGCCATAGCGGCCAGTCGCGCGCCGTCGCCGCCGCAGACGCCGACGTCGAGAAGCCCGTAGAGTCTCAGATCGACGGGGGGGCTGACGTGCATCGCGGCCTTCCTGCGGGCTGGCTGTGGGAAACGTGCGGGACCCGGCCGCCCGGCACCCTCGGGCGGTTTGGTTCGCGCGGGAGCGCTTTGCAAGGCTGGCCCTGCGCTTTGTTGACGCCACCCGGCAAAGTACGGCTAAGAGCTTCGCAGGTCTCGCCCTGCGCGTTCCCTGTCGATGTCGAGCATGTCCGGAGTCGAGAGCGTACGGTTCACGGAGGGGCGCGAGCCTCCCCGCACGGTGGAGAACCCCTCCTCCGTCGGCCTCGTCGCGGTGATCGTCGCGGCGACCGAGGGCGAGCCGCGCGCCCTGACCGTCCGGGTGCCCGGACAGGCGCCGGGGCGCGGCGACGGCCTGCCCGCCGGTCCGCTCGTCTCCGAACACGCCACACTGGAGCGCGGCCTGCGCGCCTGGGTCGAGCGGCAGACGCACCAGCGCCTCGGCTATGTCGAGCAGCTCTACACCTTCGGCGACCGCGACCGCTCAGGCGACGGCGGCGGCGGCATGCACTCGCTCTCCGTCGCCTACCTCGCCCTGGTGCGCGAGGAGCGCCCGGCAGGGCTCGCCGAGGCGGCGTGGCAGAACTGGTACCGCTACCTTCCCTACGAGGATTTCCGCCGCAGCCGCCCGCCGCAACTCGACGCGATCGCGGCGCGACTCGAGGCCTGGGCCGCGGAGCCGGCCGAGGCGAAGCTGCGCCGCCTGCGCGCCGACCGGCTCGGGCTCACCTTCGGGCTCGGCGGCGGCACCTGGAGCGACGAGCGGGTTCTGGAGCGCTACGAATTGCTGTTCGAGGCCGGGCTGATTCCGGAGGCTCAGGGCAATGCGGGCCAGGCGCAGCCGAACGACCCGACGGGGGTGCCGATGGCCTTCGATCACCGCCGGGTCCTCGCCACCGCGATCGGGCGGATGCGCGGCAAGATCAAGTACCGCCCGGTCGTGTTCGAGTTGATGCCGCCGGCCTTCACCCTGCTCCAGCTTCAGCGCACGGTCGAGGCACTGGCCGGCACGCCGCTGCACAAGCAGAACTTCCGCCGCCTCGTGGCGCAGCAGGGGCTGGTCGAGGAGACGGAGGACGTCACCAGCGGAACGGCGGGCCGCCCCGCCCGCCTCGTCCGCTTCCGCCGCGAGGTGCTGCTGGAGCGCCCGGCCCCGGGCCTGAGGCTGACGCCCTCGCGGCGGCCATGACGGTTGCCTCGTGAGGCCCCATGAGGCGCCGCCGGGAGGCGCGGTCGGCTAGGCCGCCGGCGAGGCGAGCCGGGCCTGGATCCCGAGGGCCTGATGCAGGATGCGCCCGAGCTGATCGGCCGAGTAGGGCTTGTGCAGCAGCTCGAACCCGTGGTCGCTCTCCTGGGCGAGCACGTGGCTGTAGCCCGACGTGAGGACCACCGGCAGGTGCGGCAGGCGTCTCTGCAGCTCGCGCGCCAGCGCGACGCCGCCCATCCCCGGCATGACGACATCCGAGAACACGAGGTCGAACCCGCCTCCGTCGCGACCGAGCTTGTCCAGCGCCTGCTCGGCGTTGCCGGCCCACGCGGTCCGATATCCGAGATCCTTCAGGATCTGCGTCGCGAACTGGCCGACGCCAACATTGTCTTCGACGACCAGGATGCGCTGGCCGGAACCCAGCGGGGCCGGCTCCACATCTTGGACCCGCATGTCGGGAGAGAGGTCCGAGACCGCGACTTCGGGCAGGTAGAGCGTGAAGGTGGTGCCGTGGCCGACGGTGCTGCGCACGTCCACGTCGCCGCCCGACTGCTTGGCGAAGCCGAACACCTGGCTGAGCCCGAGGCCCGTGCCCTTGCCGACCTCCTTCGTCGTAAAGAACGGCTCGAAGATCCGGCCGATCCGGTCCGGCGGGATTCCCGTTCCGGTGTCGGTCAGGGACACCGCCACGAACGGCGCCGCGGAGCCGGCATGGCCGCGCACCGCCGGCAGCGCCGCGCCGCAGGTGACGCGCAGGATGAGCGTGCCCTCGCCGTCCATCGCGTCGCGCGCGTTCACCGCCATGTTGACCAGGGCGGTCTCGAACTGGCTCACGTCCGCCCGGACGTGGCAGGAGGAGTCCGGCACCTCGATCAGCACTTGGACCCGCGCGCCCGTCAGCGTGTCGAGCATCTCGGCGATCGCGCGCACCCTCTGGCCGACGCTGAACACCTCCGGCTTGAGAGCCTGGCGGCGCGCGAAGGCGAGGAGCTGGCCGGTGAGCTTGGCCGCCCGGTCGACGGTGTCGGACACCGCGTCGAGGTAGCGGCGCTTGCGGGCCTCCGGCAGATCCGGCCGGCGCAGGAAGTCCACCGACGAGCGGATGATCGTGAGCAGGTTGTTGAAATCGTGCGCCACGCCGCCCGTCAACTGGCCGACCGCCTCGAGCTTCTGGGACTGACGCAGGGCTTCCTGCGCCTGGACCAGCTCGGCCTGGCCGCGCAGCCGCTCCGTGACGTCCATGACGAACTGGTAGCAGCCCGTGCGCTCGCCGCGGGCGTTCCGCAGCGTGCGAAAGCTGATCTCGTAGGCGGGGCGCACGCGCTCGGAGGCGCCGAATTCTTGGACGAAGGTGATCTCCTCGCCCGCAAGGCCTCGTCCCCAGCCCGCCCTGACCTGGGCCTGGTGCTCGGGCTGGTCGGCCAGGAGGTCAAGCATGTTGTCGCCCACCCTCGGACGCACGCCGTAGATGCGCTCGAACTCGTCCGCGTTGGCCTTGTTGATGGCCAGGATGTTGTAGTCGAGATCGGCAGCCATCACCATGACGTCGGTTCTCTCGACGATCGTGGCGAACAGGTTGCGCTCCGCCGTGCGCTCCGAGACCTGCAGTTCCAGGGTCTCGTTGAGATGCTGGAGGCGGCGCTCGCTCTCGGCCAGCCGCTGCTCGGCCTCCCGGCGCTGGCTGAGGTCCACGGTGACGACGAGCAGGGTCTTGAACCGGCCCTGCGCGTCGTCCAGGCGCCGGATACTGCTGTTCGCCCAGACCGGCGTGCCGTCGGGACGACGGTAGAGCTTGTCGAGCGCCGAGGTCTGCCCCGCATCGACGACCTGGGCGATCGTCTCCAGGCTCTGCCGGACATGGGCGGGATCGGTCACATCCGCGATGCCGAGCCGCAGCAGCGCGTCGGCCGGCCGTCCCAGGATGCGGCACAACTCGGTGTTGACCCGCACGAAGCGACCGTCCGCATCCACTTCGGACAGGCCGACGGTGGCGCCGGCGAAGATCGCGGCGAGATGCTCCTCGCTCTGGCGCAGGGCGGACTCCGCGCGAGCCCGCTCGATCGCCGCCTTGACCCGCTCTCCGACCTCCCGGATCAGGTTCCCCTCGCTCGAGGTCCAGGCGCGCGCCACCGCGCTCTGCACGGCGAGCAGGCCGACCCATTCCTCCCCGCGGAACAGCACGACGTCGACGAAGGCGCCGACCTGTCGCGACCGCAGGCCGGCCCTGGCCTCGACGTTGAAGCGGGGATCCGAGGCCACGTCCTCGACGGCGACGACCGCATCGTCGCGATAGGCGGCGAGCAGGTCGGGACCGAAGGCCGCCAGCGAGTGCTCGCCCACGATCGAGTCGACGCCGTGGACGTACTCTTGCTCGACCTTCATCAGAGAGCCGCCGATCTCGGCGTAGAAGACGCGGCTCGCGCCGACGCGCTCACCGAGTCGACGTGAGGCCATCTCGACGATCTCGGCCGACGAGGTCAGCGGCCGGAGCCGGTCGCTGAGATCGAGCAGGAACGACTGCCTCTCCTCGTTGGGGCGGAACGACAGGTCCGGCTCGACCCGGTCGTGCGCCGCCGGCGCCCGATCCGGGATACCGGTGCAGGTGCCGTACAGCCCGTCCACATCTCCGGCCGCATCGCGTACGGGCGCGTAGGCGGGCCGGAACCGGGCCTCGTGCCCGCCGTCGCCCCGCCCCAGGACGTGCTCGACATCGACACTCCGGACGGCGTGACCCGCCCGGGCTGCGTCCAGGACGGGTTCGAGGACGTCCCTGAGGTCGTGCCAGACATCCAGGTAGTCTCGGCCGAGCGCGGCGGGATGCCGGTCGCCGAGGAGGCGGGCGTAAGGATCGTTGTACAGCAATCGTCGGTCCGGACCCCAGATCACGCAGACCGGCTGTTCCGAGCCCAGCATGACGCCCGCGAGCGTCGCCAGGGATTGCGGCCACGTCGAGGGGGCCCCGAGCGCCGAGGTGTCCCAATCGTGCGCACGGATGAGGGAGCCCATCTCGCCGCCGCCGAGGAGGAAGCCTGGGACGCACGTCGTCGCGGTGGATCTCCCGTACATCACGTCCCGGCACTGCTCGATGGGATTCGGACGGCGCGTCCGTGCGCCCATGACGCAGCGGTCGATCGCAGCCGATCGGCCCGCGCGGCGCGATACCCTATCACGTTTCCGCCGACCGTCGGACGTGGAGGCTTGCGGAGAAGGGCCCGCGGAATGCCGGGCTGGCCCGATCGGATCGCTAGAGGCGTCAGGTATCCCCGTAGGTGTGCGCGTCCTCGGGGAAGCGACCGGCGCGGACCTCCTCGGCGTAGGTCTTCACCGCCCCCTCGATATGGGCGCGCAGCGAACCGAACTGCTTGACGAATTTCGGTGTGCGCTCGGAGAGGCCCAGCATGTCCTCCAGGACCAGGATCTGCCCGTCGCAGGTCGAGGAGGCGCCGATGCCGATGGTCGCGGCGGTCACCTCGGGCGCGGCCGCGATGGCGCGGGCCACCGGCTCGACGATGCCCTCAAGCACGATCGCGAAGGCGCCCGCCTCGCTGATCGCGCGGGCGTCCTCGAGGAGGAGCCGCTCGCCGTCCGGCCCCCTGCCTTGCACCCGGAAGCCGCCCATCGTGTTCACCGACTGGGGGGTGAGCCCGATATGGCCCATCACCGGCACGCCGCGCTGGGTCAGGAAGGCGACGGTCTCGGCGAAGCGCGCGCCGCCCTCGAGCTTCACCGCGCCGGCGCCGGTCTCCTTCAGGATCCGCGCCGCGCTCATGAAGGCCTGCTCGCGGCTCGCCTCGTAGGAGCCGAACGGCATGTCGACGACGACGAGAGCGCGGCTCGTGCCCCGCATCACCGCCTGCGCCTGCAGGATCATCATCTCCAGGGTGACGGGCAGGGTCGATTCCATCCCGTGCATGACCATGCCGAGCGAATCGCCGACCAGGATGAAGTCGCAGTACGCGTCCAGGATCGAGGCGGTGTGAGCGTGGTAGGCGGTGAGCGAGATGATCTTGCGCCCCTCGGCCTTGGCCTTGGCGATGTCGGTGGCCCGGAGGCGGCGGGACTGCACGACCTGCGACATTGGCACGGTGTCCTTGGCACGGCTTCCCGAGGCGGGTCCGCGCCCGCCTCGCGGCGTGAGGCGCGGCTTATAGAGCGCGCGCGGGCGTGGAAACCCGGGCGGCCGAGAAAGCCCTGGTTTTGTCGCCCGTCTCCGGGCATCGCGGCGCTGAGATCTTCGCACGGGAGGAGCGGACATGACGGTGTCGAGCGAGGACGACCTCACGGCCCTCAAAATGATCGGGCGCATCGTCGCCGACGCGCTCGAGGCGATGGGACGTGCCATCGAGCCCGGCATGACGACCCGCGAGCTCGACGGCATCGGGCGGCGTGTCATGGAGGATGCGGGCGCGCGCCCCGCGCCCGAGATGGTCTACGGCTTTCCCGGCGCGACCTGCATCAGCGTCAACGAGGAGATCGCGCACGGCATTCCCGGCGATCGCGCGATCCGGCCGGGCGACCTCGTCAACGTCGACGTCTCCGCCGAGAAGGACGGCTACTTCGCCGACACGGGCGCCTCCTTCGCCGTGCCGCCCGCGACGCGCCGGGTCGAGCGCCTCTGCAAGGACGGCCGGCGGGCGATGTGGGCCGGCCTGCGCGAGGTCGGCGCCGGCAAGCCGCTGGCGGGCATCGGCCGAGCGGTGGGCGCCTTCGCCCGCAAGAACGGCTACACCCTGGTGCGCAACCTCGCGAGCCACGGCGTCGGCCTGTCGCTGCACGAGGAGCCCAAGGCGATCGCGACCTGGCCGGACGCCTCGGAACGCCGGATCATGGGCGAGGGGCTGGTCCTCACCGTGGAGCCCTTCCTGTCGCTTGGGGCCGATTTCGCCGAGGACGGGGACGATCCCTGGACGCTCTACAGCCGCCCGCGCGCCCTCACGGTGCAGTACGAGCACACGGTCGTCGCCACCCGCAACGGGCCGCTGGTCCTGACCATGCCGGGCCAGTAGGCGGCTCAGCGTCCCTGCAGGATCAGCCGGTCGCCGCGCACCTCGTAGCCGGGCAGCCGGGTGAGGAAGCTCTGCCCGAGCAGGTTCTGGCCGAGGGCCCCGGTGCGGGCGACGAGGGCCGGGACGCGCCGCTCGGTGATGGGGCCGATGCCGATCGCGTCGAGGAGGATCGGTGCCGCGTAGGCCGTGCCGTTGGCGGTGGAGACCCGGGCGGTGAAGGCGGCCTCGGCCGGCCGGATGCCGAGCGCGGCGGCGTTCTCGGCGGTGAGCACCACCGCGCTGGCGCCGGTGTCGAAGGCGAAGGCCTGGACGCGCCCGTTCACCTCGGCCTCGACCTCGAAATCCCCGTCCTGCCGCCGGACGATCGTGACGGTCTGGCCCGAGACCACGGCGCTGCCGGGCCGCAACTCGCCGACGACCCGGGAACTAACGCCCTGGATCTCCTCGCGGTAGCTGTAGCCGACGACGCAGGCGAGGCCGAGCGCCAGCCAGACGAGCGCGTGGCGGAGGCTGACGCCGAGGCCGCTGCCGAAGCGGCGCCAGTAGCCGGCGGTGACGAGCACCAGGGTGCCGACGCCGAATGCGACGCCCGCCAGGGTGTCCGGCTCGACGCCGCCCACGCTGCCGCTCCCGTCCGTAAGGACGAGGAGCGCCACGACGGCGACGATCGCGGCGATCGCGAGGTACGGGATCATCGCGAGGTCGCCCGCCCGGCCCCGGGGGCCGGGTAGGCCGCCTGCAGCCGTGCCTCGAGCCGCGCCATGATCGCGCGCCGCTGCGCCTCGCCGAGGCCGCCCCATGCGGCGATCTCGTCGCGGGTGCGACCGCAGCCCTGGCAGAGGCCGGTCCCGGCATCGAGGATGCAGACCTTGGTACAGGGACTCGACGGCTTCTGTGACATGGCCCCACTTGTCCGCCGATCGGCCGGGAGATCAAGGGCGGATCGGGCCAGGGGCGCGCGTCGGTTCCGGATGGTCCGTCCGGTGTCGTTCCCGATCCCGTCATCCCGCGGCCGCACAGCCGAGCCCGGGATCATGGCGGTGAAAGGCCGAGGTCCGCGCTTTCCTTGCTGTGCGTCAGGCCGGCACCGGTCGTCAGGCCGCCACCGGTCGTCAGGCCGCCACCGGTCGTCAGGCCGGCAGGCAGGCGACGAGGCCGAGGAGGCCCGCGATCTCGGCGACCTGCTGGCAGGCGCCGACCACGTCGCCGGTTTGCCCGCCGATCTTCCGGTCGGCGAGCCGGGTCAGGGCCAGGGCGGCGAGGCCGGACGACAGAACCATCGCGAGGACGCCGTGCGCCGGGAGTCCGAGTGGCAGGGCAAGCAGGGCCAGCGCGAGGCCGAAGCCGGCCGCGGTGCCGAGCGTGCCCCGGGTCGGTCGGCCGACCGAGGCGCTGAGGCCACCCGGCCGTGCCGGCCCGAGCAGTACCATCGGCAGGAGCGCCGCCACCCGCGAGAGCGCGGCGGCCAGCAGCAGCGCGATCGCGGCCGAGGCCGCCGCCCGGTCGAGCATGGTCGCGAGGGCACCGATCCGCAGGGCCAGCGCCAGAACGAGCGCCGTCGCCCCGTAGGCGCCGATGCGGCTGTCGCGCATGATCTCGAGGCGCCTCTCCGGGGTCGCACCCCCGAACCCGTCGGCGACGTCGGCGAGCCCGTCCTCGTGAAGGGCCCCCGTCACCCCGACCGAGACGGCGAGCGCCAGCACCGCCGAGAGAAAGGGCCCGAGGCCGAGGCCCCAGGCGGCTAGCAGCGCGGCCGCCGAAGGGAGCGCCAGGATCACGCCCGCGACCGGCAGCACCCGCGGCACGGTCGTGAAATCGGGCGCCGCGTGCGGATCGCCGCCGCCGAGATGCGGCACCGGCAGGCGCGAGTAGAAGCGCAGGCAGGCGGCGAGATCCCGCAGCAGGAAGCGGCCCGGCCAGTCGGCCTCGCCGCCCGAGGGTCGCCCGTTCATAGCCCGCGTCCCTTCGCCAGAGTGCCGTCAGCCGGCCCCACCGCTGCCGGCGCCTTCACCCCCTGCCCCGGCGGCACTATAGCGTGCGGACCGGGCGCCGCCGCAGCCCCCGCGCGGGCCGCCCACAGGATTGCACAGATGACCGAGAGCCCCTTCGACGACATCCGCCGCCTCGTCGCCGCGATGCCCGAGGCCGACGCGGAGGCCGCAGGCGCGGTCGCGGCGCGCGACGCCGAGTTGACGAAGCCCGCGGGCGCACTCGGACGGCTGGAGGGTCTGGTCGCCTGGCTCGCCGCCTGGCAGGGCAAGGCGCCGCCCTCCCTCGACCGGCCGCTCGTCTGCGTGTTCGCGGCGAGCCACGGCGTGACGCGGCGGGGCGTCTCGGCCTTTCCTGACGCGGTCAACCGGCAGATGCTCGACAACTTCGCTGCCGGGGGAGCGGCGATCAACCAGATCTGCGCGACCTACGGCCTCGGCTTCAAGGTCTTCGACCTCGCCCTCGACGTGCCGACCGGCGACATCTGCGAGGGCCCGGCGCTGGACGAGCGCGGCTGCGTCGCCACCATGGCGTTCGGCATGGAATCGATCGCGGCCGGGACCGACTGCCTCGGGGTCGGCGAGATGGGCATCGGCAACACCACCATCGCGGCGGCGATCTACGCCGCCCTGTTCGGTGGAGAGCCCGCGCACTGGGTCGGGCGCGGCACGGGAGTCGACGAGGGGGGCTACGCCCGCAAGGTCGCGGCGGTCGAGGCGGCGCTCGCCCACCATGCCGGGCATCTCGACGACCCGCTCGAGGTCCTGCGCCGGCTCGGCGGGCGCGAGGTCGCCGCGATGGCGGGCGCGATCCTGGCCGCGCGCATGCAGCGGGTCCCGGTGGTGATCGACGGCTACGTCTCGACCGCGGCGGCGGCCGTGCTGCATGCCCTCGACCCGAGCGCCCTCGACCACTGCCTCGCGGGCCACGTCTCGGCGGAGGGCGCGCACGCGGAGGTGCTGGAGCGGCTCGGCCTGAAACCGCTCCTCGCGCTCGGCATGCGCCTCGGCGAGGGCTCGGGCGCCGCCCTGGCGATCGGCCTCCTGAAGGGGGCGCTCGCCTGCCACCGCGACATGGCGACCTTCGCGCAGGCCGGCGTCTCGGGCAGGGCAGCGTCCTGAAACGTGCTTTGCCCGGAAGGGCTTGAACGCGCTATGGGGGCCGACCGGAGGCCGGCCCCGAACCGGCATCGCTGACGAAGACGAACCCCATGAAGATCACCCAGGCCTTCACCTTCGAGGCGGCCCACCGCCTGCCGAACGTGCCCGCGACGCATCGCTGCCACCGGATGCACGGCCATTCCTACCGGGTCGAGCTGACGGTGGCGGGCGACATCGATCCCCGGACCGGCTGGGTGATCGACTTCTACGACATCGAGGAGATCTTCCGGCCCCTGCTGGAGCGCCTCGACCACCACACCCTCAACGACATCGAGGGGCTGGAGAACCCGACCGCCGAGCACATCGCGGCCTGGATCTGGCATCGGGCGAAGGCGGGCCTGCCGGGCCTGGCGGCGGTGCGGGTCTACGAGACCCCGTTGTCCTGGGCGGAGTATGCGGGTGAGTGAGGGCGGCCGAGGACGCGGGAACGAGAGCGGCGGCGACCGGGCGCTGGTGCTGTTCTCGGGCGGACAGGACTCGGCCACCTGTCTCGCCTGGGCGCTCGACCGCTTCGCCCGCGTCGAGACGCTGGGCTTCGATTACGGCCAGCGCCACCGGATCGAGCTCGACGCCCGCGCCCGCCTGCGCGCCGGCCTCGCCCACCTCGTGCCGGCCTGGGCCCGCCGCCTGGGCGAGGACCACACGCTCGCCCTCGACGCGCTCGGCCAGGTCTCCGAGACGGCGCTGACCCGCGAGGCCGAGATCGGCTACGCGGCCTCGGGCCTGCCCAACACCTTCGTGCCGGGCCGCAACCTCGTCTTCCTCACCTTCGCGGCGACGCTCGCCTACCGGCGCGGCATCCGCCATATCGTCGGCGGCATGTGCGAGACGGATTTCTCGGGCTATCCCGACTGCCGCGACGACGCGATCAAGGCCATGCAGGTGGCGCTCAACCTCGGCATGGACCGCCGCTTCGTGCTGCACACGCCCCTGATGTGGATCGACAAGGCGCGGACCTGGTCGCTCGCGCAGAACCTCGGCGGGCGCGGGCTCGTCGAGCTGATCGTGGAGGAGAGCCACACCTGCTATCTCGGGGAGCGCGGCGCCCGGCACGCCTGGGGCTACGGCTGCGGCACCTGCCCGGCCTGCCGCCTGCGCGCGGAGGGTCACGCCCGCTTCGTCGCGGCCGAGACCGCCGGACCGGGCCCGGACCAACCAGCCTGAGGCCGGCCTCCACCCGCGCCGGGAGGCGAGGGCGTCCAGGGCCCCCGGTCAGGCCGGCTTAGGCCGCCCGCACCGTCGCGAGGAAGCGGTGCACCTCGGCGCCGAGATGCTCGGACTGACGCGACAGCTCGGAGGCGGACGCTAGCACCTGGGCGGCCGCCGCACCGGTCTCCTCGACCGCGCCCGCGACCCCCGCGATGTTCGCCGTGACCTCGCCGGTCCCCGCCGAGGCGTGGGCGACGTTGCGGACGATCTCCTGGGTCGCGGCGCCCTGCTCCTCGACGGCCGCCGCGATCTGGGCCGCCACCGCGTCGATCTCGCGGATCCGATCCGTGATGCCCTCGATCGCCCGCACGGCCCCGTGCGTGGAGCCCTGGATCTGCTGGATCTGCGCCGCGATCTCGTCGGTCGCCCGGGCGGTCTGGGAGGCCAGCTCCTTGACCTCGCTGGCCACCACCGCGAAGCCGCGGCCGGCCTCGCCAGCGCGCGCCGCCTCGATCGTGGCGTTGAGCGCGAGCAGGTTGGTCTGGCCCGCGATGGTCGAGATCAGCCCGACCACGTCACCGATGCGCGCGGCCGCGCGGCTCAGCGTGTTCACCAGATCGGCGGTCTCCTCCGCCTCGCCGACCGCCGAGCGGGCGAGCCCGGCCGAGCCCGCGACCTGCCGGCCGATCTCCCGCACCGAGGAGCCCAGTTCCTCCGACGCGGCCGCGACGGTCCGCACGTTCGAGGCCGCCTGGCCGGCGGCGGCCGCGACCGTGCTCGAGCGGCCCGCCGTCTCGTTCGCCGTCGACGTCATCTGCTGGGCGGTGGCCTGCAACTCGGTGGCCGAGGCGGAAACGGAGCCGACGATGCCGCCGACCGCGTGCTCGAAACTGTCGGCCAGATCGATCATCGTGCGCCGCCGCTCGGCCGCGGCGGCCGCGTCGGCGACACGCGCGATCTCGGCCTGCTCGGCGGCCTTGCGCGCCACCATCGCCTTGATGCCCTCGACCGCCCTGCCCACGGCGCCGATCTCGTCGCCGCGCGCGGCCTCGCGGATCTCCGCGTCGATCTCGCCCGCCGCCATGCGCCGCAGCACCGCGACGAGCCGGGCGAGCGGCCGGGCGATCGACACAACCACGATCGCCGCCGCGAGGGCGAGGATGAGCGCGAGCCCCGCGAGCCCGGTCGCGACCAACGTGCGCGTCGCGTCCGTCACCTCTTCGGCGGTCATCAGCTTGGCCGCCTGAAGCTCCGTCGCGACACGGGCCTCGCGTTCCTCGAGCCAGGCGTTGAGCTTGTGGCGGTTCACCATGCCGACGTCGCGCGCGATCTGGAACGCCTCGTCGCGGCGACCCTCGAGGCCGAGGGCCGTCGTCCGGCGCAGGACCGAGAAGAAGGCCTCGATGTCGCGCTGCATCGACAGATTCATCGTGCGGCGTTCGGGCGTCTCCGACATCGCGAGCAGCTTCTCGACCGCGCCGTTCGCCGCCTGCATCGCCGCGTCCTGCGGAGCCTTGAACCGCACCTTCTTCTGCGGATCCGGCTCGAGCAGCATGTTGCGGTCCATCGCCGCAGCCTCCGCGAGGCCGAACCGGATGCGGGCGAGGCTTTCCTGCCGGGCGACCTGAACGTCGATCAGCCCGGCGCTGCGAACGGAGATGCGCTGCATCACGTCCTGGGCGTACAGAATCAGGCCAGCTCCGACCAGCACGACCAGCACGAATGGCATCGCAAGCTTGAAGAGGAAGGATCGGTCGTCCAGGAATCGCATCGTCGTCCTCGATGGCGGGCACAGTGCCTATTTCGAATTCATCTCCTGGCGTGCACTAAAGCCGGGTAAATTCCAGAGTCTGTGAAATATTATCAACTAAGAGTTGTGGTTTTTTGCTTTGTAATCAGGGGTTTCAAGGCTGGCGTGGTTTGGGCCGGGCCCGGTGCGTTTCGAACGGCGTTCGGACCGGCCGGTTCGCGCGCCGATCGCCTCGTCGAGCGCTCGGCGCGCCTCGCGGCCCGTCGCTTGACGCCGCGGGGGCTTGCGGCTCAATGGTCGGCAACGATCAGGGAGGTCACGCATGCGCGCGGGCGATGCCGCCGCCCCGGGGCTCGAGGCGCGTGCCGCGCTCTCGCGTCGCCGGGCCCTTCTGACTGCCTTCGGCGGATTCTGCCTCTGTTGCCTGCCGGGTCGGCCGCGCGCCGAGGCCCTTGCGCTGGAGGAGGTCGGCCCGGGCGTCTTCGTGCGACGCGGGCCGAACGCTGAGGCCTCTCCCGACAACGCCGACGCCATCGCCAACACGGGCTTCATCGTCGGCCGCGACGGCGTGCTGGTGACGGAATCGGGCGGCAGCCTCGCGGACGGTCAGTGGCTGCGCAGCGAGATCCGCAAGCGCACGGACAAGCCGATCCGCCACGTGGTGATGAGCCACGTCCACCCGGACCACTGCTTCGGCGCGGCGGCCTTCGCGGAGGATGGGCCGACCTTCATCGGTCACCACGCCCTCGGGGCGGCGCTGGAGGCGCGGGGCGAGTATTACCGCAAGCGCTTGGCGGACGTGCTCGGAGCCGACAAGGCCGGCTCCGTCGTCTACCCGACGCTGGGCGTGACGGAGGGCGCGGTGATCGACCTCGGCGACCGCACCCTGCGCTTCACCGCCCATCCGAGCGCGCATACGCCGACGGACCTCTCGATGATCGACAGCGGCAGCGGTCTCCTCTTCACCGGGGACCTGCTCTCGGTCGGGCGCATCCCCTCCCTCGACGGCAGCCTCAACGGCTGGCTGAAGGAGATCGACCGGCTGAAGGGGTTCGGGGCAGCGCGCGCCGTGCCCGGTCACGGCCCCGTCAGCGTCGATCTCGCACCGGCGCTGGCCGATCTCGCCCGCTACCTCGGCACGTTGCGCGACGAGACCCGCCGGGCGATCGCCGCCGACGTCCCGATCGAGAAGGCCGTCGGCACCGTGGCGCAGTCGGAGAGGGCCAAGTGGGACCTGTTCGACGACTACAATGCCCGAAACGTGACCGTCGCCTACAAGGAACTGGAGTGGGAATAGCCGGAAGAGAGCTTACATAAGTCTACTCAGGAGGAACGCCATGACGCTCGCAACGAAGCTCGCCCCCCTCGCCGTCAGTGTGGCGCTCGCCGCCTCCGGCGTGGCCCACGCCGCCGGCTCCTCCGACAGCGATGCCGAGCGCGAGGCGCGCTGGCGTGACGTCGCCGCCTCGATCTTCAAGGACCGGACGATCCAGCCGACCGAGACCCTCGTGAAAGTCGAGGCCCCGAAGCGCGCGGAGGACGCCGCGCTCGTGCCGATCACCCTGACCATGCCCGAGAAGGACCGGGTGCAGGCGGTCCACCTCGTGATCGACGACAACCCCTCGCCCTACGCCGCCCATTTCCGCTTCGGTCCGGCCGCCGACCCGAGTGAATTGCGCCTGCGGGTGCGGGTGAACAACTACACCAACATCCACGCGGTCGCCGAGACGAAGGACGGCGCGCTCTACGAGGCCACGAAGTTCGTCAAGGCCTCCGGCGGCTGCTCGGCCCCGATGGGGATGAGCGACGAGGAGGCCATGAAGGGCATGGGCGAGATGCGGATGAAGTTTGCGGGCGAGGCGCAGGCTGGCAAGCCCGTCGAGGCGACCCTGATGATCCGCCACCCGAACTTCTCCGGGATGCAGATGAACCAGGTCACCCGCGACTATACACCTGCGCGTTACATCAACACGGTCACGGTCGATACCGGCAACCGCAACGTGTTCGTAATGGACGGCGATATCTCGATCGCCTCGAACCCGGTGATCAACTTCGCCTTCCTGCCGGCGGGCCCGGTCAAGGTGACGGCCACCGACAATCAGGGCGGGCGCTGGGAGCACAGCTTCACCGTGCCGAGCGCGAGCAATTAGGCGGTGCGGCTCCCGCACAGAGGCGCGGCGGCCCTTGCCGCTCTGGTCCTGCTGGCGGCGGCCGGGCCCGCGGATTCGCCGGTCGGCGTCCCGGAACCGGACGGCCTCTGGACCGGGCCGCAGCGCGGCTACACCCCCGCCACGCTGACCGGCGCCACGGTCCTCGACGCCGGGCGGCTTGCCGCGCTGCTGCCGGACAAGCCGGTGCTCCTCGACGTCGTGCTGGCCGACCGCAAGCCCGCAAACTTCCCCCCCGACCGGCCCTGGTTGCCGACCCACCGCTCGCTTCCGGGCGCCGTCTGGATGCCGGGCGCCGGCGTCGCGCCGCTCAGCCCGGAGCGCGAGGCCGTGTTCCTGCGGCGCGTGGCGGAGCTGACCGGCGGCGACCGCACCAGGCCCGTCGTCACCTTCTGCCGTCCCGAATGCTGGGGCAGCTGGAACGCCGGCCGCCGTCTCGTCCTGGCCGGGTACAGCCGGGTCTACTGGTTTCCCGAGGGCGTCGAGGGCTGGCAGGACGACCACGAGACCGCGGTCGCCAAGCCCGATCCGGCCTGGGCGGCGCTGCCGCCGCCCGAGGCCGAGCGCTAGAGCCGTTCCCGATCGCGTCGCAATCGGGAACGGCTCTGACCTCTTGTATCAACGCGCGCTCTTGCGCCGAACCGGCGTCCGCTTCGGCGCAAGAGCGCTCTAGGCCGCGCGCCGCTCCTCGGCGCGGGCGACCTGTGCGACCGCCTCACGGAGCGTGCCGAGGTCGGCCTCCGGCCGCATCCCGGCGGTCGAGAGGTGGCGTCGGTAGGCGCGCGCCCCGGGGCGCCCGTTGAACAGCCCGAGCATGTGCCGCGTCACCGCGTGCAGCCTGTCACCGCGCGCCAGCACCCCGGCGATGTAGGGCTCGAAGGCCTCCACGGCCGCGAAGGCGTCGGGGTGTGCCGCCGGCTCGCCGAAGATCTCCGGATCGACCGCGAGGAGGAGCGCCGGCTCCGTGTAGGCGGCCCGGCCGACCATCACTCCATCGACCTCGGCGAGCAGCGCCCGCGCCGTCGGCAGCCCGGCGATTCCGCCGTTGAGCGCGACCGGGAGGTTGGGATGGGCCCGCTTGAGGCGGGCGACGCGGCCGTAATCAAGGGGGGGCACATCCCGGTTCTCCTTCGGGGAGAGTCCTTGAAGCCAAGCCTTGCGGGCATGCACCACGAGCCCGTCCACGCCCGCCGCTACGACGGCATCCGCGAGCGCGTCCAGGGCGATCTCGGGATCCTGGTCATCGACGCCGATGCGGCATTTCACCGTCACCGGCACCCGCACGGCCGCCCGCATGGCGGCGACGCAATCGGCGACGAGCGCCGGCTCGCGCATCAGGCAGGCGCCGAAGCGCCCCTCCTGGACCCGGTCGGACGGGCAGCCGACATTGAGGTTCACCTCGTCGTAGCCGAGATCCGCGGCGATCCGCGCCGCCGCCGCCAGCTCGCCCCGGTCGGAGCCGCCGAGCTGCAGCGCGACCGGGTGCTCCATCTCCGAGAAGCCGAGCAGCCGCTCGCGCGGCCCGTGCAGGACGGCGCCGGTGGTCACCATCTCGGTGTAGAGGCGGGCGCGGCGGCTGAGCGTGCGGTGGAAGGCCCGGCAGTGCCGGTCCGTCCAGTCCATCATCGGCGCCACGCTGAAGCGCCACCCGTCGAGCGCGTCCAGTCTCGCGTTCAGTTCCTCTACGACGTCAGACACTCGGGCTCCTCCGGGACCCTTGCCCGGTCACGCTTGGGCGGTCCGGGGCGGGATCGGTCGTTGCGTGCTGCGGCCGACGCGGTGACCGGCCGGGTACCGCCTCCGCGCGCGAGCAAAAATGATCGGGTTCATTATCACGCACCGTCCACCGCCTGAAGGGGACCGCCGGTGTGTCGGCAGATCTGGGAAGCCACGCCCGCATCGGCCGCTTGGCCGCGTTTCGGCCACGCGGACGCGATCGGCCGCGCCGAGGGCGCCGCGACCGGGCATCATTGCTGGGAAGCGGGCGGCAGGAGCATCGCCGTATCGGGATCGGCGACGTCCCCTTCCTGCTGCTGCTCGAGCGTCAGCTCGGCCGCCTCCTCCGGGACAACACCCTCCGCGAGCGCCCGCGCCGCCGCGACCTGCTTCTCGCGCGCCTGCTCCGGGCTCAGCTCGCCCCGGGCCACGGCGCGGGCGAGGTTGAGGCTCATCACGTTCCCGGCCTCGCTGGCACCGTAGGCCGTCAGCGTGCCCCGCGTCCGGTCCGGGATCACGCTCCCGTTGAAGGTCGCGACCGCGCTGAAGAGGTTGAGCGGCACCTTGTAGGGAAGGCTCTGCTCCAGAACGTCGCTGTGCTTGGCCGGGAAGTCGTGCTCGGCCCCGACCTTGTGCACCACGGTCCGGATCCACGGCCCGTTGCGGTGCCAGATCAGCAGGGTCGCGGTCCGCTCCTGGGGCGGACCGTAGCGCTCGGCGATCGCCTCGGCCGCCGCGCGCGCCGGCTCGGGCCAGTCCGGAGCCGGGGACTCGGCGGCCCAGACCGGCGATGCGGCCAGGACGAGGATGAGCGCGAGGGGGCTGCGACGGGGCGCGGGCATGGATCCTCCCTGCGGATGGCGGGCGGCGCGCGGCGTCACGGCACCTATCACGCGGTCGCGTTGCCCCGGATCTGCGCCGGGTATAGGCCGAGCAGAGCAAAATAGTTCCAGGGAGACGCCCCATGGCGCAGCAGATGTCGCTGGACGTGAACGGGCGCGCCGCGCGCGTGAGCGTCGATGATCCCGACACGCCGCTCCTCTACGTGCTGCGCGACGACCTCGGCCTGCACGGCCCCCGCTTCGGCTGCGGCCTCGGGCAGTGCGGCTCCTGCACGGTGCATGTGGACGGGCAGGCGGTGCGCTCCTGCATCACGCCCGTCTCGGGCCTGAAGCCGGGGGCGAAGATCGTCACGCTGGAAGGCCTCGGCACGCCGGAGATGCCGCATCCCGTCCAGGCGGCCTTCATTGCGGAGCAGGCCGCGCAGTGCGGCTACTGCATCAACGGCATGATCATGCAGTCGGCGGCCCTCCTCAACGAGACGCCGAAGCCCGACGAGGCCGCGATCCGGCAGGCGCTGGCGCAGAACCTCTGCCGCTGCGGCACCCATCTGCGGATCGTGCGCGCCGTTCAGCGCGCCGCCGGCACGCTCTGAGGAGGACCGGATGAACGCTCCCGCACTCTCGCGGCGCAGCCTGCTACTCCAGGGCGGCGCGCTCGTGGTCGGCTTCTCGATGGCCGGCCGTAACGCGCTGGCGCAGACCTTCGCGCCGGTGGCGACCGACGGCTTCACGAAGGCGGTCGCGCCCGATCAGGTCGACAGCTTCCTGGCGCTCGGCGCCGACGGCCGCGCCACGATCTTCTCCGGCAAGGTCGATCTCGGCACGGGCATCGAGACCGCCATGGCCCAGATCGCGGCCGAGGAGCTCGACCTTCCCCTCGACCGTGTCGCCGTGGTTCAGGGCGATACGGCGCTGACCCCCGACCAGGGCCCGACCTACGGCAGCCTCTCGATCCAGAAGGGCGGCGTCGAGATCCGGCATGCGGCGGCGACCGCCCGCGCCCGCCTCGTTCAACGCGCGAGCGAGCGCCTCGGCGTGCCGGTCGACGCCCTCGAGACCCGGGACGGCGCCGTGCGGCCGAAGGCCGGCGGGCCGGGGCTCGCCTACGCCGAGCTGGTGACGGACGGGCGCCTCGACCTGAAGGTCGATCCCGCGGTCAACACGAAGGACCCGGCCCGCTTCGCCCTCGTGGGCAAGTCCGTCGCCCGGATCGACATCCCCCAGAAAGTCATGGGGCGCTTCACCTACATGCAGGACGTCCGCGTGCCCGGCATGGTGCACGCCCGCGTGGTGCGACCGCCCGCGATCGGCGCGAGCCTGGAGAGCGTGGACGAGGGCTCGGTCGCGGGCATCCCGGGCGTCCTCAAGGTGGTCCGCCAGGGCAACTTCCTGGCCGTCGTCGCCGAGAAGGAGTGGGCGGCCGTGAAGGCGGCCGGCCAGCTCGGGGCGACGTGGTCGAAGTGGGAGGGGCTCCCGGAGCAGGACAAGCTGTGGCAGCACGTGCGCGCCACGAAGGTGACGAAGGACGACCTCACCAGCAGCACGGGCGATGCCGAGGCGGCGCTCGGCCGGGCCGCCCGAACGCTGGAGGCGTCCTACGACTTCGCCATCCACACCCACGGCTCGATCGGCCCCTCCTGCGCCGTCGCGGAGCTGAAGGACGGGCTGCTCACCTGCTGGACCGCCTCGCAGATGACGCACGCGCTGCGCAAGCAGCTCGCGGCGATGACCGGGCTCGCGCCGGAGGCGGTGCGTTGCATCTACGTCGAGGGCTCGGGCTGCTACGGCCGCAACGGGCACGAGGACGCGGCCGGGGACGCGGCGCTGCTCGCCCGCGCGGTCGGCCGCCCGGTGCGGGTGCAGTGGTCGCGGGCCGACGAGCACGGCTGGGACCCGAAGGGTCCGCCGACTCTGATCGACCTGAAGGCCGGACTCGACGCGGACGGCAACGTCGCCGCGTGGTCCTCGCAGTTCCACGTGCCGGAGGGCGCGGCCGGCAACGTGCCGCTCGTGGCCGCCGACCTCGCCGGCCTGCCGCACGAGACCGCGATGGCGCCGGGCAACGTCATCCAGAACTCGGCGCTCCCCTACGCCTTTCCGAACGTGCGGACCGTCTGCCACCGCCTCGCCTCGACGCCGTTCCGGCCTTCCTGGATCCGGACCCCGGGGCGGATGCAGAACACCTACGCCAACGAGGCCTTCCTCGACGAGTGCGCGGCGGCGGCGGGCGCGGACCCGCTGGAATACCGGCTGCGCGCGTTGAAAGACCCGCGCGGGATCGCGGTGCTGGAGCGCGTCGCCGAGATCGCCGGGTGGCAGGCCCGCCCCTCGCCGGCGGCGGACATGTCCGGGGACGTGCTGCGCGGGCGCGGCCTGTCCTACGTGAAGTACGAACTGAACCGCACCTACGTGGCGGGGGTGGCCGAGGTTGAGGTCGATCGTAGGACCGGGCGCATCCGGGTGCCGCGCTTCTTCGTGGCACAGGATTGCGGGCAGATCATCAACCCGGACGGCGTGCGCAACCAGCTCGACGGCAACGTCATCCAGACAGTCAGCCGGGTGCTCATGGAGGAGGTGACCTTCGACCGGGGTGGCGTGACGAGCCTCGACTGGGCGAGCTACCCAATCATCACCTTCCCGGACGTGCCCGAGGTGGTGACGGCCCTGATCGACCGGCCGACCGAGAAGCCCTGGGGCGCGGGGGAGCCCTCCGCGGCCATCGTGCCTGCGGCGATCTCGAACGCGATCTTCGACGCGACGGGGGCCCGCCTGCGCTCGGTCCCGTTCACGCCCGCCAAGGTGAAGGCGGCCCTGCGGGCGACCTGACGCCGCGTGCCGGGTCCGGCCGCGCGGCCGGCGGCGCGGTCAATCGTTCCCGGAAGGGGGCGCCCACGCGGCGGCGCGGTGCAGCCGATAGGGTCGATCGGACGGACGCCAGCACGCCTCGGCGACCGGCCCCGGCTCGCCGATTGCGGCATCGTTCCCCCCGTGCGCGATCCTGTCCGCGAGGCGGGGCACCTCCGAGAAGGTCCGGCCCAGGTGCAGCGCCAGGAAATCGATGAAGTGCCGCACCTTGGCCGGTATGAGGCGCGACGTCGTCACCGCGTAGATGCTAGTCGGCGGGATCGCCCAATCCGCCAGGACGGGCTCCAGGCGCCCCTTGTCGAGGTCGCGCTCGACGTTGACCACGCTCACCGCAGCGATGCCGCGCCCCGTGATCGCGAGACGCCGGGCGAAGCTGAGGCTGTTGCAGGAGAGGCGCCCGCGAACCGTCGCCGAAACGGTCTCGCCGCCGCGCTGGAACTGCCATGTCGCGGCCTCGGCCGCGGTCGACAGCAGGACCTCGTGGCCGGACAGCTCGCTCGGATGCGTGGGACGCCCGTGTGCCGCCAGATAGGATGGCGCGGCGAACAATCCGTTCTCGATGACGCTGATCTTGCGCACGATGAGGGAGGCCTCGCGCGGCGTCTCGCCGACGATCGCAAGGTCGTAATTCTCCTGGACGAGATCCACCTGGCTCGCGCGCAGGTCGAGGTGAACGTGGATGTGCTCGTGCTGGCGGGCGAAGGCGGAGACGATCTCGGACAGGTGCCGCACCACCCAGTGATCCGTCGGGACGGCCACCTTGAGGAGCCCGCTCGGACCCCTGGCCTGGGCGACGAGTTCGTCGAAGCTGCGCTGGGCCTCCTCGACCACCTGCGTCGCCTGGGCAAGATAGGCCTCGCCATAGGCCGTCAGTGCGATCTTGCGCGTGGTCCGGTCGAGGAGCCGCAGGCCGATCGCGGCCTCGAACTGGGTGATGCGGCGCGAGAGCGACGAGACCGGCATGTCCAGCGCGGCGGCGGCCTGGCTGAAGCTGAGCCGTTTTGCGACCTCGACGAAGAGGGCGAGGTCTCGCAGAACCTGAGGATGTGGCATCGTTCGCCGGCTCACTCCCGTGCCTCGGCCGGGCGGACGTGTCCCGCCTTACGGCATCCCGCAACCAGAGGTAGACAGGCCGGCCTCGCGTTCAAGTTGAAATCGACATGCGAAGCTGATCTCGGCGAAAACTTGGTAAACGCGGAGGTCTGACTACGAAGTATTGAGTATGCCAGCCAACCTGGGCGTACGTTGCTCAATGTTTTCCGCAAAGCTTTGTGGTATGCGGTCCGTTCCCGCCGCCCGACTTCAGAACAGCCGTTCGGACCGCGGCCGATCCATCGCCGATCCTGGCCCGGAGCGACCTGGACGAGGCCGTAGAGCGCGAGCGGGAAACAGATTTCCAGAAACGCCGCTTCTCTTCGGGCGGGCCGCGCCATTGTTCTCATGCAACTCAAGATGCTTGCGTGAGAGGCTTCGATGGTGCTGCTCTACGCGTTCACCGCCTGGGTCGGCGGCCTCCTGACCACCGCGGCCCTCTGGGGGCCGTGCGGACCCGTCCTGGCCGTCGCGGCGGCTCCTGTGGGCGCGAGTGCGCTCACTGCCGGCACGGCACTGCTGGTCTACCTCCGGCCCGCGCGCCGCGAGCCCGCGGACCGGACGGCCGCGCCGCGTTACCGCTGGCATCCCGCACGATGACCCGCGTTCCGGGCGTCGTCTCAGCCGCGGCCCCGCACCTGCGCGGATGCGGCCTGCACGAAGGCCAGGCAGCGCTGGCGCGTTTCCGGATCCTCGATCCGGATGAAGGCCTGCAGAAGGGCGGAGGCCTCCATCAGGCTCGCTGCCGCGACATCCCGGTCCGGCCCGCGCTGATCGATCCGGCCGAGGAGGTCGGTCGCAAGCCCGAGGGCCTCGGCCACATCGTCCAGCGTGCGCTGCGCCGCAGCCGGCATCGGGGGACAGCCGTCCCGTCCGTCGCGGAACCTAGACGCGGTGGAGGTGTCGGACGAGCGCGGGTCATCTGTCTCGATCACGTGCAACCCTCGCTACGTTCTGCGTCGGCTAAGCCCGGTCCGGCGAGACATCGCGTGGACGACCTGGTCGGACAAGACGGATCTAATACGCAGACCGCTTCGCGATGGCGCGTGAAATTCGGGATATGACGGCAAGTTGATCGGCATCGCGCTGGCGTAGTCCGGTCTTGCGTCGGGGGGAGCGTGCAGATGCAGGATCATGCCGCCGGAACGCTCGGGGCGCTGGCGCTTCGAGCCGGCAGTGCCGGTCTCGTCGGGACCTGGATGTGGCGGGGCGGCGACCGTCACGTCCTTGATCGAGACGCCGCCGAACTCCTGGCGGGCGCCCAGGATCTCGCCGACATCGACCTGCCGGCGGACGCGCTGGTTCGCCACGTCCTCGACGCCGACCGCGCGGCCGTGCGGGCGGCGCTCGGCCGGAACGCCCATCAGAGCGGCCCAGTCAGCTTGGAGTACCGCGTGCGGACGCCCGATGGCGTCCGCTGGCTCCTGAGTCACGGCCGGATCTACGGGGCCCAACCCGGCGTCCCGGCCCACGGCCACGGCGTTCTGATCGATATCACGGCCCGACATGCGCCGGACCGTTTCGAAGCCCCGGAAGGCGCCGCCCTTTCGCCGCTTGAGCGGGCGGCCCGCCACGCGCTCGCCGCCCGCGAGGCGGTCGAGGAGGACGGCAGCGCATCGCTCCGGCTCCTCGTCGACATGTTCCTGCTGGAAGTCGGGCGCGTGATCGCGCGCCGCGTCGGCGCTGGTCGAGGCCGAGGGGTCAACTGACGCCACCCCCCCCGGCCCGTTCCGCCCCGCAAGCCCGGTTCCGCCCGGGCATCGCCCGACCGTCCGGTCCGGATGGGCACCCGTTATCGGGCGAAGAACTTCGGGTCGAGCGCCGCCAGCGCCAGGAGCGGCGGCGGGAGCACGACGCCGCCCACGCGCATCTCCCGCGCGGCCGCCCGGCATCCCGGTTGGTCCCCGGCCGCCGCCGCGGCCTCGATCCGCGCCACCGTCGCCGCCTGCGCCTGCGGGGTCGGTGCCGCGGCGCCCGGAGCCGGCGGGTTCTTGGCGGCCGCGTTGGCTTGCGCCAGCGCGGCCTTGCGATCGGTCGTCGCCGGTGCCGGCGCCTCGTTCTTGGTCGGGCCGCTGAGCCCCGAGTTCTGCTGCACGGCGCCGCCGGCTGCCGACGGCGTGCCCTGGCTCTGGCCGGAGGGGTTCGAGACCGCCGTCGCCTGCTGGGGCGGGGTCGCGGCCGCCTGCTTGGCCGGCTCGGGCTGCTTCACGAAGGCGAGCAGTTCCTGGCAGAGGTCGGCCGGGCGGCCGGGCGCGGCCGGAGCGGTCGCGGCCGGCACAGCTCCACTGTCCTGCGCGATGGCGGCGCCAGCCAGGAGCGTGCTCGCGAGGCTCGCGGCCAGCAGCAATTCGGTCACGGGCGTCTTCATCGGACGGGCTCTCCTATGAGGTATCGGTCCCGGCCAACCCCGGCTGGCGGAGACGCACGGACGTCAGGACCGCTTCGGATGGGACGCGGCGCCCTCGGCCTTGCCGTGGGGCTCGCCGGCGAACTCGTCCGGGGCCGGGTCACCGTTCCAGCGGGGTCCGACGAGGTTGGTGCCCGGCTCGGAGACCCGCGCGCCGGAGGTCGCAAAGGCCTGGTAGGCGAATTTCTGGTTGCTGGTGAGCGCCAGCATGGCCGCGACCCCCAACAGGATCGCGGCGACCACGGCGGCGATAAAGGCTTTCATCGTTGCAGATCCTGGTCGGGGCGAGGGCCCCAGGTTGCGGTGCGGCGCGCGGCGATCACTCGGCCGGCGCGGGCCGGCCGCGGAGCTGCGGGCCGCTCGCCGTGCGCGCCTGCTCCTGCTCGACCCAGAGGTCGTGGTGCGCGCGTGCCCAGGCGAGATCGACCTCGCCGCTGCCCATCGCGTCGTAGGCGCCCTTCATCCCGAGCGTGCCGATGTAGATGTGGGCCAGGATGCCGGCGATGAACGCGATGCCGATCAGCGAGTGGATCACCTGCATCACCTGCATCCCGTTGATGTCGACGAGCGCGAAGGGGAACAGCATCATCAGGCCGGTGACGCTCATGGCCGCGCCGAAGCCCGCGACCATCCAGAACACACCCTTCTGGCCGGCGTTGAAGCGGTGCGCGTGCGGGTGTCCGCTGCCGATGATGCCGCCGCCGGCCTTGATCCATTCCCAGTCGATCCGGTTGGGTATGTTGTCGCGGATCCAGACCACGAACATCATCGCCACGCCGAACATGAAGGGCCATGCCAGATAGACGTGGCTGTACTTGGCCCATTGCGCCAGCGCCCCGAACGCGTCGGGGCCGATCAGCGGCATCAAAAGGCGCTTACCGAAGATGTAGTTCAGCCCCGACAGGGACAGGATGATGAAGCACACGGCCGTCATCCAGTGCGTGAAGCGCTCGAAGGCGTTGAAGCGCAGGATCTTCCGGCCCGATTCCTGACTGTGCTCGGTGATGATCCGGCCGCGCCAGAGAAAGAATAGGGCGAGGAGCCCAAGCATGCCGAGGATCGCGAGCGCCCCGATCCAGGGCAGCCAGCCCTCACGGAACATCTGGTACTCGCGCCCCTGCGGTTGGATCAGGTTGGCGGCCTTCTGGTCGGGAATGCTGATCCGGCCGGTGATCTTCGGGGCCTGCTTGAACAGGAACTCCTCGTTGACCGAGTCGGCGGTGGGCCGGGCGCCCATCGGGTTCTGGCCGTCGGCCTGGATCGGGTTCTGCGCCTGGACCGGCGCCACCGCGCCCGGGGCGGCCCAGAGCGTACCGGCCACGAGGAGCGTGCTGAGAAGCGTCAATGCCCGCCGCATCGGCGTACCTTTCGGGTCGAGGGTCAAAGAGCGCCGCGGCCTGCGCGGCGCCGGTCTCGTCAGATCGCGATGGTCTCGCGGTAGGCCGTCTTCCAGCCCCAGGCGCCGGAGCCGTAGCCGCGCTTGATCACCCGCTGCTTGTAGATCTCGGCGATCATCGCACCGTCGCCCGCGAGCAGCGCTTTGGTCGAGCACATCTCGGCGCAGAGCGGCAGCTTGCCCTCGGCGAGCCGGTTCGAGCCGTACTTCTCGTACTCGGCCGTCGAGAAGTCGGGCTCGGGGCCGCCGGAGCAGTAGGTGCACTTGTCCATCTTGCCGCGCGAGCCGAAGTTGCCGACGCGCGGATATTGCGGCGCGCCGAACGGGCAGGCGTAGAAGCAGTATCCGCAGCCGATGCAGATATCCTTGGAGTGCAGCACCACGGCGTCGGCCGTGGTGTAGAAGCAGTTCACCGGGCACACGGCCGCGCAGGGCGCGTCGGTGCAGTGCATGCAGGCCATCGAGACAGAGCGCTCGCCGGGCTTGCCGTCGTTCAGGGTGACGACGCGGCGCCGGTTGATGCCCCAGGGCACCTCGTGCTCGTTCTTGCAGGCCGTGACGCAGGCGTTGCACTCGATGCAGCGATCCGCGTCGCAGAGGAACTTCATGCGGGCCATGGTCGGGTCGCTCCTCTCAGGCCGCTGCGATCTGGCACAGGGTGCACTTCGTTTCCTGCATGCCCGTCACAGGATCGAAGCCGTAGGTGGTCACGGTGTTGACGCTCTCGCCGAGCACGACTGGGTCGGTACCCTTCGGGTAGTAGTCGCGCATGTCCTTGCCCTGGTACCAGCCGGAGAAGTGGAAGGGCATGAAGGCGACACCCCGGCCGACGCGGTCGGTGACGAGTGCCTTCACCTTGGTCCTGGCACTGTTCTCCGGGCCCGAGACCCAGACCCACTGGCCGTCCTTGATGCCGCGCTCGCTCGCGTCGCCCGTGTTGATCTCGACGAACATGTCCTGCTGCAGCTCGGCGAGCCACGGATTCGAGCGGGTCTCCTCGCCGCCGCCCTCGTACTCGACGAGCCGGCCCGAGGTTAGGATGATAGGGAAGTCCTTGGCGACGTTCCGATCGACCGCAGCCTTCTGCACCGAGAAGCCGATATTGGGCACGCGCAGCTGCCGCTCGTCCGGCCGGGTCGGGTACTTGGCCACGAGATCCGGCCTCGGGGAGTAGATCGGCTCGCGGTGGACCGGCACCGGGTCCGGCAGGTTCCAGGCATTGGCCCGCGCCTTGCCGTTGCCGAAGGGCGAGACGCCGTGCTCCAGGCAGACGCGCTGGATGCCGCCGGACAGATCGGTCGCCCAGCTCACGGTGTCGGGCTTGTCGCCGCCGATCTTCAGGATCGTGGCGAGCTCGTCGGCCGTAAGGTCCTTGTCCCAGCCTAGCTTTTTGAACACCCCGAAGGTGAGCTCGGGATAGCCGTCGGTGAGGTCCGAGCCCTTCGAGAACGAGTCCTCGGCGAGCAAGGTCGCCCCGTTGCGCTCGGTACCGAAGCGGGCCCGGAAGGTGCCGCCGCCCTCCTTCACGTGCATCTCGGTGTTGTAAAGGATGGCCGAGCCGGGATGGCGCAGCTCCGGCTTGCCCCAGCACGGCCACGGCAGGCCGTAATAATCGCCGCCGACCTCCGGATCGTCCTTGGGCGCGCGCAGCGTCACGAGGTCGAACTTGTGCTGATTGCGCATGTGCGCCTTCAGACGCTCGGGGCTCTGCCCGCAATAGCCCGTCGACCAGCCGCCGCGGTTGATCTCACGCAGGAGATCCTCGGCCGAGGGGATGTTGTTCTCGACCTTGATGTTCTTGAACAGTGTGTCGGCGAAGCCGAGCTTCTTCGCCAGCAGGTACAGCACCTCGTAGTCGTTCTTCGACTCGAAGGCCGGCTGCACGATCTGCTCGCCCCACTGGATCGAGCGGTTCGAGGCCGTGCGCGAGCCCTCCATCTCCAGCGAGGTGCAGATCGGCAGCAGGTAGGTGTTGTCCTGCCGGGCGTCGAGCGCCGCGAAGGTGGTCGGATGGGGATCGGCCACCACCATCAGTTCGAGCTTGTTCATGCCCTCGATGGCCTCGGGCAGCCGGGTGACGGTGTTGCCGCCGTGACCGAAGATCATGAAGGCTTTGAGCGGGCTACGCTGGTCGATCTGCTCCGGGGGGAGGTTGACGGCGTCGAACCAGCGCGTGGAGGTGATGCCGGGCGCCTCCATGTTCTCCTTGCGCGTCCGGGCCTTACGACCTGCGGCAGCGGGAACCTCGTCGAAGCGCGACTGCAGCCACTCGTAGGGAACGTCCCAGACGCGGGCCCAGTGCCGCCAGCCGCCCTCGACGAGGCCGTAGTAGAGCGGCAGCGTCGTGACATCGAGGCCGAGGTCGGTCGCGCCCTGCACGTTGGTGTGGCCGCGGAAGATGTTGGCGCCCGTGCCCGGCTTGCCGACGTTGCCGGTGGCCAGGCACAGGATGCAGAGCGCGCGCACGTTGGCGGTGCCGACCGTGTGCTGGGTCGCGCCCATGCACCAGATCAGCGTGGCGGGCTTCTCCTTGGCGAACTTCTCCGCCACGCGCCGCAGCTGCTCGCCCGGCACGCCCGAGACGCGCTCGACCTCGTCGGGCGTCCACTTGGCGACTTCCTTGCGCACGTCGTCCATCGCGTAGACGCGCTTGGCGATGAAGTCCTTGTCCTCCCAGCCGTTCTGGAAGATGTGCCAGAGGATGCCCCAGACCACCGGGATGTCGGTGCCGGAGCGGATGCGCACGTACTCGGTGGCGTGCGCCGCCGTCCGGGTAAAGCGCGGATCGATGACGATCATGTTGGCGCGGTTGATCTCCTTGCCGGACAGCACGTGCTGCAGCGAGACCGGGTGCGCCTCGGCGGGGTTGCCGCCCAGGATGATCATCGTCTTGGCGTTGCGGATGTCGTTGTACGAGTTCGTCTGGGCGCCGTAGCCCCAGGTGTTGGCCACGCCCGCCACCGTGGTCGAGTGGCAGATGCGGGCCTGGTGATCGACCGAATTCGTGCCCCAGAAGGCGCCGAACTTGCGCATCAGGTAGGCGGCCTCGTTGGTGAACTTGGCCGAGCCCAGCCAGTAGACCGAGTCGGCGCCGTTCTTCTCGCGGATCGCCTGGAGCTTGGTCCCGATCTCGTCGATCGCCTGGTCCCAGGAGACCCGCTTCCACTGCCCGCCCTCGAGCTTCATCGGGTATTTGAGGCGGCGGTCGGAGGAGACCAGTTCGCGGATGGCCGCGCCCTTGGCGCAGTGCGTGCCGCGGTTGATCGGGCTCGCCCAGGACGGCTCCTGGCCGACCCAGACGCCGTTCACGACCTCGGCCGTCACCGTGCAGCCCACCGAGCAGTGGGTGCAGATGTTCTTCTTGACCACCGTGTCGGGGCCGACCGCGGAGGAGCCGGCGGCCTCGGCCCGGCGCACCGCGCCGAGCTGGATCGTGCCGGCGGCGGCCAGCGCTCCGGCCGTCAGGCCGGACCGGCGCAGGAAGCTGCGCCGGTCGAGCACGCCGGAGGCGAGGCCCGCCGCGACCGCCTGGTGCTTGCTGCGGCTCGTCTCGCCGCTCTTGCGCTTCGTCAGCATGGCAGACTCACTTCGTGCCCGGAGCGGGGTCGGGGTTCTTCAGGAGCGTCTCGTAGCCGTTGGTCCGGTAGAACGCCTTGACGTGGTCGCTCTCCCGGTAGCGCGCCTTGGTCTCGGCGTTGCCGGGATCGTAGGCCTGCGCCTCCGTCGCGCCCATCGGCGAGGCGACCGCGGCGGCCGCCGCCACGGTGCTGCCGCCCAGCGCCCGGAAGAACTGGCGACGACCGAGTGTCTTCGGATCCTGTCGCATCGATCCATCTCCTAGAGTGGCGCTTGCCCATCGGGACAACGCGCCGCGATTCCATTCGTACCGGGCCCGGGGCCCGGTGCGGTCGTCAGGTCTCCATCCGGAAGGCTTCCGCCTCCACGTCCAGGAAGACGCGGCCGAGCCCGCCCACCGCGCGGTAGAAGCGGGCGGCCTTGGCCTGTTCGAGGTCCGCGAACAGGCGCGGTGCCCAGGGCGCCAGATGCCGGTCGAAGAAGCGCCGCTGCGCCCCCTCCTCCGCGCCGAACCGCCCGGCCGCGAGCCCCGCCATGATCTCCAGCAGGAAGGCGAGGTGATCCTCGGGCTCGCTCATTCCCTCGACCCGGGCCAGCCCGAGGGCGGCGAGGTCCTCGCGCACCCGCGCCAGCGGGCGCTCGTTGAGAAAGCCGGTGAGATAGTAGGAGGCGTAGGGCAGGAGTTCGCCCCGCCCGACCCCGATGAAGAGCTCGAAGAACTCGCGCTCGACGGCCCCGGCATCGGTCTCGGCCGCGACGCGGCGCAGCTCCGCGGTGGCGGCACCGAGCGCACCCTCCCCCGGACGAAGCGCGGCGAGCCCGTCGAGAAGCGGCTGCGCCGGCGCCCGGCCCAGCAGGACCGCGAGCAGATCGTAGTGCTCGGCGCGCAGCAGGTCGATCTCATCGACGCGCTCGGCCGTCGCCGACGCGCCACCGGCCGGACCTTCCAACGCAGACGCTACCGAACCCATCGGCCTCCCCGAGCCCGCCTCAGGAGCGGTACTTTAGACTGGTCTTAAAAAGCATTTCGATCGCTCGCAACTGGAATTTGATATTCTCAGGCCGGCCTCGCGCCGCCGTGTCGTCGCAGCCGCGGTCCCGCCATCGCCGCGGTCTCCGGCGTGGGCTGCACGGCCGCGGGCACGGTCTCGCGCGCCGGGTGCGCGAGGGCTGCTCCCACGAGGGCGGGCGCTCGATCCGGCAGGGCGGCGGGCTCGATCCCGGCCGCGTGTTCCGGGTCCGGCGCGACGGGCGCATCGCGGACATCGGCCACCTGAGGCTCGGCGCTCTGGAGCGCCGCATTCGGCGGCGCGGCATCCGGGGTTTCGGCTTCCTCCGCGGCCGCGGACCGGGATCCGTCGGGCGTCCCGGCTTCCAGTGGGCGCACGCCCACGATCCTGCGCAGCATCGCCTCGACGTCGTCGCTCGGCAGGAGGGGACCCAGGCCGGGCACGCCGCCCGGACTGTTCCAGTCGTAGGCATATTCCCGCGCCTCGCTGACGAAGTCGCGGATGGCCGGATCGATCGACCACATTCGCCTGAGCGCGGCGTTCCGCAGGACCGTCGGCACGCCGGCCCGCAGGAACGGGGCGAGGTCGCTGTCGCGCGTCAGCGTGCCGGGGTCGGGGAGCTCCGGAAGCGGGGCGTCGCTCTCCGGCGGATCGGACGACGCGGGCGCGGCTGCGGCGGCCCGCGCGTCCTCGGACGCCGCCGGCTCCCCCGCGCCGGGGTTCGCGCCGGGGTTCGCGCGGGTGTCTGCGCTGGCGTCTGCGCCGGTGTTCGCGGTGGCCTCGGCGGGGGCAACGCGCTCCGCCTGCTCGGCGGCGCGGACCGCCTGCTTCCGGCGCGTCCAGCGGCTGAGGAAGCCGTCGCTCATTGGGATCTCCCGGATCTCCCGCGCGCGGCGGGAACGCGGTGGGCGAGCGCCTCGGGGTCGGCGCGGTCGCGCTTGCGCTTCTCGAACCTGCGCTCGACGTGGAAGGCCTCGTAGAAGGCGAGCAGCTTCGCCTGCACCTCAGGCGGCATCGGCACCGCCTCGACGATCTCGCCGATGCCCTCCGCCATCGATTCGCCCTCGTACGGATCGGCCGTGACGCCGGCCACCGCGTAGGCCTCCTCGCCCGTGCCGCGGAGGGCCACCCACAGGGCCGGCCGACCGGAGACGAGGTTGTCGCGGTAATGTGCGGTCTCGGCCGGGTGCAGCGCGACCTCGTAGGAGCCGGCGTAGAACCGCGCCTCGTTCTCGGTCTCGGAGAGCTTGGTGCCGGGCGCGGCGACCGCCGCCGCCGGCAGGGCCTCCACCGGCAGCCAGGCGTGGTCGGCCCAGGGGCCCTTCAGGCGCCGCCGCGCCACGATGATGCCGACCTCGAATCGATCCTCGGGCATTGCGGAGACCTCGATGGTGACGCGTGGATGATGTGGGATCACCGATGCGGGATTGCTCGGCCCGACGTCCCGGATACCTGCGGAAGACCCGGAGCGACGGGGAGGCGATCCGGGATCGGGACGACGCGGTGCCCTGCGCCGACCTGCCGTCAGCCGACTTACTGTCAGCCGACTTGCCGTCAGCCCGCCTCCCGGCCGGCGGCCAGGGGCAGCCCGACGATGAGATTGTGGGGCTTCACCTGCAGGGTCCTGTCCTGAGGCGATGCGAGCAGCAGGTAGACCGGCCGCGCGCCGACCGCGGGCTCCACCTGCGCCGGATCGTCGAAGACGAGGCTGAAAGCCACGAGCATCCGCGCCTGGGCGGCCGCGTCGAGCGTCTCGCCGCGCCAGAGCGCGTTGCCGATGCGGGTTCCCTCGGCATCGAGCCCGACGAACCAGCGCCAGTCGGAATCCTCCAGCCGGTCGAGCGGGCTCACCCGCACCGCGGCGTTCAGCAGGTGCTGCACGAAGACCTCGATCACCCGCGCCAGCCCGGCCCGGCTGCGCGGATCGGAGCCGAGGTCGAGCGCCATGGTGAAGGCGTCGGACCGGCTCCAGTAGGTCCAGGCGTTGGCCTCGGTCAGCACGTCGAGTTCGGTGGCCGCCTCCTGCCCGAGCATCGCCACGAGGGGCGAGAGCGGCGCGCTCCCCTCGCGCGCGGCGATGACCTCGGCGTCGGCCAGCAGCACGCGGCCCTCGTGGAAGCTCACCCGCTGGGGCCGGAAGAACAGCTCGGCCGCCCGGAGCACGAAGGGGTCGTCGCAGCCGTCCAGCGCGTTGCGCAGGATCAGGTGGACGAGCTGGTTCAGGAAGAGCGACGGCACGCCCTGCAGGTTGCCGCGCACCAGCGACAGGTAGGCGGCCTCGACCGAGCGCGCGCCCAGCAGGCGGTCCCGGAAGGCGAGGATGACCTCCCAGTTCTCCCGGGCGTCCGCGTCGGCGAGCGCCGCGATCTCGCGCGCGGCGACCGGGCGGCGCGGCGCGGCCGTCAGGCTCGCGTAGAGCGCCCGCTCGGCCGCGCAGGCCTCCTCGGGCGGGACCAGCTCGGGCCGCGCCAGGTAGGCGAGGATCAGCTCGTCGGTCACCGCGAGACCGCCGCCCGCATCGCGCTGGGTGAGATGATGGCCGCTCGAGACCCAGAATTCGGTCATGATCCTCAGCGTCCCGTCGGCGTTCCGCGCAACAGGCCGACGAGGTCCGCCTGCTCCTCCGGCGCGTCCGAAGATTCGTCCTCGTCGGTCTCGACGAAGTGGAAGGCGCGCCCGTGCAGCCGGTCCGCGCCCGGGCGCTGGGAAAGGGTGCGGAACTCCTCGCGGATCTCGCCGCCCTCCGCGGTCCGGTGCATCGCCACCACGCTGCCGACCGGCAGATTGCACAGCGAGGCGGCCACGTCGATCTCCTCGCGCGCCGCTTCGCGGGCCGCCTCGCGGTCCGGCGCGCCGAGACGCGCGTGGATCTGCTCGGCCAGGGCCTCGACCGCCGCCGCCCGCTCGGCCTCGCTCGCCTCGCTCACTACGACGAGGGTGGAGAAGCCCAGCGAGCCGACGCCGACGAAGCCGGACCGGAAGGCGGCCCGGGCCTTGCCGGAGAGCGCGGCCACGTCGCTGTCGAGGAACAGGAACGAGCCCGTCACCGCCCATTCGCCGGGTTCGGCGGCCTGCGCGAAGACGAAAGTGTCGGAGGGGTCGAGCCGCAGGGTCCGGGGAAGCTTCAGGCTCACAGGCGAACGTCTCCGGTCTCGGGGTCGCGCCAGGCGGCCGTCGCGAGGGCCGCAGCCAGGGCGACCGGCTCGGTCCGCCCGTCCGGATAGGTCAGCCGCGCGGCCGCGCCGTCGAGCGCCGCGTCCGCGCCGGAGAGCCGGGCCCCGTAGCGGGCCGCGACGCGCCCGAAGCCGTCCTCGCGCCAGACCTCGAACGTCTTGGTGAGGTGGCGCGCGAAGCTCTCCGCGAACGGGCCGTGCAGGTCCGGCGGGAAGCCCTCCTCCTCCAGGGCGGTCGAGTCCGGGGTCAGGCCGGGATCGCCGGCGGCGGCCTTGGAGGCGATGAGGGTGGCGGAGAAGACGAGCCAGTCCGGCACCGCATCCTCGGCGCAGTCGTCCGGCCAGCCGAGCTGGCCGCCGCCCAGACGCGCTCCGTTGAACGTCAGGGTGCCGGGCCAGACGATCCGCACGGGGATCTCCGGCGGCCCGAAGATCCCCACCGCGTCGGCGAGCGCCGCCATGCCGGCGAAGAAGGCGCGCCGCGCCGTGCGCAGCGGCTCGTCGGGCGCGAGCACGACGGCGAGGTCGAGGAGCTCGGGACGCGCGCCGAGCAGGAGGGTCGCGGCCTCCGCCTCGCCCGAGGCGGCGAGCCGGCAGGCCTCCGCATGGGCACCGCGGGCGGTGGGGCGGTGGCTGAAACCCGGCGGGAGGACGAGGCCGGGATGCGGCGCGGGGATGGGAGAGGCTGGCGATCGCATGGCGTGTGTGGGGGCGGGGCCGGCAGGAGAGCGTCGCGGGATCGTCGCGGCCTGCGCCCGCATGTCGGATCGTAGTTTCGAATGCTTCGAGTATAAGGGCTGTAACCCTTCAGGCGAAGGGATCCGCGTATCACGTCTCCTCTCAGGTTCACCCGTGTCCGACCGTCTCATCCTCGCCTGCTCCTGCGAGCGGACGATGCCCCTCGATACCGCCGCCATCGCCCGCGGCTGCGGCTCCCGCCTCGTCACGGCCGACCAGCTCTGCGGCCGGGAGCTCGACCGCTTCCGCGACGCCCTGGACGCGGGCGGGCCCGTGACGGTCTCCTGCACGCTCCAGGCTCCCCTCTTCGACGAGGTGGCCGAGGAGATGGGGGCCGAGGAGCGCGTCACCTACGCCAAGATCCGCGAGAGCGCCGGCTGGTCGTCCGAGGCCGAAGCGGCCGGCCCGAAGATGGCGGCGTTGCTCGCGGCGGCCGCCGAGCCGGTGCCGCCCGCCGGGACCGTGCCGCTGGTAAGCCGGGGCGTCGCCCTCGTCTACGGGCGGGACGCCGTCGCGGTCGAGGCCGGGCAGCGGCTCGCCGAGCATCTCGACGTCACCGTGCTCCTGTCGCGGCCGGGCGAGGTCGCGCCGCTCCACCGCAACACCTTCCCGGTGCTGCGGGGCACGATCCGGGGTGCGAAGGGGCATCTCGGCGCGTTCGAACTGCGCATCGACGACTACGCCCTGCCGGCGCCGTCGTCGCGCACCCACCTCCTCTTCGGGGCGCCGCGCGACGGCGCCGTCTCGACCTGCGACCTCGTGCTCGACCTCTCGGGCGGCGCGCCCCTGTTCCCGGCCCACGAGGTCCGCCCCGGCTACCTGCGCGCCGACCCGCGCGACCCGGCCGCCGTCGAGCGCCTGGTCCGCGAGGCCTCCCACCTCGTCGGCGAATTCGACAAGCCGCGCTTCATCGACTTCCACGGCTCGCTCTGCGCCCATTCGCGCTCGCGCATCACCGGCTGCACCCGCTGCCTCGAGGTCTGCCCGACCGGGGCGATCACGTCCGCGGGCGACACCGTCGCGATCGACCCGCATGTCTGCGCGGGCTGCGGCAGCTGCGCGGCCGTCTGCCCGACGGGCGCCGCCGCCTACGCGCTGCCCCCGGCCGACGCGCTGATGCGGCGCCTGCGCGGCCTGATGCGGGCCTACCGGGCGGCGGGCGGGGAGCGCGCGCTCGTGCTCTTCCACGACGGCGACCACGGCGAGCCCCTGATCGACGCGCTCGGGCGGTACGGTGACGGGTTGCCGGCCCATGTCCTGCCGGTCCAGGTCAACGAAGTCACCCAGATCGGTCCGGAGGCGATCGCGGCCCTGTGCGCCTACGGTGCGGCGGCGGTCCGCGTGCTGACCCGGGCGCGCCCGAAGCACGACATCGCGCCGCTCCACCGCACACTCGACCTCGCCGACACCCTGGCGCGGGCGCTGGGCTACGGAGCAGAGAGCGGCGCGGCGCTGGTCGCGACGATCGAGACCGACGACCCGGACGCCCTCGGCGAGGCGCTGCGCGCGGCCCCGCTCGGGACCCCCACGGCGAAGCCGGCCGGCCTCGTGCCCGAGGGGCCCAAGCGCGCCGTGCTGCGTCAGGCCTTCCGGGAGATGCACGTCGCGGCCCCCGCCCCCGTGGCGCGGGTCCCGCTGGCGGCTGGCGCGCCCTTCGGCGGCCTCGATTTCCGCACGCAGGACTGCACCCTGTGCCTCTCCTGCGTCGGCGCCTGCCCGACCCATGCGCTCACCGACAGCGCCGACAAGCCGCTGCTCGCCTTCGAGGAGAGCCTGTGCGTGCAGTGCGGCCTCTGCGCCGCGACCTGCCCGGAGGACGTGATCGCGCTGATCCCGCAGGTGGATTTCGAGGCCTGGGCGGCGCCCCGGCGCGTCGTGAAGGAGGAGGAGCCCTTCTGCTGCACGGCCTGCGCCAAGCCCTTCGGCACGCGCGCCACGATCGAGCGGGTGATCGAGCGCCTCGCCGAGCGGCACTGGATGTTCACCGGCTCGGCCGGCGCGGAGCGCCTCCGCTCGCTGACGATGTGCGACGATTGCCGCGTCGAGGCAGCGCTCAACCAGGGCTTCGACCCGCACGCCATGCCCGAGCGCGCCAAGCCGCGCACGAGCGAGGACTACTTCCGCGAGCGGGCGGACGGCTAGGGCAGACGCGTCGCCTTCTCCAGGAAGCGGACCAGGGCCTCCCGGTCGGCGGCGCTGCCGATGGTCTGCTCGGGCATCTTCGTGCCCGGCGTGTAGCGGGCCGGCCCGACCTCGAAGAGGCGCGCCACGGTCTCGGGCGTCCAGACGATGTCCATCCGCTTCAACGGCTCGGAGTAGCGGTAGTCCGGCACGCTCGCGATGCGGCGGCCGAACAGGCCGGCGAGCGTCGGCCCGGCCCGCGTGCCCTCGTTCGGCGTCAGGGTGTGGCAGGCGACGCAGGCCCCGAACACCTCCGCGCCGCGCTCGCCGTGATAGGCCGCCAGCGGATCGCCCGGGCGTGGCATGGCAAGAGCGCCGATCGGCTCGCCGCTCCGGGCATCCCAGCGGCGCACGAGGCGGTCGCCGCCGCCCGTGACGAGCTCGCGCCCGTCGGGCCGCCACGCCACGGACCAGACCGGCAGGCCCGGCCCGACGAGACGCAGCAGCACGCGGGCCGTCTCCCGCTCGACGACCGCGACGGTCCCACCCGCCGTCGCGGCGGCGACCCGGGTTCCGTCCGGCGACGGCGCCAGCGCGATCACCGGCTGGGGCCCGAGTTCCACGGCGGCGCGGACCGTCCCGTCCGGGCGCAGGAAGCGCAGGATCGCGTCGGCGCCCGCCGCCGCGATCTCCCCGTCCGCGCTCACCGCGAGCGCGCTGAGCGCCGTGGGCAGCGTCGCGACGTCCGGGGAGGCGCCCTCGCGCGGCCAGACCCGCACGGTCGCGTCGGCGCCCGCCGTCACCGGCCGCCCGTCCGGCAGGAAGGCCACGGCGTTGACATTGCCCCGATGCCCCTCCAGCACGCGGGGGGTGCCCCCGTCGAGCGGCCAGACCCGCGCCGTCCCGTCCCAGGAGGCCGAGGCGAGCGCGGTGCCGTCCGCCGAGACCGCGAGGCCCGCCACCGGCCCGGCATGCCCGTCGAGCACCTGCTCCGGCTCCGCGCGCCCGAGCCGCCACAGGGCGATGCGCCCGTCCTCGGAGGCGCTGGCGAAGCGCCCGTCGGGCAGCGCCGCGACGGCGTTCACCGCGCCCTCGTGGAAGCGCAGCACGCCGAGCGCAGTGCCGGTATCGAGGCCCCACAGGATGGCCGACTGGTCGAAGCTGCCCGAGATCGCCAGGCGCCCGTCCGGGCTCAGGGCGAGGGCGCGGACCGGGCCGCCATGCCCCCGCATCTGGGCCGAGGCCGGCAGGGCAAGCAGCAGCGCGGGCGTGACGACGAAGAACCCGGTCAGCAAAAGGCCGGCGAGCCGGCGGAGACACGTCATCGGGGATGATCCTCGGTCGGACGGCAAAGCATAGCCGAGTGACGGTCCGGATGTCGCCGGCTCCCGACCTGCGGTTCTCCGACGCGCATCGCACGAAGCCTTGATCCGCGCCCGCGGATGACGCATCGCTCCGACCATGATGCGAGCCGGAACATCTCTGCCGCCGGGCCCGCCGCGCGCCGCACCCCGCCACGGGCGCGGGCGCCGATGAGCCGGTCCGCCTCCGCGGCGCTGACGCCGCTCGGGGACGCGCTCGGCCTGCTCTGTGCCGGCGTCGCGCCGGTCGCCGAGCGGCTGGTCCCGCTCGCGGAGGCGCGGGGGCGGATCGCCGCGCGGGCGGTCGCGGCACCGCGCCCGCTGCCCGCCGGCCGCGAGGCCCTGCGGGACGGTTTCGCGATCGATTCCGCCGCGATCGCCGGTGCCTCGCCCTACGCGCCGGTGCCCCTGCCGTCCCGGCCGGCCTGGGTCGAGGCCGGTGAGAGGCTGCCCGCCCGCACCGACGCCGTCCTGCCGCCCGAAGGGCTGGCGGAGCACGGCGCGGTGGAAGATCTCGCCGCGCGGGAGGGCACGCGCGAGGCCGGCGAGGACTTGGCCGCGGACGCGTGCCTGCTCGCGGCGGGCGAGCGGGTCGGTCCCCTCCACCTCCTCACCCTGGCGATGGCCGGGCTGGACATGGTCGCCGTCCGGACGCCCCGCCTGCGCCTCGTCGCGACCGGCACCCCGACGCCGGACGGATCGTCGCCGCTGCTCGCCGCCCTGATCGCGGACAGGGGCGGCGCCACCGAGCGCGTCGCCGTCCCGGACGAGGTCGAGGCCATCGCCGCCGCCATCGGAGCGGGCGCTGCCGACGCGGTGCTCGTCCTCGGCGGCAGCGGCTACGGCCGCACCGACCGGAGCGCCGAGGGGCTGGCCCGGGCGGGACGGATCCGCGCCCACGGCATCGCCCTGCGGCCCGGCGAGACCGCGGTCCTGGGCGAGGCGGAGGGCCGGCCGGTCCTCGTCCTGCCGGGACGGCCCGAGGCGGCGCTCGCCGCCTTCCTGGCGCTCGGCGCGCCCCTGCTCGCGCGTCTCGCGGGGACGGCGGAGGCGCCGGGCTCGCCCACCCCGCTCCTGCGCAAGATCGCCTCCGCGATCGGTCTCGCCGAGGTCGTCTTCGTCCGCCGCCACCCGGAGGGCGCGGAGCCGCTCGGCGGTTTCGAGCTTCCGCTGCGCCAACTCCTCCGGGCGGACGGCTTCGTGCTGGTGGCGCCCGAGCGCGAGGGCCATCCTGCCGGGGAACGGGTCGAGGTCCGGCCGCTATGATGTCCGACGATTCCGCCGCCTTCGCCGGGCGGCTCGCCGCCGCCTCGCGGCAGGAGCAGTTCCTCACCGTGGTCAGCCGCGAGGCGGCGCTCGCGGCCTTCCGGGCCGCCGTGCCGCACGCGGCGCTGCCGGCCGAGCCGGTGCCCCTGGCCGAGGCGCTGGGCCGGGTGCTCGCCGCCGACGTCGCCTCACCGATCGACGTGCCGCCCTTCGACCGCGCCCTCGTCGATGGCTTCGCGCTGCGATCCTTCGACGTCGCGGGGGCCGGCCCCGCGAGCCCGCGGCGCCTCGCCCTCAACCGGGAGATCCTGGCCTGCGGCGTGGCGCCGTCGCGCGCGGTCGAGGCCGGGACCGCGACGCCCATCGCCACCGGCGGGGTGATCCCGCGCGGGGCCGACGCCGTCGTGATGGTCGAGCAGACCGAGTTCGACGCCGACGCGCTCGCGGTCGAGGTCGCCGCCGCCGTGCGGCCCGGCCAGTTCGTGGGCTATGCGGGCGCCGACATGGCGGCGGGCGAGACGGTGCTGCGCCGGGGCACGGTGATCACCGCCCGCGAAATCGGCATGCTGGCGGCCTGCGGGCTTGCCAAAGTGGCGGTCGTGCGTCGCCCGAAGGTCGCGGTCCTCTCCACCGGCGACGAGCTGGTGGCACCGGGCGAGCGCCTGCGGCCCGGTGCGATCTACGATTCGAACGGCGCGATCGTGACGGCCTCCGTCACGGAGAACGGCGGCCTGCCCGTACCGCGCGGCATCGTGCGCGACGACGAGGCGGCCCTGGAGACGGCCCTGCGGGAGGCGCTCGGCGACCACGACCTCGTCGTCCTCTCGGGCGGCACCTCCAAGGGGGCGGGCGACGTCTCCCACCGGATCCTCACGCGGCTCGGCGCGCCCGGCATCTTGGTGCACGGCGTCGCCCTCAAGCCCGGCAAGCCGCTCTGCCTCGCGGCGGCGCAGGGCAGGCCGATCGTGGTGCTGCCGGGTTTCCCGACCTCGGCGATGTTCACCTTCCACGAATTCGTCGTGCCGCTGGTGCGCGCGCTCGCCGGCCTGCCGCCGCGCGAGGAGGAAACGGTCGCGGCGGTGCTGCCGCAGCGGCTGTCCTCCGAACTCGGCCGCACCGAGTTCGTGATGGCCTCGCTCGTGCACGGCCCGCGGGGACTGGCGGCGCTGCCCCTGCCGAAGGGCTCGGGCTCCGTCACCGCCTTCTCGCAGGCGGACGGCTTCTTCGCGGTGCCGGCGGCCCGGGCCGGGATGGAGGCGGGGGAGAGCGTGCCGGTGGTGCGCCTGGGAGGCGGCGTGCGGCCACCCGACCTCACCATCGTGGGCAGCCACTGCGTCGGGCTCGACCGCGTGGTCGGGCTTCTCGGGGAGCGCGGCTACCGCGCCCGGACCATGTGGGTCGGCTCGGCGGGCGGTCTGGCCGCCCTGCGCCGAGGCGAGTGCGACCTCGCCGCCATGCACCTCTTCGATCCGGCGAGCGGGCGCTACAACGCGCCCTTCCTCGACCCCAGCATGGCCCTGATCCCCGGATGGCGCCGGCTGCAGGGCGTGGTCTTCCGCGCCGGGGACCCGCGTTTCGAGGGCCGGAGCGCCGCACAGGCGGTGGCCGCGGCGCTCGCCGACCCGGATTCCGTGATGGTCAACCGCAACGCGGGCTCGGGCACGCGCCTTCTCGTCGACGGCCTCCTCGACGGCGCCCGGCCGGCCGGGTTCTGGAACCAGCCGCGCTCGCACAACGCCGTGGCGGCCGCCGTGGCGCAGGGCCGGGCCGATTGGGGCGTCGCCATCGCGAGCGTCGCGGAGGCCTACGGCCTCGGCTTCCTGGCCCTCACCGAGGAGCAGTACGACCTCGCCTGCCGCGCGGACACCGTGCGCAGCCCCGCGCTCGCGGCCTTCCTCGATCTCCTCGGCACACCCGAGGCGGCGGCCGCGTTGCGCGACCTCGGCTTCGCCCCGGCGGAGCGCGCCCCGGGGAGCCCGACATGAGCGGCCTTCGCGTCATCGGGCTCGCCGGCTGGAGCGGCGCCGGCAAGACCACGCTGATGGCCAAGCTCATCCCGCTGCTGGTCGGGCGCGGCGTCCGGGTCGCGACCCTGAAGCACGCCCACCACGCCTTCGACCTCGATCATCCGGGCAAGGATTCCCACGTCCACCGGCAGGCCGGAGCCAGCGAGGTCATCGTCTCGTCCGCCCGCCGCTGGGCCCAGATCCGCGAGGTGGCGGAGGGCGAGGAGGCGAGGCTGGCCGACCTGCTGCGCCGCCTGACCCCCGAGGGCCTCGCGATCGTCGAAGGCTTCAAGCGCGAGGCGCACGCGAAGCTCGAAGTGTTCAGGGCCGCCAACGGCCGCGAGCCGCTGCATCCGCAGGATTCCCGCATCGTCGGGATCGCGAGCGACCGGCCCTTCCCGGATGCCGGCCGGCCCGTGCTGCATCTCGACGACGTCGCCGGCATCGCCGACCTCGTCCTCGCCCGGGCCGAGCCCCTCGATGCGGTCCTGACCCGGCTGGAGCACCCTTGAGCCATGGCACAGGTCACGGACGACTGCTTCGCCTTCGGGAACAGGCCGATGCGGATCGAGGAGGCCACCGCCCTCATCGCCGAGCGCATGCCGGTCCTGGCCGGGATCGAGACCGTGCCGCTCCACGCGGCGGACGGGCGGATCGCGGCCGAGGATGTCCTGGCCCGCCACGACCTGCCGCCCTTCGCCAACTCGGCGGTCGACGGCTACGCCGTGCGCCACGCCGACCTGGCGCCGGCCGGCGAGAGCGTGCTGCCGGTGAGCGGCCGGCTCGCGGCGGGCGCGGCGGCGGGCGCCGGGGCGATCGCGGGGGCGGTGCGCATCTTCACCGGGGCGCCGATGCCGCCGGGCGCCGACACCGTGTTCATGCAGGAGGACGTGCGCGCCGAGGGCGACCGGGTCGTCCTGCCGCCGGGGCTCAAGCCCGGCGCGAACGCCCGCCCGGCGGGCGAGGATCTGGCCCGCGGAGCTCTCGCCATCCCGGCCGGCCGACGCCTGCGCCCCGCCGACCTCGCGCTCGCCGCCGCCACCGGCCACGGCGCGCTCGCGGTGCGCCGCCGCCTGCGGGTCGCGCTGTTCTCGACCGGCGACGAGCTTGCCGAGCCCGGTTCGGAGCTGCGGCCCGGCGCGATCCACGATTCGAACCGGCTGCTGCTCGGTGCCCTGCTCGCCCGCCTCGGCGTCGCGGTGTCCGATCTCGGCATCCTGCGCGACGAGCCCGCGAGCCTCGCCGCCCGCCTCGCCGAGGCCGCGCGCGACCACGACGTCGTCCTGACCTCGGGCGGCGTCTCGGTCGGCGAGGAGGACCACGTGAAGGGCGCCGTCGAGTCCCTGGGGCAGCTCGTGCTCTGGCGCCTCGCGATCAAGCCGGGCCGCCCGGTCGCGGTCGGCCTCGTCCATGGCACGCCCTTCGTCGGGCTGCCGGGCAACCCGGTCGCCGTCTACGTCACCCTGCTCTTCGTGGTGCGCCCGCTCCTCGCCCGCCTCGGCGGTGCGAGCCCCGAGGCGCCGCTCCCCTGGCCGGTCCGCTCGGCCTTCGCCTACCGCAAGAAGGCCGGCCGGCGCGAATTCGTGCGCGTCTGCCTCGCGCGGGCCGCCGACGGCGGCCTCGAGGCGCGCAAGTTCCCCCGCGACGGGGCCGGCGTGCTGACCTCGCTGACCGGGAGCGACGGCCTCGTGGAACTGCCCGACGCCGCGACGGCGGTCGCGCCGGGCGAGAGCCTCGCCTACTACCCGCACGCGCTCCTCTGGTGAGTCCGTCCGTGCCGATCCTCCACGAAACCCTGTCCCGCCTCTGGACCCTCGACCGCGACGTGCTGGCGATCGCGTGGCTGTCGCTGCGGGTCAGCCTGACGGCGGTCTCTATCGGGCTCCTCCTCGGCATCCCGCTCGGCGCCCTCGTGGCGGTCGCCCGCTTCCCCGGGCGCGGAGCGGTGGCGGGGCTGCTGAACGCCTTCATGGGGTTGCCGCCGGTCATCGTCGGCCTCGTCCTCTACCTCGTCCTGTCCCGGTCCGGTCCGTTCGGCTCGCTCGGCCTCCTGTTCACGCCTGCCGCGATGGTCGCCGCGCAGGCGACGCTCGCCACGCCGCTGGTCGCAGCGCTGACCCGGCAGGTGGTGTCCGACGCGCAGGTCCATCTCGGCGAGCAGCTGCGCTCGCTCGGCCTCTCGGCCCCGCGGCAGGCCGGCATCCTGATCTACGACGTGCGCTTCTCGCTGGTGACGGCGGCGCTGGCGGCCTTCGGCCGCGCGATCTCGGAGATCGGCGCCGTCCTGGTCGTGGGCGGCAACATCGACGGGCATACCCGCACGATGACGACCGCGATCTCGCTGGAGACCCAGAAGGGAGACCTGAGCCTCGCCCTCGCCCTCGGCCTCGTGCTGATGAGCCTCGTCGTGGTGGTGAACGCCGCCGCCGCCCTCCTGCGCGGCCACGCCGCCCGGGCCTACGGCTGAGGCCGGGCCCGGTCAGCGCCGCGGGCCGGACTGGCGTCGCCGCGCGACGTACCAGAGCGCCAGGACGATTACCGCCACGAGGAGGCTGAGCCAGACCCAGTTGAAGTCGATCGCCGCGCCCGTGGCCGGGCCGGAACTCGATCCGGCCGGGCCGGTCTCGGGGATCGGCGGGGCCGGGTTCATCTGCTGGGCCAGGGCCGCGTGCAGGCTCGCGGTCCAGATCAGGCCGGTGGCGACGGCGTTGCGCATCGGGTCTCCTCGCAAGGGGGTGGCGCTCGTCGGCGCCTCAGGGGCGGGCCGCGTCGAAGCGGAAGGCCGGGGCCTCCTGCAGCTGCGCCTTGGTCAGGCGGATCTCGGCGTGCCACAACCCGTCGCCTGCCAGGACCGTCGCGGGGGCATCGCCCGCTGCGCGCGGCTCCACGGAGCCGGTCGCCTCGGTGACGCGGCCGCTGTGCTGGTTCTGGACCGCGGCGAGCACGTCGCGGTTCGTATCCGCGCCCGGCATCGTCTCCGGACCGGCCTTTGCGGCCTCCCGCGGGCCGGGCGCCGTCTCGGGCGTCACGACCGAGCTCGGGCCGCTCGTGAGCGGGGCATCGCGAAAATTCCAGGCGAGCTGGTCGAACGGGACGGCGACGGATTTCTCGCCCAGGCCCAGGAAGCCGCCGACGCCGATGACGGCCGCCTGCACGCGCCCGCTCCCGTCGACCAGGACATCCTCGATCTTGCCGACGCGGACGTGGTCCATCCCGATCACCGGCAGGCCGATGATCTTGGAGGCCCGGATCGCTCCGGGCAGCGGCCCCTCGACGAAGCGCGGAGCGGCTGTGGAGAGCCGCGCGCCCTCCTCGGCGGAGGCGGGCCCCGATGGTCCAAGTCCCAGGAGGAGGCCCAGGCACAGGAGGCCCGCGATGTTGCGGCTCGTCGTCACGCTTCGTCCCCGGCTCTTCCGCCCGCCTCGCGGCGCTACAGCACCAGAACGACGCGAAACCCGCCGCGGTTCACCCGGGCTCCTGCGACCGGTCGTCGACGGTCAGCGATGCGGTGAGGTCGCCGGTCTTTCCCGCGAGGCCCGGCACCTCGTCGAGCTGGCGCAGGCTGGTGAAGCGGCCGCGCTCCTCCCGGGTGCGCACGATCTCGAACCCGTGCCCCCTGAGCGCCGGGATCTCGTCCAGCTCCTCGGCCGTCGCGGCGTTGAGATCGATCGTCGCTCGCGCCATCCCCGGCTCCGTTCCACCTGCGCGGCGGGAACGGGGCGCCCGCCATCGCGGTTCCGCCGCGCCCCGTGTCCGGACGCGGACAAAAAAACGGCCCGGATCTCGCGATCCGGGCCGGGGCCGGCCTCTCGGGGGAGCGGCCTAGAACGGGATGTCGTCGTCGAGGTCGTAGTTGCCGCGCGAGCCGCCGCCGCCGCTGGCGGGCGCCGGCCTGCGCTCGCCGCCCCGCTCGCCGCCCTGCGCGCGGCCGCCGCCGAAATCGCCGCCGCGGCTGACCTGTCCGCCGCCGCCCTCCTCGTCCGAGGCGAAGTCGCCGCCACCGCCGCCGCGCCCGTCGAGGATGGTCATCTCGCCGCGGAAGCGCTGGAGCACCACCTCGGTCGTGTACTTCTCGACGCCCGAATTGTCCGTCCACTTCCGGGTCTGGAGCGATCCCTCGATGTAGACCTTCGAGCCCTTGCGCAGGTACTGCTCGGCCACGCGGGCGAGGTTCTCGTTGTAGATCACCACCGAGTGCCACTCGGTGCGCTCCTTGCGCTCGCCGGAGGCCTTGTCCTTCCAGGTCTCGGAGGTGGCGAGCCGGAGGTTCACGACCGGATCACCCGATCCGAGGCGGCGCGTCTCGGGGTCGCGCCCGAGATTGCCCACCAGGATCACCTTGTTCACGCTGCCCGCCATCGCTCTCTCCTACCGTTCCGATCTCACTGGGCGTTCGTCTCACGAGCCCGGGCCGGTCCTTGATGAGCCCCGGGAGCGGCCGCCGCAACGCGGGGCGGGCCCTTGTTCCCGGTAAACACATGCGGCGCGGGTCGCGGTGATGTTCTATCTTTGTTCGAGAAAGCCGGCAAGCCGCCCGCCCCGGCGCCCCGGGGACGGACGGCCGGCGATTCAGGCGACGTGCACGACGAGCTTGCCGAAATTCCGGCCCCGCAGCATGCCGATGAAGGCTTCCGGCGCCCGTTCCAGGCCCTCGACGACGTCCTCGCGGTGGCGGACCTTGCCCTCGGCGAGCCAGCCGCCGACGTCGCGGACGAAGGCCTCCTGCTGGTCGGCGAAGTCCCAGACGATGAAGCCCTGCAGGTGCAGGCGCTTGGTGAGGATCGTGCGCATCAGCGTCGGCAGCCGGTCGGGCCCGGGCGGCAGCTCGGTGGCGTTGTAGCCGGAGACCAGCCCGCAGACCGGCACCCGGGCGAAGTCGTTGAGGAGCGGCAGCACCGCCTCGAAGACCGCGCCGCCGACATTCTCGAAATAGACGTCGATGCCCTTCGGGCAGGCGGCCGCCAGCGCGTCGGCGAAGTCGTCGGCGCGGTGGTCGAGCGCGGCGTCGAAGCCGAGCGTCTCGGTGAGGTAGCGGCACTTGTCCGGTCCGCCCGCGATGCCGACCGCCCGGGCGCCCTTGAGGCGGGCGATCTGGCCGACGAGCGAGCCCACCGGGCCGGCGGCGGCTGCGACCACCACGGTCTCGCCCGCCTTCGGCCGACCGATGGTGAGAAGCCCCGTATAGGCCGTCATGCCGGGCATGCCGAGGATGCCGAGCGCCGTCGTCGGCGGTAGCCCAGGGGGCAGCCGGTGCAGGCCGCGACCGTCCGAGATCGCGTAGTCCTGCCATCCCCCGTAGGCCGAGACCAGCTCGCCCACCGCGTAGTCCGGGTTGTTGGACTGCACCACCTCGCTCACCGTCCCGCCGACCATCGGCTCGCCGATGGCCACCGGCTGGGCGTAGGACTTCGCGGCGCTCATGCGCCCGCGCATGTAGGGGTCGAGGGAGAGCCAGCGGGTGCGCAGCAGGATCTCGCCCTCCCGCGGCGTCGGCACCCGAGCCTCCTCCATGCGGAAATGTGCGGGCGTCGGCTCGCCGTGCGGGCGCGAGGCGAGCACGATGCGACGGTTCATGGCGGCCATCACGGCTTCTCCTGCTGGCTCGGAATCCCGATCGTCCGGTCAATCTGGACCGTGTGCCGCCCATGGCAAACCCGGCTGGCAAACCCGGCTGGCAAACCCGGCTGGCCAATCCGGCCGGAAAACCCGATCCGCACGCGGCGGCGCCTCACCGGCTCTCGCGCGTTGTCTCGGTCCGACGAACCGCCATCCGGAGACCGACATGCGGCCCCTCACCCTCGGACTTGCCCTCGCGCTCGCGCTCGGTGCGGACGGGTCGGCCGCCTCCGATCCGCTCGCGGCCCATCGGGGACAGGCCCGGATCCTCGTGGTCGCGGCACCTGAGGCGCGGGACCCGGCCCTGCTGGCGCAGCGCGAGGCCCTCGCGTCGGCCCGCGCGGGGCTGCGGGAGCGGGATCTCGTCGTCGTCGAGGCGGTCGGCGCGGGTGCCGACGCGTCCGCGCTCCGGCGCCGCCTCGGCCTGCCGGACCGGGCGTTCCGCGCCGTGCTGATCGGCAAGGACGGCGGGCCGAAACTGACCGCGACCGAACCGGTCGCACCCGAGCGTCTGTTCGCGACGATCGACGCGATGCCGATGCGGCGCGACGAGATGCGGGGGAGCCGCTGACGCAGCCATTCCGCCACGGTGCGCGACGAGAAAGGGCCGCCCGCGGGCGGCCCTCCGGATCGTGTGCGGACGCCGCTTCGGTGTCAGTAGCAGCGTTCCACCAGCACCCGGCGGTAGCCGTAGGGCGTCCAGCGCACGCGCGGGACGGTGTAGCACCCGCCGTAGCCGTAATCGTAGGCGCCGTAGCCGACCGGGGCGTAGCCGTACCCGTAGGCGGGGTAGCCGTAGCCGTATCCGCCGTAGAGACCGCCGGCCGCGAGGCCGAGTCCCACGCCGAGGCCGAGCCCCCCGAGGCCGTAGCCGTAGCCGCGGCGCCAGCCGCCGCCGTAATAGCCGCCGCGCCAGCCGCCGTAACCGCCGCGCCAGCCGCCGCCGAAGCCTGCGCCGCGGTAGCCGAACCCGCCGCCGCGGAAACCGCCGAACCCGCCGCCACGGAAGCCGCCGAAGCCGCCGCCGTGGAAGCCGCCGCCGTGGAAGCCCCCGCCGAACCCGCGCGCGTCGGCGGAGGCCGGGACCATCGCGAGCGCGCCGAGCGCGAGGCTGGATGCGAGAACAACCCGCTTCATCTGATTCTCCGAGACCAACCTGAGAATGCCCCTACGCCACCTGAAACGTGCAGGAGCCCGCGACGGTTCGTGACCCCTCCGCGAGAGATCGGTCCGCGGGGCTCAAAGATTCGTGTTCTGGCGGGGCGCGCGACGGCGGAGGGCCCGAAAGCCGCCGTCTTTTGGCGTGAGGAACCGGCCCAGCTTGCGGACCCTCCGGCCGCTCCTGGGATCCCTCGATCATGCTCCACCGCGCACCTGTCCGCCTGGCGGCAGCCGGCCTCGTCGGATCGCTGCTCGCCGCACCGGCGGCGGCGCCGGCCGTGGCCGCGCCGGACGCCGCGCGGGCGGGCGCCCCCTGCGCGGCGGTTCAGGCCCAGGGCGAGAGCTTCACGGTCTGCACGGTGGACCTGCGGCGCCAGCGCGTGCGCCTGTTCTGGCTGGGTGCCGACGGCCTGCCCTACGCCTCGCTCGGCAGCCTCGCGGCGCGGCAGGGCGCGGGCCTGAGCTTCGCCATGAATGCCGGCATGTACGACAAGGGCCAGGCGCCGGTCGGGCTCTACGTCGAGGACGGGCGCGAGATGAAGCCGGTCTCGACCGCGAACGGGCCGGGCAACTTTCATCTCAAGCCCAACGGCGTGTTCTACGTGAAGGGCGAGCGCGCGGGCGTGCTCGACACCGCCCGCTACCTCAAGGCGAAGGTCAAGCCCGATTTCGCCACGCAATCCGGCCCGATGCTGGTGATCGACGGCCAGATCCACCCGAAGATCTCGGCGGACGGTCCGTCCCAGAAGATCCGCAACGGGGTCGGCACGCGCGACGACGGCCGCACCGCGGTCTTCGCGATCTCGGAGCGGCCGGTGACCTTCGGCGCCTTCGCGCGCCTGTTCCGGGACGACCTGGGCTGCCGCAACGCGCTGTTCCTGGACGGCAGCGTGTCGAGCCTCTACGCGCCGAACCTCGGCCGCAGCGACCTGAGCCGCCCGCTCGGGCCAATGGTGGGGGCGGTGGCGCGGTAGACGCCGCCGCCCGCCGTCTCAGCGCTGGCCGAAGGCGGTGTCCTTGAACAGGTCCTTGTACGCGCGCGGCTGGGAGCGCCAGTACTGCTTCGGGGCGCGGACCTGCGCGCCGAGTTCGGCCGCCGCGTGCCAGGGCCAGCGCGGGTCGTAGAGCATGGCGCGGGCGAGCGAGATCGCGTCCGCCCGTCCCTCGCGCAGGATGGCCTCCGCCTGCTCGGCCTCGGTGATCAGGCCGACCGCGATGGTGGCGAGCCCCGTCTCCGCCTTGATCCGCTCGGCGAAGGGCACCTGGTAGCCCGGCCCGAGGGTGATCGCCTGCTTCGGGGAGACGCCGCCCGTCGAGACGTGGAGCGCGGGCGAGCCCGCCGCCTTCAGGGCCTGCGCCAGCGCGAGGGTCTCCTCGAGGTCCCAGCCGTCCTCGACCCAGTCGGTCGCCGAGACGCGCAGCCAGACGGGGCTGCCCGCGGGCACCGCCTGACGCACGGCGTCGTAGATCTCCAGCGGGAAGCGCATCCGGTTCTGGAGGCTGCCGCCGTACTGGTCCGTGCGCTTGTTCGCGAGGGGCGAGAGGAACTGGTGCAGCAGGTAGCCGTGGGCGCCGTGCAGCTCGACCGCCTCGATCCCGAGGCGCACCGCGCGCTTCGCCGTCGCCACGAAATCCTCGCGCACCCGCTTCAGGTCGGCGGCGTCGAGGGCGTGGGGCGCCACCTCGCCCTCCGCGTGCGGGACGGCCGAGGGCGCCTCGGTGCGCCAGCCGTAGGGGTGCTCGGGCGGGATCTGCGCGCCGCCGGTCCAGGGCGCCTCGCTCGACGCCTTCCGGCCCGCATGCGCGATCTGGATGCAGACCGGGATCGGCGCGTAGTCCCGCACCGCGTCGAGGACGCGCGCGAGCGCCCGCTCGCAGCCGTCGTCGTAGAGGCCGAGGTCCCAGGCGGTGATGCGCGCCTCGGGCGAGACGGCGGTCGCCTCCAGCGTCAGCAGCCCGGCGCCCGACATGGCGAGCTGCCCGAGATGCATCATGTGCCAGTCGGTCGCCTGCCCGTCGCGGGCCGAGTACTGGCACATCGGCGCGATCAGGATGCGGTTGTCGAGGGTCAGGCCGTCGAGCGTGAGCGGTTCGAACAGGCGTGCGGTCATGAAGGGCGCTCCGGATGGACCGACCCTATCTGTCGCGGAGGTACCCGGTATGCCAGTCGGCCGGCGGCATGGCGGGGCGGCGTCAGGCGCCGCCGACGCCCCGCTGCGCGAGGCGCGCGCCGATCTCGTCGAGCGCCGTCGCGTCGTCGATCGTGGCCGGCATGGTCCAGGGCTCGTGGTCGGCGATGCGCTTCATGGTGGCGCGCAGGATCTTGCCGGAGCGGGTCTTGGGCAGGCGCGGCACCGTCAGCGCCAGCTTGAAGGCCGCCACCGGCCCGATCTCGTCGCGCACCTTGGCGACGAGCTCCCGCTCGATCTCGGCGGGCTCGCGCGCGACGTCGGCCTTCAGCACCACGAAGCCGCAGGGCACCTCCCCTTTGAGCGCGTCGCGGACGCCGATGACGGCGCATTCCGCCACATCGGGATGGCTGGCCAGCACCGCCTCCATGCCGCCCGTCGAGAGCCGGTGGCCCGCTACGTTGATGATGTCGTCGGTGCGGCCGAGCACCGTGATGTAGCCGTCCGCGTCGATCACGCCGGCGTCCGAGGTGTCGTAGTAGCCCGGGAAGGTCGCGAGGTAGCTCGCGCGCATGCGCTCGTCCGAGCCCCAGAGAGTCGGCAGGCAGCCCGGGGGCAGCGGCAGGCGGATCGCGATCGTGCCCATCGTGCCGGCCGGCACCGGCTTGCCGCCCTCGTCCAGGATCTCGACCCGGTAGCCCGGCATCGGCACGCAGGTGCTGCCGTGCTTGACCGGCAGCAGGCCGAGCCCGACCGGGTTGCCGGCGATCGGCCAGCCGGTCTCGGTCTGCCACCAATGGTCGATCACCGGCCGCTCGAGCACCCGCTCGGCCCAGGCGACGGAATCCGGGTCCGCCCGCTCGCCCGCCAGGAACAGGGTGCGGAAGCCGGAGAGGTCGTGGTCGGCCACGCGCGCGCCGCGCGGGTCCTCCTTCTTGATCGCCCTGAGCGCGGTCGGCGCGGTGAAGAGGCAGACCGTGCCGGTCTCGGCCACGACCCGCCAGAGCGCGCCCGCGTCCGGCGTGCCCACGGGCTTGCCCTCGTACAGCACCGTGGTGCAGCCGTGCAGGAGCGGCGCGTAGACGATGTAGCAGTGGCCGACCACCCAGCCGATGTCGGAGGCGCAGAAATAGGTCTCGCCGGGCTGGACGCCGTAGAGGTTCGGCATCGTCCAGGCGAGCGAGACCAGCTGCCCGCCGGTGTCGCGCACCACGCCCTTCGGCTTGCCGGTCGTGCCCGATGTGTAGAGTACGTAGAGCGGGTCGGTTGCCGCGACCGGCACGCACGCCGCCCGCTTCCCCGCCGCCCTGGCGGCGCCGACCGCCTCGGCCCAGTCGCGGTCGCGCCCCTCGGCCAGGGCGGCGGCGCATTGCGGGCGCTGGAGGATCAGGCAGAAATCCGGCGCGTGCGCGGCCATCCCGATCGCGGCGTCGAGGAGCGGCTTGTAGGCGACGGTGCGGCTCGGCTCGATGCCGCAGGAGGCGGCCAGCACGACCTTCGGACGGGCGTCGTCCAGGCGCACGGCGAGCTCGTTGGCGGCAAAGCCCCCGAACACGACCGAGTGGATCGCCCCGAGCCGCGCGCAGGCCAGCATGGCGAACATCGCCTCCGGCACCATGGGCATGTAGATGACGACACGGTCGCCCTTCCTCACGCCGAGATCGACGAGCACGGCGGCCAGCGTCGCCACCTCGTCCTGCAACTGCCCGTAGGTGATCGCGCGCTTCGTGCCGGTCACCGGCGAATCGTAGCGGATCGCGACCTGCTCGCGGCGCCCCCCGTCCGCGTGCCGGTCGACCGCGTTGTGGCAGGCGTTGAGTTCGCCGTCCGGGAACCAGCGGCCGTAGGGGCCCGAATCGGGATCGAAGGCGCGGTCCGGCAGCCGGTTCCAGTCGAGCGCCCGGGCGGCCTCCAGCCAGAAGGCGTCCGGATCGCGGCTCGCGGCGGCGTAGACCTCGGGATAGCGGCCGGGCAGGCTGGCGGACGTCATGGGGCGTTTCCTCGGCGAAACCGCTCTTCGGGGCGGGCCCACCTGTTCTAGCAGAGGCCGACCGGCCTGCGGCAGCCCGCCGGAAACGAAAACCGCCGCGCTTTCGGGCGCGGCGGCAGGGTCGATCCGGATAGTTGCGTGAACCGGGGCTCAGTGCAGCGTGCCGGCGGTGTCCTGGAGCCGGTTGATCTCGTCCTTGAGGTGGAGTTTCCGTCGCTTCAGCTCGGCGATGTGAAGGTCGTTTGCCGAGGGCCTGTGGATCGCTTCCTGAATCTCACGCTCGAGGGCTTCGTGCTTTCGGGTGAGTTGGTTCAGATGCGTCTGCAGCGACATGAGGCGAATCTCCTGTCCTTGTTCCGACGCACCCAACCTGCCACAGGTTTTGCCGGCTGTCGAAGGCAAACCACGTCGATCGGCTCCGGGTGCGGTGCGAGATTGTGTTGCCGTGCGGGGACGCCTGACGCATCCTCGGGCGCGGCGCGGTGCGTGTTTTCAGCGGGCGGCAATGACGGTCGAGTCGGTCGAAGAGAGCCAGAACGACAACCAGGGGGACCTCCTCGCGGAGCTCGCCCGGCTCAAGGAGGAGCACCGCGACCTCGACAGCGCGATCGATGCTCTGGAACGCAACGTCGTCGCCGACCAGCTCCAGATCCAGCGGCTGAAGAAGCGCAAGCTGACGCTGCGCGACCGCATCTCCTACGTCGAGGACCAGATCACCCCCGACATCATCGCCTGAGGGTGGGCCGGCCCGTGGATCGCGTGGGCGCATGGCTTGCGGGCCAGGGCGCACGCCTGTAACGGCGGACTTCGGCCGGGCTCACCCACCCGGCGCCAACGCGAGAGCACGCGTGTGAGCAACCCGGCAGCGCCACCCGTGGCGATCATCATGGGCTCCCAGTCCGACTGGGCGACCATGCGCAACGCCGCCGAGACCCTCGACGCGCTGGGCGTCGCCTACGACGCCCGCATCGTCTCCGCCCACCGCACGCCGGACCGGCTCGTGGCCTTCGCCAAGGGCGCGCGGGCGGCGGGATTCCGCGTGGTGATCGCGGGCGCGGGCGGGGCCGCGCACCTGCCCGGCATGGCCGCCGCGATGACGAGCCTGCCGGTCTTCGGCGTGCCCGTGGAATCGAAGGCGCTCTCGGGCCAGGACAGCCTGCTGTCGATCGTGCAGATGCCGGCCGGCATCCCGGTCGGCACGCTTGCCATCGGCCGGGCGGGCGCCGTCAACGCGGCGCTCCTCGCCGCCGCCGTGCTGGCGCTCACCGATGCGGGACTGGCCGACCGCCTCGACGCGTGGCGCGCCGCCCAGACCGCCGCCGTGGCCGAGCGGCCGGAGACCGAGCACCCGTGACCGCCAGAACCCTCGCGCCCGGTTCCACCCTCGGCATCGTCGGCGGCGGCCAGCTCGGGCGGATGATCGCGCTCGCGGCGGCGAATTACGGCCTCAAGGTCCACGTCTTCGCGCCCGACGCCGATTCCCCGGCCTTCGACGTCGCCGCGGTCGCGACCTGCGCCGCCTACGACGACGCCGAGGCGCTGACCCGCTTCGCCCAGAGCGTCGAGGCGATCACCTACGAGTTCGAGAACATCCCGCGCGAGACCGCGGACCTCTTGGCCCGCCACGCGCCGCTGCACCCGAGCGCCGACGCGCTCTCGACCACGCAGGACCGGCTCTCGGAGAAGAGCTTCATCAACGGCCTCGGCATCCCGACCGCGCCGTTCCGGCAGGTCGACACGCCCGACGACCTCGCCCGCGCCCTCGACGCGATCGGCCTGCCGGCGGTGCTCAAGACCCGCCGCTTCGGCTACGACGGCAAGGGCCAGCGCATCATCCGCACCGCGGCCGAGGGCGACCGCAACGCGATCTTCGCCGAGTTCGGCGGCGCGCCGCTGATCCTTGAAGGCTTCGTGCCCTTCGAGCGCGAGGTCTCGGTGGTGGCCGCCCGCGGGCAGGACGGGGGTTTTGCCGCGTTCGACCTCTGCCAGAACGAGCACCGGGATCACATCCTGGCGCTGACCCAGGTACCGGTGCCGGGCCTGTCGCCGGAGACGGGCGCGGCCGCCTACGAGATCGCCCGGCGCATCGCCGAGGCGCTCGACTACGTGGGCGTGCTGGCGGTCGAGATGTTCTTGGTGCGCGACGAGGCCGGCGAGCGCCTGATCGTCAACGAGATCGCCCCGCGGGTGCACAATTCCGGGCACTGGACGATCGAGGGGGCGCTGACCTCGCAGTTCGCCCAGCACGTGCGCGCCGTCTGCGGCTGGCCGCTGGGCGAGGCCGCCCGCACCGGCGGGCTCGCGGTCGAGATGCGCAACCTGATCGGGGAGGAGGCCGGCGACTGGCGGGCGATCCTCGCCGAGCCCGGCGCGCACCTGCACCTCTACGGCAAGGGCGAGGCCCGGGCCGGCCGCAAGATGGGCCACGTCACGCGGCTCTTGCCCCGGGCGGACTGAGTCCACCGGAACACAGTCGGCCGGCCGCGTGCGGCTCGAGCGGCCCTCGGGGACGCCGTCCGACCGGGGGGCCATACCTTCGCCACATCCTCTGGCTTCCAGGGACATCGTCGCCCGGTCTTAAGCGCGCGTTCACCGCGCCGCGCGATCGTCCCGCCGTCCGTCCGGTCCAGCGGGATTGCCGACCGGAGCGAGCGTCGGCGTATCGGCGCGACGGACAGGGTTTTGAGGGGACGAACCTGCGGATCGTGCCCCGAGGGGAGCGGGTGATGAGGTGGATGAGCGTGCGCGCGTCGCGGACGGCGCTGGTCGGGTCGGCCCTGGTGGCGACCGTCGCGCTCGCGGGTTGCGAGACCATGGGCAGCGTGGCCACCGCCCCGCGCCAGTTCGCGGTGCTGGAGACCGACACCACCGGCGCGACCACCACGAACATCGCCTCGCTGACCGAGGTGGTGCAGCGCAATCCCGGTGACGCGGCGGCCTACAACACCCGCGGCGCCGCCTACGCCCGCGCGGGCCAGTTCAGCGAGGCCATCGCCGACTTCACCAAGGCGGTGCAGATCGACCCGAACTCGGGCTCGGCCTACAACAACCGCGCTTTGGCACTGCGCCAGACCGGCCGCAACGACGCCGCGCTGCAGGATTTCGGCAAGGCGATCAACGCCGACCCGAACTACGGCCCCGCCTATATCGGCCGCGCCAACGTGCTGCGAGCCCAAGGCGACGTGGAGGGCGCGCTGGCCGACCTCAACGTGGCGATCCGCCTGATGCCGGAATCGGCCGAGGCCTACCACGCCCGCGGCCTCGTGCGGCAGAAGCAGGGCCAGAACAGCCAGGCCATCGCCGACTTCGACGCGGCCATCGACCGCAACCCCTTCGTGTCCGCGCCCTACGCGGCCCGCGGCCAGAGCCTGATCGCCACGAACCAGTACGACAAGGCGATCGAGGACTACAACGCGGCCCTCAACGTCAACAACAAGGACGCCACCTCCTGGGCCTATCGCGGGCTCGCCTACGAGAAGTCGAACCGCCGCAAGGAGGCGCTGGAGAACTACCAGCGCGCCGCCGGCATCGACCCGAACAACGCGGTGGCCAAGCAGGGCCTGGGACGGGTGCAGGGCGGGGTGGGCTCGCTGTTCAACTGATATGTTGCGATCCGCACAGTTCCGGCCGAGGCGCGAGTCCCCTCTCCCGTGCGGGAGAGGTCTGCTTTCGCAGAAAGCCGGGTGAGGAACGAGAACTGTCAGGATCGGGCATGACAGGCTCGCTCGGCAGCCTTGCGCCTCTTTCGTAGAGTTCTCACCCCTCACCCCAACCCTCTCCCGCACGGGAGAGGGGGCGCGGCGCGGTTCGAGCCCGATCCTCCGGGGCGATCACGCAGATGCAGGTAAGCTGCTGACCGCGCTCACGCCTTGAACGCTGGCTGACACGTCGCGCAGAAGAAGGTCGAGCGGCCGGACTGCACGATGCGCGCCACCGTGCCGCCGCAGCCCGGCGCGCGGCAGGGCTCGTTGACGCGGTCGTAGACCCGGAAGGCGTGCTGGAAGGCGCCCGCGCTGCCGTCGGTGTGGGCGTAGTCCCGCAGGGTCGAGCCGCCTGCCGCGACCGCCTCGGTCAGCACCTGCCGGATCGTGCGGGCGAGCAGCGTCGCCTTCGGTGTCGGCTTGCCGTCCGCCTTCGCCAGACATCCCGCGGGCGTCTCCGGGTGGAGCCCCGCCCGGTGCAGCGCCTCGCAGACGTAGATGTTGCCGAGTCCCGCGATCAGCCGCTGGTCGAGCAGCGCCGCCTTCAGCGGCGTGAACCGGTTGCGGAAGAGCCGCGCGATCACCGCGCCGTCGAGCCCCGGCTCCAGGGGCTCGATGCCCATGCCGGCGAAGTGACGGGAGGCGGCGAGGTCGGCCGTCGGCACCAGATCCATGAAGCCGAAGCGGCGCACGTCGTTGTAGGTGACGGTGGCCCCCGTGCCCATCGCCATCACGACGTGGTCGTGCTTCGGCACGCCCTGCGCCCCCTCGAGGTAGAAGTCGCCCGGCGAGAGGTTTCGCCCGTCCGGCATCGCCACGTCGAAGCGCCCGCTCATGCCGAGATGCATCACCAGCGTCTCGCCGGAATCGAGATGCGCTGTCAGGTACTTCGCCCGGCGGGCCAGATCCGTGACCGTCCGCCCCTCCAGCCGCTCGGCGAAGCGCTCGGGGAAGGGGAAGCGCAGGTTCGGCCGCCGCAGGGTGACGCGGGCGAAGCGGGCGCCGACCATCGCGGGCACGAGCCCCCGGCGCACGGTCTCGACTTCGGGAAGCTCGGGCATGTCGTCCTATGTCGCGGCCGGAAGCGGCGCGCCTCTCAGATGGGAACGGCCCTCGCCCCGTGCCACGGTCCGGCCCTCGCGGCCGAGGCGGGCGACGGCTACTCAATCTTCACGCATCGGAGTCAACAATTCCGGACATCCGATGCTCCGGCGATCACCAGGACCGATTAGATTTCGGGCCTATCGGTGCGGTCTCGCCGAGCCTGATCCGCGGGGTCGACGACATGCTCTCATCTGTGACCTCCGGATCGACGGCTCTCCTGCTGTTGCGGCAATCATCCGCAGCGGCCGTCGCGCGGAAGTCGGACTCCAACCCGAACAACCTCCTGTCGTCATCCGTCGATCCGAGTGCGCACCGAACCGAGGCCGAGTCCAACGCGGCCCTGTTCAGCGTGAACAGCCCGAATCCCGTGAAGGAACTGAGCGCGATGCTGGTGCGCGTCGGACACGTATTCGGGATCGAGCCCGACGATTACGCGACGCAATCCGAATTCGTGGCTGCGCTCGGCGAAACCTTCGCGAAACTGACGGCGAAGCCAGGCGACCCGGAAATGATCGACACGATCGCCGAGCGCCTGAGCCTGGACGAAGAGACCGTAGAGACCCTGAAGAAACAGAAGACGCCCGACCTGCTCGCCGCCACGATCGAGAAGGCGCTTGGCCTCGATCGGCGCGGCGTCTCGCTGACCGCCGTGATCGCGGCGGGGAAGGACCCGAGCTCGTCCGAGGCCGAGGCCGTATACTCGGCCCTTCTGAAAGGGCTGGATCCCGCGCAGGAGCCGATCGGCTGGGAGGATCTGGGTCTCTATCGGCCAGGACCGACCGCCGGCCGAACGGTCGCGTAGCCTGGGAGAACCCGTCCCGTGCGATTGCGCCCGATGGCGCTCCCGGCACGGCTTCGCTATGGAGGCGGCCATGGAGAAGCCCATGGCCGCCGACGAGACCACCGATTTCGGTTACGAGCGGGTGGCGCTCGCGCAGAAGCAGGGCCGCGTGGACGCGGTGTTCCACTCGGTCGCCCGCCGCTACGACGTGATGAACGACCTGATGTCGGCGGGCCTGCACCGGGCCTGGAAGGCGCAGCTCGTCTCGATGCTGCGCCCGTCGAGGAGCCGGCCCCACCGCCACCTCGACGTGGCGGGCGGCACCGGCGACGTCGCCTTCCGGGTGCTCGACGCAGGAGGCGCGCGCACCGACGTGACGGTGCTCGACATCAACGAGTCGATGCTGCGCGTGGGCGCCGAGCGCGCGCCCGAACGGTTCAAGGGGCGGATCGACTTCGTCACTGGCAACGCCGAGAGCCTGCCGCTGCCGGACGCTACCTTCGACGCCTACACCATCGCCTTCGGCATCCGGAACGTGCCGCGCATCGACCTCGCGCTCGCCGAGGCCCGGCGCGTGCTGAAGCCCGGCGGCCGCTTCCTCTGCCTCGAATTCTCGCAGGTCGACCTGCCGGTGCTCGACAGGATCTACGACGCCTACTCCTTCCACGTGATCCCGCGCATCGGCGCGCGGGTGGCGGGCGACGCGGAATCCTACCGCTACCTCGTGGAATCGATCCGCAAGTTCCCGACGCGCGGCGCCTTCGCGGGGCTGATCGAGCAGGCGGGCTTCCGCCACGTCACCGACCGGCCGCTGTCCGGCGGCATCGTCGCCATCCATTCCGGCTGGAAGGTCTCGTGAGCGCGTCGCGGCGCGGCCGAGAGGGCTGATCCGATGCTCGGCGCGGTCTTCCACCTGGCGCGCGGCGCCCATGTCGGCTTCGTGCTGGCGCGCGAGGGCGCTCTGTCCTTCGTCGACCCCTCCGAGCTGCCGCCGCACCTGCGGCTCGCGCTGAAGGTCGGCCGCTCGCTGGAGCGGCCCGGCCTCGGCGACGGCGCTGCCCGCCTCTCGGCGGCGATGACCCGGCTCGGGCCGAGCTACGTCAAGTTCGGCCAGTTCCTGGCGACGCGCCCCGACATCGTCGGCATGAAGGCCGCCCACGACCTGGAGCAATTGCAGGACCGGGTGCCGCCCTTCCCGCAGGCGATTGCGGTCCGGGTGGTGGAGGCCGCCTTCGGCAAGCCGATCACCGCCCTGTTCGCGGCCTTCAGCGAGCCGATCGCCGCGGCCTCCATCGCCCAGGTGCACAAGGCGGTCGTGCAGGACGCGGACGGGACGCAGCGCGCGCTCGCCGTGAAGATCATGCGGCCGGGCGTGCGCGAGCGCTTCCAGCGCGACCTGCAGGTGATGCGCTTCATCGCCCGCGTGGTCCACGCGCTCTCGCCCCAGGCCGAGCGGCTGCGCCCGCGCGAGGTGGTCGAGATCCTCGCCCGCTCCGTGATGATGGAGATGGATTTCCGCCTGGAGGCGGCGGCGGCGTCCGAACTCGCCCAGAACACGCGGGACGACCCCGACTTCCGCGTGCCGAAGCCCGAATGGGAGCTGACGGCGCGCGACGTGCTCTCCTCCGAGTGGATCGACGGGACGAAGCTGCACAGCAAGGCCGAGATCGTGGCGGCCGGGCTCGACCCCGAGGCGGTCGGCCGGGCGGTGATCCAGAGCTTCCTGCGCCACGCCATCCGGGACGGCTTCTTCCACGCGGACATGCACCAGGGGAACCTGTTCGTGGACGCGGAGGGCAAGCTCGTCGCGGTCGATTTCGGCATCATGGGCCGGCTCGGGCGCAACGAGCGGCGCTTCCTGGCCGAGATCCTGCTCGGCTTCATCATGCGCGACTACCGCCGCGTCGCGCAGGTGCATTTCGAGGCCGGCTACGTGCCGGCGCACCACTCGGTCGAGGATTTCGCGCAGGCGATCCGGGCGATCGGCGAGCCGATCCACCAGCGCCGGGCCGACGAGATCTCGATGGCCAAGGTGCTGACGCTCCTGTTCGACGTCACCGCGCTCTTCGACATGAGCACGCGCACCGAACTGGTGATGCTGCAGAAGACCATGGTGGTGGTCGAGGGCGTCGCCCGCTCGCTCGACCCCCGGCTCGACATGTGGACGACCGCCGAGCCCGTGGTGCGCGCCTGGATCGGGCGCAACCTCGGCCCCGTCGGGCGCCTCGAGCAGGGCGCGGACGCGCTGCGCACCCTCGCGGACGTGGTGGCGGAGTTCCCCGACCTCGCCCAGCGCCTGAAGCGGGTGATCGTGCGCCTCGACGAGTCGGGCACCGGCGACGCGCAGCGCATCGAGCGCTTCGCCCGCAACGAGCGCCGCCGGGCCGTCCTGCAGACCCTGGCGCTCTGGGGCATCGCGGTCGGTGCGCTGGTGCTGGCCTTCCGGTAGAACGCTCCCCCATGACCCTGCCGCTCGCCGACCGCCGCATCCTCCTCGTCATCGGCGGGGGCATCGCGGCCTACAAGGCGCTGGACCTGATCCGGCGCCTGCGCGAGCGGGGCGCCTCCGTCTGCCCGGTGCTCACCGCGGGCGCGCAGGAATTCGTGACGCCCCTCGCGGCGGCCGCGCTCGCGGGCGAGCGCGCCCATACCGACCTGTTCGACCGCGCCGAGGAGGCCGATATCGGCCACATCAAGCTGGCGCGCCAGGCGGACGCCGTGGTGGTGGCGCCCGCCACCGCCAACCTGATGGCCCGGATGGCGACCGGCCAGACGCCGGACCTCGCCGGCACGGTGCTGCTGGCCACCACCCTGCCGATCCTGATCGCGCCCGCCATGAACGTGCGGATGTGGGCCCACCCGGCGACGCGGCGCAACCTCGCGACCCTGGTCGGCGACGGCGTGCGGGTCGTCGGCCCCAACGCCGGCCGCATGGCCGAGAACGAGACCGGCCCCGGCCGGATGGCCGAGCCCACCGAGATCGCCGACGCCGTCGCGGCGATGCTGGGCGCCCGTTCGGGCGCGCTCGCCGGACGGCGCGTGCTGGTGACCTCGGGGCCGACCCACGAGCCGATCGACCCGGTGCGCTACCTCGCCAACCGCTCCTCGGGCCGCCAGGGCCACGCCATCGCGGAGGCCGCTGCGGCCGCCGGCGCCGACGTCACCCTGGTCTCCGGGCCGGTCGCGATCCCCGATCCGGCCGGGGTGAGGGTCGTGCGCGTCGAGACGGCGCGCGAGATGCTGGCGGCGGTGCAGAACGCGCTGCCGGCCGACCTCGCGGTCTTCGCCGCGGCGGTCGGCGACTGGCGTCCGGCCGCCGAGCGGGCGGGCAAGATCAAGAAGGACGGCTCGGCTCCCCCGCCGCTGGCGCTCGTCGAGAATCCCGACATCCTGGCCACCGTCTCGGGTCTGGCGGAGAACCGGCCGCGCCTCGTCGTCGGCTTCGCGGCCGAGACCGACCGGGTGCTGGAGCATGCCCGCGCCAAGCTCGCCCGCAAGGGCTGCGACCTCCTGGTGGCCAACGACGTCTCGCCCGCGGGCGGGGTGATGGGCGGCGAGCGCAACACCATCCACCTTCTGGGCCGCGACGGCGCGCTGGAGACCTGGCCGACGCTTCCGAAGGACGAGGTCGGCCGCCGGCTGGTCGAGCGGTTCGCGGCGCTCCTCGGCGGGACCTGAGGCGCCTCAGGCGCGCGGCAGCATCCGGTCGCTGATGATGCGGCGCTGGATCTCGCTCGTGCCCTCGAAGATCGTGGTGAGGCGGGCGTCGCGCCAGTAGCGCTCGACGCGGCGCTCGGTGGTGTAGCCGTTGCCGCCGTGGAGCTGCATGGCCTGGTTGGTCACCCGCACGGCCATCTCGGTGGCGAGCAGCTTCACCATCGCGGATTCGCTCTCGGCCGGCTCTCCCTGGTCGAGGAGGTGGGCGACCTGGCACCAGAAGGCCCGCGCCTGCGCGACCTCGGCGGCCATGTCGGCGAGCGCGAAGCGCAGCGCCTGGAACTCGGCGATTGGGTGCCCGAACTGCTCGCGTTCCTGCAGGTAGGCTTGGGTGTCCTCCACCGCCGCGCGGGCCACGCCGACCGCCCGGGCGGCGGTGTGGACGCGGGCGATGTTGAGGCCGCGCTGCACGGCGGCGAAGCCGCCCGAATCGGCGTCCGCGCCCATGTCGCCGTAGAGCCCGGTGAGCCGGTCACTCTCGGGCACGCGCACCCCGTCGAGTTCGAGCTGGTAGGTCTGGAAGCCGTGATAGCCGACCTTGTCGATGGCCCGGCCCGTCATGCCCTCCGGGAAGGTGCCGGGCCGCTTCACCACCAGGAAGGGTTCGAGCCCGGCCGAGCGCGGCTCGCCCGGCTCCGGGTCCCGGGTGCGGGCCAGGACCTCGATGAAGTCGGCCGCCAGCGCGAACCCGGCCCAGCGCTTCGTGCCGGTGAGGATCCAGTCGTCGCCCTCGCGCACCGCCCGGGTCCGAACGCCAGCAAGGTCCGAGCCGGCGGTCGGCTCGGAGAGCGAGATGCTGCCGATCCACCGTCCCCGCGCGGACTTGGCGAGCAGGTCAAGGCGGCGCGCGTCGTCGATCGTCTGGGTGCCGAGCCCCTGCCCGCGCGCCAGGATGCTGCCGACCGACAGCCAAGCGCGGGCGAGTTCCTCCGAGACGAGGCAGTACTCGAACACGCCGAGGCCCATGCCGCCGTGCTCGGCCGGGATCGTGATGCCGAACCAGCCCTTCGCCGCCATCTGGTCGATGAGCGCGCGCGGCATCTCGCCCTTGCGGGGATCGAGCTCGTCGGCGAGCGGCAGCACGACGTCGCGGGCGAAGGCGCGGGCCTCAGCCTGCAGGGCGGCGCGCCGCTCCGTGCGCCAGGGCGCCTGCAGCTCGGGCGGTCGCGGCTCGATCGGATTCTGCAGCATCGGTTCCTCCCGCTCGGGTTCCGTCGGGCCGGGTCGCGCGCCCCCGCCTCTCCGCCGGCAGATAGGGCGTAGCGCCGCGCTTTCCCCGCGCCGGGCCCGCGCCAGTTGAGCTTAACGTTTGATGCGGCGCGCGATCGTCCGATCCGTTAACCGTGACGCGAGCCGCAGCGGAGATTGGCACGATGCCGTCCGTCGATCCGGTCAGCCCCGTTCTCGAAAGCCTGTTCTCCCTGCTGGCCGAGGCCCCGCCGGGCCGTGACCGTGCTGCGGCGGAGCGTTTCGCCGAGCGGCTCGACCGGCTCGAATACGCGGCGCGCTGGGAGGGTGCGGGTCCGGAAACGCTCGCGGCGATTGCCGGGGCGCGGATGCTGCTCGGCCTCGCGGCCTATCCCGTGCCCAGACGGATCGGTCTCCCGCAACGCGTCCCGCGCGAGGTCCCCGTCGCGGAGCAGCGCACGGCCCATTGAGCGGACCGAGCGCCGCGCGCATCGTGTCGCGCCGCATCGAGACGGCGTGAAGTTTTCCCGCAGCGCGCAGGAACACGGTGTCGCGAGCCGGCTCGTCTTCGTTCCGACGCAGGAGGTCGGTCGATGCGGGAACTCGCCCGGCGCGAAACACCGGCGAAAGCTTCGCCGAGCCTTGACGCCGGCTCGGGCGCGGGGTCATTGGCCGCGATGCCGGATCAGGCCGCCGGATCGAGAGAGCGGCCGCCGGACACAAGAGACCGGAGGTCCCTGTTGAAACGCTCGCGCCGCACGAAGATCGTCGCCACCCTCGGGCCGGCCTCCGACACGCCCGAGATGATCGCGAAGCTCTTCCACGCGGGCGCCGACGTATTCCGGCTCAACATGAGCCACCTGGCCCGCGAGAAGCTGCCCGAGAAGGTCGAGGTGATCCGCGCCGTGGAGCGCGAGGCCAAGCGCCCGATCGCGATCCTGGTCGATCTCCAGGGCCCGAAGCTGCGCCTCGGCACCTTCGCGGAGGGCGCGGCGATGATCGAGAACGGCGCCACCTTCGTGCTCGACGCGGATCCGGCGCCCGGCAATGCCGAACGGGTGCACCTGCCCCATCCGGAGATCCTGCAGGCGCTGGAGCCCGGCCACGCCATCCTGGTCGATGACGGCAAGTTGCGCCTCACCGTCACGGAGGCCGAGGCGGGTCGGGCCGTGACGCGCGTCGAGGTCGGCGGGCGCATCTCCAACCGCAAGGGCGTGTCGCTGCCCCATACGGTGATCCCGCTGCCGGCGATGACCGACAAGGACCGCTCCGACCTGGAGGCCGGGCTGAACGCGGGCGCCGACTGGATCGCCGTCTCCTTCGTCCAGCGGCCCGAGGACGTGGCCGAGGTGAAGAAGGTCGCGGCCGGCCGCGCCCTGGTCATGGCCAAGATCGAGAAGCCGCAGGCGCTCTCGCGGCTCGAGGAGATCATCGAGATCTCGGACGGGCTGATGGTGGCCCGCGGCGATCTCGGGGTCGAGATGCCGCTGGAGCAGGTGCCGGGCGTGCAGAAGCGCATCACGCGCGCCTCGCGTCGCCTCGGCAAGCCGGTGGTCGTGGCGACCCAGATGCTCGAATCGATGATCACCGCGCCGGTGCCCACCCGCGCCGAGGTCTCGGACGTGGCCACCGCGGTCTACGAGGGCGCGGACGCCGTGATGCTCTCGGCCGAGAGCGCGTCGGGCGCCTTCCCGGTCGAGGCGATCACCACGATGAGCCGGATCGCCGAGCAGGTGGAGCGGGACCAGCTCTACTGGTCGATCATCCGGGCGCAATCCTCGACCCCGGACCACACCGCCGCCGACGCGATCGCGGCGGCCGCCCACCAGATGGTCGATGCGCTGGATCTCACCGCCATCATGGCCTGGACGCATTCGGGCTCGACGGCGCTGCGCCTCTCGCGCGAGCGCCCGAACGCCACCGTGATCGCGCTCACCCCGAAGCGCGAGACCGCCCGGCGGCTCGCCATGGCCTGGGGCACGCACCCGATCGTGACGAAGGACGCGTCCGACGTCGACGACATGGCCTCGCGTGCCTGCAAGTTCGCGGTGCGCGAGCGCTTCGCGGACGTCGGCGACCGGGTGATCGTGGTGGCGGGCGTGCCCTTCGGGACGCCGGGCGCCACGAACCTCGTGCGCATCGCCTTCGTGACGCGGGAGCACGCCGAGCGGGCGTGACGCGCGGCCAGCCCATCCCGCAGAGCGGGCCGATCGCACCTGATAGGACAGTCCGGGTCCCTCGCGGGGCAGCCCGGATTCCGGATCGGGCGCGGGTCCCCTCTCCCATAGGGAGAGGTCTGCTTTCGCAGAAAGCCGGGTGAGGGGTATGACGCCGCCGGATAGGACGCGGCGCTGAACGCGCGTCGACCGCGTGCTCGGTCCTGATACGTCATACCCCTCACCCCAACCCTCTCCCTATGGGAGAGGGGGCCGGTCGTGATTCACGCGCGATTTTGAAAAGGGGCACGCCCCAGGAGATCGACCTCCCCCGCAGAGGGGGGAGAATTCGGGCTCAGCCCGCCGCGAGCGCGTCCTCGAACACCACCGCCTCGCCGCGCGAGGGCGCGGTGAGCTGCCCCTCCCACATCACACGGTTGCCGCGCACCACCGTGCCGACCGGCCAGCCCGTGACCGTGACGCCGTCGTAGGGCGTCCACCCGCATTTCGAGGCGATCCAGCCGTTGCGGATGGTCTCGCGGCGCTTCAGGTCCACCACGGTCACGTCGGCGTCGTAGCCCGCAGCCAGCCGGCCCTTGCGCGCGATCCCGAACAGGCGCTGCGGGCCCGCGCTCGTCAGGTCCACGAAGCGGGCGAGGGAGAGGCGGCCCGCCGCGACGTGGTCGAGCATCATCGGCACCAGCGTCTGCACGCCGGTCATCCCGGAGGGCGAATCGGGATAGGGCTTGGCCTTCTCCTCGAGGGTGTGGGGCGCGTGGTCGGAGCCCAGCACGTCGGCGACGCCCTGCGAGAGACCGCGCCAGATCCCGGCCCGGTGCCCGGCGTCGCGCACCGGCGGGTTCATCTGCACCAGCGTGCCGAGGCGGGCGTAGGCCTCGGTGCCGTCGAGGGTGAGGTGATGGGGCGTCACCTCGCAGCTCGCCACGTCCTTGTGCTCGGCCAGGAACACCATCTCCTCCTGCGTGGAGATGTGCAGGATGTGGATGCGCGCGCCCGTCTCGTGCGCAAGCGCCACGAGGCGTTCGGTCGCCTTGAGCGCGGCCTCGGGCGAGCGCCAGACCGGGTGCGAGGACGGGTCGCCCGGCACGCGCAGCCCCTTGCGCGCGCGCAGCATCGGTTCGTCCTCGGCGTGGAAGGCGGCGCGGCGGCGGATGTTCTTCAGGATCGCGCGCACGCCCGCATCGTCCTCGACGAGCAGCGCGCCGGTCGAGGACCCAACGAAGACCTTGATGCCGGCGGCCCCCGGCAGGCGCTCCAGCTCGGCCACCTCGGCGGCGTTCTCGTGCGTGCCGCCGACCCAGAAGGCGAAGTCGCAGTGCATGCGGTGGTGGGCCCGCGCGACCTTGTCGGCGAGCGTCTCTCTCGTCGTGGTGAGTGGGTTCGTGTTCGGCATCTCGAACACCGCGGTCACGCCGCCCATCACGGCGGCGCGCGACCCGGATTCGAGATCCTCCTTGTGGTCGAGGCCGGGCTCCCGGAAATGGACCTGGCTGTCGATCACGCCGGGCAGCAGGTGCAGGCCGGTACAGTCCTGGCGCTCGGCGGCGTCGCGGCCCCCGAGATCGCCGATCTCCGCGACCCGGCCAGCCCGGATGCCGATGTCGGCCCGGTGCTGGCCGTCATGGTTGACCACGGTGCCCCCGGCGAGGACGAGGTCGAAGGGCTGCTCCATCACGGTCTCCACGGGTTCGGCGGGCGGTTGAGCCCCGTTCCCGCGGGGCTTATGTCAGGCGCGCGCCGCGTGCCACCCCCGCGGCGGCGATGGAGGTTCCATGCCGATCGCGCTGCTTCCCGACCGCGCCCTCGTCACCGTGACGGGCCCGGACGCGACGGACCTGCTCCAGGGCGTGCTGACCTGCAACGTCGCCACCCTGCCCGAGGGCGCGGCACGGCTCGGCGCCCTGCTGACGCCGCAGGGCAAGATCCTGTTCGATTTCCTGATCTCCCGCCTGCCCGGGGGATTCCGCCTCGACGTCGCCGCCGAGCAAGCCCCCGCCCTCGCCAAGCGCCTGGGCCTCTACCGCCTGCGCGCGAAGGCCGAGATCGCCGCCGATCCGACCGTCGCGGTCGCCGCCGCCTGGGACGGCGCCACCACCGCCGCGGAGGTCGCGCGCGTCGAGGATACCCGCGCGCCCGGCCTCGGCGCCCGCCTCTACGCCGCCGAGGGCGCCTTCTCGGCCGACGCCGCGCCGGACGATTACCACGCCCACCGCATCGCCCTGGCGGTGCCGGAGGGCGGGCGCGACTTCGCCCTCGGGGACGCCTTCCCGCACGAGGCGCTGATGGACCAGCTCGGCGGGGTGGACTTCAAGAAGGGCTGCTATGTCGGCCAGGAGGTGGTCTCGCGCATGCAGCACCGCGGCACCGCGCGAACCCGGATCCTCGCGGCGCACTACCCGGAGGGCGAGGCCGCCGCGCCGGGCACCGAGATCACCGCCGGCGGCAAGGTGATGGGTACGACCGGCGGCACGGCGGGCGACCGCGGACTCGCGATGGTCCGCATCGACCGGCTGGGCGACGCGCTCGCCGCGGGCGAGACCCTGCGAGCCGGGGACCGGGCCGTGGCGCTGGAGCGCCCATCCTACGCGGGCTTCGCCATGCCGGAGGCGGCGGGCGCGCCGGCCGCCTGAGCGCGACCCCGTGCCGGGCCGCCCGGTTTCAGAGGACCCGCGCTCTTTCCCGGACGCCCGGAACGGAGTGGAGGGTGATCCGGGACCCAGCAGGAGAAGTGCCGCGAAGCGGCTCGATCTTCAGCGACGTTGCAGGGTTCGGACGCTTCGCGTCTCCTTGTGCCGGATCCCGGATCACCTTCCGCTGACGCTCCAGGCGTCCGGGAAAGGGCGGGGCCCGTTATGGGTGCGCGTGCGCAGGTAGGCCTGTGCAAAGCTCGGGACTTCCAACGCCACGCGCGATAGCGTTCCGCTCTTGTTCTCGCTAAAGCGGATCCATGTCCGAGACCGGCCTCATCGAGCACCCCGACGGCTGCGCCCGCTGCTGGTGGCCGGGGCACGACCCGTTCTACATGGCCTACCACGACACCGAATGGGGCGTGCCGGAACACGACGGCCGGGCGCTATACGAGAAGCTGATCCTCGACGGCTTCCAGGCGGGCCTTTCGTGGATCACCATCCTGCGCCGCCGCGAGGGTTTTCGGGAGGCCTTCGCGGGGTTCGAGCCGGAGCGTATCGCCCGCTTCACGCCGGCCGATGTCGAGCGGCTGATGGGCGACGCCCGCATCATCCGCAACCGCGCCAAGATCGAGGCGACGATCCGCGGCGCCCGCGCCTGGCTCGCCATCGAGGAGCGCGGGCCCGGCTTCTCGCGCTTCCTCTGGGACTTCGTGGACGGCGCGCCCCTCCAGGGCTGCGCCCGCACCCGCGCCGAGATCGTGCCGGAGACGCCCCTCTCCCGGCAGGTCAGCAAGGCGCTGAAGGCCGAAGGGTTCGGCTTCTGCGGGCCGACCATCGTGTACGCCTTCATGCAGGCCACCGGGCTGGTGAACGACCACCTCGTCGGCTGCCACCGGCACGCGGCCTGCGCGGCGCTCGGGGGCCGCGCGTGAGCCCCCCTGCCCCGCGGGCGTGGCAGCGCATGCTGTCGGGCCGCCGCCTCGACCTGCTCGATCCCTCGCCGCTCGACATCGAACTCGCCGACATCGCCCACGGCCTCGCCCGGGTCGCGCGCTGGAACGGGCAGACGGCGGGCGAGCACGTCTTCTCGGTGGCCCAGCACTCCCTGCTGGTCGAGGCGATCGGCCTGCACCTGCGGCCGGAGCGGACCGCGTCGCAGGGGCTGGAATTCCTGCTCCACGACGCGCCCGAATACGTGGTCGGCGACATCATCTCGCCCCTCAAGGCCGCGATCGGCGATGCCTACAAGGGCGTCGAGCGGCGCCTGCTCGCCGCGATCCGCCGCCGCTTCGGGCTCGACGCACCGGACCCGGCCCTCGCCCGCCTCGTGAAGCGCGCCGACCGGATCGCCGCCCATGTCGAGGCGGTGCGGCTCGCGGGCTTCACAGGGGAGGAGGCGGCGCGCTATTTCGGCCGGGCCGAGGCCCTGCCCGAACCGGTCCTGGCGCTGGCAGACCCCTGGCCGACCGCCCGCGCCCAGGACCGCTACATCGCCCGCTTCGAAGCGCTCGCCGGATAGGCCCGATGCCGACCCTCCACGTCTGCTCCCTCGCGCGCCTGCCCGAGACCGTCGCGGCGACCGGCGCGGGCCATGTCCTCAGCCTGCTCACCTCCGGCAACGCTCCGGACCTTCCGGATACGGTGCCGCCGGAATGCCGCGCGGTGATCGCGGTGAGCGACATCGCGGCGGCGACCGACGGCCATGTTCTCGCCGACGAGAGCCACGTGGAGCGCATCATCGCCTTCGTGTGCGCCTGGCCGCGGGAGCGGCCGCTCGTCATCCATTGCTGGGCCGGCATCAGCCGATCGACGGCCGCGGCCTATATCGCGGCCTGCGCCCTGAACCCCGAGCGCGACGAGGCCGAGGTCGCGCGGGAACTCCGCGCCGCCTCGCCCTCCGCCACGCCGAACCCGCGCTTCGTCGCGCTGGCCGACCGGATCCTCGGGCGCGACGGGCGCATGGTCGCGGCGATCGCCGCGATCGGGCGCGGCGCCGACGCCTACGAGGGCGCGCCGTTCCAGTTCGCGGTGTAAGAGCGCGAGGCGCAATCCTGCCACCGGATCGCGTACAGCGGCGTACCGTACCACCGTCGCGGGTGTTGCCCGGGCACGTCAGGCCGCGCGAAAGCGGTGGGTCATCGCGGCCCGGCCATGCCCGCCGGGTTGTCCCGGGCGCACGCTCCGCCCTAGAACCGGTCCAAAGGAAACTGACAGGGATGACCGCACCTCGCTCCGATGCCCCCGCCGCGCCCGATCTGCCCTTCGAGAAGGCTCTCGAGCAACTGGAGGAGATCGTGCGCCGCCTTGAGCGGGGGGATGTTCCGCTGGACGAGTCCGTCGCGATCTACGAGCGCGGCGAGATGCTGAAGCGGCACTGCGAGCAGCTGCTCAAGCGGGCCGAGGCCCGTATCCAGCGGATCACGCTCGGCCCCGAGGGACGCGCCGAGGGCGTGGCGCCGCTGGACGTCGAGTAGCCCGCCCATCCCGACAGGACGAGGATTGATGCCGTGGCCGAGAACGAGAGCGTAACGTCGATCCTTGACGGTCTGGAGGAGCCGGCGGCTTTGCGCCACCTGCCCGAGAGCCGCCTGCAGGCGGTCGCCGATGCGGTGCGCGCCGAGATGATCGACGCCGTCTCCGTCACCGGCGGCCATCTCGGCTCCGGGCTCGGCGTGGTCGAGCTCACGGTCGCGCTGCATCACGTCTTCGACACCCCCGACGACCGCATCATCTGGGACGTCGGACACCAGGCCTACCCCCACAAGATCCTCACCGGCCGCCGCGACCGCATCCGGACGCTGCGCCAGGGC
>NZ_BPQO01000015.1 GCF_022179285.1 Methylobacterium hispanicum | reverse complement strand
GGGAGCGCCTCCGCCACCGGCCGGCTTCAGATCGGAACGGTGGCCGGCTTCGCCTCGGAATGACGGCCGGCTTCAAATCGGAATCCCCGGCCGGCTTCGTCGGAATACGCAGAGGATGAAGTCGGTCTTGATCGCGCTCGCCACGCGTCGGTCCTCCGCGGTCCGGTCGTGCGCGGAGGCGGCGAGGTCCTCCTCGTGGGCATGGGCGCCGTGGGGGACGAGGGCCTCGTAGACCTTCTCGGTGCCCTCGTAGCAGAGATAGGCGCCCCCCAGCATGAGGAGCGGGGTGATCGCCCAGGGCGCGAAGGCGCTGAGCGCGAGCGCGCCCGGCAGAAGGAACAGAAGCTTGTTGCGCAGCGACCCCAGCGCGATCCGGCCGACGATCGGCAGCTCGCGCTCGGCGGCGAAACCCACGACGTAGCGCGGCGTGACCGCGGCGTCGTCGATGACGACGCCCGCGGCCTTCGCGCCCGCCCGCGCGGCCTGGCCGGCGACGTCGTCGAGGGAGGCCGCGGCCATCTTCGCGAGGGCCGCGACGTCGTCCAGCAGCGCGATCAGTCCGATGCTCACAGGGTCCCCTCGGCGCGAAAAAGCTTCGCCGGGAAGACGTCCGAGCGCGCGGATGGATCCGCCGGGGGGCCGGCGCGGGTGCGCCGGCCCCGTTCCTCACCAGCGATGACGCCAGCCGGCGTGGCGCCAGCCCCAGTGACGGCCGTGCCAGCCGGCGTGGCGCCAGCCCCAGGGGCGGCGCCAGCCGTAGCCGTAGACGGGCCGCGCGTAGACGACGGGACGGTCGGCATAGGGCCGCCAGTTCGGCCGGCACCAGCCGTAATAGCCGCGATGGAAGCCGGGTCCGCAGCCCTGCGCGGCCTCCGCGGCGCCCGCCGTGCCGGCCAGGGTGCCCAGCGCGAGCAGCGCCGCGCCAGCAAGTTTCATACGCATCCTCTATCCTCCATGTGGATGATGCGTTGAAACGCCGACGGAAGCGCACCGTTTCAAGATGACAAAATCTTAATCTTTTCGCGAGAAGCATTCACGATAAAGAATTACTAAGCATAGTATCAACGTACTATCGATAAGCTTCGCGGAACCGTGTCGTCGAGGCACGATCCCTTGCCAGCTCGGACCGGCCCGCACGACTGGCCGAGCGGGGCGCGAGGCCCCTAGCCGACGCCCGTCGGACCGTCGAGGACGCGCCGCACGCGCCGGGCGAGTTCCATGCGCTTGTAGGGCTTGTTGATGATCTCGAACTCGGTGCCGCCCGCATCGGTGCGCTCCAGCGAGGCCTCGGCGTAGCCCGTGGTCAGCAGCACCTTGATCCGGGGCTGGCGCTCGCGCGCGGCCCGGGCCAGCATGACGCCGTTCATGCCGCCCGGCATGATCAGGTCGGTGAACAGCAGGTCGATGCGCGCCTCGCCGTCCAGCACCTCGAGGGCCGCACGGGGCCCGTCCGCGATCGTGACCTTGTAGCCGAAATCCTCCAGGATCGTGCCCGCGGTGGCGGCCACGTCCGGCCGGTCGTCGACGACGAGCACCGATTCGGTGCCGTGCCGGTCGGCGGCGCGCTGCGAGACCTTGCGCTCCTCCTCGATCTTCTGGTCCGAGGCCGGGAAGAGCAGGCGCACGGTGGTGCCGTGGCCGACCTCCGAGTAGACCTTGACCGAGCCGCCCGACTGCTTGGCGAAGCCGTAGACCATGGCGAGCCCGAGGCCGGTGCCCTTGCCCTCGCCCTTCGTGGTGAAGAACGGCTCCATCACCCGGGCCAGGATCTCGGGGGGCATGCCGATGCCCGTGTCGGTCACCGAGACCACCACGTAGGCGCCCGGGCCCACCGTCTTGTAGAGGGCGGTGTCCTCGTCCTCGATCAGCAGGTTCTCGGTCTTCACCGTCACCGTGCCGCCGTTCGGCATCGCGTCGCGCGCGTTGATCAGCACGTTGAGGAGGGCGACCTCGGCCTGGGTCGGGTCGATGCGCGTGGTCCAGAGGTCGGGCGCCGGCAGCATGCGCATCACGACCTGCTCGCCCAGCGTGCGCTCGGCCATCTCGCTCATGTTCTGGACGAGGCCGTTGATGTTGAGGAGCCGGCCCTCCAGCCGCTGCTTGCGCGAGAAGGCGAGCAACTGGTGCGTGAGCTTGGCGGCGCGCTCGGAGGCGTCCCGCACCGCCTCGCCCGCCCGGCGCAGGCGGGAGACGTCGATGTCGGGGTGGTCGATCAGCGCCAGCATCACCTCGTTGTGGCCCGAGATCACCTGCAGCAGGTTGTTGAAGTCGTGCGCGATGCCGCCGGTGAGCTGGCCGAGACTCTCCATCTTCTGGGCCTGATGGAGCGATTCCTCGGCGTCGCGGCGGCGCGAGACGTCGAGCTGCGAGCCGAAGAAGTAGACGAGGTCGCCCTGGCGGTTGAACACCGGGCTGACGAACAGCGCGTTCCAGAAGGAGGAGCCGTCCTTGCGGTAGTTCAGGATCTCGGTGGCGAACTCGCGGTGCTCGGCGATGGCCGCGCGCACCTCGTCGACCGTGTCGCGATCGGTCTCCGGCCCTTGGAGGAAGCGGCAGTTCGTGCCGATCAGCTCCTGCCGGGTGTAGCCGGTCATGCGCTCGAAGGCGCGGTTGACGAAGAGGATCGGGTTGTCGGGCTGGTGCGGGTCGGTCACGATCATCGGCATGCGCGTCGTCTCGACGGCCGCGAAGAAGATGTCGTGGTGCACGTCCTCGACGCCGGACGGCCCGCTGCCGGTCACGGGTGTGTGCGGACCGTTCGTCCTGGGCTTCTCCGGTGACGACGGCATCCGCTGGCAGGACTTCCCTGGCAAGGCCGGGGCATGGCTGACCCGGTCGGAGAGATGACGGCCGCGATCCTATCACGGCACAACGTATACGTGCAGGCGCACGTAGATCGTTCAACGGTCACGTTGCCGCGGCCGAGCTGGTACGGCGATACCGGTCCAGGCGCCGCTCGCGGCACTTGGCGCAGTTCCCGAGCTAGGGCGGGGCGCGACGGGGCGGATGCGTCCCAAACCCGCACCCCTGGCCGGCGCGACGCGCGCAGGGACCGAGGCCGCAACCGAAGCGGGAATCGGCCGCGACGATCCGGAATGCCCGGACGGCGCCGCCCGCGGGCGGCCGCGCCATCGACGGGGCGGCCCGCTTCTACGAAGAACCCGCTCGTCCTGTTGGCCGTTGTGGTCTGGGGCGGCCGGACGAGCCGTCGAGCCGAGCGGACCTGGCATGATGGGGGATGAGGTCGAGCGGCTGCGGGGCCGCGAGCGCGCGCTGGAAGCCGAGAATGCGCGGCTGCGCGCCCAGCTCGCGGACGGCGTCCGCCGGCCGGAGGCGGGTCAGCGCACCTCGCCGGCGGGGGCGGACCTGCTGTTCACGGCCGCCGAGAAGACCCGCATGCCGCAGATCGTCACCGACCCGAACCGTCCGGACAATCCGATCGTCTTCGCGAACCGCGCCTTCCAAGACCTCTGCGGATACGGGGCGGAGGAGCTGGTCGGGCGCAACTGCCGCTTCCTCCAGGGGCCGGGGACCGACCCCGCCGACGTCGCACGGCTGCGCGATGCCATCGCGGCCCGGCGCGACGTCGTGGTCGAGATCCTCAACTACCATCGCGACGGCACGCCCTTCCGCAACGAACTCTACGTCAGCCCGGTCTTCGACGGCGAGGGGCGGCTGCGCTACTTCTTCGGCAGCCAGCTCGACGTCACGCGATTCCGGACCGAGGAGGGCAAGCTCGCCGAGAGCGAGGCGCGCTACCGCACCCTGTTCGACGCGATCGATGCGGGCTTCTGCATCGTCGAGATGCGTTTCGACGCCGACGAGCGCGCGATCGACTATCGCTTTTTGGAGGTGAACCCCGCCTTCCAGCGGCAGACCGGGCTCGGCGACGTCATCGGACGCTGGGTGAGCGAGGTGGTGCCCGCGCTGGAGCGGCGCTGGTTCGACGTCTACGGCGCGGTCGCGCTGACGGGCCGGCCGGTCCGCTTCGAGAGCGGGGCCGTGGCCATGGGCCGCTGGTTCGACGTGCACGCCCTGCGCATCGGCGATCCCGTCCAGCGCCGCGTCGCCATCCTGTTCAACGACATCAGCGAGCGCCGCGAGGCCGAGGCCGTCCTGCAGGCGACGGCGCGCGACCGCACGGCGGAGCGCGACCTCGTCTGGCGCGCCAGCCGCGACCTGCTCGTGGTCTGCGGCTTCGACGGCGTCTACCGGGCCGTCAACCCGGCCTGGCGGGAGATGCTCGGCTGGGGCGAGGAGCAGCTCGTCGGCGCGCGCTTCGACACCTTCGTCCATCCGGACGACCGGGCCGAGGCGCAGCAGGCCTTCGCGCGCATCGTGCGGGGCGAGGTTCTCGACAACCTCGACGTCCGCCTGCGCGCCGCCGACGGCGCCGAGCGCTGGATCTCCTGGAACGCCATCGCGCAGGGCGACCTCTTCTGCGCCGCCGGCCGCGACGTGACCGAGCGCAAGGCGCTGGAGGAGCAGCTGCGCCAGTCGCAGAAGCTCGAGGCGGTGGGCCAGCTCACGGGCGGCGTGGCGCACGACTTCAACAACCTGCTCACCGTCATCAAGTCCTCGACGGACCTCCTCAAGCGCCCGAACCTCCCCGAGGAGCGCCGCCTGCGCTACGTCGCGGCCATCTCGGACACGGTCGACCGGGCCGCCAAGCTGACGGGCCAGCTCCTCGCCTTCGCGCGCCGCCAGACCCTGACCCCGGAGGTGTTCGATGTCGGCCGGGCGGTCACCGCCCTCTCCGAGATGGTCGGCACGCTCACAGGCGCGCGCATCCGCTTCGAGGCCGAGGTCGCGGCGGGAGGGGACCGGCACGCGGGCCCCGAGCGCCTCGCCGTGAACGCGGATGCGAGCCAGTTCGACACGGCCGTGGTCAACATGGTGGTGAACGCCCGCGACGCCATGGCGGGCGAGGGACGGCTGAGCATCCGCGTCCGTCCCACCTCCGCCATCCCGGCGGTGCGCACCCATCCGAGCGTGCCCGGCGATTTCGTGGCCGTGTCGATCTCGGATACGGGCGCCGGCATCGCCCCCGAGGATCTGGAGCGGATCTTCGAGCCCTTCTTCACCACGAAGGGCGTCGGCCAGGGCACGGGGCTCGGCCTCTCCCAGGTCTTCGGCTTCGCCAAGCAGTCCGGCGGCGAGATCACGGTGACGAGCGAGCGGGGCGCGGGCACGACCTTCACGCTCTACCTGCCGCGGGTCGGGTCGGAGCGGGTGCCGCTGCCGGACGCGGCCGAGCCGGCCCCGCTGGCGAGCGGCCACGGCACCTGCGTGCTCGTCGTGGAGGACAATCCCGAGGTCGGCGCCTTCGCCGAGCAGGCGCTGCGCGAGATCGGCTTCAGCACGGTCTGGGCGACCGATGCCGAGCGGGCGCTGGCCGAGTTCGAGCGCGTGCCGTTCCGCTTCGAGGTCGTCTTCTCCGACGTGGTGATGCCGGGCATGAACGGGGTCGAACTCGCGCACGAGATCCGGCGGCGGCGTCCGGACATGCCGGTGGTCCTCGCCTCGGGCTACAGCCACGTCATGGCCGAGCAGGGCACGCAGGGCTTTCCCCTGCTGCGCAAGCCCTACTCGATCGCCGACCTCTCGCGCATGCTGCGGCGGGCCATCCAGGACGCGCGGTCGAACCGCGACGCGGACCGCTCGCCAGTCTGAGCAGGCGGCGGGAACGCTCCCGTCACCGCCCGCTTGTCCGACTGGGCGGCCCACCGGGGCCGTCGAACCGGATGCCGGAGGCGACCCGTGACCAGAGAGATTCGCGCCACCCTGCTCGCTGCCACGCTCCTCGTCGGCCTCGGCGGCGCCGCCGAGGCGGCGGGCCGCCCCGACGACAAGTCCGAGCCGGCCCAGGGCGCCGCAGCGGGCTCCGCGACGAGCGTCGGCGCGGGCGGCCTCACCGGCTCCGGCGCGACCGAGGCCGGCGCCCGCCGCACCGACGGCAGGGCACCTGCGCCGGCCGCCGAGCGGGGCGGCGCCACCGCCCCGGCCCCCGGCACCACGCGCTGAGCAGGGGACGTGGGCCCGGGGCCAGGACGGCCCGGCCCCGGCGCGCTACTGCGAGCGGCGGCCGAACGAGACCGCGTAGGCCTGGACGCGGGCGTCGATGAGCGGATCGTCCGACACCTCGATCCCGTCCGTGAGGGCGTTCGGCATGAAGAGCAGGGCCTTCTCGGCCTCGCGGCTGTTGGGCACGGCCTTGGCGACCGTCAGGGTGCCGAGGTCGATCGTCCGGCGGTCGTCGGGCCAGGGCTTGGTGGCGTCGTTGGTCGGGTCGCCGGCCTCGGCGAGCTGCGCCAGCACCCGGAAGCGGGCGGGCTCCTTCGCCAGCCGCGGGCCGATCTCCGCCATCAGGTAGCCCGGATCCCGCTTGGCGGCTTCCTCGGGCGGGAGGATCTCCTCGCCCTCGACCGGCACGAAGCGGTAGCGGAAGGCCTGGCGCTTGCCGTCCTTGTCCACGAAGACGAAGGCGTTCACCCCGTTATAGGTCTGGCGGGCGAAGCTCGACGGGGTCTGGGCGGTCTTGCCGGCCGTGGCGGCGGCCGGGTGAGAGGCGGTGAACTTCTCCAGCGCCGTCGGTCGCGGCGCGTCCGGCCCGCTCTCGGAGACGGCCTTCAGGAGGTCGCGGAACTCCTCGCCCGTGGCGACGGGGAAGTACTTCAGGGCGTTGACGACGACGTCCATCTCCGTGTCGTCGGCGAGCTTGAACTTCAGCGCCATGCCGTGCGGGTTGGCGTTGGCCGCACCGTCCGGGATGGTCGGGACGCCGGTGGCGTCCGAGAAGCGGACCGTCACGGGCACGGCCGGCCCCTGGAACAGGGAGGCCTTGCTGATCTTGGCGGCCTCAGGAGAGGGCGTGAAGCTGCCCTCGGCGACCACGCCCTTGGCGTGGTTGGCCCTGAAGCCCGGATGCTTGCCGAACAGCTTGTTCATCACGTCGATGGTCTGCTCGGCGGTCGAGGCGTCGTTCGAGGCGTCCTGGGCGGAGGCCGCGCTTCCCACCGCGAGAGCGAGGGCGACGCCGGTGGCGAGCGCGCGTGCGATCTTGAAGTGCCGCATGAAGGACCTCCGACAACCTTGGCCTGCGTGAGGCCGGCTGGTTCAACTTACGAGCTGTTCATAAGGGGCAAACCGGATCGCGCACAACCGGCCCCTTGCCGCGCCACCGACACGCCCGCGTGAGACTTGGCCGAGATGACGCGGCGCTGCCGGCTTCGGGGGCGGAAGCCTGGACCCGCACGGCACCCGTCCCAGTTCACCCCGGGGGGTGAGCGGCCAGGGAACCAGGAACATGACCGGCACGGCACTGATCGTCGGCGCGAGCGGCATCGTGGGGAGCGCGACCGCCTCCCTGATGGCGGCGGAGGGCTGGTCGGTCCTCGGGCTCGCCCGCAATCCGGCCGCCGCCCCGGGCATCCATCCGGTGCGCGCCGACCTGCACGACCCCGGCGCGCTGCGGGACGCGCTGTCGGACCTGCGCCCGAGCCACGTCGTCCTCGCCACTTGGACGCGCCGGCCGACCGAGGCCGAGATGATTCGCCTGAACGGGCAGGCCGTGCGCGACGTGCTCGAGGCCCTGCGGCCGGGCGGCTCGGTCCGCCACGTCGCCCTGGTGACGGGGCTCAAGCACTATCTCGGGCCGTTCGAGAACTACGGCACAGGCCGCTTGCCGCAGACGCCGTTCCGCGAGGAGCAGGGACGGCTCCCGGTCGAAAACTTCTACTACGCCCAGGAGGATGCCGTCTTCGAGGCCGCGGCCCGCGACGGCTTCACCTGGAGCGTGCACCGCCCACACTCGATCGTCGGCAAGGCGGTCGGCAACGCCATGAACATGGGCACCACGCTGGCCGTCTACGCCACCCTCTGCCGGGAGACCGGGCGGCCCTTCCGCTTCCCCGGCTCGGCCGCGCAGTGGAACGGCCTCGTGGACGTCACCGACGCGCGCCAGCTCGCGCACCACATCCTCTGGGCCTCGACCAGCCGGGCGGGGGCGGACGAGGCCTTCAACGTGGTGAACGGCGACGTCTTCCGCTGGAGCTGGATGTGGGAGCGGATCGCCCGGTGGTTCGGCCTGGAGCCCGCTCCCTTCGACGGCACGGTGCGGCCGCTGGAGGAGCAGATGGCGGGCGACGCAGCCGTCTGGGCCGAGATCGCGGCGCGCCACGGCCTCGCCGAGCCCGACCTCGACCGCCTCGCCTCCCCCTGGCACACCGACGCCGACCTCGGCCGGCCGATCGAGGTGGTGACCGACATGGGCAAGAGCCGCCGGCTCGGCTTCCTGCGCTACCAGCCGTCCGACGACGCCTTCCTCGACCTGTTCGGACGCCTGCGGGCCGACCGGCTGATTCCTTGAGCCCGATGGGCGACTGGCTCGCGTCCTGGCGCCTCTGGGCGCTGCTCTCGGCCGTGTTCGCTGCGCTCACCGCGATCCTGGCCAAGCTCGGCCTGTCGGGCGTGCCCTCCGAGGTCGCGACCTTCCTGCGGACGCTCGTCGTTGCGGCGCTGACCGCCGCGATCGTGCTCGGCACCGGGCAGGCCTCCGCCCTCGGGCAGGTCTCGGGCCGCAGCGCGCTGTTCCTCGTGCTGTCGGGCCTCGCCACCGGGGCGTCCTGGCTCTGCTACTTCCGCGCCCTCTCCCTCGGGGACGCGGCCCGGGTCGCGCCGCTCGACAAGCTCAGCGTCGTGCTGGTGGCCGCGTTCGGCGCCCTCCTCCTCGGCGAGTCGCTGAGCCCGCTCAGCTGGCTCGGCGTGGCGCTGATCGCGGCGGGGGCGGCGCTCGTCGCCTACGGCGGCTGAGGAAACGTTAACGCCCCGGCCCGATCATCGGAACCTCGGATGAGGAGAACGCCCGATGGACAGGTTCTACCGCGGGCTCGAGACCGGCCTCCTCGGTCTCGGCTTCTGCCTCGGCCTCGCGGCCTTCGCGGCGCTCGCCGCGCCGCCGCGGGAGGCCGGCACGCTCGCCGTGACCCTGCCGATGCTCTCGGTCACGACGGGCGCCGCGCCCTGAAACGGAAGGGCCCGCCGCGCGGGTGGCGCGCGCGGGTGGCGCGCGCGGGTGGCGCGGCGGGCCCTCGTCCGGAACCGGTGCGGTCGCCCCTCAGGAGGTCGCCCGCGCCGGCTTGCCCTGCGGGGCCGCCTGGGGCCGCGTCCCGGCGCCGCGGTTCCGCGTCAGGTAGGCGGCGAGGCAGGCGAGCGCGATCGCCACCAGGGCCCCTTGGGTGCCGATGGCCTCCCAGGTGCCGTTGAAGCCGATCTCGGTGACGAAGCCCGGCACCCCCCCGTCGTGGACCGGGATCAGGGTCTGCTCCTGGAACTCCTGGAAGGCCTCGCCGACGAGCTTGAGGCCCATCACGAACAGGAAGGCGGAGGTGATCACGAACATCGGCCGGAGCGGCAGGCGCAGCGCCAGCCACTGCATGGCCACGAACATCGCGGCGAGCGCGAGCGCCGCGACCGCGAGGCCGCCGAAGAGGGAGCCGTCGAAGCCGTTGCCGCTCTTGGCCAGCGCGTGCAGGAACAGCACGGTCTCGGCGCCCTCGCGGAACACCGCCAGGAAGGCGATGCCGGCGAGCGACAGGATGGTGCCGGCCCCGAGCGCCCGCTCGGCGAGGCGGTTCAGGTCGGCCTGCCAGGCCTTCGGGTCCTGCCGGACGAAGAGCCAGCCGCTCATGTAGAACATCAGCGCGGCCGCCGCGAGCATCACGCTCGCCTCCATCAGGTCGTTGTGGTTGCCGTCGAAATAGGTCTCGAACACCCACGCCATGGCGAGGCTTGCCAGAGCCGCGAGCCCGGCGCCCGCATAGACCGGGGCGATCCGCTCGGAGGCGCCCGCCCGGCGCAGGAAGGCGACGAGCGCCGCGATGATCAGAAGCGCTTCCAGGCCTTCCCGAAACAGGATCGTGAAGGCCTGGACGAACGCGGAGCCGTCCGCCATGTCGTTCTCCAGATTGGAATCGTTAAAACCTAATGCTCGATCGGCTTTCAGCGCCTCCAAGATCTGGAAGCATTCCAAAGAAGCCGATTCGTCAGATCGAGAACTTGGCGCTTCGCCTCGATCTGCTTGAGCGCGGATGACTAATCCCTGCACCGGACGGCGGCAAGGTGCCGGGCGGCGGGACGCGCTGAAATGACCGTGCGCGGGCCGGGTCCGGACGCAGCCGGGCGGCGTCGGAACCGGCCGAGCCGACCCTGCCCGACGCCCGCGATCTGGGGACAATCGTGGCGATTCCGTGGGTAAATCCTGTCGTTCCGGTGCAACCGCAAGGCTGAGCCGTGCATTGAGCAGTCAACAGATCGCGCGGGCCGAAGAGCCCGGTCGGACCAGGCTGACGGCCGCGGCACGGACCGGCGGCGAACGAACGGACATCCCATGCTCAAGCTTTCCGCCGCCGGCCTCGCCGCGGCCTCTCTCCTCGCCCTCGCGGGCCCCGCCTCCGCCGCCCCGGCGGCCTCCGACCGCGGCATCGCCAAGGTCGCGGAGGCGAGCCCCGTGCGGCCCGCCGCCGCCTCCACGGCCGAGGCCGAGGAGGACACCAACTGCAGCCGCGCCCGCCGCCGCCTCTGGATCGAGGGCGAGGGCTGGATCGTGCGCCGGATCACGACCTGCCGCTGAAGCCGGCCCATCCCGGGCCTCGCCGAGCCCCGGCTCTCGCCGGGGCTTTTTCATGCCCAGACGGCGCCTTACGCAGTCTGCGCGGCTGGCGCGGCGCCCGGTGCCGGAACGACACCGGAGAGCGTGACGTTCTCCGGGACGTCCACGCCTGGCGCGCCGGAGGATCAGCATGTCGGCTCACATCACCCGGGCGGCGCTCGCCGCGCTCGCCCTGGCCGTCGGAACCGGCGGCGCCGGCGCGGTCGAGGTCTACGGGAGCGGCTACGGCCCCGCCTACGCGCCGGGCTACGACGACGGGGCAGCCCGCTACGGCTTCGCCGACGAGGCGGTGCGCGGCGCCTATGTCGGCGCGCCCCTGACCCGCTTCCCCCGCCCCAGCGAGATCGTGCCGCCGGCCTGGAGCTACGGCACCTACGGCGTGCCGACGATCTCCGGCATCCCGCGAACCCCGGTCGGCGAGCCGACCCTCACGGTGATCAACGCCCGGGAGCCGGCGCGCCGCCGGCCCGCGCCCGGCGCCCGCATCCTGTCGCGGGACGCCCGGGGCGATTGGGCGGCCGCCGAGGCCGGCGGCTACCGGCCCGCGGGCGTGCGCGTCATCGAGGTCCAGGTCCCGCGCCGCTGAGTTCCCCCGCCACGGCGCCCTCCCCCGCGAGGCCCGCGAACCACGCCGCGTAGCGCGTGTTGCGCGCCATCCTGCGGGTCTCGTCCGGGGCGCCGTCGTCCCACCAGACCGGGCCGCGCTCGCCGAGCGCCTCCTTGGCGGCCTGCACCGCGTCCCGCGCCGCGCGCAGGGCATCGCCCGCGTCCCGCAGGCCGCGCCGCTCCGCCGCCTTGGCGTCGCGCACGGCCCGCCGCGCGGCCATCAGCGCCGCGACCGCCCGCGCCCGCGCCGTCTCCGTGAGGGCGGGGTCGGCGCGCCGCCACAGCCGGCCGCGCACGACGATGTAGCGCCCGTCCGGCGTGACCGGCGGCGCGCTCACGGCCGGCGCGCCCCGACGGGCGGTGGAAGGGGCATTAAGCTTTCCGGGCCACAATCAATCCCAGGGTCGATCGCCGCCGGAAGACTGCCCATGAATATCGTCATCGTCGATTCCAGCCGCGTCGTCCTCAAGATCGTGGCGGGGCTGCTCGAGCCGCGCGGACACAATGTGCACTGCTTCACGGATTCGGCGGAGGCCCTCGCCTTCCTGACCGACCGGCCCGAGATCCGGGTGCTCATCACCAGCCTGCAGGTGCGGCCGCTCGGCGGCCTGGAACTGTGCTGGTCCGCGCGCCTGCTGGCCGACGAGCGCCGCCCCCTCTACGTCATCACCATGTCGTCGGCCCGCAACGAGCGCACCCTGGCGGAGGCCCTCGACAGCGGCGCCGACGACTTCATCGACAAGCCGCCCTGCGCCGAGGAGTTGCACGCGCGCCTGCGCGCCGCCGAGCGGCTGACCACCTTGCAGGAGCATCTGATCCGCCTCGCCGAGACGGACCCGCTGAGCGGCCTGCTGAACCGGCGCGCCTTCTTCGCACAGGCCAGCCAGAGCGCGGACCGGGCCGGCAACCACGGCCGCCTCTCGATGATCCTGGCCGACATCGACCACTTCAAGCGCATCAACGACGAGCACGGCCACGATATCGGCGACCGGGCGATCCAGGCGGTCGCCAAGCTGATGTCCGAGGAGGGCCGGGCCGGGCGGCTCGGCGGCGAGGAGTTCGCCATCGCGCTCGCCGATACCGGGCTGGAGGCCGCCGAGGCGGTCGCCCGGCGCCTCTGCCTGAAGGCGCGCGACCTGCGCATCCGCGGCAGCCGCGGCCCGGTGCGGCTCACCTGCAGCTTCGGCGTCAGCACCTGGACGGAAGGCGACTCGGTCGAGGCGCTGGTGAAGCGGGCCGACATCGCCCTCTACGAGGCCAAGGCCGGCGGCCGCGACCGCGTGGTCTCGGCGGCGACCGACCTGATCCTGGCCCGCGCCGGCTGAGGCCAATCTGGGCCGGACCGAATCGGCACAGACCTCCTCGAGACGTCGACCCCGGCGTCCGCATTCGGGACAACCGTCGGCCGTCCATCACCGGGCTCTCCTACGGAATAGCCCCGCGTAAACCTTAACGTTCTGCCGAAAGCGCCTGGACTCGAACTTGAAACGCACCTTCCGAGAACGGCGGCGCCGTCTCATTGCGGGAAGAGGGGCGTGGGATCATGAGTGCTGCGGTGGGCGTGCTGATCGTTGACGAGCCGCAGGACCTGTGTCCGACCGTTCGGGCCACCCTCGAGCACTTGCCCGAACTCCAGACCCTGCACGAGGCGGATCTCGCCGAGACGGAACTGGACCACCTCGTCGCCCTGGTCTTCATCGACGCGCGGCGCGTCGGCGACGGGCTCGCCCAGATCGGCGCACTGAAGGAGCGGCAGCCGCGGTTACGGGTCCTGGCCGCCTTCCAGGCCCTGGGTGGAGCCGATCTCGGGGCACTGCTCGCGGCCGGCACGGACGCCGTGATCGCCCGCTCGGGATCGCCGCGCGATCTCAGCGCGGCGATCCTGGCGCTCGCCGCCGGCCAGGAGCGCCTCTCGGGCCCCCACGGCGAGCCGCAGCCGGAGTCCGGCGAGGCGCTCGGCCTGACCCCGCGGGAGGCGGAGGTGCTGCGCTTCCTCAGCGCGGGCTTCAGCAACAAGGAGGTCGCCCGCCGCCTCGCGCTCAGCGTGCGCACGGTCGAGACCCATCGGCTGAACCTGCGGCGCAAGACGCAGACCGGCCGGCTGAAGGACCTCGTCTCGCTCGCCCGCCAGCTCGGCCTCGCGCCGGTGCTGGAGGAGTCCCGCGCGGCGCGTCACTGACGCGCCGCGCGGCGTTCGATCGACGGATCGCCGGGATCCGGACCGTTCCTCAGACGTGGATGGCGCGCTTGGCGACCGCGAGGGCCGCTTCCTTCACGGCCTCGGTGAGCGTCGGGTGGGCGTGGCAGGTCCGGGCGATGTCCTCCGAGGATGCGCCGAATTCCATCGCCACCGCGACCTCGGCGATCAGGTTGCCGGCATCCGCCCCCACGATGTGCACGCCGAGCACCCGGTCGCTCGCCGCATCCGCCAGCACCTTCACGAAGCCGTCCGTGGTGCCGTTGGCCTTGGCCCGCCCGTTGGCCGTGAAGGGGAACTTGCCGGCGTTGTAGCTGATGCCGTCCTTCTTCAGCTCCTCCTCGGTCTTGCCGACAGAGGCGACCTCCGGGAAGGTGTAGACCACGTTCGGGATCACCGCGTAGTTCACGTGGCCCGACTGGCCGGCCAGGATCTCGGCCACCGCCACGCCCTCGTCCTCGGCCTTGTGGGCGAGCATCGGGCCGGCGATCACGTCGCCGATCGCGTAGATGCCGGTGACGTTGGTGGCGAAGTGCTCGTCCGTCTGGATCCGGCCCTTGTCGTCCACCTGGACGCCGACCGTCTCCAGGCCGAGGCCCTGCGTGTAGGGCACGCGGCCGATGGCAACCAGCACCACGTCGGCCTCCAGCGTCTCGGAGGCGCCGCCCGCGGCGGGCTCCACCGTGACCTTCGCGCCCTTCTTAGCCACCTCGACGCCCGTGACCTTGGTGGAGAGTTTGAAGGCCAGCCCCTGCTTGGTCAGGATGCGCTGGAACTGCTTGCCCACCTCCCCGTCCATGCCCGGCAGCACCCGGTCGAGATACTCGACCACGGTGACCTCGGCGCCGAGGCGCCGCCAGACCGAGCCGAGTTCGAGCCCGATCACGCCCGCGCCGATGACGAGGAGCTTCTTCGGCACCCGGTCCAGTTCGAGCGCGCCCGTGGAGGAGACCACCACCTGCTCGTCGATCTCGACGCCGCGCAGCTTGGCCACGTCCGAGCCGGTGGCGATGACGATGTTCTTCGTCTCCAGCATCCGGTTGCCGCCGTCCTCGGAGACGACCTCGACGCGTCCCGCGCCGGCGATCCGGCCGGTGCCCTGATAGGTGTCGACCTTGTTCTTCTTGAGCAGGAACTCGACGCCCTTGGTGTTGCCCGCGACCCCTTCCGACTTGAAGCTCATCATCTTCTTCAGGTCGAGCTTCACCCCGCTCACCTCGATGCCGAGATCGGCGAAGTGGTGGTTGGCCTCGTCGAAGGCTTCCGAGGCGTGCAGCAGGGCCTTCGAGGGGATGCAGCCGACGTTGAGGCAGGTGCCGCCATGGGTCGCCCGCTTCTCGACCACCGCGGTCTTCAGCCCGAGCTGGGCCGCCCGGATGGCGCAGACATAGCCCCCGGGGCCGGTGCCGATGACGACGAGATCGTAGGACATGCGTTCAGAACTCGCGGATCGAGGCAGGCCATGCCGGGCCCGCAGGAAGTCCGGTGCGCGGGCTCATGCGCCCGCGCTTCGATGTCGATGAGAAGGCCGGCTTAGAGGTCCAGCACGAGGCGCGCCGGGTCCTCCAGGGCCTCCTTGACGCGCACGAGGAAGGTCACGGCCTCCTTCCCGTCCACGATGCGGTGGTCGTAGGAGAGGGCCAGATACATCATCGGCCGCGCCTCGATCTTGCCGCCCCGCACGACAGGCCGCTCCTCGATGCGGTGCATGCCGAGGATGCCCGATTGCGGCGCGTTGAGGATCGGCGTCGACATCAGCGAGCCGTAGATGCCGCCGTTGGTGATCGTGAAGGTGCCGCCCTGCATCTCCTCGATGGAGAGCTTGCCGTCGCGCGCCTTCTTGCCGAAGCCCGCGATCGTCTTCTCGATGCCGGCGATCGAGAGGTCGTCGGCGTCGCGCACCACCGGCACGACGAGGCCCTTGTCGGTGCCGACCGCGATGCCGATGTGGTAGTAGTTCTTGTAGACGAGATCCTGCCCGTCGATCTCGGCGTTGACCGCCGGGACATCCTTCAGGGCGCCGATCACCGCCTTGGTGAAGAAGCCCATGAAGCCGAGCTTCGTGCCGTGCTTCTTCTCGAAGATGTCCTTGTACTGGGACCGCATCGCCATCACGGCCGACATGTCGACGTCGTTGAACGTCGTCAGCATCGCGGCGGTGTCCTGCGCGTCCTTGAGGCGGCGCGCGATGGTCTGGCGCAGCTTCGTCATGCGCACGCGCTCCTCGCGCGCGGCGTCGTCCGGCGCGGAAGGCGCGCGCGGCAGGGTGGGCCGGGCCTCCTTGGCGGGCGCCGCCTGAGCGGGTCCCTTGGCGATGGCGCCCAGCATGTCGCCCTTGGTGACGCGGCCGTCCTTGCCGCTGCCGTTGACGCCCGACGGATCGACGCCGGATTCGCGGGCGAGCTTGGCCACCGCCGGGCCGTTGTCGCCGACCGGGCGGCCGGCCTGGGGCGCGCCGTCACCGTGGCTGCCGTAGCTCGCCGAGGATTCCTTCGGGGGTTCGGCCTTCGCGGAGCCGCCGTCCTTCGGGCCCTCGCTGCGGCTCTCGGCCTTGGTCTCGGCGGCCTGCTTCGGGGCCGCCTTCGCGCCGCCGCCCGCGCCCGCCTCGACGATCGAGCCGAGCAGCGCGCCGGGCTCCACCGTCTCGCCGTCCTTCACCAGGATCTCGCCGAGCTCGCCGGCGGCCGGGGCGTTGACCTCCAGCGTGACCTTGTCGGTCTCCAGCTCCACCAGGGGCTCGTCGGCCGCGACCGTGTCGCCGGGCTTCTTGAACCAGCGGCCGATCGTGGCCTCGCTCACGGATTCGCCGAGCGTCGGGACGAGGATGTCGGTTGCCATGCTCTCACTGCCCCGCGGGGGGCCTCCTGTGGCTGTCGGTTCGCGGCCTCAACGCCGCAGAATCAGGTTTGGAACGGCCGAGAGGGTATAGGCGAAGCCGGCTCCCGCCCGGATGACGGGATCGTCGGCCCCGAGTGCGCGCGCGGCCGCGTCGTCCTCCGCCTCCACCAGGGCGAGGCCCCAGGTCCCGGCCGCGTCGAAGACGGGCCCCACCGCGACGGCCTGCCCCCGCTCCGCGCGGTCGATCCAGTAGGCCGCGTGCTCGGAGAACAGGGCCTTCTCGGCGTCCGTCGCGTCGAAAGGGAAGCTCGGACGCGGCGGCTCGAGGCGGAGCAGGAAGTAGGGCATCGGCTCTCGGTCAGACCGCCAGGGCCTCGTTGAGGAAGGCCTGGAGCTGCGCCTGGTGCTTCGACATCAGGCCGACCGCGGTCGAGGCCGAGGCCGGGCGCCCGACGTAGCGCGGGCGCTTCGAGGCGGAGCCCGCCTGGCCCAGCACCCATTCGAGATAGGGCTCGACGAAGGACCACGCGCCCATGTTCTTGGGCTCCTCCTGGCACCAGACCACCTCCGCGTTGCGGAAGCGACCCATCTCGGTGGCCAAGGCCTTCAGCGGGAACGGGTAGAGCTGCTCGACGCGCAGCAGGTAGACGTCGTTGACGCCCCGCTTCTCGCGCTCCTCCAAGAGGTCGTAGTAGACCTTGCCCGAGCAGAGCACGACGCGGCGGACCTTGTCGTCGCGCACGAGCTTCAGCTCGCTCGACTCCTGCTCGGCGTCGTCCCAGAGGATGCGGTGGAAGGTCGAGCCCTCCGCCAGCATGTCGAGGGAGGAGACCGCCCGCTTGTGGCGCAGCAGCGACTTCGGCGTCATCAGCACGAGCGGCTTGCGGAAGTCGCGCTTCAGCTGCCGGCGCAGGATGTGGAAGTAGTTCGCCGGCGTCGTGCAGTTGGCGACCTGCATGTTGTCCTCGGCGCAGCCCTGCAGGTAGCGCTCCAGGCGGGCCGAGGAGTGCTCCGGCCCCTGGCCCTCGTAGCCGTGCGGCAAGAGCATCACGAGGCCGGACATGCGCAGCCACTTGCGCTCGCCGGATGCGATGAACTGGTCGATCACCACCTGCGCGCCGTTGGCGAAGTCGCCGAACTGCGCCTCCCAGAGCACCAGCGCGTTCGGCTCGGCCAGCGAGTAGCCGTACTCGAAGCCGAGCACCGCCTCCTCGGAGAGCATCGAGTTGATGATCTCGATGTTGGCCTGCCCCTCGCGGATCGAGTTCAGGGCGGTGAAGCGCTGCTCGTTCTCCTGGTCGATCACCACGGCGTGGCGCTGCGAGAAGGTGCCGCGCTCGACATCCTGGCCCGAGAGGCGGACCCGGTTGCCGTCGAGGAGGATCGAGCCGAAGGCCAGCGCCTCGGCGGTCGCCCAGTCGATGCCCTGCCCGGTCTCGACCGCCTTGGCGCGGTTGTCGAGGAAGCGCTGGATCGTGCGGTGCAGCTGGAAGCCGGGGGGCGCCTGCGTGATCCGCTGGCCGATCTCCCGCAGGGTCTCGGCGGGCACGGCGGTGCGGCCGCGGCGCGGGTCGTCCACGTCCTCGTAGACCGCCTTGAAGCCGGACCAGCGTCCGTCGAGCCAGTCGGCCTTGTTGGCCTTGTAGTTCGTCGCCGTGTCGAGTTCGGCATCGAGCATGCCGCGGAACTCGGCCTTGCGGGCATCGAGCGCTTCCTGGGTCAGCACGCCGCTCTCGACCAGCTTGCGGCCGTAGGTCTCCAGCGCGGTCGGGTGCTTGCGGATGCGCTGGTACATCTTCGGCTGGGTGAAGGCCGGCTCGTCGCCCTCGTTGTGGCCGAAGCGGCGGTAGCAGAGCATGTCGATCACGACCGGCTTGCCGAACTTCTGCCGATACTCGACCGCGACCTTGGCGGCGAAGGTCACCGCCTCCGGGTCGTCGCCGTTGCAGTGGAAGATCGGAGCTTCCACCATCTTCGCCACGTCCGACGGGTAGGGCGAGGAGCGCGAGAAGCGCGGATCGGTGGTGAAGCCGATCTGGTTGTTGATGATGAAGTGCACCGAGCCGCCGGTGCGGTGGCCCTTGAGGCCCGAGAGGCCGAGGCACTCGGCCACCACGCCCTGGCCGGCGAAGGCCGCGTCGCCGTGGATGAGGAGCGGCAGCACCGTGCGGCGCTCGACGTTGGGCTTGGCCCACTGGTCCTGCTTGGCCCGCACCTTGCCGAGCACCACCGGATCGACGATCTCGAGGTGGGACGGGTTGGCGGTCAGCGAGAGGTGGACGTTGTTGCCGTCGAAGGAGCGGTCCGAGGACGCGCCCAGATGGTACTTCACGTCGCCCGAGCCCTCGACCTCGGCCGGCGAGGCCGAGCCGCCCTTGAACTCGTGGAAGACCGCCCGGAAGGGCTTGGCCATCACGTTGGTCAGCACGTTGAGACGGCCGCGGTGGGCCATGCCGAGCACGATCTCGCGCACGCCGAGCGCGCCGCCGCGCTTGATGATCTGTTCCAGCGCCGGGATCATCGCCTCGCCGCCGTCGAGGCCGAAGCGCTTGGTGCCGGTGTACTTGAGATCGAGGAATTTTTCGAATCCCTCGGCTTCGATGAGCTTGTTCAGGATGGCCCTGCGGCCCTCAGGAGTAAAAGAAATCTCCTTGTCCTTGCCCTCGATGCGCTCCTGCAGCCACGCCTTCTCGGCCGGATCCGAGATGTGCATGAACTCGACGCCGAGCGTCTGGCAGTAGGTCCGCTCCAGAATGCCGACGATCTCGCGGATCGTGCCGAACTCGAGGCCCAGCACGTTGTCGAGGAAGATCTGGCGGTCCCAGTCGCTCTCCTGGAAGCCGTAATGCTGCGGGTGCAGCTCCTCGTGGTCGCCGCGCGGGGCGAGGCCCAGCGGGTCGAGCTTGGCGTGGAGGTGGCCGCGCATGCGGTAGGCGCGGATCAGCATGATCGCGCGGACCGAATCCTTCGTGGCCTGCTCGACGGAGACGCCGGTCTTGGCCACGACCGCGGCGCCGTCGGCCGGCTTGCCGGGCTTGGCGTCCTTCGCCAAAATCTTGTCGCCGAGGCCCTTCTCGAGTGCCGGCCAGTTGCCGTCGAGCGCCGAGACGATCTCGCCGTTGAGCGGCACCGGCCAGTTGGGCTTGGTCCAGGACGCGCCCTTGGCGTTCTTCTCCACCAGCGTCTCGTCTTCGCCGAGGGCCTTGAAGAAGTTCTGCCACTCGGGATCGACCGAGGCGGGGTTGCGCGCGTAGGCCGCCTGCAGCTCCTCGATATAGGCGGCGTTGCCGCCGTAGAGGAACGAGGTTTCGAGGAGCGCTTCGTTCAGGTCCTGGCGTGCCATGGTCCGTCCATCCTGCTCGGGGGTGCGGACCGCGCCGGGCGGACCGCCCTCAACCGTTCGGACGCGCCCGCGCGAGGGCGGCGGGCGCATCCGTCACTGAGATCCGGCCGGGACACGCGGCCTGCCGCGCGCCCCGATCCGTCCGATATGGGCCCCGCCTCCTTGCGTGTGGCGCAAGGCAGCGTTCAGCCCTTCAGCACCTCGACCAGCGTCGAGCCGAGGCGGGCCGGGGACGGAGAGACGCGGATGCCCGCCTCCTCCATCGCGGCGATCTTGTCCTCGGCGCCGCCCTTGCCGCCCGAGATGATCGCGCCGGCATGGCCCATGCGGCGGCCCGGAGGCGCCGTGCGGCCGGCGATGAAGCCGACCATCGGCTTCTTCCGGCCCCGCTTGGCCTCGTCCCGCAGGAACTGGGCGGCCTCCTCCTCGGCCGAGCCGCCGATCTCGCCGATCATCACGATCGACTCGGTCTTCGGGTCGGCGAGGAACAGCTCCAGCACGTCGATGAACTCGGTGCCCTTCACCGGGTCGCCGCCGATGCCGACGGCGGTGGTCTGGCCGAGGCCCGCATTCGTGGTCTGGAACACCGCCTCGTAGGTCAGCGTGCCGGAGCGCGAGACGATGCCGACCGAGCCGGGGCGGAAGATGTTGGCCGGCATGATGCCGATCTTCGACTCGCCCGCGGTGACGATGCCGGGGCAGTTCGGGCCCACGAGGCGCGACTTCGAGCCGACGAGCGCACGCTTCACCCGCACCATGTCGAGCACCGGAATGCCCTCCGTGATGCAGACGATCAGCGGGATCTCGGCGGAAATCGCCTCGCAGATCGCGTCGGCGGCGCCCGGCGGCGGCACGTAGACCACCGAGGCATCGGCGCCCGTGGCCTCGCGGGCCTCGGCGACCGTGTCGAACACCGGCAGGCCCAGATGCTGCGAGCCGCCTTTGCCGGGGCTCGTGCCGCCGACCATCTTGGTGCCGTAGGCGATGGCCTGCTCGGAGTGGAAGGTGCCGTTCTTGCCGGTGAAGCCCTGGCAGATGACCTTGGTGTTGGCGTCGATCATGACGGACATCGGATCAGGCTCCCTTCACCGCGGCGACGATCTTCTGGGCGGCGTCGTCGAGGTCGTCCGCCGGGATGACGTTGAGGCCGGACGAGCGGATGATCTCCTTGCCCTCCTCGACGTTGGTGCCCTCCAGGCGCACCACCAGCGGCACTTCCAGGCCCACCGCCTTCACCGCCGCGATCACGCCGCGGGCGATGACGTCGCACTTCATGATCCCGCCGAAGATGTTGACGAGGATGCCCTTCACCTGCGGGTCGGCGGTGATGATCTTGAAGGCCGCCGTGACCTTCTCCTCGGAGGCGCCGCCGCCGACATCGAGGAAGTTCGCCGGCTCCTCGCCGTAGAGCTTGATGATGTCGAGCGTCGCCATCGCGAGGCCCGCGCCGTTGACCATGCAGCCGATCGTGCCGTCGAGCGCGATGTAGGCGAGGTCGTACTTGGAGGCCTCGATCTCCTTGGCGTCCTCCTCGGTCTCGTCGCGGAGCGCCACGACGTCGGGGTGCCGGTAGAGGGCGTTCGAGTCGAAGGAGATCTTGGCGTCGAGGCACTTGAGGTGGCCGTCGCCGGTGAGCACCAGCGGGTTGATCTCCAGCATGCTCATGTCCTTGGCCGTGAAGGCCCGGTAGAGCTTCTCCGTCAGCTCGCCCGCTTCCTTGGCCTGCGCGCCCGAGAGGCCGAGCGCCTTGGCGACCGCGCGGCCGTGATGGGGCATGATGCCGGTGGCCGGATCGACCGAGAAGGTGACGATCTTCTCAGGCGTGTCGTGGGCGACCTGCTCGATGTCCATGCCGCCCTCGGTCGAGACCACGAAGGCGACCTGCCCGGTCTCGCGGTCGACGAGCATCGACAGGTAGAACTCGGCGGCGATCTGCGCGCCTTCCTCGATGTAGAGACGGTTGACCTGCTTGCCGGCCTCGCCGGTCTGCACGGTCACCAGCGTCTGGCCGAGCATCTCGCGGGCGAACTGCACCACCTCGTCCTTCGACTTGGTGACGCGCACGCCGCCCTTGGCGCCGGCCGGCGCACCCTTGAAGGTGCCCTTGCCGCGGCCGCCCGCGTGGATCTGGCTCTTCACCACCCAGACCGGGCCGCCGAGCTCGTCGGCGGCGGCGGCCGCCTCCTCAGGCTTGAAGATCGCGACGCCGCGGGAGACCGGCAGGCCGAACTCGCGCAGCACCCCCTTGGCTTGATATTCGTGGATGTTCATAGGCGTCCTCCTCGCGTCCACCGCAGGGCTTGAGAGTCCCGGTCAGGGCACGCGCGGCGCTGGCATACCAGAGACCAGGGCCGCGCGCGAACGGCTCAGGCGAGCGCGCCGTTGATGGACTTGCAGGCCTCGATCAGGCCCTTCACGGAGGCGACCGACTTGTCGAACATCGCCTTCTCGTCGGCGTTGAACTCCACCTCGAGCACGCGCTCGACGCCGTTCTCGCCGATCACGATCGGCACACCGATGAACAGGCCGTCGATGCCGTACTGGCCGGTGAGGTGGGCGGCGCAGGGCAGGACGCGCTTCTTGTCCTTCAGGTAGCTCTCGGCCATCGCGATGGCCGAGGCCGCCGGGGCGTAGAAGGCCGAGCCGGTCTTCAGGAGGTTGACGATCTCGCCGCCGCCTTTTCGGGTGCGCTCGACCATGGCGTCGAGCTTCTCCTGGGTGGTCCAGCCGAGCTTGACCAGGTCGGTCAGCGGCACGCCGGCCACCGTCGAGTAGCGCACCAGCGGGACCATGTCGTCGCCGTGGCCGCCGAGCACGAAGGCGGTGACGTCCTCGACCGAGACCTTGAACTCGTCGGCCAGGAAGTGGCGGAAGCGGGCGGAATCGAGCACGCCCGCCATGCCGACGATCTTGTTGGCCGGCAGCCCCGAGAACTTCTGGAGCGCCCAGACCATCGCGTCGAGCGGGTTGGTGATGCAGATGACGAAGGCGTCCGGGGCGTACTGCTTGATGCCGTTGCCGACGGCCTCCATCACCTTCAGGTTGATGCCGATGAGGTCGTCGCGGCTCATGCCGGGCTTGCGCGGCACGCCCGCGGTGACGATCACCACGTCCGCGCCCGCGATCGCCGCGTAGTCGCTGGCGCCGGAATACTTGGCGTCGAAGCCGTCGACCGGCGCCGACTCGGCGATGTCGAGGCCCTTGCCCTGGGGCACGCCGTCCGCGATGTCGAACAGCACGACGTCGCCGAGCTCCTTCAGGCCCGCGAGGTGGGCGAGCGTGCCGCCGATCTGGCCGGCGCCGATGAGCGCGATCTTGCTGCGTGCCATGGTGCGATAAACCTCTGCTGTGCCTGGTTCGACAGGGTGAAGCTTTGGGCGGACGCCGCCGCGGGGTCTTGGCTCACGCGTTCAGTCCGGCGGCCCGCGCGTCGCGCTGGCTGCGCCGGTCTTGTCCGGGCGGCTGTGTGGCGGAAAAGCACCTCTGCTTCAACCCGACCAAGGTCGGGCAAGCAGGCATCGGGCCAGACGCCGGACCGATCCGGATCCGGCGGCGGCCAGGAAAAGTCCTGCGCTCCGAGCAGGTTATTGCCGCATCGCGGCATCCGCCGCTGGCGGCAAAGCTCTGATGACAGGATTCGAAAACTGTCATTTCGCCTTTCGGGGGCGGCTCTGGGCCCGAAAAGCAAGAGGCCGCGGACCCTGCGGTCCACGGCCTCGAGAGGGGCATGCGCGTCGCGGAGCGGCCGTCAGAGCACGCCCGCGCGCAGCACCCGCTGGATCGCGTGGATCACGGCACCGAAGCGGGCCTCGACGAGGTCGCGCGGCACGTCCGCGTCGTGCTGGATGGCCAGGGGATGCGTGAAGCGGTAGCTGGCGTCGAAGATGTAGGCGATCGCCCGCTCCCGGTCGCGCGCCGAGAAGGTCCCGGCGATCAACCCCTCCTCGACCACCCGCTCGACCAGGCTGCGCAGGCGCACCCGGTGGCGCCGGGCGATCGGGCGGGCCGCCACCGTGGCGTCGAGATGGACGGCGAACAGGTTGGGCTCGCTCGCCAGCGCGTCGCGCTGCAGGGTGGCGAGCGCGGTGAGCAGGCGCTCGATCTTGTCGTCGGCCGGATCCGGCGCGTCGGCGATGCCGGCCAGATGCGCCTCGATGTCCCGCAGCCAGCGCCCCGCCACGGCGTCGAGGAGCGCGTCCTTCGACGGGAAGTAGCGGTAGACGTTGGCATGCGTCATGCCGGCTTCCGCCGCGACGGCGACGACCGTCACGCGCTTCGGACCGAGGCGGGCGAGGTGTTCGGTCGCGATCCCGAGAAGGCGCACGTCGGCGGAGACGGGCGCGGTTCGGCTGCGGAGGCCCGGCGCCGGGCGTCCCGCCCGGCCCTCGGCCCGTACCGCCTGCGCATCCCCCTCGATCTGCGAAGTCCGGTCGAGCGCCTCCGCAGAGGCGTCGGACGTCAGGTCCGATTCCGGCTGGACGAAGGGCAGGGGCAGGCGTGAAGAGGAAAGGTGGTAGGGCGAGACGGACCCCCATCTGACCGGGAAGCGTCCCGACGCTTCCGTGAACCTTGTAGTCTCCCCCTGGGAGGCTGTTTAGGAGGGGCATCGCTCTCCCCTCCGTTGTCCTATGTTCATTTTGGTTTGTGAACGCAACAAATTTTTCTTGTTGTAGCTCGTTCAGAAGCGGTTCTTCCACGCTCGCAGCGCGACGAAGACCGCGGCCGGATCGCCACCAGCGGGAAGATCAACGGCGTGTGCAACCGTCGGTTCGCGCACGCGCAGGAACGGGTTGGCGTCCCGCTCCGCCCCCATGGTCGAGGGCACGAGGAAGCGCCCCTCGGTGCGCGCGCGCTCGGCCTCGGCGGCGCGGGCCTCGAGCGCCGCGTTGCCGGGCTCCACGGCGCGGGCGAAGCGGGCGTTGGAGAGGACGTAGTCGTGGCCGCTGAAGACCTGCGTGGCGTCGGGCAGTGCGTCGAAGCGCTGCAGCGAGCGCCACAGCGTCTCGGGCGGGCTCTCCATCACCCGGCCGCAGCCGAGGGTGAACAGGGTGTCGCCCGCGAACACGATCTCGGCACCCGAGAACCAGTAGGTGACGTGGTCGAGGCAGTGGCCGGGCGTCTCCCAGACCTCGGCCTCCAACGCGCCCACCCGCACCCGGTCGCCCTCGCGCACGTAGACGTCGGCGTCCGGCACCGCCTCGCGCGCCTTCTCGGGAGCGGTGAGGCGGGCGCCGGTGGCGCGGCGCACCTCCGGAATGCCCTCGATGTGGTCGCCGTGCCGGTGGGTCACCAGGATGTCGGTGAGCCGCCAGCCCGTCTCGTCGAGGGCGCGCAGCACGGGCCCGGCCTCCGGCACGTCGATCGCCGCGCAGGCGCCCGTGCGGGGATCGTGGATCAGCACCCCGACATTGTCGCTGCGGCAGAGGAAGGTGCGGGTCTCGGCGGCGCCGGCGCTCATGGTTTCCTCCGGTCCTCTCTCGGGCCTCTCTCGGGCCTTGCACGGAACTGTAGGCACAGAACCGTAACCGAAACCGGCCTGTTCCACGCCCCCGAAAGGCCGCGCCGCTTGCCGTGGCGCCGCGCGCTCCCCATTGAAGGCGACGCGCCCGCGCGCGGGCCCCGCCCGCATCCCGTCCCCGCCGCCGCGACCGACCATGCGCCTTGACGTGACCGACCTGCGGGCCTTCTACGCCACGCCGCTGGGACAGGTGACGCACCGCGTCGTCGGCCGTGCGGTGCACGGATTTCTGGGCTCGGTCTCCGGCCTGCGGGTGCTCGGGCTCGGCTACGCCACGCCCTATCTCGGGCCGGTCCACTGCATCGCCGAGCGGACGCTCGCCTTCATGCCGGCGACGCAAGGGGTGGTGAACTGGCCGGGCACCGGCCGGTCCTGCTCGGCGCTCGCCGACCCGACCATGATGCCCCTGCCCGAGGCCTCGGTGGACCGGGTGATCCTCGTCCACGCGCTGGAATCGGTCGAGAGCCCGACGGAGCTGTTGCAGGAGGTCTGGCGCACGCTGACCCCGGGCGGTCGGATGGTGCTGGTGGTGCCCAACCGCCGCGGCGTCTGGGCCCGGCGCGAGGCGACGCCCTTCGGCCACGGCCAGCCCTACAGCCGCTCGCAGCTCGGCCGGCTGATGCGCGACACGCTGTTCTCGCCCGAGGGCTGGGCCGAGACGCTCTACATGCCGCCCGTGCGCTCGCGGCTGATGCTCCGGACCGGCCCGGCCTGGGAACGGCTCGGCACGGGCCTCGCCCTGCCCTTCGCGGGGCTGCACGTGGTCGATGCCACGAAGCAGCTCTATCGGCCGGTCGCGGTGCAGCAGGTGCGCCGCGCCCGCCGCCTCGCCCCGGCCCGGGTGCTGGTGCCCGCCCCCTCGCCCGGTTGAGGGGGGACGCCGCGCTCGCGCGTGCCGGACCGGGCCCGACGCGCAACCCGAGGGCCGACGAGAGCCGTTCCCGATCGCGTTGCCATCGGGAACGGCTCCAACCTCTTGTCCTGACGCGCTCTCTGGCGCCGAACCGGCGTCCACTTCGGCGCAAGAGCGCTCTAGCCGCCCCGCGAAGATCCGAGGTAGGCTCGGGCGACGGCGTGCACGGAGAGATCCCGGAGAGATCCAATGGGCGGCTCGCCTGGATGGCCCCACGGCGACGGCGAGATGGCCGCGCGCATCCGCGCGCACGACTGGGCCGCGACATCGCTCGGCGCCGTGGAGGGCTGGCCGCCCTGCCTGAGGGCCGCGGTCGACCTGCTGCTGCCCAGCGGCTTCGCGATGGTCGCGCTCTGGGGCCCCGAGTGCATCCAGATCTACAACGACGCCTACCGCGACCTGATGGGCGCCCGGCATCCCGGAGGCCTGGGCCAGGCCGCCGCCGCGTGCTGGTGGGAGATCCGGGATGCCACGGCGCCGATCTACCGGCGCGTCCGGGCCGGGGAGACCGTGATGCTCCAGGACACGCTCTTCCCCCGGACGCGGGACGGGCGCCCGGAGGATGCGTGGTTCACGCTCTCCTACAGCCCGATCCGGGACGCGGACGGCTCGATCCCCGGCATCCTCCTGGTCATCGTGGAGGCGACCCGCCAGCACCGGGCCGAGGGCGCGCTGCGGCAGAGCGAGGAGCGCCTCGCCGCGATCTTCGCCAACGCCGCCGTCGGCCTGTCCGAGCTGGCGCAGGACGGCCGCTTCCTGCGCGCCAACGACGAGATCTGCCGCCTGCTCGGGCGCCCGCGCGAGGAGGTGCTGCGCCTGAGCATCCTCGACGTCACCCACCCGGACGACGTCCCGCCGAGCCTGGACGCGGTCGCCGAGGTGCTCCGCAGAAATCGGCCGGTCTCGCTCGACAAGCGCTACCTGCGTCCGGACGGCACGTTCGTGTGGGCGAACAGCCGCGTGCAGGTGCTGCACCACGCCACCGGCCAGCCCAGCACGCTCCTGGCCGTCACCGCCGACCTGACCGAGCGCCGCGCCGCGGAGGCGCGCCTGCGCGAGAGCGAGGCGCAGTTCCGCGCCCTGGCCAACCTCGTCCCCGTCATCCTCTGGCGCTCGGACGCCAAGGGGACGTCCCACTCCCAGAACCAGTCCTACCTCGACTATTCCGGGCAGACGGCGGAGGAGGCCCAGAACCTGGGCTGGCTCGAGGCCATCCATCCCGAGGATCGCGGCAGCGCCCGCGAGGCGTTCCGGAGCGGGCACGACAGCGGCCGCCCGATCGCGACGCAGCATCGCATACGCCGCAGGGACGGCCAGTACCGCTGGTTCCTGGTGCGGCAGGTGCCCATCACGGACCAGCGCGAGCGCGTCACGCAATGGTTCGGGGCCGCCATGGACGTCCACGAGATGCACGAGCTGCAGGCGCGCCAGGCCGTGATGGTGGACGAGCTCCAGCACCGGACCCGGAACCTGATCACGGTCGTGCGCTCGATCGCCCAGCAGACCATGGCAAGGACCGGGCCGACCGAGCAGTTCCGCGAGCAGTTCAACGACCGCCTCGCCGCGCTCTCGCGGGTGCAGGGCCTGCTGTCCCGCTCCGATCAGGAGCCGATCACCATCCGGGCGCTGATCCGCGCGGAACTCGACGCGCTCGGGACGCCCGCCCTGCTGGAGCGCGTGGCCCTGGAGGGGCCGGTCGTCGCCCTGCGCAAGGCCAGCGTGCAGACGCTCGCCCTCGCCCTGCACGAGTTGGCCACCAACGCGCGCAAGTACGGCGCGCTCTCCGACGACCGGGGCGAGCCCTGGGTGAGCTGGGACACCTACGGCACGGACGACGGCGAGCGGCGCCTCCTGCTGACCTGGCTGGAGGAAGGCACCGCGCAGGCCGACGACGAGCAGGGTGCCGCGCGACGCGGCTACGGGCGCGAGCTGATCGAGCGGGCGCTGCCCTATGCCCTGAAGGCCCGGACCAGCTACGCCTTGCGGGATGGGGAGCTGCGCTGCGCCATCGATCTGCCGCTGACCGAGCCGGCGACGGCGCTGCGCTGGTAAGGCCGTCCCCGAACCCCGGGCGGCCCGTTGAGACCTCAGGGGGCTGCCTGGAGCGCCGCCTCGGCCTGTCCGGTCCGCCCGCGGGGCTGCCTGCCCGCCGCCGCGCGCCGCTTGCCGGACCCGGCTCGGCCCGCCGACTTTCCGCGCCCGGCCCGGCGCTTCACCTCCGGGCCGGCCTCCAGGCGCTGGCGCAGCAGAGTCAGCACCGCCGCCTCCTCGGGCCGGAGCGAGGCCAGATCCTCCGCAAGCTCCGTCTCGACCGCCTCCTTGACCTGCAGCAGCAGGCCGCCCTCCAGGTAGCAGTCGAGCACCTGGGGGTGGATGTAGCACTTGCGGCAGATGGTCGGCGTGTTGCCGAGCCGCGCGGCCACGCCCTCGATCGCGGCCCGCACGTTGGTCTTGGCCTTGGCCTGGCTGTCGAAGGCCTCGAACTCCCGGAGCGCCAGGGCCGCCAGCACCGTGCCGGCCCAGGTCCGGAAATCCTTGGCGGTGAAGTCCTCGCCGGTGATCTCGCGCAGGTACGCGTTCACGTCCTGCGAGGTGACGTCCCGTTGCGCGCCCTCTGCATCGAGGTACTGGAACAGCTCCTGGCCCGGCAGGTCCTGGCAGGCCTTGACGATGCGGGCGACGCGCCGGTCCTTGAGCGAGAGGTTCCAAGTCTTGCCGCTCTTGCCCTTGAAGCGGAAGGTCATCGCGGCCCCCTCGACCTTGACGTGCGGGTCGCGCAGGGTGGTCAGCCCGTAGCTCTTGTTGGTGCGGGCGTAATCGTCGTTGCCGACGCGGATCAGCGTGGTCTCGAGGAGGTGGACCACGGTCGCCAGCACCCTCTCGCGGGGCAGGCCGGTGCGGCGCATGTCGGCATCCACGCGCGCGCGGATGGCGGGCAGCGCCTCGGCGAAGGCCATGATCCGGCTGAACTTGGTCGATTCCCGCGCGGCCCGGAAATCCGGATGGTAGCGGTACTGCTTGCGCCCCTTGGCGTCGCGGCCCGTCGCCTGGATGTGGCCGTTGGGGCGCGGGCAGATCCAGACGTCGGTGTAGGCCGGCGGGATCGCGAGCTTGCGGACGCGCTCCAGGGTCGCCTTGTCGCGCACCGGCCGGCCCTCGGCGTCGCGGTAGCTGAAGCCCTTGCCGCTCCTGCGGCGGGTCAGCCCCGGCCGGGCGTCGTCCATGTAGGCGAGGCCGGCTTCCGCGGCGGCGTCGCGGGGATCGACCACGCTGGTGTCGCAGGCCGACTCGGCCATGGCTCAACTCCCTGAACTGGTAGAGCGACAACCGTGGGGCGCGCGCGCCCGTTCCGGACCGCACCCATCGGCCGCAGCCGTTCGCAACAGGCCTCGCGGGGCGTGCTACAGGCCTCGCGGGGCGTGCTACAGGCCTGCGCATGGACGCACCCGCCACCCCCCTTCCGACCCCGATGCGCAGCCTCGTCTTCGTGGTCACCGAGGACTGGTTCTTCGCATCGCACTTCCTGCCGCTCGCGCGCGCGGGCGTCGCGATGGGCCTCTCGGTCGCGGTGGTGACGCGGGTGCGCGCGCACCGCGCCGCCATCGAGGCGACGGGCGCGCGGGTGGTGCCGCTGGAGGCCGAGCGCTCCAGCCTCAACCCGATGGCGGCGGGCTACGCCGCGGGCCAGCTCGCCGCGATCCTCAAGGCGCTCAAGGCCGACATCGTGCACTGCATCGCGCTGCGCGCCATCCTCGTCGGCGGCACCGCGGCCGCGATGGCGAACGTGCCGGGCCGCGTCTACGCGCTGACCGGGCTCGGGCTGATCGGCGCGCGCCAGGACCGGGTCGGCGGGCTCGCCCGCACGGCGCTGCGCCACCTGATCCGCGGAGCGCTGGCCTCGCGCCGCACCCGCTTCCTGTTCGAGAACCCGGACGACGCCCGCGCGCTCGGACTCGACCCGGCCGACACGGCCGTGACGATCGTCGGTGGGGCGGGCGTCGATCCGGCCGCCTACGCGCCCGCGCCGCTGCCCGCCCAGCCGCCGCTGCGCGTGGCGCTCGCTGCCCGCATGCTCTGGTCGAAGGGCGTCGACGTCGCCGTCGAGGCGGTCCGGCTCGCGCGCGGGCGGGGCATCCCGGTGGAGCTCTCGCTCTACGGCGCGCCCGACGCCTCCAACCGGCGCGCGATCCCCGAGGAGACCCTGCGCGGCTGGAGCCGGGACGGCGTGGCGTGGCACGGCGCGAGCCACGACGTGGCGGGGGTCTACGGCGCCCACCACGTCGCCTGCCTGCCCTCGCGGGGCGGCGAGGGCCTGCCGCGCACGCTGCTCGAGGCGGCCGCCTGCGGGCGGGCGCTCGTCACCACCGACGTGCCGGGCTGCCGCGACCTCGTGCGCGACGGGATCGAGGGCCTCGTCGTGCCCCCCGACGATCCCGAAGCGCTGGCCGGGGCGCTCGCGCGCCTCGCCGCCGACCCGGACCTCGTCGCGGGCCTGGGCGAGGCGGCGCGCGCGCGCATCCTCTCCGGTGGCTTCACCGAGGCCGCGGTGGCGGAGGCCGTCTGCGGGATCTACCGGGAACTCCTGGCGGGGACAGCGCCGGCATGAACCGCCTCACCCCGGAGGCCGCGGAGAGCTTCATCCTCGCCAACACCGCGCTGCGCCCGGTGCCGCACGCGCCCGAGATCCGGCTCCACGTCGCCGACGAGGCCACCGCGCTCTGGCAGAGGACCGAGGAGGAGCTGGAGGCGATCGGGCTGCCCCCGCCCTTCTGGGCCTTCGCCTGGGCGGGCGGACAGGCGCTCGCCCGCTACCTCCTCGACAACCCGGACCTCTGCGCGGGCGCCCGCGTGCTCGATTTCGCCTCGGGCTCCGGCCTCTGCGCCGTCGCGGCGGCGCGGGCCGGGGCGGCGCGGGTGCTGGCCAGCGACCTCGACTCCTTCGCGCTGCCGGCGATCGCCCTGAACGCGGCGGCGAACGGGGTGGCGGAGCGGATCGCAGCGACGGCCGAGGACCTGATCGGGCGGACCCCGGAGGCCGACCTCGTGCTGGCGGCCGACATCTTCTACGAGCGCGACCTCGCCGCGCGGGTCGGGGACTGGCTCGGCGACCTCGCCGCGCGCGGCACGCGGGTGCTGGTGGGCGACCCCGGCCGCTCCTACCTGCCCCGCGCGCGCCTCGAACAGCTCGCGAGCTACCGCGTCCCGGTGACGCGGGCGCTGGAGGATGCCGAGATCAAGGAGAGCCACGTCTGGCGCTTTCGCGACCGGGATTCCTGAGCGACCGGGATTCCTGATCTCGCGCCGGGACGGACGGGTCTTTTCGGTTTCCCGGCATGAACCATCTGGCTTAACGCCCCGGCCAGAACCATCTGGCACTCTGGCGTTCGCGGACGGTCCGGGCTTTGCACCCCGGTCCGCACGCGTCACGATGGGCGTCCCGAACCCGCCGCCGCAGCCCTCACGCCCAGGGGTCTTCTCGGGCAGACCGGAGGTTAGCCGAGTGTCCCCTGGTCCGATGTCCCTGCCCCGCGTCGTCGCCTTCTCGGCCAGCGCCAGCCGGCCCTCCCGCACGCGGGGCCTCGTCGAGGCGGTGGCCGCCGACCTCGCCCGCGCGCGCCGCATCGATCTGGCGGTCTACGATCTGGTGGATGCGGGCGCGGGCCTCGTCGTGGCGAGCCGGGACGAGTTGCCCCTGCCGGCCCGGCGCATCGTCGAGGCGATCGAGGACGCGGACGCGCTCATCGTCGGCACGCCGGTCTACCAGGGCTCGTACGCGGGCCTGTTCAAGCACGTCTTCGACTTCGTGCGGCCGGAGGCGCTGCTCGGAAAGCCCGTGGCGCTCACCGCGACCGGCGGGGGCCTGCGCCACGCGCTGGTGGTGGAGCATGCGCTACGCCCGCTCTTCGGCTTCTTCGCCGCCCACATCGCGCCGACCTCGGTCTACGCGGGCAGCGCCGAGATGGAGCAGTGCCGGGTCGCGGATCCGGCGCTCGCCGAGCGCGTGCGCGCGGCGGCGGGCGAGCTCGCGGCGCTGATCGAGGTGGGGCGGGCCAGGACCGGGCAATCCTCGGCGCCCGCGGCGTAGGCGCTACTCTCCCTCCCCCCTCTGCGGGGCGGGTGGGCCGGCCGTCAGGCGGGGTCGGGTGAGGGGAACCCCGCTTCAGATCATGGCTCAGCGTCAACGCCGAGTACTCTGCTGAGCCGTCGCTCCCCTCTCCCGTCACCCTTCGGGTGCCAACCCTCCCCCGCAGAGCAGGGCGATCGCATATGGCGGGGGTCGTCTCCGAGATCGCCACTGGAACCGCGCCGCGCCCCCTCTCCCATAGGGAGAGGGTTGGGGTGAGGGGTATGACCTCACAGGACGGAGCACGCCATCGACGCGCGTTCAGGTCGAGCCCTGTTCGGACGCCTCATACCCCTCACCCGGCTTTCTGCGAAAGCAGACCTCTCCCTATGGGAGAGGGGACCCACGCCTGACCGGGGCTAGGCTCGGTCGTCATATGCGATTGCCCTCCCCCGCAGAGGGGGGAGGGAGAGCGACGTCAGCGCGCCAGGTAATCCGTCAGCGTCATGCCGACCAGGATGGCGACCCAGAAGAAGCCGAGCACCGAGAACAGCTTCACCAGCGGCGGCTCCTTCAGCACCTCCATCGAGACGAGGAGGATGAGCGCCACCATCACGGTCACGACGGCGAGTTCGAGCGCCCAGGTATAGGCGAAGGGCACGGTCGCCCCGAGCGCCACGTTGACGGCCAGCAGCGCCAGCAGCGCCAGAAACGTCAGCACCGGCTTGCGCATGTGGCGCCGGAACAGCGCGCGGTCCTCGGGCGAGAGATCCCTGATCGGGTTGCGCATCGCCCTCCCCTACCGGTTGACCACGTAGAGGATCGGGAAGGCCAGGATCCAGACCAGATCGATGAAGTGCCAGTACAGGCCGTAGACCTCGATCCAGTTCTGGTGCCGGCCCAGGAAACCGGGCTTGGCCGCCTTCCAGGTCATCCCGAGCAGGATCGCGATGCCGGTGAACAGGTGCAGCGCGTGCAGGCTCGTCGCCACGTAGTACAGGTTCACGAAGAGCCGCGAGGCCGGGCTCTGGGCGAGCTCGTAGGGCCGCCCGGACAGGAACGGCATCATGTGCTCCTGATAGTCGGCGTAGTACTCGTAGCCCTTCAGCAGGAGGAAGAGCGCGCCGAGCGCGGCGGTGGCGAGCATCATTCGCACCATCGCGCGCTGCCAGCCCATGCGCGAGAACTCGATCGCCATCGACATGGTGAGGCTGGAGCAGATCAGCACCACGGTGTTGGTCGCGCCGATCCAGAACTTGAGATGGCGCGCGGCCTCGACCGTCGCCTCGGGGTGCTGGATCCGGGTGATCAGCGCCACCAGGAACAGGGCGGCGAAGAGCAGCAGCTCGGTGATCAGCCAGGCCCAGATGCCGAGCGTCGCGGCGTAGCGCTGCTGCGCCACGCTCTCGAAATGCTCGGCGCGGGCGACGCCGACGCCCTCGGGCAGCGCCTCGCTCATCCGTGCTGGCTCCGGCTCTCCTGGGCCTGGATCGGGTAGTCGTAGGGGATCCTCGGCACCGCCGGATCGCCGAGGAAGTTGTGGGTCGGCGGCGGCGAGGAGGTCTCCCACTCCAGGCCCTTGGCCTCCCAGGGGTTGGCCGGCGCCCTGCGGCCGAACCAGAGCGAGTAGACGAGATAGAGCATCGGGAAGAGGTAGCCCGCCGCCAGGATGGTGGCGCCCGCCGAGGAGAGGATGTTGAGGAGCTGGAACTCGGGCGGGTAGGTCGCGTAGCGCCGCGGCATGCCGAGATAGCCGAGGATGAATTGCGGGAAGAAGGTGACGTTGAAGCCGAGGAAGATCAGCACCGCCGAGATCCGGCCCCAGGCCTCGACGTACATCCGCCCCGTGAACTTCGGCCACCAGAAGTGCAGGCCGCCTAAGAACGCCAGCACCGTGCCGCCGACCATGATGTAGTGGAAATGCGCCACCACGAAGTAGGTGGCGTGGACGTGCTGGTTCACGGCGAGCGTGGCGAGATAGAGCCCCGTCAGGCCGCCGAGCACGAAGAGCCCGATATAGCCCATCGCGTAGAGCATCGGCGTGTCGAGCCGCAGGCGGCCCTTATGGATCGTCGCGGTCCAGTTGTAGACCTTGACCGCGGACGGCACCGCCACCGCGAAGGACAGGACCGAGAAGGCGAGGCTCGCCAGGTCGCTCTGCCCGTTGACGAACATGTGGTGGCCCCAGACGAAGAAGGTCACGGAGGCGAGCCCGATCGACGCGTAGGCGACGAAGCGGTAGCCGAAGAGCTTCTTCTGGGCGAAGGCCGGCACGATCTCGGAGATCACCCCCATGCCGGGCAGGACCATGATGTACACGGCCGGGTGCGAGTAGAACCAGAACAGGTGCTGGAACAGCACCGGGTCGCCGCCATAGGCCGGATCGAACACCCCGATATGGAAGGCGCGCTCCATGATCAGCAGGATCAGCGCCGTGGTGATGACGGGGGTGGCGAGCAGGAAGATCAGGCTGGTGGCGTAGTGCGCCCAGACGAAGATCGGCAAACGGAACCACGTCATGCCGGGCGCCCGCATGGTGTGGATCGTGACCACGAAATTGAGCCCCGTCAGGATCGACGAGAAGCCCACGATGGTGACGCCGATGAGCGCGGGCAGCACCCAGGTGTTCGAGAAGGCCGTCGAGAGCGGCGCGTAGAAGGTCCAGCCCGTATCGACGCCGCCCAACACCACCGAGACCATGGTGAAGAACGCGCCGCCCATGAAGACGTACCAGCTCGTCAGGTTGAGCTTGGGGAAGGCGAGGTCCTTGGCCCCGATCATCAGCGGGATCAGGAAGTTGCCGAAGGTCGCGGGGATCGACGGGATCAGGAAGAACCACACCATCACGACGCCGTGGATGGTGAAGGCCTTGTTGTAGGTGTCGTTCGTCATGATCGCGCCGTTCGGCACGACGAGCGCGAGGCGGACCACGCCCGCCGCCACCGCGCCGATGACGAAGAAGGCGGTGATCGCGGCGAGGTAGAGGATCGCGATGCGCTTGTGGTCCGTGGTGAGGAACCACGAGCGGAGCGTCGATTGCGCGTGGAGGTAGTCGGAGGGGCGGCCGAGCGTGGCCTCGGGCGCGTGCGGCTCGCGGTTGGCCACCCCGCCCTCGACGGTGCCGGATGCGCTCATGGCCGGTCTCCTGGGACACGCCGCGGTTCTGATTGGCACACCGCCCTTTTCCCGGGCGCATGGAGCGCCAGCGGAATGCGACCCGGGACCCAGCACGAGACGTCGCGAAGCGTCCGAATCCTGCAACGCCGCAGGGAGATCGCACCGCTGCGCGGCCCTTCATTCGCTGGATCCCGGATCACCGTCCACTGCGTTCCAGGCGTCCGGGAAAAGGGCGGTGCTTCATCTGTTGTGGCGGCGGCAAAGGGATCGGACGGAAACGGCATCATCGCGTACCTCCCTGCGCGGCGGGGTCGCCCGCGGCGGCGCGCATGTCGGATTTGAGGTAGTTGATCAGGCGGGTGAGGTCGTCGTCCGGGATCTTGCCGGCGTAGCTCGGCATGATCTGCTTGTAGCCCTCGGCCAGCCGGTTGCCGTTGGGATTCAGGATCTTTTCGCGCAGATAGGTGTCGTCGGCGATCCGGGTGGTGCCGTCCGCGAGCCTCACCTCCCGCCCGTAGAGGCCGGCGAGCCGCGGGGCGCGGATCTGCGAATCGGCGTTGTGGCAGGTGCCGCAGCCGTAGGCGTTGTAGACCGCGAGCCCCGCCGCGGGGCCGGATTGCTGCGCGCCGCCGTGGGTCAGCCATTCCTGGTAGTCGCCCGGCTCCATGAAGGTGATCCGGCCCTCCATCAGCGAGTGGTCGGTGCCGCAATATTCCGAGCAGTAGAGGTGGAAGGTGCCGGCCCGGTCAGCCTTGAACCACAGCTCGGTGGTGCGGCCGGGGATCGCCGCCACCTGCATGCGCACCGCCGGCAGGTAGAGGGCGTGGATCACGTCCTGACTGATGATGCGCAGTCGCACCGGCTGGTTGATCGGCACGTGCAGGTCGTTGATCTCGGACTGGCCGGTGGGATGCTGGAACTTCCACATCCACTGCCGGCCGATCGCCTCGATCACCATGGCGTCGGGCGGCGGGTTCTTCGAGTGCACGAAGAGGCGCGCCCCCCAGGCGAAGAAGATCAGGGTGAGCGCGAAGGGGATCAGCATCCAGCTGATCTCGACGAGGTTCGAGCGGACGCCGCTGGGCTCGCGGTCGGCTTCCTGGCCGTCGCGGTAGCGCAGGGCGAACCACGTGATCGCCAGGAAGACCGGCACGGTGAGCAGCAGCGTCAGCACCGTGAAGGCGAGGATCAGGTAGTCGGTCTCGACGGCCTTGGCCGAGACCGCGGCCGGCCAGAGTTCGAGGGCGGAGTGGTGCGGGGTCATCGGGCGGGATCCAGCGGCCGGCCCGTCACCAGCTCCATGGCGCGGTCGATCGGGATGCGGGCGCGGCCCGCCTCGGTGAGGGCGTAGCCGTCGAGCCGGCCGCGCTCGGCCGCGCGCGCGCGGGCGATGTCGGCGTAGGGGTCGGCCTGCAGGTTCGGCGGCGGGGGGGTGAGCTTGGCGGTCTGCTGCGGGGTGAGCGCGGGCCATTCGCGGCGCTGGCCCAGCGTGAAGGCGTGCATCAGCCAGAGCATCAGGCCGACCGCGACGAGGGCCGAGAGCGCGAGCCCCGCCATCACCAGGCCGGTCCGGCGGACGTCGACGTCCTCGGTCTCGTGGCCGGGCCCGGCACGAGGCGCCTCGGGCCAGTGCGCGGGTTCGGGTTCCGGCGCCGGGGGGCGCCGGGGCGCCAGGCCGGCGAGGATCGCCTGGAACAGGCCGCCGGGCCGTTCCGGGCCGCCGGGGGGCTTGGAAGCCTGGCTCATGCGGAGGCCCCCTTGCCAGCTCGGCGGGTGTCCACTCGGCGGGTGCCTGCTCCGCGGGTCCACCAGGGATGCGGCATCCGCGCGAGCGGGCGCAAAGCCCCGGCGAGGCAGAGCACGCCGAGGGCGGCGAGCAGGTCGGTTCCCGTCAGGGTGAAGCGGTCGCGCAGGGCGGGTGTGACGAGCCAGAACATCTCGGCGACGTGCACCGCGACGACGAGGCCGGCGAGCACCCGGGTGGTGGGCCGGCCGGGCCGCAGGGTGGCGAGGGCTGCGGCGAGCACGACCGCGCCGGCCGCGAGCGCGAGGCCGCGCCCGGACCAGCCGCCGCGGGCGAGATACCAGCGCACCTCGTCGGGGAGGTTCGCCGACCAGACGATCAGGAACTGCACGAAATGCAGGTAGGCCCAGAGCGCCAGCAGCACGGCGAGCGGCACCAGCCGGTCCTGGCCCGCGACCGCGCGACCGCGGCCGACCGGCGCCGGCTCCTCGGGCGCCCGCAGGATCGCCGCCGCGAAGGCGAGGCCGCTCCAGGCGGTGAGCACCAGGATGCCCTCCAGGCTGGAGCCGAGGCGCGGATCGAGCGAGCCGACGAGGTCCGTCACCGCGAGCGTGCCGACGAGGGCGTGCAGGCCGACGCCCGCGGCGGTGCGGCCGTCGCCGGGGCCCGTGGGCGCGTCGCGGAAGCGCGCGGCGAGCCAGACCCAGAGGCCCAGATAGGCGAGGACCCGCAGGGAGAAGCCGGCCCAGGTGAACCAGACCCGGCCGAGCGGCGTGTCGGGCGGCTCGGCGATCCAGGGATAGAGGATCGGGGCGGCGGCGAGCAGCGGCAGGCCCAGGATCGCGGCGGCCGGCATCAGCCCGAGCAGGCGGCGCAGGCTCAGCGCGATCTCGCCCTCGCCGTGGTCGTGCACCCGGAGGCCGAAGCGCTCCAGCGCCACCGCCACGGGCAGCGCGCCGGCCGCGAGCCCGAGCAGGACCAGCCAGGCGGCGAGGTAGGCGCCCGCCGCCTCCCGCCAGCCGCCCGCGAGGACGGCGAGCGCGAGGAGCGCCAGCCCGGCGAGGCCGAGCGGCAACGGGCGGGCGAGCCGCCGGCCGAGGGAGCGTTTCGCCGGGCGGCTCATCGGGCGGCCTCCAGGCGGGCACGGTCCTCAGGCGGCAGACCGGCCAGCTCGGCGCCCTGGCTGAGCTGGAGCGCGCGCAGGTACGCGACGATGGCCCAGCGGTCGGCGGACGGGATCATCTGCGCCATGCCGAACATCGCCCGGTGGCCCTCGCCGACAGTGCGGTAGAGCTCCGCCGCGGAGGCCTGCCGCAGCCTGTCGGCGGCGAGGTTGCCGGCGTGCGGGAAGCCGCGCTGCACCACGATGCCGCGCCCATCCCCCGAGGCGCCATGACAGGGCGTGCAGAAGATGGCGTAGCGCTCCCGGCCCCGCGCCAGCAGCGCGGCGGTGATCGTCGCGGGCTGGGGTGCCGCCGCCGCCGGGTCCTGCCGCGGCACGGTGCCGGGCACCGGATCGCGCATGGTCATGTGCTTGGCGAAGTAGGGGTTGCGGTCCCAGGTCCGGGCCTTGGGCTGGTCGGCCATGTTGGCCTGCTCGCAAGCGGCGAGCGGCGCGAGCAGGCCTACGAGGACGAGCGGGCGGAGGAACCGGCTCATCGCGGGATCCGCCGGATCTCGAGGGGGCGGCCGGCGCCCGCGGGCAGGCCGGCGAGGCGCCGCTCGATCCGCTCCACCTCGAAGCCCTCCCCTTGGGCCTGCACCGAGAGGAAGAAGCGGTCCTCGCTCGCGCGCAGGAAGCCCGGGATGTTGAAGGCCGGGTGGTTCAGGCGCGGCAGCCGGTTCAGCACCAGCAGGGCGAGGTGGATCGCCACCACCCCGCTCATCATCGCGAAGGCGAAGCTCGGCACCACGAAGGAGGGCCAGGAGAAGCGCGGCCGCCCGCCGATCAGGAAGACGTAGTGGTAGGCGCTGGCGTAGACGCACATCCCGTAGAAGCCGAGCCCGCCGAGGAGGGCTCCGCCGAGCGCGTAGGGCCGGATCGTGCGCCCCTCCAGCCCGAGCGCGCGGGTGACGCGCGGCATCGGCACCGGTCCGTGCCCGTCGAGATGGACGTCGCCACCGTTGCGGGCGGCCGTGAGGCTGGCCACCGCCTGCGCGGCGGCGGCGAGTTCGGCTTCCGTGGCAAAGCGCGCGCTGATGCCCCAGAGCGGGGTGCCGGGCTCCATCGCCTCCGGGTCCGGCTCGGGCCGGTCCGAGGCGGTCTCGCGCCCGGTCCGGGCGCCGGCCGCGAGCGCGAGGCGGCGCGTCTCGGTGATCGAGACCGCGGGCAGGTAGCGCAGGAACAGCAGCAGCAGCACGAGGAACAGGCCGACCGAGCCCGCGAAGGTCGCGATGCCCCAGACCGTCTCCCGGAAGGGCTCGTGGGCGGCGGGTAGGAAGTTCTGGCCGAGGGTGACGAGCAGCACCATCACGTGGTCGGCATAGGCCCCGACCGCCACGAGGATGCCGACGCCCGCGACGGCGAGCGGCGCGCGCCGCGCCCGCGTCGACCAGAACACCTGCGCGGGCAGGAGCAGGCAGACGAGCACCGTCCAGAAGGCGGCGGCGTGCTCGCCGGTGACGCGGCGGGCGAGCACGCCGCGCTCGTAGGGATCGCCGTGCAGCGCGGTCGAGAAGAACTCGGTGGCGTAGCAGTAGAGGCTGGCGCAGCCGAGGCCGAGCAGGAGCCGGGCGATCAGGCCGAGATGGCGCTCCGTGACGAGCCCGTCGAGGCCGTAGACCGCCCGGATCAGCACCACGATCGCGCCGGTCAGCCCGACGCCGGAAAAGACCGCGTTCACCAGGAAGGTGACGGGCAGGATGGTGTCGTGCCAGCCCGGCATCACGGAGCCGGCGAACATCACCGAGGCGCCGGTCTGCACGCAGACCACCAGCATCACGCCGAGCAGCGCGATGGTGCGGTAGCCCTGCAGCCAGAGCTGCCAGTGGGCGGCCGAGCCCCGCCAGCCGGAGGCGAGCAGGCCGTAGGTCCGCGCCCGCATCATCGCGAGGCCGCGGGTCAGGGCGCGCGCCTCGCGCTGGCGCATCGCCTCCGTGAAGGCGCGGTCGCGCAGAGCCGCGAGATCGGGGAGCAGCCCGACATACCAGAGGCTCACGCAGACCACGAGGAACGAGACGATGTCGACAGCGTCCCAGACCAGGGCCGAGCGGAACTGCGGCCAGAGCGAGAAGGTGTTCGGGTAGGGCAGGTTCCAGTAGAAGTACCAGGGCCGGCCGAGATGGATGATCGGGTAGAGCCCGGCCGCGCAGGTGCAGAGCAGGGCGACCGTCTCGGCGACCCGGTTGATGGCGCCGCGCCACTCGGCCCCGAGCAGCAGCAGCGTGGCGGAGACGAGCAGGCTGCCGCAGGCCGCCCCGATCCACCAGTCGTAGCTCGCGATGTCGAGCGCCCAGACGACGGCGTTGTTGTTGCCCCAGACGCCGACCCCTTCGAAGAGCAGCCAGAACAGGGCGACGGCGAAGACCGCGAGCAGAGCCATCGCCCCCGCGAAGGCGATCCACCAGCGGCGGTTGAGCGGGTGGCGGATCGGCACGGCGGTGACCGCGCGGCCGATGCCGGCAAGGGTCTCGCCCGGGGGGATCAGGCTCGCGCCGGCCACGCCTCAGCCCTCCTTGCCGGGCGATTGCCCGGAGGACGCGGGTGCCTTCTGCCCGTCGGCGGGCGCGAGGCCCGCGAGGTAGGTGGTGCGGGGGCGCGTGTTGAGCTCGGCGAGCAGCGCGTAGTGCCGCCCCTCCGCGCGGGCCTGGGCCACGCGGCTCTCGGGATCGGCGATGTTGCCGAACACGATCGCCCGGGTCGGGCAGGCGTTCTGGCAGGCGGTCTCGACCGCGCCGTCGGGGATCGCGGCGTGGGCGTCCTTGGCCGAATCGATCCGCGCGGCCGCGATCCGCTGGATGCAGTAGGTGCACTTCTCCATCACCCCGCGGGCGCGCACCGTCACCTCGGGGTTGTTGCGCTGCTGCAGGATGGCCGGCTGGTCCTCGGTGTAGTCGAGGTAGTTGAAGCGCCGGACCTTGTAGGGGCAGTAGCTCTGGCACGTGCGGGTGCCGACGCAGCGGTTGTAGACCTGCAGGTTCAGGCCCTCGCTGTCGTGCAGCGTCGCCTCGACCGGGCAGCCGACCTCGCAGGGCGCCTGCTCGCAGTGCATGCAGGGCACCGGCTGGAAATGGGTCGCGGGCTCGTCGAGGCTGCCCGCGTAGTAGCGGTCGATCCGGATCCAGCCCATCCAGCGGCCGCGGGCGACCTCGTCGCGCCCGACCACCGGGATGTTGTTCTCCGACTGGCAGGCGGTGACGCAGGCGTTGCAGCCCGTGCAGGCGTCGAGGTCGATCACCATGCCCCAGGCGGCCTTCGCGCCCCGATCCTCGGAGGACGGGCCGTAGAAGCTCGGCGGCTTGTCGGCCTCATCGTCGCCCACGGGCCCGGCGCCCTCCGGCTGCACGCGCACGACGTCGTGCCCCTGCATCGTGCCGAGATCCTGCGTGGTCGCGGGCATCCGGCGCGCGCCGGTCTTGGCGAGCTTGGTGCCCTGGAGCCGCCAGGGCGTGGCGGCCGGGCGCAGGCGGTTGGCGTCGTAGCCGAGGCCGCGGGAGAGGTGGTCGGGCACGTTGCGGCCGTAGCCGAGGGTGAGCGTCACGGTCTCCTCGGCCTGCCCCGGCAGGATCCAGGCCGCGCCCTCGATCCGGGCCTCGCCCGCCGCGACCGCCACGACGTCGCCGGTGGCGATGCCCTCGCGCTCGGCGAGTGCGGGAGAGATCAGGACCACGTTCTCCCAGACCACCTTGGTGAGGGGCTTGGGCAGTTCCTGGAGCCAGCTCAGATCCGCGTGCGTCCCGTCCCACACGGTCGGGTCGGGCCGGAACACCACCTCGATCCCTCCGGCCGGCGCGGGCGCCGGGGCCGGCGCCGCCCCGGTGAGCGCGACGGTCTCGGGGGGGCTCGCGCTGTCGGGCAGGAAGCCCAGGCGCAGGGCTTCCGCGAAGCGGGCCTCGAAGGCGGCCTCGTCCTCGTCCGGGCGGCGCAGATGGGCCTTGAGGAGGCCGAGCCCGTCGCGCATCTCGCCTTCCAGCAGGAAGGAGAGCAGCTCGTGGACCGTGCGGCCCTCGTGGAGCGGCGCGATGGTCGGCTGGATCAGGCCGACCGTGCCGTCGAGGGAGCGCGCGTCGCCCCAGGATTCGAGCGGGTGGGCGAGCGGCAGGTGCCAGTCCGCGTGCGCGCCGGTCTCGTCGTAGTAGAGGCCGGCATGGATCTTGAGCGGGACGCGCTCCATCCGGCGGGCGAAGTCGAGGCCGCCGGGCGCCTCGTAGACCGGGTTGGAGCCCAGCACGATCAGGGTCTCGACCGCGCCCCGCTCCATCGCCTCGGCGAGGTCCGCGAGCGTGCCGGCGCCGCCGGGCGAGAGGGGCGCGATGTGGCGCAGCGTCGAGCCGGTATTGCCGAGCGCGCCGTTGAGGCGGTGCACCAGGGCGTGCAGCTCCGGCGAGGCGGCGAGCCCCGTCGTCACGATCGAAGCGCCCCGGTTCGCGTCGAGCGCGGCGGCGGCGCGGCGGAGCCAGTTGCCCGCCCGCGCGCCCGAGGCGCCGCCGCTGCCCCCGTCAGTGAGGCTGAGGAGGTCGCGGGCCAGCGCCTCGATCCCGCCGGCCGAGAGGCTGAGGCCGTAATCGGCCTTGGCGCTGGTCAGCGTCGGCGTCGGGGCGACCGCGTGGAGCGCGGGCAGGTGCCCGGCCGCGTGGCCGGCGCGGCGCGCCTCGATCCAGGCGCGCGACAGCCCGACCTGACCGGGACCGAGATCGAGGAAGTCGCCGTCGAGCGACACGACGGCCCTGGCACCCGCGAAATCCGGCAGGGTCTCGACCGGGCGGCCATAGGCCTGGGCCGCGCCCGCGTGGAGGCTCTCGCGCGTGGCGCCGGCCGCCTCGTACCAGCCCATCTCCGGGTAAAGCTCGCGCAGGCGCGCGACCATCGCGGCGAGCGCGGGCGAGGTCGCGGGGGCGGAGAGCAGGGCGAGGCCCCGCCCGCGTCCCTCGCGCCAGCCGGCCAGCCGCGCCAGCATCTGCCCGCGGAAGGCCGCCCAGGAACTCGGCCGCCCGAGATGCTGCACCGCCTGGGAGCGGAACGGGTCGTAGAGCCCGAGCACCGAGGCCTGGGCCAGGATGTCGGTGCCGCCGCGGCTGAAGGGATGGTCCGGGTTGCCCTCGACCTTGATCGGCCGCCCGTTGCGGGTGGTGACCAGGATGCCGTTGGCGAAGCCGTCGAACAGGGCCGAGCTGGCATAGGAGAGGGACGCGCCCGGCACGATCCGCTCGGGCTGGTTGACGTAAGGAAGCTCGTAGTCCCGCCCGCTGTCGGCACCGCAGGCGGTCAGCCCGGAGAGCGCGAAGGAGGCCGCCATCAGCCGGAGGAAGCCGCGCCGGTCGGGCGCCCCCGCCAGCCGGGCGGCGGCCGGAAATTCCGACTCGACGTAGGCGCGGAAGGCCGGCGTGTCGGCGACCGCCTCGAGGCTGCGCCAGAAGGTCGGGCCGTCGGCGCCGGAGAGGCGGGCGCGGATCTGCGCGATGTCGGGGTCGCGGCTCATCGGTGGCAGATCCCGCATTCCATCAGGCGCTGGCCGCCGCGGATGTGGTTCTGCGCCACGAGCTGCGGGCCGAGCGTCGCCTGGTTCGGGGGCGGGCTCCACGTCATGTTCCAGACCTGATCGGGGGTGCGGACGTACTTCTCCGGGTTGCGGTGGCAGTCGAGGCAGAAGCCCATCTCGAAGGCGTTGGCCCGGTAGGTCATCTGCATGGCCGTGACCTCGCCGTGGCAGGTGGAGCAGCCGATGCCCTTCGTCACGTGGACCGAGTGATTGTAGTACACGTAGGACGGCAACTTGTTCAGGCGCCGCCATTGCAGCGGCTCGCCGCTGGCATAGCTGTCGCGCACGGGCTTCAGCATGTCCGAGCCCGACCAGACCTGGGAATGGCAGGTCATGCAGGTATGGGTCGGCGGGAGGCCGGCGGTCGCCTCCTTCTCCACCGTCGTGTGGCAGTAGCGGCAATCGATGCCGAGCTCGCCCGAATGGTGCTTGTGGCTGAACGGCACCGGCTGCTGGGGCGCGATCCCGACGCCCGTCACGTAGTCCGAGCGCACGATGCCGGCCGCCACGATCGGCACACCCGCCAGGCACGCGACCCCGGTGAGGAGGACGAGGCGGTAGATCGCGTCCGCGCCGGGCGTGAAGAGCTGCGCCATCAGCCCTCCTTCCGCGTCGGGAACGCGCCCACCGTCGCGCCGGTCGGCTCTCCGGTCCAGGGTCCTGGCTGCGTCAAACGATCGGTCCGTTCTTCGACTGGCCGCGTACCGGTCGGCGGGGCAGTGCCGGCCCGCGCCGCAGCAGAAGAGAGGGCACGGGGGCCGGGCCGGCAATGCGACCGCGGCGCGCTGCGGCCTGGAATGCGAAAAATTCCAGCGCGCGGGCTTTCCCGACCCCTTCGCCTACTCCCTCTGCGCCCGAGGGTGTGCTGCCGCGCTTTGCCGCGCGCGCCGGGTCCACTATGCGCGGATCGGGGGACCGGAGGTTTGATCCGGCACCGTGGGCGGGCAGCAACGAGGCGGCATGGAATCGGACCCGATCCACCTGAGCTGGCGCGCCGCCCGGCGCCAGCACGCCGCGGCCCTGGCGCTCGGACTGGGGGCCGGCGCGCCGCTCTGCGCCCTGGCCCTGCTCTGCCTGCGCGACCTCTTGGCCACGATGCTGCGCGACGAGGCGGCCGTCCTCCCCTTCCTGCGCGTCGTGGTCCCGTTGCAGGATACGCGGCCGGACCTCGTCCTGGCGCCGGGCTGGCTCCTGACGCCGCCCCAGCTCGAACTCGCCGCCTTCCTGTCCCTCGCCGGCACGGCGCTGGCGCTCGCCGGGATCGGCTGGATCGTGGCACGGCTCTGCTTCTCCGCCCAGGCGCGGGCGACGGGGCGCCTGCGCGGGGCGGTGACCGAGGCCATCCTCGAGGCGCCCGCGGGCGCCCGCGAGGAGGCGCGCGGGCTCGCCGACCTCAGCGGCCGGACGCTCGCCCAGCTCGACGGGCTGCTCGCGGTCGGCCTGGTCCTGCCGGGATTCGCGGCGGGCGCGGCCCTGCTCAGCCTCGCCCTCGCGGCGCTCGCCGCCCCGCGCCTCGTGCCCGTGGCGGGGATCGGGCTCGTCGCGCTCGGCCTCGCCCACGCTCTGATCCTCGCCCGCACCCGGCGCCGCAGCGCCCTGCGCCAGGAGGCGGGCGCGACGGCGCAGCACACGCTCGTGGACCTCGTGCGCCGCCTGCCCGCGATCCGCCGGCACGGGGCGGCCTCGCTGGAGCGGGCGCGGCTCGCCGCCAAGGTGCGGCGCGGGCGCGACCGGCTCGGCGAGGCGGAAGCGCGCCTCGCCTACGCCCGCGCCCCCGCGGTGGCGCTCGCGGTGCTGCTGCCCGCACTCGCGGTCGGCACCGCGCTCTGGCGCGGCGGCGGGCCCGGCACGCCGCCCGCGCAACCCGTCGATCCGGCCGCGCTCGCGGCCGCCGTGGGCGGCTTCGCGCTCGCCGCCGTGCTGCTCGCCGCCGCCCTCGACCTCTGGGCCCTGCGCGACGCCCTCGTGCCGGCCTTCCGCGACATCGCCCGCTCGGTCGCCTCCCTGCGCACGCGGTCCGGGATCCGGCCGGCGGCCGAGCGGCCGCCGCTGCCCGGCTCCGGCCCGCTCGTGGCCCAGGGCGTCGGCGCCTTCGACGCGGCGACCGGCGAGCGCCTCGCGGGCGTGGACGTCGCGCTCGCGATGCCCGGCCACGTGGCGATCGCGGGCGGGCGCGGCGGCGGCGCCCGCGTGCTCGCGGCAGTTCTCGCGGGCCAGGTCGAGCCGAGCGCGGGCGCCGTCACCTTCGCGGGCCAGGACCTGCGCGCCTTCGACCCGGGCGAGCGGGCGCGCCGCATCGCCTACGCCTCGGGCGAGGCGATCCTGGTCGAGGGATCGCTCCGCCAGAACCTGCTCTACGGCGCGGAGCGGGCGCCGGACGCCGCCGGCTTCGCGGAGATCCTCGGGCTCACCGGGCTCGACGCCTTCGTGTACGCCCGCGGGCTGACCGGGCGGGTGGATTCCGCCGCCGACCCGGAGCTCGCCAGCGCCGTGGTGGCGGCGCGGGCGAGCGTGCGCGCGCGGCTGCGGGCCGAGCAGGCCGAGCGCCTCGTCGAGCCCTTCGACCCGGCGCTCTACAACCATCAGGCGGATCTGGCCGAGAACATCCTGTTCGGCGAGGCCGTCGGCCCCGCCTTCGCCCCGGCGCGGCTGGCGCGCCAGCCCTACCTGCGGGCGGTGCTGGAGGCGGAGGGGCTGACCCGCCCGCTCACCGAGATCGGGCTCGCGGTCGCCCGCAACTCGGTCGAGATCTTCGCCGACCTGCCGGCCGACCACCCGCTCTTCGACGCCTTCTCGCTCTTCCCGGCGGCCGAGCGCGGCTTCTTCGAGGATCTGGTCGCCCGCCAGACCGACGCCATCCTGCGCCGCGGCCCCGCGGGGCACCGCGACCGCGAGGCGCTGATCGGCCTGGCGCTGCGCTACAACGAGACCCGCCACCGCTTCGGCCTGATCGACGCGGCGCTGGAAGCGCGCATCGTGGGCGCGCGCCACGCCTTCGCGCGGATGCTGCCCGCCCCCTTGCGCGGCGCGGTGGAGTTCCACGACCCCGCCCGGGTCAACCCGGCCGCGAGCCTGGAGGAGAACCTGCTGTTCGGCCGGATCAGCTACGGCGAGGCCGGCGCCGAGCGGCGGGTGCGCGCGCTCGTGCGCCGCGTCCTGGCGGAGGAGGGCCTGGAGGACGCGGTCTACCGGCTCGGCCTGGACAGCCGGATCGACCCCGCCGCGACGGGCGCCCTGGCCGAGGGTGCGCCGGGCCCGCGCGAGCGCGTCGCCATCGATCTCGCCCGCTGCCTCGTCCGGGAGCCGGACATCCTCGTGGTGGCGATCCTGCTGGAGGAGCGCGCACCCGCCAACTTCGAGGAGCGCCTCGCCCACCTGCGGGCGGCGCGCGCCGGCCGCGGCCTCATCGTCTGCCTGCCCGAGGCCGCCGACCCGGCGGCGCTACCGCCCTTCGACGCGGTGGTCCGGGTGGCGGGGAACACGGTGGCGGCGTAGGGCGCGCGTCTCCCCTCCCCCCTCTGCGGGGGGAGGGAGAGCGCGGGTTCTACCGCGGCGGCTGGCCGCCCTGCCCCTGCCCTTGCCCCTGAGCCTGCCCCTGCTGGATCAGCGGCGTGATCCGCCGCACGGTCACCCGGCGGTTCTCGCGGGAGGCGTTCTGGGTGTTCACCTTGAGGTACTGCTCGCCGTAGCCCTGGGTCGTCAGGTTCTCGGGCGGCACCTGGAACTGCTGGGTCAGCACGGTGGCGACCGACTGCGCCCGGCGGTCCGAGAGCGAGAGGTTGTCCACGTCCGAGCCCACCGCGTCGGTGTAGCCCTCGATCAGGAACACCTCCTGGGGGTTGGCCCGGATCGCTTGGTTGATCGCCGCCGCGATGGTCGAGAGCCGCGCCGCCTGGTCCGGGGTCACCGTGAAGGAGCCGGTGTCGAAGGTGATGGTGTCGATGTCGACGCTGCGCATCCGGGCGCGCAGCTGCGGGCTGTAGCGCACCTGATCGAGCGTGTAGCGCCGCTCCACCGGCACCACCGGCGGGGCCGAGAGCGCCTCGTAGACGGTGCGCTCGTCGGCGCCGTCGTAATCCACCACGTAGCGGTCGCGCGGGATGCGGATGTCGGGCGGCGGCAGATCGACCACGTCCTCGTAGATCGGGCGGCGCGGCCCGAAGCCGTTGTCGATGATCACCACCTCGCGCCCGTCGCGGAAGCGGCGGGTGCGGCGCAGCAGCCGGCCGTCGTCGTCCACGATCGTGACGATCTGCTCGCCGCCCGGCCGGTCGAGGAAGGTGTAGGTCTCCTGGCCCCGCCGCTCGCTGCGGAAGCCGCGGCGGTCGAGATCGCGGAAACGCTCGTTCTCGTCGTGGCGGATGAAGTAGCCGTCGCGGTCGCGCACGATGATCCGGCCGGGCTCGCGGATGTAGGTGCGCCCGTCCTCGTTGAACTCGCGCCGGTCCCGGCGGACGCGCTCGTAGTCGCGCACGTCCTCGTCGTCCTCCCGGAACCCGCCCGGGATGTAGCCGGGGCGGCCCGGCACGTTGAAGCCCCGCCGGTCGCCGTCGCGGCGGTCATCGTAGCCGCGACGGTCGTCGGCGCGGCCGGGCGGCAGGTCGCCGCGCCCGTCCCGGTCGGCCCCGGGGGGCTGGACCGGACGGCCCGGGATGCCGGGCGCCTGGTTCGGCGGGGTCGGCGCGCCGGGCTGCACGGCACCGGGTGCGGGCATCTGGGCGGGCGGCGCGGCGGGCTGCGGCGCGGCGGGCTGCGGCGTGGCGGGCTGCTGCGCACCGGGTGCGGGCGTCTGCGCGGGCGGCGCGGCGGGCTGCTGCGCCCCGGGCTGGGGCGCGCCGGGGGACTGGACCGGGCGGCCGGGGACGCCCGGGGCCTGGTTCGGGGGGGTCGGCGCGCCGGGCGCGGCATCCGGGCGCTGGACCGGACGGCCCGGCACGCCGGGGGCTTGGTTGGGAGCCGGGGGTGCCGCCGGCTGCGGAGCGCCGGGCGCCGCGCGCGGGGCGCCGTCCGGACGGTCCTGCCGCTCCTGGCGATCCTGCCGCTCTTGGCGCTCTTGGCGCTCTTGGCGCTCTTGGCGATCCGGCCGATCTTTGCGGTCCTGACGATCCTGACGGTCCGGCTGCCCGGGCGAGCCGGGCTCGGGCCGCGGCGCCGGCCGCTGCGGCGTGTCGGCATCGGGTGCCCGACGCTCCGGTGCCGCGGGACGATCCGGCGCGGTCTGCCGCTCGGGCGCGGTCTGTCGCTCGGGCGCGGTCTGTCGCTCGGGCGCCCGCTCGCGGGCCGGCGGCGCCGCGCGCTCGGCCGGCTCGCGGTCCGGCCGCTGCGGGCGCTCGGGCTGGCGCTGGGCAGGTGCGCGCTCTTCGCGGGGCTCCGGGCGGGGTTCCGGGCGGGGCTCGGGCCGCTCGCGGGCGGCCGGCGGTTGCGGCCGCTCGGGGGGTGCGGCGCGCTCGGGGCGCGGCTCGGGGCGCTCGCGCTGGGCCGGGGGCGTGGCCCGCTCGGCGGGTGCCCGCTCGGCGGGTGCCCGCTCGGGACGCTCCGGACGTTCCGGGCGCTCAGGACGATCGGGGCGCTCCGGTCGGGGCGCTCCGCCCCGCGGACCGTCACCGCCGCCCCGCGGCCCCTCACCGCCACCCCTCGGGCCCTCTCCTCCGCCACGCGGGGCCCGCTCCATGTCCGGGCCGCCCTGGGCCAGGAGCAGGCGTGCGCCCGGGTCGTCCGGGCGGGCGGAGACGGGCGCGGCGAGGAGGCCGGGCATCACGGTCCCGGCGAGGAGGAGCAGGCGGAGCTTCCGCATCGATCGGCCTTCGCGGCGCGCGGACACCGGAGCGGTGGCGGCGCGTGAGAGGTTCGACCCGCGCCCGGCCGCGATCCGCTGGACCGCCGGGCAGGACGGGGCATTCGGCCGGTTCGAACTTTCGCAGGATGGGTTTGGTTCCCGGCGCCCTCAGCGCGCCGGGGCGACGCCCGGCGCCGGAGCGGCGGAGAGCGCGACCGGCAGCGCCGAGGCCGGCACCGCGATCCGGTCCGGCGCGATGATGCGCACGGTCGTCCGCTCGGCGACCGGCGGGGTCGCGCCGGCCTCGCCCGGCACGGCGCCGCTGCGCCCGGCGGCGTCGGCGGCGAGCTCGGCCGCGGTCTTGTCGGCCCGGCCGACCAGGGTCAGGCGGATCTTCGGGCGCGACAGGGCCTCGGCCTGCATCGGGGTGACGAAGATGTCGCCCTTGTGCCGCACCAGCATGCTCTCGGCCTTCACGAGCGACTGCGCCCAGGTCTTGTCGGCGGGCTTGCAGGAGCAGTTCGGCACGAAGGTCTTCTGGAACTTGAAGGCGTTGGCGAGCGACGCGTAGGCCCGGCTGCCCCGCACGGTCGCGGCGTGCTTCAGGGCGTCGTCGCCGTTCGGCATCGAGTAGGCCACGGCCTCGGTGCCGGGGCAGAGCGCCTGGCACATGTCGTCGGCGCTGGCGCGGCCCTCCGGCAGGTTCTTCATCGGGAAGTAGCCGCCGTCGCAGGTGCGCACGCAGATCACCTGGGCGCCGCCGCGGGCGTGGAGCTCGCCGCCCTCCGCCCGCGCCACCGTCGGGCAGGTCTGCGCCACCAGCGCCTGGAGTTGGCGGCGGCGGCCGGAATTGTCGTCGGTCGCCGCGCCCCCGTAGGTCGCGTTGAGCGCACGGATGCGCTGCTCGACCGCGCCGCACTGGGGCGGCCGGGTATCGAAGAACAGGAAGCGCCCGCCCTCGCAGTTCAGGCTGCGGTGATAGGCCTCCAGCCGGCCGATCTCGCCCTGGAGGGCGCGCATCACGCTCGCCCCGTCCGCCGGCAGGGCGGACAATTCGGCCCGGTAGCGCAGGCAGGCGGCGCTGGGCGCGGCCGGCGGGACCGGGGTGGCGGCCGGCTCCTGCGCCGCGGCGAGGCCGGGCACGAGGCAGGCCGCGGCCGCGGCGAGCGCGCGGACGGTCCGGCGGATCGAGGAACGCGACGGCAGCATGGGCGACCGGGGGCCTTGGGAACCGGGAGACATCGAGACGCGAGCGAACGCCCGGCGCGGCCTTGAGACTCGCGCCGGGGACAACATTTTTAAACGCCCTCGCGCCGCGGCGACACCCCCACTACATGCCCGGCACCGCTTCGACAGGGGAATGCGTGGACGATGTTGTTTCGGGGTCTCACAGCCGCCGCCCTCGCGCTGGCGGCGCTCGCCGCGCCGGCCTCCGCCCAGGAGCCGGACCGGATCTTCGACAAGTCGACGGTCTGGCGCCCGCTCACGCCCAACGACAAGCTGGTGGTCTACGGCGTCGATGACCCGGCGGTGTCGGGCGTGGCCTGCTGGTACACCCAGCCCGAGAAGGGCGGCATCAAGGGCACGCTGGGGCTGGCCGAGGACGTCTCGGACATCTCGCTCGCCTGCCGGCAGGTCGGCCCTGTCCAGTTCAAGGACAAGTTCAAGCAGGGCGAGGTGGTGTTCAGCGAGCGCCGCTCGCTGATCTTCAAGTCGATGCAGATCGTGCGCGGCTGCGACGCGAAGCGCAACACGCTGATCTACATGGTCTATTCCGACAAGGTCATCCAGGGCTCGCCGAAGAACTCGACCTCGGCGGTGCCGCTGATGCCCTGGGGCACGGAAGCCTCGCAGAAGTGCGGGGACTTCCTGCGGTAGCGCCGCTCAGTCCCGGCAGGTGATGCGCAGCGGGCGCTCGGAGGGCTTCGAGACCGGCAGGTCGACCGAGCCGGTATACTCCTCCGGCGCCGCGATGCCGAAGGAGCCGGCGGCGGCGAACCCTTGGGCCTCGCACCAGGAATCGGCCACCGTCTGGCCGCAGGCGCTGCCGGGGGTCGTCAGGCAGTCGGCGACGCCGTAGCCCTCGCTCGACGGGATCAGGAAGGTCTTCTCGACGGAGCGGGCCGGGGTCTCGCTGCCCGCCTGCGCGCCGAGCGCGAGCGTCGTGGCGAGGACGGTGGCGAGGAGGGCGCTGACGGCGGTCGAGGCGCGCATGAACGAATCCTTGGAGGCTCGGCGGGGCAAGCAGGAAGACCTGCGGCGAGGGTCCATCGGTGCGGTAAACAAAACCTTTCCGGTTCCGTCCGCGGGCCGGGCGCGGGCTTGCGCGTCCGGCGTTGTCGATTGCATCACGGTTTTGGGTTAGCCCGATCCGGCCGGCCGCACCGTCGCCGATCCGCAACAGGCCTGCGCGCCCGCGCCGCGGTGCAGCGAAGCTTGGCCGGAGGTCGCGCGGGGCCGCGCCGGCCGGCAGGTCCTTGAGGGGCCAAGCGAGTTTCCGGCCGGTCGCGGCACGCGACCGGGGCCGGCGCGGGGCTCGGACGGGGCGGGAGAGGATGGGTTTCATGGCGCCGATGTTGCGGCTCTACAACACGCTGACCGGCACCAAGGACGTGTTCGCGCCGATCGAACCCGGCAACGTGCGCATGTACGCCTGCGGCCCGACGGTCTACGACGCGGCCCATATCGGCAACGCGCGCCCGATCGTCGTCTTCGACCTGCTCTTCCGGCTGCTGCGCCACCTCTACGGGCCGGGCCACGTCACCTACGCCCGCAACGTCACGGACGTGGACGACAAGATCAACGCGCGCGCGGCCGAGCGCGGCATCACCATCCGCGAACTCACCGACGGCACCCTGGCGCAGTTCCACCGGGACATCCGCGACCTCGGCGTGCTGATGCCCGAGGACGTGAACCGGCCGGGCGAGCCGCCCCGCTTCGTCGAGCCGCGGGCCACCGATCACATCCGCGAGATGTGCGCGATGATCGAGGGCTTGGTGAAGGCCGGCCACGCCTACGTGGCGGCGGACCACGTCCTGTTCGACGTGCCCTCGATGCCCGATTACGGGAGGTTGTCGAAGCGGCCGCTCGACGAGATGGAGGCCGGCGCCCGGGTCGAGGTCGCGCCCTACAAGCGCTCGCCCCTCGACTTCGTGCTCTGGAAGCCCTCGAAGCCGGGCGAGCCCTCCTGGGACTCGCCGGCCGGCATCGCGGTACCGGGCCGGCCCGGCTGGCACATCGAGTGCTCGGCGATGTCGGCCAAGCACCTGGGGGAGACCTTCGACATCCACGCGGGCGGCATCGACCTGATCTTCCCCCACCACGAGAACGAGGTGGCGCAGTCCCGCTGCTGCTTCGGCACGCCCGTGATGGCCAACTGGTGGCTGCACAACGGCTTCCTGCAGGTCGAGGGCGAGAAGATGTCGAAGTCACTCGGCAACTTCATCACCATCCGGGACGTGCTCGAGGACTGGCCCGGCGAGGTCGTGCGCCTCAACATGCTCAAGACGCACTACCGCCAGCCGATCGACTGGACGGCGCGCGGGCTCGAGGAATCGAGCCGGATGCTGGAGCGCTGGTACGCCGCGGTCGGCGATGCGGCGCCCGCCGCGGAAGCGCCGCCGAGCGTGCTGGAGCCGTTGCTCGACGACCTCAACACCGCGGCGGCGCTCGCCGAGATCCACCGGCTCGACGACCCGGCCCGGCTGAAGGCGGGGGCGAACCTGCTCGGCCTGCTCGGCCAGACGGCGAGCGCGCGCGCCGAGGCCAGCGTGCAGGCTGCCGGGATCGACGTCGCGCGGGTCGAGGGGCTGATCGCCGAGCGCAAGGCCGCCCGCGCCGCCAAGGACTGGGCCGCCTCCGACCGCGCCCGCGACGCGCTCACCGCCCTGGGCGTGGCCGTGAAGGACAACAAGGACGGCACGACGACCTGGAGCGTGGCGCGCTGAGGCCGGCTCATCGCGCAGCGCCTCCGCGCGGCGCCTCACGGAAGGGCCCGACCACCCCGGCGCCGGCAGATCGCCGCGAGATCCGCCGGCACGGCGCCGCGACGGCACGTCGATGCTCCCGGGCCCATGCGCGCTCCCGGGTCGTCCACCCGATCCCGAAGGACCGAGACCGCGACGATCGGATGATCGGCCGGCGGAGCAGGACGGGCGGCCCGCCCCGAGCCCCTCAGGCCGCGGTGGGCGCGCCGGCCTGCCCCAGGATCAGGCGGGCGATCATCTCCGGCTCGACCGGCTTCTCGCAGTGGGGCGCGTCGGCGAAGCGCTCGGGGATCGTGGCCGCGCCGTAGCCGGTGGCGAAGATGATCGGGATGGCGCGGGCCCGCAGGGCGTCCGCCACCGGGAACGCCATCTCGCCGTGCAGGTTGATGTCGAGCACCGCGGCGTCGATGCGCGGCGCGCGCTCGACCAGCGCGAGGGCGTCCTCGACGCTGCCGACCGGCCCGAGCACCGTGGCGCCGCTCCGCTCGAAGCTCTGCCGCAGCTCGTCCATGATGAAGTAGTCGTCCTCGACCACCAGCACGTGCCGGCCGGTCAGGGATCGTGCCGCGTCCGCCATCGCCGCCTCCTTCGCGCCGCCGGAACGCCGTCCCGGCCGCGCTCCGCGCAACACCCCATGGACCCCATCACCCTCGTCGGCAAAGGCAACGCGCCGGAGCGGCCGTGGGTTCGTCCCTCGCAAGGCCGGCAGCGCCCCCGCCGCACCGGCCCGAACCGGCCGCGCGCGCACATGCACGCAGTAGACCGGAGGCAATTCCCAGTACATTCACAACATAGATCAGTCATTCCGATAGAAATCGGCCTTCCGGCGCCGGAACTTAGCCGTCCGAGGCGCGGTTCAGCCCAACGTATCTTCGACGTGCACCGAGCGGACGTACCGCGGGACGTACAACCTCCCGCGGCCGGCCCACGGTGACGTGCGGGGACAGGCTCCGACCATCCAAGATCCGGCCCCGACAGCGTCTTCAGGCGCGTCCGAGGGGAAGCCGGTGCGGGACGAGCCCCGAATCGCCTGCCTGCGTGCACCCGAGAGCTGAGGACCAGCCCATGTATTACCACGACAAGCGCCTGCAATATCCGGTCCGCGTCGAGAGCCCGGATCCCGTCTTCGCCCGCATGCTTCAGCAGGCGATCGGCGGCGTCGAGGGCGAGATCCGCGTCTGCATGCAGTACTTCTTCCAGGCCTGGGGCGCGCGCGGGCCGACCACGAAGTATCGCGACATGCTCCTCCATACGGCCACCGAGGAGATCGGCCATATCGAGATGCTGGCGACCGCGGTCGCGATGAACCTCGAGACCGCCCCGACCAAGGTCCAGGAGGCGGGCGCGGCCGACAAGGTGGTGGGCGCCGTGATGGGGGGCGAGAACCCGCGCCACATGGTCGAGGGCATGCTGCACCGGCACATCCTCTCCACCGGCATGGCGGCCTTCCCGGCCAACTGTGAGGGCGTGCCCTTCGACATGAGCCACATCTACGCCAGCGGCAACCTCGCGGCGGACATGTACTGCAACGTCGCCGCCGAGGCGACCGGCCGGACCCTGGCGGTCCGCCTCTCTAACGCCACCAACGACCCCGGCATGAAGGACATGCTGCACTTCATGATCGCCCGCGACACGATGCATCAGGAGCAGTGGCTCGCGGTGATCGAGGAACTCGGCGGCCCCGCGGGCGCGCTGCCGATCCCGAACTCCTTCCCGCAGAGCGAGGAGCACCAGAAGTTCAACTACAACTTCTTCGCCACGGCCCGCGACGGCACGCCCCCGCCCGCCGGGCGCTGGACCAGCGGGCCCTCCCTCGACGGCAAGGGCGAGTTCAGCGTGGTGCAGAACGAGCCGATGGGCGAGGAGCCGGTGCTCGGCCCGGCCCGGCCCGACAGCGGCGCCCAGAACGAGCAGATCGGCTGAGGCCCGCGACCGGGCGCCCCTCGGTGCCGGGCCCATCCGGAGCGGCTCTCCGGACCTGCCCTTCAGAAGACCGACGCCCCGCGCGAGGCCGGCCCCGGGACCGGGGCCGGCCCGTCGGGCGTCCCGCGGGAGGAGACGAACGGGATGAAGCGGGGAGTGGGGCTGCGTTTCGGCGACCTGGGCGAGCGGACGGCGCATGTCTGCGTGGACGTCCAGCGTCTGTTCCACGAGAAGACCGACTGGCACACGCCCTGGCTCGGCCGCATCCTGCCGCAGGTGGAGCGCATCACCGCGGCGCATCCGGGGCGCACGGCCTTCACGCGCTTCGTTCCGGCGGCGCGCGCGGAGGTCTGCTCGGGCACGTGGCGGCGCTACTACGAGCGCTGGCCGAACATGACCCTCGACCGGCTGGCGCCCGGGATGATCGACCTGCTGCCGAGCCTCGCCGCGCTGGCGCCGCCCGCCCGGGTCTTCGACAAGGCGACCTACTCCCCCTGGCTCGAGCCGGACCTCCAGGCGCACCTGCGCGACCTCGGAACCGACACGGTGGTGATCACGGGCGGGGAGACCGACGTCTGCGTGCTCGCCACCGTGCTCGGGGCGGTCGATCGCGGCTACCGGGTGGTGATCGCGGCCGACGGGGTGTGCAGCTCGGCCGACGAGACCCACGACGCGATGGTGACCCTCTACTGCAGCCGCTTCGGCGAGCAGATCGAGATCGCGCCGACCGACGCGATCCTGCGTGCCTGGCCCTGACGAGGCGACCGACGCCCGCGGGTGAACGGATCCACCGGGCGCCGGTTGGACGATCGTCCCCCGCCCCACGCAACCCGCCCGAGAGGATCCCTCCCATGTGGAAGTCCCGCCATCCGCTCGACCGTCAGGTCGTGGTCATCACCGGCGCGTCGAGCGGCATCGGCCTCGAGACCGCCCGCCGGGCGGCGCGCAAGGGCGCCAAGGTGGTGCTCGCCGCCCGCAACGGCGAGGCGCTGGCGCGGATCCGCCGGGAGATCGAGGCGGCGGGGGGCGAGGCCCTCGACGTGGTGGCCGATGTCGGCGACCGCGCCCAGGTCCAGCGCATCGCCGACCAGGCGGTGGGGCGATTCGGACGCATCGACAGCTGGGTGAACGATGCCGGCCTGTCGATCTTCGGGCGCCTGGAGGAGGTGAGCGAGGCCGACAACCTGCGCCTGTTCCAGACGAACTTCTGGGGCGTGGTGCACGGCTCGCTGGTCGCCGCGCCCCACCTCAAGCGCAGCGGCGGCGTGCTGATCAATCTCGGCAGCGTGGCGTCCGACATCGCCTTCCCGCTCCAGGGCATGTACTGCGCCAGCAAGCACGCCATCAAAGGCTTCACCGATGCCTTCCGGATCGAGCTGGAGGAGGAGGGCGCGGGCGTCGCCGTGACGCTGATCAAGCCGGCGGCGATCGACACGCCCTTCGCGAAGAACGCCAAGAACTACACGCCCCACGCGCCGAAGCTGCCGCCGCCGGTCTACCGCACCGAGGAGGTGGCGCACGCCATCCTGCACGCGATGGTGCATCCGCGCCGCGACATCTACGTGGGCGGGGGCGGCCGGCTGATGAGCCTCGCCAAGGAGCTGGCACCCCGCGCCTTCGACCTTGCCGGGCGCACGATGTCGGCCCAGCAGCAGACCGATGAGCCCGCCCGCGACCGGGCCGGCGCCCTCTACGAGCCGAGCCGGTCGGGCGGCGAGGTCGCGGGCGGCCATCCGGGCCACGTGATGCGCACGAGCCTCTACACCCGCGCCAGCCTCCACCCGCTGACCACGGCCGCGTTGGTGGCCGGGATCGGCCTCGCGGCGGCGGGGCTGATGGGCGCCCGCCAGGAGGGGCATTGGGCCAGCCATCGAGCGGGGTCAGGCCGATGACCCGCGCGGAGACGCTGCGGGTCTTCGAGGAGCTGCTCGCCGCCGAGCGGCCGGTCAACGCGGGCGAGGCGGACGCCGCGATCTGGGCGCGCCTCGACGCGGTCGAGGGCCTCGCGGCGCAGCGCGCGGCGCTGGCCGAGCTGGAGCGCGGCGCGGCCGGGCTCGACGCCGGCTCGGCCTTCATGCCGATCCTGCTCGACACCCTGGCGCGGCACCGGGCGCGCCTTGCCGAGCCGTAGGACCGAGGTATCTGGGGCCGGCTGCACGGTTCCCGCATCGGCACCGGTCCCCTCGACCATGCGAGAAGCCAGTGCAGCTCGCCTCAGATCTTTATGTACCCGACTTCGCAGGTCTGTCCCTGCAGTAAGGCGGGCTACGGACGTTCGCGCACACCGGTCGCTGAGCCGAATGCAACGCCAGCCGTGTTGCCCCTGGCACCTCCGACTGCCATCTAGCCGGATCAGAACGTTCTGCTCTAAGCTGCAAAGGGCATCGAACGTAGGACGACCGTGAGCGATTCGGACCAAAACGCTCTTTACCCATTCGAGGTCGTCGTCGAGGGCACGCCAATCTCGCTGCAGGGAAGCGGCACCTCCAAGGAGCGCTGGAAGGCGACCGTCAAGACCGCTGGTCAGAACCGCGCTCGCGCCACCGACGAAATCGGATTTCTATACTCGGCACCGGTCGCGCTCACGATCTTTTATCTCGCTGCAGCACCGATGGTCGGCGACGTCGATAATATCGTCAAGCCCATCATGGACGCCCTCATAAACGTGGCATACGCCGACGATAGGTTTGTCGAACGGGTCATCGTGCAAAAATTCGAGCCAGGCGTCGATTGGGAATTTATTGATCCGAGCGATCAGCTTGCCACCGCGCTGGAAGCGACACCGCCTGTGGTCTACATCAGAGTCATAGATGACTTGAGCTGGAGACAAGCGCAATGAGGTCGGCTCAATACTCCCAGGAGGCGGAGCGTCGCTTCATCGAAACGCTGCGTCCGCATTTCGAAAACAAGGGATATCATTTTCATCTCTATCCGGGGAAAAGCGATCTGCCGGAATTCATGAAGCAGTATACACCTGATGCCGTTGCAGTCAAAACAGACCACAAGGTTGCGATCGAGGTAAAAAGCAGAAACAATCGCGCGACCGACCTCAGCCTTCGGCTGATACGCCACCTGTTCGAAGGCCACCCCGAATGGCAACTTCGTGTCTTCTACATTGGTGACGACGAGCGGGACAGCGTCGACATCCCCCAACCCACGTCGAAACTGTTTCTGGAGAAGCTCGCGATGGCGGGAGATCTCCTGGCCCAGGGACAGACCCAAGCCGCGTTCCTCATATCGTGGTCACTGCTGGAAGCTGCGGCGCGGATGACCGAGACCGACCTGAATGGTCGCCCGCAACCGCCGGGGACGGTCATCCAGACTCTCGCGATGAGTGGAACAATCGAACCTGAGACCGAGCGCCATCTCAGAGCTCTCATCGACCTAAGAAACAAGGTCGTCCATGGCGACCTCGGAGCGGAGCCGACAGCGCAGGATGTGGAAACAATTTTGTTGGTTTCACGGTCTATTTTCGAGAAAAACAAATCTAATAACTAGTTTAAAAATCAGATCGAAAGACTTGCAGCATCGCCCTCGACCTCGCACGGAGGGCGATGCTCCGGGTTCCTGTCGCTGCATTGCCGCCGCAGAAAGCGGCAACTTTCTTTCGGGACGATGTCCGTCTAGGGCCGGCCGGTCTGCTTCAGGCGCGTCATGACCGCCTCGGGCGAGGCGTAGGCCTCCTGGCGGGCGGCGCTCCAGTAGCGCAGGGCGTCGAGCGGGATCGCCTCGCCGGTCACCGCGCAGCGCACGAAGCTGCCGGGCTTGACCACCCGCATGGTGCCGTCGCCGTACTCGACGACCGCCTCCCCGCTCGCACCCCGCTCGAAGCGTCCCAGCATCGCAGATGTCCCTGATTCCCCGGGCCGCCTGCATAGCACGGGCCGCGCCCGGCCGGAATCGGGAGAGCGTCAGGCGAGCATCGAGGGCGTGGCGTCGGCGGCCAGCCGACGGCGGGCCTCGGCTGCGTCGCGGTCCATCTGCACGACCAGCGCCTCGGCGCTGTCGAAGCGCGCCTCGCCGCGGATCCAGGCCACGAACTCGACCGCGATCTCCTGCCCGTAGAGGTCGCCCGCGAAGTCGAACAGGTTCACCTCGAGGAGGGGCGCGCCGTCGTCGAAGGTCGGGCGGCGGCCGTAGCTCGCCACCCCGTCCCGCAGGGTGCCGTCCGGAAGACGCGCGCGCACCGCGTAGATGCCGTGGGCGAGCCCGCAATCGGGCAGGGCCACGTTGGCGGTCGGGTAGCCCAGCACCCGCCCGCGCTTGTCCCCGTGCCGGACGGAGCCCAGCACGAACCAGCGGTAGCCCAGCAGCGCGTTCGCCCGGGCGAGGTCGCCGGCCTCCAGCGCCCGGCGGATGCCCGAGGAGGAGATCGGCTCGGCCTCGGTGCCGAGCGCCACCGGCGGCACGATGCGGCAGGCGAGCCCCGCCTCGCGGCAGAGGTCGGCCAGGATCGCGGGCGTGCCCTCGCGCCCGCGGCCGAAATGGAAGTCGTGCCCGATCACCACCCCCGAGAGGCCGAGGTCGCGCCGGAGGAGGTCGTGCACGAAGGCGCGCGCGCCGGTGCCGGCGAGCGCGGCGTCGAAGCGGCGGATCACCAGACCGTCGAGGCCGAGGCGCCGGAACACGATCTCCTTCGCCTCCGGCCCGGTCAGGCGGAACATCGGCTGGTCGGGGGCGAAGAAGGCGCGCGGATGCGGCTCGAAGGTCAGCACGATCGCGGGGGCCCGCCCCGCCGCCGCCCGCACGGCCTCGGCGAGCACCCGGTGGCCGCGATGCACGCCGTCGAAATTGCCGAGCGCCGCGACGGCGCCGGCGAGGTTTTGCGGCACGGGCTCGTCCGGCCGGCAGATCGTGAAGGGTCGCGCGGCCGTCTCGTCGCCTGAGGCCATCGGTGCTTGCGGTCTCGCTCGGAAGATACCGGAGTCGCGAGGCCCCGGAAAACGCGGCGGACCCTGTCGAAAACCACACCCCCGGTCAAGCGAAGCGCGCCGAAACCGGGGCGCGGCGGGCTCGCGCGCGGGTTAACCGGTTCGCAATCCGGTCAAGCCTATTTTCGCGGTCACGAGGCGCCGTCCGGGCACTGGCGCCTCCCGGGAATCGGATCGCGGGAGCCTTCGAAGCCGCTCCCCAGCCAAGGAATACACGGAGTCACGCGCTCATGGCCCTCGACCTCAGCATGCCGATCCTGGTCGTCGACGACTACCAGACCATGGTCCGCATCATCCGCAACCTCCTCAAGCAGCTCGGCTTCGAGGAGGTCGACGACGCCTCCGACGGCACCGCCGCGCTCGCCAAGCTGAAGGGCCGCAAGTACGGCCTCGTCATCTCCGACTGGAACATGGAGCCGATGACGGGCTACGAGCTGCTGCGCCACGTGCGCGCCGACGAGGGCCTGCGCACCACGCCCTTCATCATGGTCACCGCCGAGTCGAAGACCGAGAACGTCATCGCGGCCAAGAAGGCCGGCGTGAACAACTACATCGTCAAGCCCTTCAACGCCGCCACGCTGAAGTCCAAGATCGAGGCCGTCTGCGGCGCCTGAGCGCCGCACCCGTCCGACGCGAGGGGCAGGCGATCCGATGCCGTCCGGGGGGACCGGGCGGGTCGCCGCCCCGGCCCGAGCCCCGCGGGCTCGCGGGCATCTTCGAGGAATCGCCATGGGTCACTCCGCAACATCGGCCCCCGACACGGCCAACCTGTCCCCGCAGAAGATGGTCGCCGAGCTGATCCAGATCGCCGACTACATCAGCCACGTGCGCGGCGAGATCGCGGCCCTGCGGGCCAACGAGATCACCCGCGACCGCATCCCGATGGCGCACGAGGAACTCGGCAACGTGCTGGCCGCCACCGCGGGGGCCACCAACACCATCATGGAATCGGCCGAGGCGATCCTGGCGCTGCCCGACGACGCGGATTACCGCGCGGGCGTCGAGGCGCAGATCTACACGATCTTCGAGGCCTGCGCCTTCCAGGATATCACCGGGCAACGGATCTCCAAGGTGGTGGAAGCGTTGCGCCACCTCGAGCTGCGCCTCGCCCGCTTCGCCACCGCAGTACGCGCCCGCGACGACGCCGGGCTCGACCCGGCCGAGGCGGCGCGCAAGGAGCGGGCCGAGCGCCTGATCCTCAACGGCCCGCAATCCAAGGGCCCGGCCACCGCCCAGGACGACATCGACGCGCTCTTCGCCTGAGCCACGGCCCGCGTTTTCGCGGGCGCTGGCCCGGCATGCTAGAGCGGGCGGCCCCGCCGCCCGCGAGACACGCTCGATGCCCGCACGCCCCTGGTCCGAGCTGACCACCGAGGAGATCCGCACGCGCGGGATGGGCCGCGCGGTGGCCGTGCTGCCGGTCGCGGCGGTGGAGCAGCACGGGCCGCACCTGCCGCTCGCGACCGACGTGGTGATCGCCGAGGGTTATCTCGCGCGCGTCGCGGCCCTCGCGCCCGACGATCTCGACGTGCTGACCCTGCCGGTGCAGACCATCGGCAAGTCGGACGAGCACGACGCCTTCCCGGGCACCCTGACGCTCTCCGCCGAGACGGCGCTCCGAGCCTGGACCGAGGTCGGGGCGGGCGTGCACCGGGCCGGTTGCCGCCGGCTCGTCGTCGTCACTTCCCACGGCGGCAACAGTGCGCTGATCGACCTCGTGGCGGCGGAGCTGCGCGGACGGCTCGGCATGGTCGCGGTGACGACCGCCTGGGCCCGCTTCGGCTACCCGCCGGGCCTGTTCCCGGCGGACGAGGTCGCCTACGGCATCCATGCGGGCGGGATCGAGACCGCCCTGATGCTGGCGCTGCGGCCCGATCTCGTGCGCGCCGACCGGATCGCCGACTTCCCCTCCCGGGCTCTGCGGATGCGCGGGGATTTCACGCATCTGAGCGCCGGCCGCCCCGCGGCCTTCGCCTGGAAGGCCCAGGACCTGCACCCCTCCGGCGCGATCGGCGATGCGCGGCTCGGGCGCGCCGAGGCGGGCCACGCGGCCCTTGACCACGGCGCGCGGGCCTTCGTGGACCTGCTCGCCGACGTCGCCCGCTTCGATCTCGAGGGCTGAGCGGGCCGTAACCGCCGCCGCCCCGCGCGCGAAGAGTGCGGACCGGCCGCCCGTGCCGGCTCGTCATCTCGGCCAGGCCCATGCTGCTCATCCTTGCCCCGGAGACCCGCCCCGACGCGCTCTTCCCGCTGCGCCCGCGAACGTTAGAATCCCGCCCGCAGGCACGCGGCGGGGCGGCGATGGCGCTGGAGGAGAGGCTGGCTGCCGCGATGCGCGCGGCGCAAGGGGGCGACGCGGAGGCCTACCGCGCCCTCCTGCGGGCCTGCCTGCCGGTGGCCCGGGCCGCCGTGTGGGCACAGGGCCTGCGCGGCGAGGCCGTCGAGGACGCCGTCCAAGACACGCTCGTCACCCTGCACCGGGTGCGGGCGAGCTACGATCCGGCGCGGCCCTTCCTGCCCTGGCTGCGCGCCATCGCGCAGCGCCGGGCGATCGACGCCCTGCGCCGCGCCGGGCGCCGCCCGCGGGAGGTGCACGACCCGGCGGCCTACGAGGCCGAACCGGACGCCCGGCCCGCGCCCGGCGAGGGCCTGGAGGCGCGCGAGCGCGCCGCCGACCTCGCCCGCGCCGTGGCGGCGCTGCCCGCCGGACAGCGGCAGGCCGTCGAGGAGCTGGCGCTGCGCGAGCGCTCCCTGGAGGAAGCCGCGGCGCTGACCGGGCGCAGCAAGGGCGCCCTGAAGGTGAACCTGCACCGGGCGATCAAGGCCCTGCGCGCCAGCCTCGCCGGCCCGGGCGTCGGACGCCCGGGAGAGTAGCCGATGTCCGAGATCCAGCTCCGCCCGCACGACCGCCTCGTCGACGACCTCGTCGCCCGGCTCGAACCGGTCCGTCCCCTGCCCTCCCCGGGCCGGCGCGCCCTCGTCTGGGCCGGCGCCGTCCTGGCGCTCGGCCTCGGCCTCCTCGCCGTGTTGGAGCTGGAGGGCCTGCGGGGCCCGCACCCGGCCGAGGCGCCGCTCGTCCTGTTCGGCGCGGTGCTGACGGCGCTCTCCGCCGCCTACGCCGCCTTCGCCACCAGCGTGCCCGGGCGTCCGGCGCGCTGGGCCCTGCTGCCGCTGGCGCCCGCCGCCCTCTGGATCGGCGCGAGCGGGCCGGGCTGCCTGCGGGCGCTGGCCGGCCCCGGCCTCGAGGCCCCGCACGCGCCGCACGGCTGCTTCATCTTCCTGCTCGGCGTGTCGCTGCCGCTCTCCGTGCTGCTGGTGCTGATGCTGCGCCGGGCCTGCCCCTTGCGCCCGAACCTCACCGCGGCGCTCGGCGGCCTCGCGGTCGCGGCGGCGGCGGCCGCGCTCCTAGCGCCCTTCCACCCGCTGGAGACGACCGCGGTCGACCTCATGGTCCACGGGGCGACCGTGCTCGGGGTAATCGGGCTCAACGGCCTCGCGGGCGGGCGCCTGCTCGACCGGAGCCGGCGTTAGAGGACGCGGGCGAACCGGCCGTCCGCCCTACGCCTCCTCCGGCATGAGCCCCGGCCAGTCCACGATGCGCTCCGGGTACTCCTCGTCGAGGAACTCCTCCTCGTTGCCGGCCAGCCGCCCGCGCACCGAGATGCCGGCCTCGTGGACGCTGCCCGCGCGGCCGGAGACCAGGGGGTGCCAGTCGAAGAGCGGCTCGCCGTCGCGCACGAGGCGGTAGGCGCAGGTCGGCGGCAGCCAGGGGATAGTGCGCACTGCCTCCGGCGTCAGGCGCACGCAGTCCGGCACCCGCTTCTGGCGGTGGGCGTAGTCGCGGCAGCGGCAGCCGATCCCGTCGAGGAGCGTGCAGCCGATATCGGTGTGGTGGACCTCGCCCGTATCCTCGTCCTCGAGCTTGATCAGGCAGCAACGCCCGCAGCCGTCGCACAGGCTCTCCCACTCCTCGGAGGTCATCGCCTCCAGGGACTTGGTGCGCCAGAACTCGTTCGACGGCACGGCCGCACCGCGGCGCGGGGCCCTGGGGCTTCCCATCGGGAGCCTCTCGACAATCGGGGGTGGAGCCTCCGTCTGCCGCAAGGCAGGCCCGCACGCAAGCGTGGCGGGGCGCGGGTCAGGGCGTCCCGAGGTCCGAAACCTCTGGCGGGTCCAGGGCGGAGCCCTGGGAGAGCGGGACGCCACCGGTCCGCCCCATTCGGCGATCAAGGTTAAGCGGAGATTGCCGGGCTCCGGATCCGCCTCCCGGACGTTGTCCGCGAACAAGCCTCGCGGAAGGCCGTGGGGCTTGGTAAGGATGCCGGGCTCCCGACTGCCGTCCCTGGTGCCTTCGAAGCCGGATCCCTCGTCGTGCGTCTGCCGAACCTCACCGCGATCCGGACCCGCCTCCAGCGCGCCGCGCTGGGCTTCGATGCGTGGGTGAACGCGGGCCTCTACGACAGCGGTCAATCGACCGGAATCGTCTACGAGCGCTTCCAGGCCGTGATGAACCGGTTCTCGGTGCGCGGCTGGAAGCGCGTCGCGCTCGACCTCACGAGCGAGGGTGTCACGCTCGGCACCGTCGGCTTCCTCGGCATGCTGGCGCTGGCCCAGCCCGCCTTCAACCTGACCAGCGAGAACTGGCTGAAGCAGCAGGACCTCGCGGTCACGTTCCTCGACCGCTACGGCACCGAGGTCGGGCGGCGCGGCATCAAGCACGACGACTCGCTCAAGCTCGACGAGTTTCCCGACATCATGATCAAGGCGCTGGTCTCGACCGAGGACCGGCGCTTCTACGAGCACTGGGGCATCGACCCGATCGGCACGCTGCGCGCGCTGGTCAACAACTCGCGCGGCGGCGGCAACACGCAGGGCGGCTCGTCGATCACCCAGCAGCTCGCCAAGAACCTCTTCCTCACGAACGAGCGCTCCATCGAGCGCAAGGTCAACGAGGCCTTCCTGGCGCTGTGGCTGGAGTTCCACCTCAGCAAGAACGAGATCCTGAAGCTCTATCTCGACCGGGCCTATATGGGCGGCGGCACCTTCGGCGCGGTGGCGGCGGCGGACTACTATTTCGGCAAGCCCCTGAAGGACATCAGCCTCGCCGAGGCCGCGATGCTGGCCGGCCTGTTCAAGGCGCCGACGAAGTACGCGCCCCACGTCAACCTGCCGGCGGCCCGCTCCCGCGCGGTCGACGTGCTGCACAACATGGTGGAGGCGGGCTTCGTCACGGAAGGCCAGATCCAGACGGCGCTCCGCAACCCCGCGACGCCGGTGACCCGCACCCGCGACATCACGGCCGACTACTACCTCGACTGGGCCTTCGGCGAGATCAAGCAGATGGCCGACGCGGGCAAGTTCCGCAACGACCGCGTGCTCACCGTGAAGACGCCCCTCGACGTCGCGATCCAGAAGCGGGCCGACGAGGTGGTGGCCAACGTGCTGCGCAAGTCGGGCGACGCCTACGACGTGGAGGAGGCCGCGATGGTCATCCTCGATCCCGACGGGGCGCTGCGCGCGATGGTGGGCGGGGCCGATTACGGCGAGAGCCAGTTCAACCGCGCCACCGACGCGCTGCGCCAGCCCGGCTCCTCGTTCAAGCCCTACGTCTACGCCGCCGCGCTCGCCTCCGGCCAGTACAAGCCCGAGACCGTGGTGGTCGATCGCCCGACCTGTATCGGCAACTGGTGCCCGCAGAACTACGGCCGTTCCTACTCGGGGCGGCAGCCGCTCTGGCTCGCGGTGGCGAAATCGATCAACACTATCCCGATCCAGGTCTCGATCCAGCTCGGCAAGGCCATGGGCATCAACCACGAGGCGCGCGCCGCGGTGGCGGGCCGCAAGAAGATCATCGACACCGCGCATGCCATGGGCATCACCACGCCGCTCGTCGACTCGGTCTCACTGCCGATCGGCTCGGCCGAGGTCACGGTGATCGATCAGGCGGCGGCCTACGCGGTCTTCGCCAACGGCGGCAAGCGGGCCAAGCCCTACGCGGCGATGGAGGTGAAGAACTCCTCCGGCGAGGTGATCTACCGCCACGCGGACGAGCAGCCCGAGCAGGTGCTCTCGACGCAGGTCGTGGCCGGCATGAACTACATGCTCAACAAGGTGGTCGAGGAGGGCACGGCCCGGCGCGTCCAGATCGAGGGCGTGAAGATCGCGGGCAAGACCGGCACCACGAACGGCTACAAGGACGCGTGGTTCGTGGGCTACTCGGGCAACTACGTCGGCGCCGTCTGGTTCGGCAACGACGACAGCACCTCGACCAACAAGATGACCGGCGGCTCGCTGCCCGCCCAGACCTGGCACGACGTGATGGAGCCCGCCCACCAGGGCATCGAGATCAAGCCCCTTCCCGGCCTGAAGGTGCCGAACCCCGGCGCCCAGGCCGCGGCCCCGACCGCCCCGACCAACCCGGCGGCGAGCAATTTCGGCAAGCTCTCGCGCCGCTCCTTCGAGGTGATCAGCGGCGTGAACGGCCTGTTCCGCACCGTCGAGGCGCCTCCGAGGCCCGGCGCCCAGCTCGACACCAAGGGCGCTCCGCGCACGCTCGCGGAGGGCAACCGCCCCTCCGACCGGCCCGAGACCCGATGAGGCCGGCGTTGACGGCGCAGGCCACGGCCGCCGCGCGGGCCGGGGGGCGGATCGTGGGGGTGGGGCAGCGCCTGTGGCGCAGGAGCGCCTGGGTCGGGCTCGCTCTCTACGCGCTGGCGCTCGGCGCGGGGCTCGGCCTCGCCAGCGCCGACTGGGCGACGCGCGGCGGCTACCCGTTCGGCGGCGTCGCGGTCGGGGCCTGGACGATCTGGCCGCGGGCGGGCGCCACCAGCGCCGATCCCTACACCCGCGCCGTCAACGCGCGCCGGGGCGAGATCCCGCTCGCGGTCGGCGAGGGATTGCTGATGACGGCCGCGACCGACGATGCCGGCCGCGGTCTCGACGCCGCCTGCACCTACAGCATCACCGGCGCGACGCCGCCGGCCCGGGTCTGGACGCTGACCGTCTCCGGCCGGGGCGATCCCGACCCCGCCCGGCCGCCGATGCGCGAGGGTTTCACCGCGACCGAGATCCTGCGCGAGCTGGACGGCCGCTTCGCCGTCACGCTCGGTCCCGAGGCGGAACCCGGCAACTGGCTGCCGAGCCCGCGCGAGACCGGCCCCCTGCGACTCGCCTTGCGCCTCTACGACACGCCGGTGGCGGCGAGCGCGGGCAGCCTCGACCGCGACGCGGTGCCGGCGATCACCCGCCTGCGCTGCAGGACGTGAGCCCCGCGCGATGAGGCCCCGATGAGCCTGCGCCCATGAGCCCGTGCCGATGAATCTGCGCCTCGCCTACGCCACCCTGTGCGGCCTGACGCTCGCCGGCCTCGTGCACGTCGCGACCGTGCTGGCGATCCCCCTCCTGTCGGAGACGGACGCGCTCTCCCGCGCGCGCGGGAGCGAGAGCCTCGACCATCCGCAGCCGATCTACACGGTGGCCACGACAGCCAACCCGGCTCCGGCCGAGGCGTGGCTGCCGATCCCCGACCCGGCGGTGGCGGTCGGCGTCTGCGCCTACGACCTCGCGGACGGCCCCTTGCGCGTCTCGGCCCGCACCGGACCGCTGATGCTGACGCTGGCTGCGCACGGGCGGCGCGGCGCCTTCTACGCGGTGACCGACCAGGCGGCGGTGCGCGGCGCGCTCGACCTCGTGATCCTCACCCGCGCCCAGTACGACGAGGCGCTGGCCAGCGACGACGAGAGCGAGCCGAGCCGCGACGTGCGCATCGTCGCCCCCGACCGCCAGGGCTTCGTGGTGGTGCGGGCGGTCGCCGGCCTGCCGAGCCAGCGCGCGGCCGCCAACGCGGCGGTGCAGGCGGTCGCCTGCTCCATCGACAGTCAGAGCGAGGAGCCGCCCGCGCGGTAGGGGCGGGCCTCAGGCCGAGACATCGACGAGCTGTCCCGTCCGGCCGTCGGCCGACACCATCTTCCGGATGCTGTCCTTGATCGTGTCCTCGATCTTCCGCCGCTCGTCCTGCGGCAGGGAGCCGAGTTGCTCCTCCGTCAGGTCCATGCCCTTCAGGATGTTGGCGCGCATCCGCTCCATCGGGGACATCGACGCGTATTTCAGGAAGTCGGCCGCGATGTCGTCGGGCTTTCGACCGCCCGCGTCTCTCGCGGCGCTTCCGGCGGTGCCGATCGGCTTGGGGGTTGGCCAGTTGATGGCCGTGCTGGCGCTGGAAATGTTCATCGCGGAAAGTCTCGTGGTACCGAGCCTCCCGAGCAAGGACGGCGCCACTTGTGCGCCGGGACTTTGTACGGTTTTCCCAGCCCGTTAGGGCATCCGGGACCTGTCTTCAGGCGGCAGGGACTGCCGAAGCCCGGCGATTTCTGCCTAGTGGGGGCGAAGCGCCGACCTTTGCGTGGGGTGTCCGGCCGAAGAGGCCGGATTCTGGAAGCTCCTTCCCCGGCCGGATCGGGCGGATCTAGCGCCGGCCGCCGCCGAAGCCGCCCGGACCGCCGCCGAAACCCGGCCCGCTCCCTCCGGGACCGCCGAAGCCGCCTCCAGGTCCTCCGGGACCGCCCGGCCCGCCGAAGCCGCCGGGCGGACCGAAGCCGCCGGGACCGCCCGCGCCGCCGGGCGGCCGGGTGTCGATGCGGAAGCCCTGCCCGGATCCGGGGGCGTCCCGCCCGGGGACGCCCGCCGGACCGTGCCCCGGAAGGCCGCGCAGGTCGAGGCGGTCGCGCTGGAAGCCCGGCCGCTCGGAGCGGCCCGGCTCGCGCGCAGGTTCGCGCACAGGTTCGCGCACCGGCGCGAGGCGATCCTCGACGCGCAGGCGCTCGACCGTGAGGCGCCCGTCGCCCGCAACCTCCGTGGTGAGCACCGCCCGCACCGCGCCCGAGCGGGGCAGGCTCGCGGCCGGTGCGCCCGCGACGGGCAGGCCCGAGCCCAGGGTCACGCCCCCTCCTCGCCGGCCGATATAGGCCTCGATCGAGGCGGTCCGGATGCCCGGCGGCAGGCCGGCCTCGGCGGCATCGGTCACCGCGAGGGCGCCGTCCCGCATCTGGCCGGCGACCGCGGCGCGGTGCCCCGCGGACAGGTTCTCGGCGCCCGCGAGCCGCAGGCCGCCGATCCGCGCCGCGCCGTCGGCCCCGCGCCGGACCGGGCCGGCGACCCGGTCGGGGCCTGCGGCGCGGGGCTCGATCAGGCTCGCCACCACCACCCCGTCCGGGCGGCGCAGGCCGCTCACCGCGACGCGCTGGCCGACCGTCCAGGTGCCGCCCGCCGCGCCCGTCGCGACGCGCTGCCCCAGCACCGTGAGACTGTTCCGGCCGACCGCCTCGACCGGTCCCACCACCTCGCTCGTCACGTCGATGCGGCGGGTGGCAAGGCCCGCGCCCTCGGGCCGGGCCACCACCCGCACCACGTGCCCGACACGCAGGTCGGAAGCGCGGGCCGGGACGCCGTCGATGCGCACCGCGACGTCGTCGGGGTAGGCGATGCGCAGGTCGTTCACCACGATCGAACCGAAGCGCCGGATCGTGCCGATCACTCCCGTGCCGCCGATGCCGCGGTCGCCCTCGCCGGGCGCGTCGGTCGGGCGCGCGCCGGTGCCGCCGATGCCCTGGTCGCGGATCGGCGCGTCCTGGGCGGCCAGCCGCCCCGGCAGGACGGCGGCACCTGCGAGCAGGCCGAGGACGAGCCGGCGGCTCGGACGATGATCGCGCGCCACGCGCCCGCTCCCCTAAAGGCGTCCGGGAGGCGCGGGCGGGGGCGCCGCCTCGGCGTAGACGTAGAGGCCGAAGTTCCAGCGGTGGTCGCCGCCGGGATCGGTCTGGCAGGCGGCGTGGGCCTCGCGGTTGGCTTGGCTCAGCGCCTCCATGGCGATCTCGCGGGCCCGCGCCTCCAGGCGCCGGGCGAGATCCTCCGAGAGCCCGTCGTAGTGCACCGCCCGCTCGAGGAAGCGCGGGGTCTCACCCACGATGTTGGCCACGCTCGCCGCGATGTGGTCGTGCAGGTTGCGGCCGAAATAGTAGAGCTGCGGCTCGCCCCCGCCCCGCGGCACGTAGGCGGCCTCGGCCAGCACGACGCGGTCGGATTCGTCGAGGCTTGCGAGCCCCCGGTCGAGCCACTCGTCGAGCACGGCGCGCGGGCGGAGATCCCGGGTGATGCCGGAGACCAGCGCCTCGAAGGAGGGCGCCTCACCGGGCCCTGAGCGGGGCAGCGGGAGCGGCCGCCCCTGTCCGTCCGTGAATTTCGGGTCGGCCAGCCAGCGGGCGATGATCCGGCTCGTGCGCGAGACCACGGCCGGCACCGCGCTCACCGGGGCGCCCGCGCCGCGCAGGCGCCGCACCTCCTTGCGGTGGATGCCGGTGAGCAGCGAGACGCGGCTGTCCGTCTGCTCCTTGCCGGGGAGCGCGAAATCGTACTCGGCCACGTTCACGTAGAGTTCGCGCAGCAGGTTCGTCAGCGCCGGGAAGGTGATGCCGCGGGCCACGAACAGGCGCACCAGGGGGCGCAGCAGGCGCGCCACCGGCGCGTGCAGGGCCGTGCCCTCCGGAGTTGCGATCTCGTCCGACATGACGACGACCTTAGCCCGCGGATCGTGGGAGACAATCCCACACGGTGCGTCTGCGCACGCGTAACCCGGGATTCCTCGTTGACGTGGGATTTTTGCACACGTATCGATTTTGTGGTCAGATTTCCCACGCAGCTGGAGCACGGTGATGACCGAAAGGATCCGAATGGTCGCCCCGCCCGCGCTCCCGCCCCTGCGCAACGTCTGTCCCGCGGCCCCTCCGCGGAACGGCGCCCCCGATGCCGCGCGCCTCGCACGCCTCGCGCTGTGCTTGGCCGCCCTCGCACTGCCCGTGCTCGGAAGCGTCGCCGCGGACACGGTCCGACGCGACGCGCCGGGAACGAAGCAGACCGCCGTCCTGCCGATCCCCTCCGGCCGGACGGCGGTTTCACAGGCCTCCCGAGGCGTCCCGGTGCGTCGGGAGGCCGCCCTCGCGCACTTGGACATGGAGTTGCACCGATGACGACGCCGACGACCGTCGCGGGATTGGCCGGGCATCGATCGGCTCGCCCTGCCCTCGACGGCGCCGAGGGCTGCGGCGGCGCCCGGGTCATCGACCTCGCCATCTGCCTGATCCTGGCCGTCACAGTCGTCGGCCTGCTGCTCGCGGCGCTCTGAGGCCGCGCGCCTCCCGGCGGCGTCGCGCAGCCATCGGATCGGCGCGAATCAGTATCGGATGGGCGCACCTCCGCACAGGACCCCGAAAAATTCCATGCCGTAGCATTCATTCCAGATAGCCTGGCGGCTGGCACCAGTCGGTTCGGCGGCTAAGTCTTGTTTCGCGCAATGACACGGTTGCCGAATCGTCCGGCCGATCCATCTCGACGGACGGATGCTGGCCGACCGGAGCCTGTTCTTGCCCGCTTCGAGACTTCTGCCCCGCGCCGTGCTCGCCGGGGGCCTCGCCTGCGCGCTGGCGCCGGCCGCGCGGGCCCAGGATCTGCCGCGGGTCGATCCGGGCCGCGGCAGCGTCCTGATCCACGGCAATTTCTGCGGCCCCGGCAACCGAGGCCCGGGCCATCCGCCGATCGACGCGCTCGACCTCGCCTGCGCGCGGCACGACGCCTGCTCGCCCCCGCTCGCCTCGGGGCGATGGGCCACCTGCGCCTGCCACGACCGCCTCCACGCCGAGGCGGATCTTGTGGCCCGCGATCCCCGCACCTCGCCGCCCGTGCGCGACACCGCCCGGTTCGTCTCCGACTTCGCCCTGGCGCTTCCCTGCGATCCCTGAAAACGCCGGGAGCCCGGCGCCATCGGCACCGGGCTCCCGTCTCGACTGTGCTCGCCTGGATCGTGCCGGGACGATCAGGCGTCGGCGGGATTGGCACCCGCCTTCGGTCCACCCTTCGAGACGCCCACCAGCGCCGGGCGCAGCACCCGCTCGCCGATGACGTAGCCGGACTGCACCACCTGCACCACGGTGCCGTTGGGGACCTCCGCGTTCGGCACCTCGAACATCGCCTGGTGGCGGTTCGGGTCGAAGCGCTGCCCTTGCGGCTCGACCGCCTTCACGCCGTGCCGCTCCAGGGTCTTGCCGAGGTCGCGCTCGGTCAGCTCGATGCCCTCGATCAGCCCCTTCAGGGCGCCCTCCGCGGCGGCGCGGGCGTCGGCCGGCACGCTCTCCAGGGCGCGGCGGATGTTGTCGGCGACGTTGAGGACGTCGCGGGCGAAGTTCGTCACCGCGTAGGTGCGCGCGTCGGCGACCTCGCGCTCGGTGCGGCGGCGCAGGTTCTCCATCTCGGCGAGCGTGCGCAGCGCCCGGTCCTTGAACTCGTCGCGCTCGGCCGTCAGGGCGGCCACGGCCTCTCCCTGCGGGCTCGACTCGGGCTGCTGGGCCGCGTCGGCATGGGCGCCCGCATGCGCTCCGGCCTCGGCCCCGTTGCGGGGCCCGGCGCCGTCCGCGGCCTCGTTCCGGCGCGGGTCGTCCTGCTGCATGTCGTTGCTCGTCATGGCGTTTCAGTCGTGGCGTTTCAGTCGTGGTGATGTGCGGGATCGCCGCTGATATCAGGCCGGCGGCCCCTGAAATCAACCCGCGGCAGCGGCCCTCAGGCTTCCCGCGGCGGCGGCGCGGCGACCAGCGCCTCCAGCCCCTCCGCCTTCAGCGCCGCCACGTCGCCGGCGAAGATCTCCATCACGGCGGCGCGGATCGCGGCCAGGCGGTCGGGCTGGGTGACGCGGGTGCCGATGAGGTCGGTGATGTAGAACACGTCGACCGCGCGCTCGCCGAAGGTCGCGATATGCGCCGAGGTGATGTTGAGCGAGAGCCGGCTGAAGGCGGTCGTCAGCTCGTAGAGCAGGCCCGGCCGGTCGAGGCCGGTGACCTCGACCACGGTCTCGCGGCTCGAGAGCGCGTTGTCGATGGCCATGTCGGGCGGCACCAGGAAGGTCTTGGCCCGGGCGCTCGCCACCGGCGGGTGCTTGTCGGCGACGAGGTCGGCGATGCGGATCTCGCCCTTGAGCGCCCGCTCGATCGCCGCGGTGATGCGCCGGCCCCGCCGCAGCTCGTCCTCGTCCCGCTCGAAGGCGCGCGAGAGGTAGATCGAGTCGAGGGCGAAGCCGTCGGTGGTGGTGAAGATCTGCGCGTCCACGATGTTGCCGCCGGCCGCCGCGCAGGCGCCGGTGATGATGGCCAGGAGCCGCGGGTGGTCGGGCGAGTAGACCGTGATCTCGGTCACGCCGCGGACCGGATCGGTCTCGACGTCGGTGGCGCTGGTCCGGCCCGATTCGACGACGCCCCGGATGAAGTTCGCGTCCTTGAACTGGCGCACGCCCTCGACCTTGAGCCAGTAGGCCTGGTTGTGGCGGGCCGCGTAGGCGTCGAAATCCTCCGCCGACCAGTCCGGCAGCTTCTCGCGCAGCGCGATCTGGATCATCCGCACCCGGTCGGTGCGGGCGATCTCGGAGTGGCCGCCCGAGAGCCGCACCTCGGTCTCGTCGTAGAGGGTGCGCAGCAGCGTGCCCTTCCAGGCCGTCCAGACGCCGGGGCCCACCGCCGCGATGTCGGCGACCGTGAGGATGGTGAGGAGCTTCAGCCGCTCCAGCGTCTGCACCACGCCGGCGAAGCGCTCGATCGTCTTCGGGTCGGAGAGGTCGCGGCTCTGGGCCGTCATGGACATCAGGAGGTGGTGCTCGACGAGCCAGGCCACCGTCTCAGTCTCGGCCTGCGAGAGGCCGAGGCGCGGGCAGAGCTTCTGGGCGATGGCCGCGCCCGCCACCGAGTGGTCCTCGGGCCGGCCCTTGGCGATATCGTGCAGGAGGATCGCGACGTAGAGCGCGGTGCGGTTGTTGATGGTGTGGATCACCCGGGAGACCAGCGGGTGCGCCTCCTGTACCCGGCCCGCCTCGATCGCCGCCAGCACGCCGACCGAGCGCAGCAGGTGCTCGTCCACCGTGAAGTGGTGGTACATGTTGAACTGCATCATCGCCACGATGCGCCCGAAATCGGGCACGAAGCGGCCGAGCACGCCCGCCTCGTTCATCTGGCGCAGCACGGATTCGGGCGCGTTCTTCGAGGTCAGGATCTCGACGAACAGGCGGTTCGCCTCCTCGTCGGCGCGCAGCGTCGGGGTGATGAGGCGCAGCGAGCGGGTGGCGAGGCGCCGCGCGTCCGGGTGGATCGGCAGGTTGTGGCGTTCGGCCAGCCAGAACAGGCGGATCAGGTTGACGGGGTCGCGCTCGAAGGCGTCCTCGGCCCGCAGGTTCACGCGGCCGTGGTCGATCCAGAAATCCTCCGCCTCCATCGCGGTGGCGCGGAAGCGGTCGCGGAACCGGCCGATCCAGCGGTCGAGCACCGGCGTGCGCTTGGCGTGGCGCGCCTCCAGTTCGGCGCAGACGATCGCCGTGAGGTCGCCCACGTCCTTGGCGATCAGGAAGTAGGCCTTCATGAAGCGCTCGACGCCCGACAGCCCCCCGCGCGGGCCGTAGTTGAGGCGCTCGGCGACGCGGGGCTGCAGCCCGAAGGAGAGCCGCTCCTCCGGCCGGCCGGTGATGAAGTGCATGTGGCAGCGCACCCGCCACAGGAACTCCTCGCAGCGCTCGAACAGCCGGTACTCCTCCGGGGTGAACAGGCCCGCGTGGACGAGCTCGGCTTGGTCGCGCACCCGGTAGGTGTACTTGGCGATCCAGAACAGGGTGTTGAGGTCGCGCAAGCCCCCCTTGCCGTCCTTCACGTTCGGCTCGACGAGGTAGCGGGAGGAGCCCGCCTTCGCGATGCGCCCGTCGCGCTCGCGCAGCTTCGCCTCCACGAACTCGGCGGCCGAGCCCACGACGAGATCGGAATCGAAGCGGGTGATCAGCTCCTCGAACAGCACCCGCGATCCGAACAGGAAGCGGGCCTCGAGCAGCGCCGTGCGGATGGTGAAGTCCGCCCGCGCCTCGCGCAGACACTCCTCGACCGAGCGCGTGGCGTGGCCGACCTTCAGCTTGAGGTCCCAGAGCACGTAGAGCATCGCCTCGACGACGCTCTCCGACCACGCGGTCTGCTTGTAGGGCAGCAGGAACAACAGATCGATGTCCGAGCCCGGGGCCATCGTGCCCCGTCCGTAGCCGCCGGTCGCCACGATCGCGAGTTGCTCGCCGGTGGTCGGGTTGTCGTTCGGATAGAGGCGCCAGCAGACGGCGTCGTAGATCGCCCGCACCACCGCGTCGGTGAGCCGCGACAGGGCCTGCGCGCAGGCCATCCCGTCCCGGTCCTTCAGGAGCCGCGCCTCGGCCGCCGCGTGTCCCTCCGCGATCACCGCCTTGAGCTGCGGCACCAGGGCCGCCCGGAGCTTCGTGGGCTCCCGCGCCTCGCGGTCGAGCGTGTCCAGAACCCTGTCGAGTGCGGCGACGGCGTCGAACATGGATACCCGTTACAGCGGCTCGGCCGGACCGCGATCCACCGGACCGAGCGATACGGGCCCGGAGCCGCACGGGCCGGGCCTCGGCCAAGGTCTAGCACGATCCGGCGAGGCTGACAGGGGCGCCGCCCGCTTTCGGGCGCGGCCCGCCCCTCGGGCCGGCACTCAGCCGCGGCTCGGCTGCCCGGCATCGCGGGGCGGGGCCGCCTCTCGGGCGGTCGCTGCGGGCTGCTGCACGGGCGGGAACAGTTTCGCGAGGCCGTTCGCGACGCCGTGCAGCACGGGGTTCTGATTGGGCCTGTCCAGGGGTGGTCGTATCTTGGTCTTCAGCATCGATGCCGTGTTCGCCGCGGACGGCGCCTTTTCGTGCGCGGATGCTGGCACGAGGAGCAATCAGGTTCACGACAATGCGCCCGCATCTGCTTCGTTGCCTGAAGCCGCTCGAATTTTTCGGCGTTGCACAGGTTTGGAAACCGGGGCGTCACGGGCCGAAGACTGCTTTCGGCGGCCTGTGGGCTCAGCCGCGGCGGCGCAGCACCACGCGCACCGGCGGGGTCGGGATCGGGCAGGCCGTCGGCCGCACCGTCAGCACGGCCGAGGCGGGGCAGGCCGCCCGGCAGGCGAGTGCGGCGTCGATCTGGTCGCGCCCGCAACCTTCGGCGAAGCAGAACCGGCCGAGATCCTCGCAGGTCGCCAGGAAGCGTCCGGCGGCGACCGGCCGGTCCCGCATGTCGGCGGCCCCGGCCGCGGACGGGCCGAGGACGAGGAGCGCGAGGACGATGACGCTGGAGCGTGCCACGCTGCCCCCGGGGATGCCTGCCGAACCACCGCCCTCCCATAGCATCGGCCGCGCCCGCCCGCCGTGCCATTCGGGCGACAACCGGCGCCGTTCGGGGCCGGGGGCGACGGCGCGCCGGGCGCGAAGCATTGGCCGCGCGACGACGCCGGGGCTATACCGCGGGCAAGGGCGTGTCCGGCGCGGGGCGACGCCGGGGCCGACGCCGACCGGGAACCTCAAGTCATGCGTTACGTGCGGGACATGCGCGGCTACGGGGCGAACCCGCCCGATCCGGACTGGCCGGGCGGCGCGCGCGTGGCCATGCAGGTGGTGCTCAACTACGAGGAGGGCGGCGAGAACGCGATCCTGCACGGGGACGCGGCCTCCGAGGCCTTCCTCTCCGAGATCGTGTCGGCCGTGCCATGGCCGGGCCTGCGCCACTGGAACATGGAATCCCTCTACGAGTACGGCGCGCGGGCCGGGTTCTGGCGCCTGCACCGGCTGCTGACCGGACTGGAGATCCCCGTCACGGTCTACGGCGTCGCCACGGCACTGGCGCGCTCGCCCGAGCAGGTCGCGGCGATGCAGGCGGCCGACTGGGAGATCGCCTCGCACGGCCTGCGCTGGATCGACTACCGGGCTCACACGCCGGAGGACGAGCGCCGGGACCTAGAGGCGGCGATCCGCCTGCACACGGAGGTGACGGGCGCCCGCCCGACCGGCTGGTACACCGGCCGCTCGTCGGCCGACACGGTGCGGCTCGTCGCCGAGGAGGGCGGCTTCGCCTACGTCTCCGACACCTACGCCGACGACCTGCCCTACTGGCTCGACCACGACGGCCACGGGCGCCCGATCCGCCCGCAGCTGATCGTGCCCTACACCCTCGACGCCAACGACATGCGCTTCTCGACGCCGGCGGGCTTTGCCAACGGCGACCAGTTCTTCTCCTACCTGAAGGACACGTTCGACGCGCTCTACGCCGAGGGCGAGGCCGGCCGGCCGGGCATGATGAATCTCGGCCTGCACTGCCGCCTCGTCGGGCGCCCGGGCCGCGCGCTGGCGCTCCGGCGCTTCCTCGACTACGTGCGCGGCCACGACCGGGTCTGGTTCGCCAAGCGCATCGACATCGCGCGGCACTGGCAGGCGCGCCACCCCTACGCGGAACAGGCCGTCCGGCCGTCGCGGATGGACCGGGAGGCGTTCGTCGCCCGCTTCCGCGACGTGTTCGACGGCGGCGCCTGGGTGGCCGAGCGCGCCCACGCGCTGGAGCTCGGCAGCGCGCACGACACGGCGCTCGGCCTGCACAACGCGCTCTGCCGCGCCTTCCGCGCCGGCTCCGGGGCGGAGCGGGCCGCGCTCCTGCCCGCCGGCCGCACCCCGCAGGAGGCCGAGGCGCACGCCTTGCAGCGGCTCCGCGACATCCTGCCGGCCTGAGAGAGGATCCTTCCGATGACCGCCTCGCCCTACAACCCGCCCTGCGGCGGCCTCCCTCCCCAGACCGCCCTGATGACCGGCCGGGCCGTGTTCACCGAGGCCTACGCCGTCATCCCGCGGGGCGTGATGAGCGACATCGTCACCTCGGTCCTGCCCTTCTGGGAGGGCACCCGCGCCTGGATGCTGTCGCGCCCGCTCTCCGGCTTCTCGGAGACCTTCGCGCAGTCCCTCATGGAGGTCGCGCCCGGCGGCGGCAGCCGGCAGCCGGAGCCCGATCCGGAGGCCGAGGGCGTGCTCTTCGTCGTCGAGGGGCGCCCGAGCCTGACCCTCGACGGCCACGAGCACGGCCTGCGCCCCGGCAGCTACGTCTACCTCGCGCCCGGCGCCGCGTGGTCCCTGCGCAACGCGGAGGGCACCGCCCGCTTCCACTGGATCCGCAAGGCCTACGAGCGGGTGCCGGGGATCGAGGCGCCCGAGAGCTTCGTCACCCACGAGAGCCGCGAGGATCCGGTCGCCATGCCGGGCACGGACGGCGCCTGGGCCACCACCCGCTTCGTCGCCTCCGACGACGTGCGCCACGACATGCACGTCAACATCGTCGCCATGCGCCCCGGCGCCTCGATCCCATTCGAGGAGACGCACGTGATGGAGCACGGCCTGTTCGTTCTGGAGGGCAAGGCGGTCTACCGGCTCAACCGCGACTGGGTGGAGGTCGAGGCCGGCGACTTCATGTGGCTGCGCGCCTTCTGCCCGCAGGCCTGCTACGCGGGCGGGCCCGGCCCCTTCCGATACCTGCTCTACAAGGACGTGAACCGCCACGCCGCCCTCCGGCCCCGCGGGCTCGGCCGGTGAGCGACAGGATCCTCGTCGCGCAGGCCCTCAGCGCGGAAGCCTTCGCGCCCTTCGGCGCGGTGATCGACAAGTCCAGGGTTGCCCCGCGCCCGATGAACGCCGGCCGGGCGCGCCGCTTCCACGACCTCGCCACGGTGCCGGTGGTGGGCGCGGAGAGCACCGTGGTGATCGGCCATGTCGAGGCCGAGCCCTACCCGGTGCCCCTGGTGTTCAGCCTCGTCGAGCGCCACCCGCTGGGCGCCCAGGCCTTCGTGCCGCTCGACGCGTCGCCGTTCCTCGTCGTGGTCTGTCCCGACGAGGGGGGAAGGCCGGGCCGGCCCCAGGCCTTCCTCACCGCGCCGGGCCAGGGCGTCTGCTACGCCGTGGGCACGTGGCACGGCGTGCTCACGCCCTTCGGTGCGCCCCAGGACTTCCTGGTGATCGACCGCGGGGGCCCGGGCGTGAATCTCGAGGAACACGTCTACGCGGAGCCCTGGACCGTGACGCTGCCGGAGGGGCCTGAGGGCGCCTGACGCCTTCAGGCCGCCGCAGCGACCTCGACGCGGTTCCGGCCGGCCGCCTTCGCCCGGTAGAGGGCACGGTCGGCGGCCGAGAGCAGGGCCGGCAGATCGCCGCGCTCGGGCCCCGCCTCCGCCAGGCCGACGCTGACGGTCGCCCGGATGCCGGGCCCGTCGCGGTGCGCGGCGGCCTCCGCGAAGCGCCGCGCGATCTCCTCGCCGACCTGCCGCGCCGCGGGGGCGCCCCGACCCGGCAGGAGGGCGGCGAACTCCTCGCCGCCCAGGCGGACCACCAGAGCCTCCGGCCCCGCCGCGTCCCGGGCGACGCGGGCGAACAGGGCGAGCACCGCGTCGCCCGCGGCGTGCCCGTGACGGTCGTTGATGCTCTTGAAGTGGTCGAGATCGAAGGCGAGGAGCGCGGCCGGACGCTCCGCCGCCCGCTCCGCGAGCATCCGTGCGCCCTGCTCGAAGAATCCCTGACGGTTGGCGAGGCCGGTGAGGAAATCGGTCCGGGACGCCGCCAGGAGCTGTGCCTGCGCCTCCTCGCGCACCAGCACATCGTGACCTTGGCAAGGACCGGCAGCAGGCTCGGCCCGTAGCGCTCGACGAGAACGGGCGCGACCAGCCCGCGCAGGACGTAGAACACCCCGTGTCCGGCCGAGACCGCCACCGCGACCGGCCGCGAGCGCAGGCCCCGGACCGTGCGGCTGCGCAGGAGGGCCCAGGCGGTCAGCCCGCAGGCCAGGGCGATCGGCAGCGCGGAGACGTGGTTCCAGAACGCCGCCTCGAAATGCACGCCCGCGACCGCCCAGGCCAGGGCCAGGACGACCAGTGCCGCGGCCGAGCCCCGGAAGCGCGCCGGGCCGTCGAGGCTGACCACGCCGTGCCGCACCATCAGGTAGCCCAGCACCATCAGGAGGTTGGTCAGCGCTCCCCCGCCCGCACCGGGAAACCGGTGGCGGTTCATCGCGACGACGCAGCCCAGCGCGAAGACCGCGCAGGCCCCCGCCCAGACCCCGAGCTCGCGCGACCGCCGCGGATGGGCCTGCCGCTCCCACAGCGTCAGCGCCGCGGAGACGAGCAGCGTCCCGATGGTCAGATACCAGAGCGTCGCAAGGTCTATCTGCATGGCGGCGGCTCCCGACCCACGGGTCGGGCTTACAACTCCGGGACGAAGAGTTCCCTTATGACACGCGGCATCCCGCACACAGGGTTAAGGCTTTCCTGCCGGACCCGAACGCCGCGGTCGCGGCGGCCGCGGCTCCTCGGCCCCCGAGGGTCCCGCGGGCGGTGCGAGCCGGGCGAGGACGGGGCCGGCGGCCCGCTCGGCCGCGCGCTCGATCGCCCGGTAATCCGCCACGAGCGCGGCGCCGAGGGCCGAGAGCCGCGCCCCGCCGCCGGCCCGGCCGCCGGCCTGCGTCTCCACCACGGGCCGGCCGAACCCTGCGTTCAGTGCCTCGATCAGGGTCCAGGCGCGCCGGTACGACATGCCGAGCGCCCGGCCCGCGGCCGAGATGGAGCCGTGCTCGGCCACGGCCTCGAGGAGGCGCACCTTGCCGGGACCGACCCGGTGGTCGGGCCCGAGATCGATCCGGATGCTCAGACGGGCCATCGTGCCTCCGCGGTGCCCCTGGCCGAGGCTATGCTCGACGGTATATAGCGCAGGACGGCGGCCCGGCTGGACGCCGCTCCGGGATCTCGAGGACGGATCCGCATGCGTACGACAACCCGCGCCCGCTTCCTGGCCGGCCTCGTGTCCGGCACGCTCCTGGCAGCCATGCCGGCGCAGGCGGCCGAGCCCCCGACCGTCTTCGCCGCCGCGAGCCTGAAGAACGCGCTCGACGACATCGCGGGCTCCTACGCGCGGGAGGGCAAGCCGGCCCCGCGGATCTCCTACGCCGCCTCGAACACGCTCGCGAAGCAGATCGAGCAGGGCGCGCCCGCGGACCTGTTCTTCTCGGCCGACCTCGACTGGATGGACCATCTCGCCAAGCAGAACCTCATCCGGCCCGACAGCCGGGTCTCGCTGCTGACCAACAGCATCGTGCTGATCGCCCCGAAGGCCTCGCGGGCCGAGGTGCGGATGGGCCCCGGCCTCGATCTCGCGGGCGCGCTCGGACAGGGGCGCCTCGCCATGGGCAACGTCGCGGCAGTGCCGGCCGGCAAGTACGGCAAGGCGGCCCTGGAGAAGCTCGGCGCCTGGGCCGGGGTGAAGGACCGGGTGGCGCAAGGAGAGAGCGTGCGCGCCGCCCTGCTCCTCGTCTCGCGGGGCGAGGCCCCGCTCGGCATCGTCTACGCCACCGACGCGGCGGCGGACGCCAACGTCAGGATCGTCGCGACCTTTCCGGCCGACAGCCACCCGCCGATCGTCTACCCCGTCGCGCTGACGCGGGATTCGGCCAATCCCGACGCCGCGGGCCTCCTCGCCTACCTGCGCGGGCCCACCGCCAAGGCCGCCTTCGAGCGCCAGGGCTTCACGGTGCTGAACCGCTCCGCCACCGCCCGGCCGTGACCGATGCCGTGACGAACTGGCTGACACCAGAGGAGTGGCAGGCGCTGCGCCTCAGCCTGCTGGTGGCCGGCACCGGCACGCTGGCGAGCCTGCCGCTCGGGCTCGGCGTGGCCTACCTGCTCGCCCGAGGGCGGTTCTGGGGCAAGACGCTCCTCGACATGGCGGTCCACCTGCCCCTCGTCCTGCCGCCGGTCGTGACCGGCTACCTGCTGCTCCTCGCCTTCGGGCGGCGCGGACCCGTGGGCAGCGTGCTCGCCGAGTTCGGCATCGTCCTCGCGTTCCGCTGGACGGGGGCGGCGCTGGCCTGCGCGGTGATGGGCTTTCCCTTGCTGGTGCGCGCCATCCGCCTGTCGATCGAGGCGGTCGATTCCAAGCTGGAGCAGGCCGCGGCCACTCTCGGGGCCAGCCCGCCGCAGGTCTTCGCCCAGGTCACCCTGCCGCTGATCCTGCCCGGGATCCTCGCGGGGCTCGTGCTCTGCTTCGCCAAGGCGATGGGTGAATTCGGCGCCACCATCACCTTCGTGTCGAACATTCCCGGCGAGACCCAGACCCTGCCCTCGGCGATCTACGCCCTCACCCAGGTGCCGGGCGGCGAGGCCGGGGCGATGCGCCTGGCCCTCATCTCGATCGTCGTCTCGATGAGCGCCCTCCTCCTCTCCGAGATCCTCGCCCGCGGCGTCGCCCGCCGGCTCGCCGCGTGAGCGGCCTCGCGGTCACGGTCGCGCACCGCCAGGGCGCCTTCCGGCTCGACGCGAACTTCGAGGCCGAGGGCGGGGTCACGGCCCTGTTCGGGCGCTCGGGCTCGGGCAAGACCACGCTGGTCGACATCGTCGCGGGCCTCGTGCGCCCCGAGCGGGGCCGCGTCGTCCTCGACGGCGCGGTGCTGGTGGACACGGACGCGCGGCGCTTCGTGCCGCCGCACCGCCGCCGCATCGGCTACGTCTTCCAGGAGAGCCGGCTGTTCCCGCATCTCGACGTCTCCGCCAACCTGCTGTTCGGCCGCCGTCTCGCGCGCGCGGCCGACGGGATCGGCTTCGCGGAGGTGGTCGATCTGCTGGGCATCGGCCACCTTCTCGCGCGCCGCCCGGCCGGGCTCTCCGGCGGCGAGCGGCAGCGGGTGGCGATCGGCCGTGCGCTGCTGGCGCGGCCCCGCCTCCTCCTGATGGACGAGCCTCTGGCGGCGCTGGACGAGGCCCGCAAGGCCGAGATCCTGCCCTTCCTCGAGCGGCTGCGCGATCTCGGCCGCGTGCCGATCCTCTACGTCTCCCACGCCCTGCCGGAGATCGTGCGGCTCGCCGACCGGGTGGTGGTCCTGGAGGCGGGACGCGTCGTCGCCAGCGGGCCCGTGGACACGCTCAGCGCGCGCCTCGACGTCGCGCCGCTGCGCGCCGCCCGCGAGGCCGGGGCGGTGCTCGCCGGCCGGGTGGAGGCGCACGATCCGGCCTTCGCGCTGACGCGGCTCGCCACGGCGGCCGGCCCGCTCCACGTGCCGCTCCTCGACCGGGCCGTGGGCGCCCCCTTGCGCATCCTCGTCTCGGCCCGCGACGTGACCCTCAGCCTCGCCCGACCCGAGGGCACGAGCGCGCTCAACGTGCTGGCCGGCACGGTCGCGGAGATCGGCGCGGCCGCGCCCGGCGACCCCGGCACCGAGGTTCGCCTGGATTGCGGCGGCGCGGCCCTGGTGGTGCGGCTGACCCGCCGCTCGCTCGCCGAGATGGGCCTCAGGCCCGGACTGCCGGTCTTCGCGGCGGTGAAGAGCGTCGCCCTGGTCGAGGGCCCGCCCCACGGTGCGGCGGCCGCGCCCTGAGGCCCGGCCGGGTCCTCAGCGCCGGACGGCCGCCATGCGCAGGCCCTCGCCCGGCCGCACGGTCACGCGCTGCACCGGCGTGACCGGCGGATGGTCGGCGGGCAGGGCCAGGCGCACCGCCCGCACCATGTGGGCCAGCACGATCACCGCCTCCTGCAGGGAGAAGCTCTGGCCGATGCAGACGCGCGGCCCCGCCCCGAAGGGCAGGTAGGCGAAGCGCGGGATCGCCGCGCGGGCCTCTCCCAGGAAGCGCTCCGGCACGAAGGCGTCGGGGTCCTCCCACAGCGCCCGGTGGCGGTGGAGCACGTAAGGAGAGACCATCACCAGCGAGCCGCGCGGTATCTTCACGCGGCCGAGCCGGTCCTCCTTCAGCGCCTGCCGGCTGATGATGGCGGCGGGCGGGAACAGGCGCAGCGCCTCCTCGATCACCGCCTTGGCGAAGGGCAGGCGCTCGGCGGCGAAGTTGCCCTCCGGGTCGGCGGCGGCATCCACCTCCTCTTCGAGGCGCGCGAGCGAAGCCCCGTCCTGCGACAGGCAGTAGAGCGCCCAGGTCAGCGCGTTGGCGGTGGTCTCGTGGCCGGCGGCGATGAAGGTGACGATGTTGGCCTTCACCGTGAGGTCGTCGAGGCCCTGCCCCGTCTCCGGATCCTGCGCGGCGAGCAGCAGGGTGAGGAGGTCTTCCGGCGCCTCGCCCCGCGCCATGACGGCGCGACGGTGCTCGATCAGCCCGTCCACCACCTCGGCGAAGTAGCGTAGCGCCGGCCGCGCCCGCAGGCGCCCGATCCGCGGCACGAAGGCGGGCACGCCGAACACGTCGAGCGGGTCGATCGGCCCGACCGATTCGAGGAAGCGCGTGATGGCGCGGGCCAGCGCGTCCGGATCGTTCTGCGGCCCGTGGGTGAAGATCGTCCGCTCCAGCACGTCGAGGGTGACGCGGGCCATCTCCTGCGCGACGTCGACTTGGCTGCCGACGCGCCGCACGAGGCGCCGGGCCAGCCGCGCGCCGGCCGCGTTCATCGCCGCCTCGAAGCCCCGCACCGTGCGGGCGGAGAAGAGCGGGGCGAGCGTGCGCCGCTGCAGCCGCCAATCGTCGCCCTCCGCCGTCAGCAGGCCCTCGCCGAGGCCCGGCGCCAGCACGCGCCGCTGCAGGTCGTCCTTGCGGTAGGCGCCCGCGTTCTCGACCAGGACGTGGCGGATCAGGCCCGGCTCGCTCACCACGGTGACGCGCCCGAGCACGCCGTCCCCCGCCAACAGCGGCAGGGTGAAGTGCTCCTCCATCCAGGTGGTGAGCGGGTTGGCCCGCGCGGCCCGCAGGAAGTCGATGAGCCCCATCGGCGTGCGCCGCGGGCGGGGCACGGCGGGGCGGAAGCGGGTCCTCGGCGCCGTCTCCGGCGCGGTCTCGGCGATCGTCGGCATGGTGTCCCGTGAGGTTCCGGGGGCGCGGCGACAGCCCGCGCGGATTGTCAGGACGGCCGCGCGGCAGGTTCGCGTTTCGGCCCGGCCTTCGCTAAGTAGGTCCCGCACTGCACCAGACGTAGAGGCCACGATGTCGCCCACCGAGACCGCCACCCGCACGGAATCCGACACGTTCGGGCCGATCGAGGTTCCGGCCCACCGGTACTGGGGCGCGCAGACGCAGCGCTCGATCCAGAACTTCAAGATCGGCACCGAGCACATGCCCGCGCCGCTCGTCCACGCGCTGGGCATCGTCAAGCAGGCCGCCGCCCTGGTGAACAAGGATCTGGGCGCCCTCGACCCGAAGATCGCCGACGCGATCGCCCAATCCGCCGCCGAGGTGGTGGCCGGCCAGCACGACGACGAGTTCCCGCTGGTCGTCTGGCAGACGGGCTCGGGCACGCAGTCCAACATGAACGCCAACGAGGTGATCGCGAGCCTCGCCAACGAGCGGCTCGGCGGCCAGCGCGGCGGCAAGTCGCCGGTCCACCCGAACGACCATTGCAACCGCGGCCAGTCCTCGAACGACACCTTCCCGACCGCGATGCACATCGCGGTGGCCCGCGAGATCCAGGAGCGGCTGCTGCCCGCCCTCTCGCACCTGCACGGCGCGCTGGACGCCAAGGCGAAGGCTTTCGAGAGCATCGTCAAGATCGGCCGCACCCACCTGCAGGACGCGACCCCCGTCTCGCTCGGACAGGAATTCTCCGGCTACGTCGCCCAGGTCGCGCTCGGCGGCTCGCGCGTCGCGGCGACCCTTCCGGGCGTTCTGGCGCTGGCGCAGGGCGGCACCGCCGTCGGCACCGGCCTCAACGCGCATCCCGAATTCGCGGAAAAATTCGCCGCCAAGGTCGCGGAGCTCACGGGGCTCCCCTTCACCTCCGCCGAGAACAAGTTCGAGGCGCTGGCCACCCACGACGCGCTGGTGTTCACGCAAGGGGCGCTCTCGGCGCTCGCCGCCGGCCTGTTCAAGATCGCCCAGGACATCCGCTTCCTGGGCTCGGGCCCGCGCTCGGGGCTGGGCGAGTTGTCGCTGCCTGAGAACGAGCCCGGCTCCTCGATCATGCCCGGCAAGGTCAACCCGACCCAGTGCGAGGCGCTGACGATGGTCTGCGCCCAGGTGATCGGCAACGGCACCACCGTTTCGTTCGCGGGCTCTCAGGGCAATTTCGAGCTCAACGTGTTCAAGCCGGTGATCGCCAACGCGGTGCTGCAATCGGTGCGGCTGCTCGCGGACGCCGCGGTGAGCTTCGCCGACAACTGTGTCGTCGGCATCAAGGCCAACGAGGACAAGATCAGTGACCTGATGAGCCGCTCGCTGATGCTGGTGACCGCGCTCGCGCCCTCGATCGGCTACGACAAGGCCGCCGAGATCGCCAAGACCGCGCACAAGAACGGCACCACCCTGAAGGAGGAGGCGCTGCGCCTCGGCTACGTCACGGACGAGGAGTTCGAGCGCGTGGTGCGGCCCGAGACCATGCTGGCCCCCAGCGCCGAGTGATGGGCGCCGAGTAGTCCATACCGAGTGACAGGCACCGCATGATCGGCGCCCATTGACGATTCGACCGGCGCGGGGACGCTTCCCGCGCCGGCCCGATACCCCGGAGGCGGACGCGATGGCCGAGATCATCAACCTGCGTCAGGTCCGCAAGGCGCGGGAGAAGGCGGAGAAGGACGCCCGGGCCGCCGAGAACCGCGTGACCTTCGGCCGCCCGAAGAAGCAGAAGACCCTTCAGGAGAAGCGCAAGTCCCTGGAGGAGAGCCGCCACGAAGGGCATCGCCTGGAGCGGGACGACCCGCCGACGTGAGCGGCGTCCGCAAGCGCTCGGTGATGATCGCCGGCCACCCGACCAGCGTCTCCCTGGAGGAGCCGTTCTGGGAGGCGCTGCGCGAGATCGCGGGCGCCCGCGGGCAGTCGGTGCAGGCGCTGATCGGCGCGATCGACGCGGGCCGCGGGGCGCAGAACCTGTCCTCGGCGATCCGGGTGTACGTGCTGGCGGCCGTGCGGGCGCCGGGTGGTGCGGAGGTGGGGTCCGGCTGATCACGTCAAGGCGCGCATGTCCTCCCTCCCCCCTCTGCGGGCAGGGCGATTGCATATGGCAGGCATCCTGTCTCGGATCGGGTGAGAAGCGCGCCGCGCTCCCTCTCCCGTGCGGGAGAGGGTTGGGGTGAGGGATGAGAACTCTCCGGAAAGGACTGGTCCTCGCCGCGGAACCGCAACGTCCTCTCCGCAAGGCTCCGGGCCCCTCACCCTGTCCCTCTCCCGCACGGGAGAGGGGACCCGCGCCCTATCCGCATTGAGGCTCGCTCGGCATATGCGATGGCCCTACTCTGCGGGGGAGGGAAAGCGCGTCGCGAGACGCCCTCACGCCAGCATGTAGGTCAGCAGCGAGCGGAGCTGCGCCGGCTTCACGGGCTTGCGCATCAGTTCCACGCCGAGGAGGTCCGCCCGCGCCTCGATCTCCGGCGCGTAGTCGGCGGTGGTCAGGATCACCGGGAGCGGCGCGGGGCAGACGGCGCGGAGATACGCCGCCACGTCGAGGCCGCAGGCGCCGTCGTCGAGATGGTAGTCGAGGACGAGGATGTCGGGCTCGCGCAGGCCCGCGGCGAGCGCCGCCCGAACTCCGGCGAGGTCGCGGAAGGCCGAGACCTCGGCGTCCCAGTTCTGCAGCAGGCGGCGCAGGGCCTCGGCCGTGGAGGCGTCGTTCTCCACGATGAGCACGTGCGCCCCCGACAGGCGCGTCGCCACGGGCGGGGGCGCCGGAGCGGCCTCGACCGGCACGACGCTTACCGGCAGGGTCAGCGAGACCCGGGTGCCGTGGCCGGGCCGCGAGGCGAGCGCCAGCGGATGGTCGAGGGCCGCCGCCATGCGGCGCACGATCGAAAGGCCGAGGCCGAGGCCCGGCTCGCCCTGGCCATCGCCGCCCCCCTTGCCGCCGCCGCGGTAGAACTCGTCGAAGACGAGGCTCCGCTCCTCCGTGCCGATGCCGCAGCCGGTGTCGATCACGTCGATCCGGATCTCCCCGCCGCGGGGCCGGGCGACCAGCAGCACGCCGCCGGCGCCCGTGTAGCGCACCGCGTTCGAGACGAGGTTCTGCAGGATGCGCCGCAGCAGCACGCCGTCGCTCGCCACCGCGACGTCCGGGCAGCGCACCGCGAGCCGCAGGCCCTTGCGCTCGGCGAAGGGCCGGAAGCTCTCGGCCAGTTCCGCCAGGAGGTCCGGCAGGGCGAGCGCCCGCACCTCCGGCCGCACGATGCCCGCGTCGAGCTTCGAGATGTCGAGGAGCGTCTTGATCAGGTCCTCGATGGTCTGCAGCCCGCGCTCGACCTGGCCCGCGATAGCGCCGGCCTCGGGCGCGAGCGGCAGGTCGGCGAGCGCCGAGAGCGAGAGCCGGGCGGCATTCAGAGGCTGCAGCAGGTCGTGGCTGGCCGCGGCCAGGAAGCGCGTCTTCGAGCGGTTGGCGGTCTCGGCCTCCTCCTTGGCGGAGACGAGCGCGGCGTTCGAGCGCTCCAGTTCCCGCATCAGCCCGGTCAGCGCCTCGGTGCGGCTGCGGACCCGGCCCTCCAGGGTGATGGCCGTCTGGAACAGCGCGTAGGCGCCGCCCTGCTGGTCGGTGGAACGCTCGACATGGGCCATCAGAGCCGCGTTGATGCGCTCCAGCTTGGCGACGCGCCGCCTCAGGTCCGCCTCCGCCTCGTCTGCCCGGGGCGGGTCCTTGACGGGCGCGTCCTTGACGGGCGCGTTCATGGGACGCGCTTGCCGATGGCGATGCCGGTGAAGGTCTGGTTGAGGTGCATCGCCCGGTACTGCTCGCCGTAGGTCTCGAAGCCGATTACGTTGAAGCGGCGGTAGAGGTCGGCGATGCCCTGGCGCACCTGCCGGGTCTCGGCGTCGAGCCGGCGCAGCACGCACTCGAAGCCGATGATCAGGTCGATCCCGCCGAGCGCCTGATCGAGCCGGGTCAGCTCCGCGTGCGTCGCCGCCACGATGTCGCGAGGTTCCGCCAGCGTCAGCACCACCCCCTCGTCGATGGCGCAGAAGAAGCTCAAGCTGCCGTCCGGGTTGAGCCGCCGGATCGAGCGGCAGAAATACTCGCCCCCGACCTTCACGGCGAGCGGGTAGGCGGCGAAGCTCATCGGCGAGAGCCCCTCCGGATCGAGCCCGACCGCCATGGCGTATTCCCGCGCGGCGGGCTCGGCGTTCAATTCGTGCACGATGCGCCGCTCGCCGTCGGAAGCGGTGACGACGAACTTCTTCTCCGTCGGCTCGAAATTGTCGCTCTTGAAGATCTGGACCGGGAAATCGGTCTCGACCAGGATCAGCGCCGCGGCGCGCCGGTGGATCCGGCCGCCGTGCAGCACCACCGCGTCCCGGAAGGTGAGGTCGTCGCCCGCCGAGCCGCCGACGAGCGGGATCCCGTCGAGCGCCCAGGCGATGCCGGAGACCACCGTCTCCTCGGCGTTGGCGAGCCCGTCGATCAGCGAGACGGCAAAGCACCGCTCCGGCGCCGCCTCGCCGCGCGGATTGAGGCTGCGGCGCAGCGCTCGGACCGTCGAGGCCGTGCGCTCGACGTCGAGGTCGTCGATCCCGCCCAGCAGCGTCGAGACGATGCGGAATCCCCGGGTCGGGAAGGCGATCGCCACGAGCCCGCGGTCGAGCCCGCCCTCGGGGCTGATGTTGCCGGAGGTGGTGCAGCCGGTGATCGCGACCCCGGGTAATTCGCTCTCGAGAGCGCGCAGCAGGGTCTCGGGATCGTAGTCGGGCGAGAAGAACAGGACGAGCTGGGCGAGCCCGGCTTCCGCGTCGACGCCGACCGCGCGGGCGATCTCGGCCGCGGCGGCCGCGGGCGACGCGGCCTCGGTCCAGGCCGTCCTGATGCCGCACAGATGCGCGCGCATCCGCGTTCCCTGTCCCACGTCTCCACCCCGCTCGGTCGGCGGCAGGCGTTGTCCGCCCATTCTCGTCCCCGGAGTATGTCGCGCGCGACCGAAGCGTGCAACGGCGGCCGTCCGCGCGGGCCCCTCTCCGCCCAATGGCCAATCCGGCCGCCATTGTCCGGCCCTCGCGCTTCATGGACAATGGCGGCCGGCCGATCCCCGCGCGGGGGCGGCCGAGCGCGGTGGGAGCGCGCCCATGCAGCTGTTGATCGTCGACGACCATCCCCTGTTCCGCGACGCGCTCGCGGGCGCGATCCGGCTCGCCTACCCGGACGCGGACTTGCACGAGGCGGACGGGATCGCGGCGGCGGCCGCGCGCTTGACCCAGAACCGCGCCATCGACCTCGTCCTGCTCGACCTCTCCATGCAGGGCGTCAGCGGCTTCGACGGGCTCGTCACCCTGCGCACCCGATTCCCCCGGGTGCCGATCCTGATCGTCTCGGGCCACGAGGATCCGCGCATCATGCGCGAGGCGCTGCAGCACGGCGCGGCCGGCTTCGTGCCAAAGGCGGTCGACAAGGCGACGCTGACGCGCGCCATCAGCGACGTGCTGAGCGGCGCGCTCGTGATCCCACCGGGCCTCTCGGAGGCGCCGCCCGCCGCCGCGAAGTCGCGCAAGGCGCCGCTGCCCGAGCGCATCGCCCGGCTGACGCCGCAGCAGTTGCGGGTGCTGATGATGATCCGCCAGGGCAAGCTCAACAAGCAGATCGCCCACGAGCTGCAGGTCGGCGACTCGACCGTGAAGGCCCACGTCTCCGAGATCCTGCGCAAGCTCGAGGTCATCAGCCGCACGCAGATCGTGATCGACACGGCCGCGCTCGACTTCGAGCAGATCCACCACGCGCCGGTCGGCTAGGACTCTGCATCCAGCGCTGCCGACCGGTGCGCGCCGCGACCTGCCCCCATCAAGCCATCCCTTGGGCCGCGCCGCGGCAGCGCGTCGGTCCCCTGCTTTCTCGCGCCCCTTCGAAGGTCCGGCGCGCCTTTTCAGGCAGATCCGGCAGGCGCTTCCGGACGGACTTGCCCACAGTGTTAACCTTTTGTTAAGGCGCCGATTGCCGTGCGGCCGGACCCGTGCGAGCTTTCGTTAACGAGAGCTTAACGGGTTGGATCAAAAGCCATGCGGTTCCCGGTTTCGAAGCGGCGGGATGTGGCGACGGCCCGGGAGCGCGGCACCCGCGCGGGCATCCTGGCGGCGGGTCTCGCCCTGGCTCTCGCGGCGCCCGCGGGCGCCCAGACCTTCGCGGCGCTGCCTGCCGTGCCGAGCGTGGCCCAGCCGACCGGCGCGGCCAAGCCGATCGCGGCATGGGTGACGTTCTGCCAGGCCTACGCGGCGGAGTGCGCGGTGGACCGCTCGGAGCCGGCGCGGATCAGCCTGACGCCGGCGCTCTGGTCGACGATCGTCGCGGTCAACAAGCGCGTGAACAAGAGCGTGCAGGCGATGACCGACCAGGACCATCTCGGCACGCCCGACCGCTGGGACCTGGCCGAGGACGGCATCGGCGACTGCGAGGACTTCCAGCTGCTCAAGCGCCACCTGCTGGCCGCCGCCGGCCTGCCCAAGCGCGCCATGCGCATGACGGTGGTGATCGACGAGAAGGGCGAGGGCCACGCCGTGCTCACCCTGATCACCGACCGCGGCGACCTCGTGCTCGACAACAAGACCAGCCAGATCCTGCCCTGGCACCGCACCGGCTACGTCTTCGTCAAGCGCGAGAGCCAGGACGCCACCGCCTGGGTCTCGCTCGGCGGCGTCTCCTCCCCGGTCACCACGGCGAACCGCTGACCCCGGACGGGGCCCCATCCCCGATCCGGGACGGGCCCGGACGTGCGCCGGTTAGCGAGATCTTAAGGCTTCGCGCACGAAACTGCCGCTTAACCTGAGCGGCGCCTTCACCATGATCCGACACATCGTCCTCGCCGGATCCCTTCTGCTCGCTCTCCCAGGGGCGGCGCAGGCGAGCGATGCCGGCCGGCACTACGCGTCCTGGCGCGGATGCCTCGACCGGAATTTCGCATTGCAGGCGGCGCTCACCAGCCCCACGCTCGCCGCCGACGCGGCGCTGCGGATCTGCCGGGAGACGGAGACCGCCTATCTGGCGGCGCTGGCGGCCTCGCCCATGCTGGACGCCGACGAGGCGGACCAAGCCCGCCCGGCGCTGGTGGCACGGGCGCGCGGCTGGCTGCTCGGCCGGCGCGCCTCGCTCTGATCCCGCCCGCGATCGGCGTTCGGGACGCTTGCCGCCCTCGTTCGGGCGAGCCGGGGGCGATCCCGGGCTCCGCGGCCGAGGGGACCGGGCAAAACCGAGCCGATCGGCCGGGGACGACTGGCGCGCGAGGCTCGCCCGCGCGCCGCTTCCTCAGGCCGCCTCGGTCGCCTTGCGCGCCCGGCCCTTGGTCCCGGTGGCGCCCTTGCGGCGTCCGCGGGCGGTTTCCGGCTCCGGAGCCGGCTCGGGCTCCGGCTCGGGGGCCGCGGCGGCGCGGCCCGGCTGGCCCAGACCGAGGCTCTTGGCGAGCGCCGAGCGCTGGGCCGAATAGTTCGCCGAGGTGGTGGGGTAATCCGCCGGCAGGCCGTAGCGCTCGCGGTAGCTCTGCGGGTCGAGCCCGTGCTTGGTCAGGTGGCGCTTGAGGGTCTTGTAGGACTTGCCGTCGATGAAGCTGATCAGCCCGTCCGGGCGGATCGACTTGCGGATCTGGGCGGGCGTCGGCTTCTCGACCGCCTCGACCTCGGGCTTGGACGGCCCGGACGCGATTGCGTTCAAGGCGTCGTGCACGCTGGCGATGAGGGCGGGCAGCTCGGTCGTGGGGATCGAGTTGTTCGAGACATAGGCCGCGACGACATCGACGGTGCGCTCGATGTAGCTGGGTTGCGATGGTGCTGCGGTTTCCGACATTCGTGCGTCCCTCGTGCAATAACCCTTGGCGCAGGGCACCCCCAGCAATCCGAGTTATGTTATTTGCCTAGAAAAGCAAGGATCAAATGACGTTTCCTTGTGATTAGACCCGACATCACCGAGCAACATGCCGGCCGAGCTTCGAACGGGTGGCTTCAGTTGGTATCGGCACAGCCCTTTCCAGCCCTCACATCGCGGCGAATGTTAACCGCTTACGGGTGCCCCACTTTTCGTGGTCGGAGAGATTGTTAACTCCTTGCATCGGCTCGTTCTTGTAACCGACGCGACCGCATCCGGCCGGCCCGGGCGGGCGAAGACAGGCCCGCCTCCCCGATCCGGCGCCGCGTCGTCCGGCGCATTGCTGTTGAGGCTGCGTCCGCGCGGCCGGCCCCCGAGGGTGCTCCGGATCATGCCGAAGAGGCGCCCGCCCGCTCGCGCGGCCGTGGCGTCGCCGATACCCGCGGCGCGTCGTCAGGAGAAGGTCTTGCGCGGGTCGAAGGCGTCGCGCACCGCCTCGCCCGCGAAGACGAGCAGGCTCAGCATCGCGGCGATGACGAAGAAGGCGGTCAGCCCCAGCCAGAGGGCGTTGAGGTTGTCCTTGCCCTGCGCCAGCAGCTCGCCGAGCGACGGGGAGCCGGGCGGCAGGCCGAAGCCCAGGAAGTCGAGCGAGGTCAGGGTGGTGATCGAGCCGTTCAGGATGAAGGGCAGGAATGTCAGCGTCGCCACCATGGCGTTCGGCAGGAGGTGCACCGTCATGATGCGCAGGTTCGAGAGGCCGAGCGCGCGGGCGGCGCGCACGTACTCGAAATTGCGCGCCCGCAGAAACTCGGCCCGGACCACGCTGACCAGCGCCACCCAGGAGAAGAGCAGCATGATGCCGAGCAGCACGAAGAAACCCGGCGCGATGAAGGCCGAGATGATGATGATCAGGTAGAGGGTCGGGATGCCGCCCCAGATCTCGATGAAGCGCTGGAAGCTCAAGTCCACCCAGCCGCCGAAATAGCCCTGCACCGCGCCCGCGATCACGCCGATCACCGAGGAGACGGCCGCCAGGATCAGACCGAACAGCACCGAGATGCGGAAGCCGTAGATCACCCGCGCCAGCACGTCGCGGGTGGTGTTGTCGGTGCCGAGCCAGTGCCAGGGCAGGTCGCGGCAGGTGCTGCCGCCGCGCGCCTCGGCGGCCGCCTTGCACTGCTGGTCCGTCAGCATCCAGGTCGGGGGCGAGGGGGACGGCGTCGGCAGGTCGGTGTTGATGGTGTTGTAGGAGAACGGGATCGGTGGCCACAGCGCCCAGCCGTTCTCGGCGATCTCCCGGGCGATCTCGGGCGAGCGGTAATCCGTCTGCGCCAGGAAGCCGCCGAAGCGCTCCTCCGGATAATCGACGAAGACCGGCGTCAGCCACGCGCCCTTGTAGGAGACGAGGATCGGCCGGTCGTTGGCGATGAGTTCGGCGAACAGGCTGACGACGAACAGCGCCGCGAAGATCAGGAAGGACCAGTAGCCGAGCCGGTTGCCGCGGAAGTTGCGCAGGCGGCGGCGGTTTAGGGGCGAGAGGAAGCCGTGCCGGGCGGGGGCGGCAGGGGGCTCCACCGGCGGGCCGTCCAGGGGCTCCTCGCCCCCCGGCCGCAGCACCGGAGGTTGAGCGCCCGGCATCGGGGCGCCGAGCGCGGTGGCCTCGGGGGAACGGGCGGAGTCGGGCCGGGTGTATTCGTTCAACGGCTCCGCCCCTCCTCTCCGGAGGGTTCAGCCGTCGAGCCGGACGGCTGAGCCCTCGATCTCGTTCGGGCGCAGCTTGCCGCTGCGCTCCAGCCAGCGGCGCAGCAGGCGCACGTTGCGCCGGTTGGCCTTGAAGGCCGCGTCGAACAGGTCGCCGGCCAGCGGCACCACGCCGACCGCGCCGTCGAAGGCCACGTTCAGCGCCATGCGGCCGATCAGCCAGCGCGGGGCGCCGAGACGTCTCGCCTCGTAGACGATGTAGGACGAGATCACCATGCCGGCGATGTCGCCGATGACCGGCACGAGGCCGATCACCGCCTCCATGCCGACCCGCCGGTTGATGCCGGGGATCAGGAAGGCGGAATCGAGGAGGTGGGCCAGGGCCTCCAGCCGGACGAGGCTCGCCTCGGGCGAGGCGTCGGCGAGCGACAGCCGGCCGGCTCCTGGCCGGAAGGCACCTTCGAAGGCGCCCCGGCCGGAATCGCCGCGCGGGAAGTCGCCGCCCGGGGTCTGGGCCCGGGGCTTGGCCTCGGTGAAGTCCATCGCAGGGATCCGGGTCGCGCTCATGATCCGGGATGTGGCCCCGGCCCCGCGCGCCCGCAAGGATGCGGGGCCTTCAGGCGGCGCTCCGCATGGCATCCGCCATCCGCTCCAGCGCCGCGTCGAGGGTGGCGTCGGACTTGGCGAAGCACAGGCGCACGAGGCTGCGCACCGATCCGTCCGGGTAGAAGGCGCTCACGGGGATCGCCGCCACGCCGTGCCGCCGCACGAGATGCTCGCAGAAGGCGACGTCGTCGGTGCGGCCCTGCGCGCCGATATCGACGTTGAGGAACCACGTGGCGCCGGCCGGAAGCACCCGGTAGCCGAGGGCGCCGAGCCCCGTCGCCAGCCGATCGCGGGAGCGCGCGTAGCCCGCCCGCATCGTGCGGAAATAGTCGTCCTCCTTGGCGAGCCCGTGCGCCACCGCCGCCTGCAGGTTCGGCGGGGTGGTGAAGGTGAGGAACTGGTGCGCCTTGGCCAGCACCCGCATCAGGGCGGCGTCGGCCATCACGAAGCCGACCTTCCAGCCGGTGAGCGAGAAGATCTTGCCGGCCGAGCCGATCTTCACCGTGCGCTCGCGCATGCCCGGCAGGCCCATGAGGGGGACGTGGGCCGCGCCGTCGAAGACGACGTGCTCCCAAACCTCGTCGCAGATCGCCGTCACCTCGAAACGGCGGCAGAATCCGGCAAGCACCTCGAGGTCGTCCCGTCCGAACAGCGTGGCGCTCGGATTGAGGGGATTGTTGAGCAGGACCACGCTGGTGCGCTCGTTGAACACGGCCGCGAGCGCGGCCGCGTCGAGGCGGAAGCCCGGCGGCTGCAGGTTCACGATTCGCGGCACGCCGCCCGCGCGCCGCACCAGGGGCAGGTAGGCATCGTACATCGGCGCGAAGAGCACCACCTCGTCGCCGGGCCGGACCAGCGCGAGCAGCGCCCCGGCCAGCGCCTCCGTCGCGCCCGAGGTCACCATCACCTCGGAGGCCGGATCGAGCGCGAGTCCCTGGTGGCGGGCGTAATGGGCGGCCACCGCCTCGCGGAGCGCGGGCAGCCCCATCATCGGCGGGTACTGGTTGTCGCCCTCGACGAGCGCCCGCGCCGCGACCGCGCGGATATCGTCCGGCCCCGGGTCGTCCGGGAAGCCCTGCCCGAGATTGATCGCCCCGTGCTGGCGGGCCAACGCCGACATGGTCTCGAACACCGTGGTCGGCAGGTCGGCGAAGACCGGGTTGACGGGGCGGCTCATGGGGCGGGCGGCTCGTGAGCGGGGCGGCGGCGGGTGGCCCCGGCCTTATCACGGGCGTGCCGCAGCCGTGAACCGGAGCGCGAAGGTGCGCCACCGCACGTTGCACCGGCTGCCACCCGCCGGGCCCTGCTGACGATTGTTGACTTTCATCAGTCGTGAGCCAATTGTCCTGACACACGGCTGGGACGGCGCTTCTCGGGGCGGGACTTTGCCCCCTCGTCCAGCCTTGATGAAGCGCCGCTCCGGGCGTGGATAGGGCCGCCAATCCGTTGGCGGCCCTTTTCGCGTCCGCGCCGGATCCGGGCTAGAAGGGCGATGACCTGCAACCTTCGCGGACGCCGATGCGGATCTGCCTGCTCTTCGCCCTCGCGGCCGGCCTGCTGGGCCTCGCCCTGCGCCTTCTCCTGCCGGTGATTCCCGCCGACGCCTCCTTCCGCGAGGTGGTGCGTTACTACGGCGCGGACCGGCCGCCGGGTGAATCCGGCAATATGCGCGAAACGTCGGCGCCGTACTGACACCGTATTGGTCGGGCACCGCTCGCGTCGCGCCGGGCTGGGCGAGAGGATGAACCGGCCGCGACCCGCGGAGCGGTGAGAGCGACCGGGGCGTTCCGCGGGATGCAGGGTTCTTAGGCAGGCAAGTTCTCATCAGGCATGAACGAGAGTTCACCGATTCGCACCGACCGGGCGCGGGCCTTCCAGCCGGAGCCGCCCGCCTCCCCCACGCGGCGGCGCTTCCGCCCGCTGCGCTGGATGCTGCTCGTCCTGGCCCTGCTCGGCCTCAGCGCGGTCGGCCAGCGCTGGTACGAGGCGCGACAGCAAAAGCCCGAGGGCGAGGTGGCGGCGACTTCGGGCCGGGGCGGCGGACGCGGCGGGCGCGGCGCCCACGACATGCCGCAGGCGGTCGGCATCGCCGCGGTGACGACCGGCGACGTCCCGGTGGTGCTGCAGGGCCTCGGCACGGTGACGCCCTTGGCCACCGTCACCATGCGCTCGCAGATCAGCGGCTACCTCACCGAGATCGGGTTCCGCGAGGGCCAGATGGTCAAGCGGGGCGACTACCTCGCGCAGATCGATTCGCGCCCCTACGAGGCGCTGCTCGCCCAGTACCAGGGCCAGCTCGCCCGCGACCAGGCGCTGTTGCAGAACTCGCGGCTCGATCTGGAGCGCTTCCGGCGTCTCTCGCAGCAGGATTCGATCTCGAAGCAGAACGTCGATACGCAAGGGGCGCTGGTCAAGCAGAACGAGGGCACGGTAGCGGCCGACCAGGCGCTGGTCGATCAGCAACGGCTCAACATCACCTACACCCGCATCGTCTCGCCGGTGGACGGGCGCGTCGGGCTGCGCCAGGTCGATGTCGGCAACTACGTCACGGCGGGCTCCACAGCGATCGTGGTGGTGACGCAGCTCCACCCGATCTCGGTGGTGTTCACCCTGCCCGAGGACGACGTCGCCCGGGTGATGCGGCAGGTGCGGGCGGGCGCCAAGCTCACGGTGCGGGCCTACGACCGGGGCGACGCCCACGAGATCGCCACGGGCCGCCTCGACACGGTCGACAACCAGATCGACACGACGACCGGCACCGTGAAGCTGCGCGCCCTGTTCCAGAACGACGACGAGGCGCTGTTCCCGAACCAGTTCGTCAACGCCAAGCTCACCGTCGAGACGGTGAAGGACGCCCCCCTGGTGCCGAACGCCGCGCTCCTTCAGGGCACGCCCGGCACCTACGTCTACCTGATGGACGGGGACAGCAAGGTCACGGTCCGGCCGATCAAGACCGGCGAGACGGACGGAACCCGGACCGTGGTGCTCTCCGGCTTGAAGCCCGGCGACCGGGTGGTCACGGACGGCACCGATCGCCTGCGCGAGGGTGCACCCGTGCGGGTGACGAGCGGCGCGACGGCGCAGGGGGCACCGCAAGGCGAGCAGCCGGGCGAGGCCGGCCGCGCGTCCGAGGCGGCGCCGGCCCAGACGCCTGCCGGTTCGAGCGAGGGCGGGGAGCGCCGGACCCGACGGCGGCAGGCACAGTGATTCCGATGGGACGCGCGCGCATCGCCTGCGCCCCCGCCCTCCGCAGAGGGGGGAGGGAGAGCGTCGGGGGGAGGAAAGGCGTCGCGCCATGAACCCGTCCCGGCTCTTCATCCTGCGGCCGGTCGCCACCACGCTGCTGATGCTGGCGATCCTGATCGTCGGCGGGGTGTCCTACCTGAACCTGCCGGTCTCGGCCCTACCGTCCGTCGACTACCCGACGATCCAGGTCCAGACCTTCTATCCGGGCGCCAGCCCCGAGGTGATGACCTCGGCGGTGACGGCGCCGCTGGAGCGGCAGTTCGGGCAGCTCGCCAACCTCAACCAGATGACCTCGCAATCCTCGGCGGGCGCGTCCGTCATCACCCTGCAGTTCAGCCTGGATCTCGCGCTCGACATCGCCGAGCAGCAGGTGCAGGCGGCGATCAACGCGGCCGGCAACCTCTTGCCCTCGGACCTCCCCGCGCCGCCGATCTACGCCAAGGTGAACCCGGCCGACGCGCCGGTGCTGACGCTGGCGCTGACCTCCAAGACCCTGCCGCTGATCCAGGTGCGCGATCTCGCCGAGACCCGCCTCGCCCAGAAGATCAGCCAGGTCGCGGGCGTCGGGCTGGTGAGCATCTCGGGCGGGCAGCGCCCGGCCGTGCGGGTACGCTTCAACTCCCGCGCGCTCGCCGCCTACGGGCTCAACATCGACGACCTGCGCACCACCATCACCAACCTCAACGTCAACACGCCGAAGGGCAACATCGACGGGCCGAAGCAGTCCTACGCGATCAACGCCAACGACCAGATCCGCGACCCGGCCACCTACCGGGACGCCATCATCGCCTACCGCAACGGCGCGCCGGTCAGGCTCTCGGACGTGGCCGAGGTGGTCGACGCGCCCGAGAACACCAAGCTCGGCGCCTGGGCCGACGAGACCCCCGCCGTCATCCTGAACATCCAGCGCCAACCCGGCGCCAACGTCATCGCGACCGTCGACAAGATCAAGGCGCTTCTGCCCCAGCTCCAGGGCTCGATGCCGGCGGCCGTGCAGATCAGCCTGCTCACCGACCGCACCACCACGATCCGCGCCTCGGTGCACGACGTCCAGTTCGAGCTCGGCCTCGCCATCGCGCTCGTCGTGATGGTGATCTTCCTCTTCCTGCGCTCGCTCTCCGCGACGCTGATCCCGAGCCTGTCGGTGCCGCTCTCGCTGATCGGGGCGCTGCCGGTGATGGACCTCTACGGCTTCTCCCTCGACAACCTCTCGCTGATGGCGCTCACCATCGCGACGGGCTTCGTGGTGGACGATGCCATCGTGGTGATCGAGAACATCGCCCGCCACGTCGAAGAGGGCGAGTCGCCGCTGGAGGCGGCGCTCAAGGGCTCGCGCGAGATCGGCTTCACCATCATCTCGCTCACCGTGTCGCTGATCGCGGTGCTGATCCCGCTCCTGTTCATGGGCGACGTGGTCGGGCGCCTGTTCCACGAATTCGCCATCACGCTGGCGGCCACCATCGTGATCTCGGCGGTGGTCTCGCTGACGCTGGTGCCGATGCTCTGCGCGCGGCTGCTCAAGCACGAGCCGGAGCCGCGGGCGCACAAGCGCGAGGGCCGGCTCGCCCGCCTCGGCCGGCGGGCCACGGAGGGCACGATCGCGGCCTACGGCCGGGCTTTGCGCGTGGTGCTGGCCCACCAGGGCCTGACACTCATCGTCACCCTCGGCACGGTTGCGCTGACGGCCTACCTGTTCGTGGTCATCCCGAAGGGCTTCTTCCCCGTGCAGGACACGGGGGTGATCCAGGGCGTGAGCCAGGCCGACCAGTCCGTCTCCTACGGCGCCATGGCCGAGCGCCAGCAGGCGCTGGCTAAGGCGATCCTGCAGGACCCGGACGTGCAGAGCCTGACCTCGTTCATCGGGGTCGACGGATCGAACGTCACGCTCAATTCCGGCCGCTTCCTGATCAACCTGAAGCCCAGGGAGGCGCGCACGGCGGGCGCTTCCGAGATCATCCGGCGCATCAACCGAATGACCGCCGAGATTTCCGGCGTGCGCCTGTTCCTGCAGCCGGTGCAGGACCTCACCATCGACACCGCGGTCTCGGCCACGCAGTATCAGGTGATCCTGGAGAGCCCGAACCTCGACGCCTTCGAGACCTGGGTGCCGCGCTTCACCGAGGCGCTGGCGCGCTCAGCCACGGTGGCGGACGTGGCCAACGACTACCAGGGCCAGGGGCTGGCCGCCTACATCACCATCGACCGGCCGACCGCGGGCCGCTACGGCATCACGCCGGCCACCATCGACAACGCCCTCTACGACGCCTTCGGCCAGCGCATCATCTCGACGATCTTCACCCAATCGAACCAGTACCGGGTGATCCTCGAGGCCGACCCGGCGCTGCACCGGACGCTGGAGAGCCTCGACACGATCTACCTGCCCTCCTCGACGGCGACCAACGGGCAGGTGCCGCTCTCGGCGGTGGCGCGGGTCTCGGAGCGGCGGGCGCCCCTGCTGATCTCGCATCTCGGCCAGTTCCCGGCCACCACCGTGTCGTTCAACCTCGCGCCCGGCGCCGCCCTGGGGCAGGCGATCGAGGCGATCGACCGGGCGAAAGCCGAGATCGGCCTGCCGGATTCCTTCCGGGTGGTGCCGCAGGGCTCGGTCTTCGCCTTCGAGGCGGCGCTCGGCAACGAGCTGTTCTTGGTGATGGCCGCGATCGTGACCGTCTACATCGTGCTGGGCGTGCTCTACGAGAGCTTCATCCACCCGATCACGATCCTGTCCACGCTGCCCTCCGCGGGCATCGGGGCGCTGCTCGGCCTGATGCTGTTCGGGCTCTCCCTCGACATCATCGCGATCATCGGCATCGTGCTCCTCATCGGCATCGTGAAGAAGAACGCGATCATGATGATCGACTTCGCGCTCCAGGCCGAGCGCGAGGACGGGATGGACCCGCGCGAGGCCATCTACCAGGCCTGCCTGCTGCGCTTCCGCCCGATCCTGATGACGACGCTCGCCGCCCTCTTCGCGGCCCTGCCGATGATCTTCGGCACGGGCGTCGGTTCCGAGCTGCGCCAGCCGCTCGGCATCTGCATCGCGGGCGGGCTCATCGTCAGCCAGGTGCTGACGCTGTTCACGACGCCGGTGATCTACCTCGCCTTCGACCGCCTGGAGCGCCGCGTCACGGGCCGCCGCGGGCCGGATCTTGCCGCCGGCGAGGCGCTGCCGTGAGGCGCGACGCTTCCGCAGAACTCCCTCCCCCCTCTGCGGGGGAGGGTGGCCCCCACCCGAGCCGTAGCGTCCCGGACGACGCGCGGGTCCCCCCTCCCGTGCGGGAGAGGGACAGGGTGAGGGATCCGGAGCCATCCGGAGAAGCCGCAGCGTCTCCGCGGCTATGGCCAGACCTTTCCGGAGAGTTCTCGTCCCTCACCCCAACCCTCTCCCGCACGGGAGAGGGGGCGCGTTGCGGTTCCGGCGCCTTCATGGAAGAGCGCGCGGGTGTCGGCCCGTGAACATCTCCGAGCCCTTCATCCGGCGCCCGGTGGCGACCACGCTGCTGACCATCGGCGTGCTCTTGGCCGGCATCTTCGCCTTCCTGAAGCTGCCGGTGGCGCCGCTGCCGCAGGTCGATTTCCCCGTCATCCTCGTGCAGGCCCAGATGGCGGGCGCTTCCCCCGAGACCATGGCCACCACGGTCGCGGCGCCCCTGGAGCGCCGGCTGGGTGCCATCGCCGACGTCAACGAGATGACGTCCACGAGTTCCCTCGGCACGGTGCGCATCGTCCTGCTGTTCGGCCTCAACCGCGACATCGACGGCGCCGCCCGCGACGTGCAGGCGGCGATCAACGCCGCGCGCGCCGACCTGCCCTCCGCACTGCGCACCAACCCGACCTACCGCAAGTTCAACCCCGCCGAGTCGCCGATCATCATCCTGGGGCTGACCTCGGACACGCTGACGCCGGGCCAGCTCTACGATTCCGCCGCCACGGTCGTGCAGCAGAAGCTCTCGCAGCTGCCGGGGGTCGGCAACGTCGATATCGGCGGCTCGTCGCTCCCGGCGGTGCGCGTCGAGCTCGATCCGACCGCGCTGTTCAACTACGGCATCGGGCTCGAGGGCATCCGGGCGGCGCTGGCGTCGGCCAACGCCAACTCGCCCAAGGGCGACATCGACGTCGGCGACCGCCGCTACCAGCTCTACGCCAACGACCAGGGCCGCAAGGCCGAGGATTACCGCGACATCGTCGTGGCCTACCGCAACGGGGCTGCGGTGCGCCTCACCGACGTCGGCCAGATCCGGGACGGGGTCGAGGATCGGCGCAACCTCGGCCTCGTCAACGGCCGGCAGGGCGTGATCCTGTTCGTCTACAAGCAGCCGGGCTCGAACGTCGTCGAGACGATCAAGGGCGTGAAGGACGCCCTGCCGCAGATCGCGGCGGCGCTGCCCGGCGGCATCGAGATCAAGCTGACGGGCGATCGCAGCGCCACCATCCGGGCGACGCTGGCGGCCACCGAGGAGACCCTGCTGATCGCCGTCGCCCTGGTGATCCTCGTCGTCTACGCCTTCCTGCGCTCGGCCCGGGCCACGCTGATCCCGGCGGTCGCGGTGCCGATCTCGATCGTCGGCACCTTCTCGGCGATGTACCTGCTGGGCTTCTCGCTCAACATCCTGTCGCTGATGGCGCTGATCATCGGCACGGGCTTCGTGGTGGACGACGCCATCGTGGTGCTGGAGAACATCCAGCGCCACATCGAGATGGGCAAGTCGCGCGTCGAGGCGGCGCTGGCGGGGGCGCGCGAGGTCGGCTTCACGGTGGTCTCGATGAGCCTGTCGCTCGTCGCCGTGTTCCTGCCGATCCTGCTGATGGGCGGCCTCGTCGGGCGCATCTTCCTCGAATTCTCGCTCACCCTGTCGCTCGCGATCCTGATCTCGCTGGTGCTCTCGCTCACCACCACGCCGATGATGTGCGCGCGGCTCCTCCGGCCGGAGACCCGCGCCAAGCGCCCGAACATCGTGCTGCGCGCGTTGGAGGGCGGGTTCGAGGCGATGCTGCGGGCCTATGCCCGCACGCTCACCGTCGCGCTGCGCCATCCCCGCCTGGTGCTGCTCTCGCTGCTCGCGACCGTGGGGCTCAACGTCTACCTCTACGTCATCGTGCCGAAGGGCTTCTTCCCCGAGCAGGACACGGGGCAGATGATGGGCGGCATCCAGGCCGACCAGCGCATCTCGTTCCAGTCGATGGAGAAGAAGATGCGCGAGGCCGCGGCCATCGTGCAGGCGGACCCGGCGGTGGACAGCGTCGTCGCCTTCACGGGCGGGCGCGGCACGAACTCCGCCAACGCCTTCATCGGCCTGAAGCCCCGCTCCGAGCGCGACCCGATCTCCGCGGTGATGGCCCGCCTGCGCCCGAAGCTCGCGCGCGTGGCGGGCGCCAGGCTCTACGTCTTCCCGCGCCAGGACCTGCAGATGGGCGGGCGCCAGAGCTTCGCCCAGTACCAGTACAGCCTGCAGGGCGACACGGCGGCGGAGCTCTACGCAGCGGCGCCCAAGCTCGTCGCGATGCTGCAGAAGGACCCGACCTTCTCGGACGTCACCTCCGACCAGCAGGAGGGGGGCCTGGAGAGCCGCATCGTCATCGACCGGGCCACCGCCTTCCGGTACGGCATCACCCCCGACAAGATCGACAACACCCTCTACGACGCCTTCGGCCAGCGGCAGGTCTCGACGATCTACAACCCGCTGAACCAGTACCACGTCGTGATGGAGATCGACCCGCGCTACCTGGAGACCCCGGAGAGCCTGAAGCAGATCTTCGTCTCGACCTCGGGCGGCAAGGCGCGGGGCTCGGCCACCACCAACGCGGTCGCCGGCACGGTGGCGGCGGGCGGGACCGCCAACGTCAACGCGACCACGACGGGCGCGGCGACCACCACCGACACCGCCTCGGCCATCGCGGCCGATTCCGCCCGGAACGCGGCCGCCAACGCCATCGCGGCGTCCAAGGGCGGCGCCTCCTCGGCCGCGCCCGTCTCCTCCGCCAAGGAGACCATGATCCCGCTCTCGGCCTTCGCCCGCTTCGAGACCGGCAACGCGCCCGTGCAGGTGAGCCACCAAGGCCTGTTCGTGGCCACCACGATCTCGTTCAACCTCGCGCCGGGCAAGAGCCTGTCGGACGCGACCGCGGCGATCGAGCGGGCGATGGCGGAGCTGCGCCTGCCGGCCACCATCCACGGCTCGTACTCGGGCGCGGCGAAGAACTACCAGTCGAGCGCTTCGCGCCAGCCGCTGCTGATCCTGGCCGCGATCCTGGCCGTCTACGCGGTGCTCGGCATCTTGTACGAGAGCTTCGTGCACCCGCTCACCATCCTCTCGACGCTGCCCTCGGCCGGCATCGGCGCGGTGCTGGCGCTGCTGGTGACCGGCACCGAGTTCTCGATCGTGGCGCTTATCGCGGTGTTCCTGCTCATCGGCATCGTGAAGAAGAACGCGATCATGATGGTCGATTTCGCCCTCGATGCCGAGCGCACGCGCGGTCTCGCGCCGGCGGAGTCGATCACGGAAGCCTGCCTCTTGCGCTTCCGCCCGATCATGATGACAACCTTGGCCGCGCTCCTCGGGGCGGCGCCGCTGATCGTCGGCGGCGGCGAGGGCGCGGAACTGCGCCAGCCCCTCGGCATCGCCATCGTGGGCGGCCTGATCGTGAGCCAGATCCTGACCCTCTACACCACCCCCGTCGTCTACCTCGCCCTCGACCGGCTGCGGCACCGGGTCAACGCCCGGCGGCGGCGCCGCGGCGGGCCCGCGGTGCTGCAGGCGGGGGAGTGAGCGTGTCGGAGGTCATGAAGTTCCCCTCCCCGCCCCGCGGGGACGGGATCCCCCGGACTCGGCCGGATGCCGGGCACGGCACCCTCCCTCCCCCCTCTGCGGGGGAGGGTGGCCCCTGCGTCAGCAGGGGTCGGTCGGGACGTAGTCCCGCAGAGAGGGGACACCGCTTCAGGGTAGAGCGTGCCCTTCATGAAGGCTGCGCCTCTATCAGCACCGTCGCTCCCCTCTCCGCGGGACTTCGTCCCGACCCCCCTGCTTCGCAGGGTACCCTCCCCCGCAGAGGGGGGAGGGGGATCGCGCTCGCGCTGGCGCTGACCGCCCTCACCGGCTGCGTCGTCGGCCCGGACTATTCCCGCCCTTCGGTCGAGACCCCGCTCGCCTTCAAGCAGGGCGGCGCCCGCGAGGACAGCGTGGCGCAGGTGGCCGCGAAGAAGAACTGGCGCGCCGCCGCACCCAACGACCACGCCGAGCGCGGCGACTGGTGGCGGGTGTTCAAGGACCCGGCGCTCGACCGGCTGATCCGGCTCGTGGACGTCGACAACCAGAGCCTGCGCCAGTCGGTCGCCGCCTACCGGCAGGCCCGCGCCATCGTAGAGCAGGCCCGCGCCGCGCTCTACCCGACCGTCGTCGGCGCGCCCAGCATCACGCGACAGCGCATCGCCGGCACCGAGCGCACCAGCGTGGCGCTGCTCGGCCAGGCGAGCTGGGAGCTCGACCTGTTCGGCGGCATCCGGCGCAACCTCGAGAGCCAGACGGCCCTGGCCCAGGCGGATGCCGCCCAGCTCGCGCTGACCCGGCTGGCGATCCAGGCGGAGGTCGCGACGAACTACTTCTCGCTGCGCTACGCCGACTCGCTCCAGAAGCTGCTCAACGAGAACGTCGAGAACTTCAAGCGCACGCTCCAGATCACCGAGAACCAGTACAACGCGGGCGTCGCCGCCCGTTCCGACGTGATCACCGCGCAGACGCAGGTCCAGACCACCCAGGCCGCCGCGGTGGCGGTAGCCCTCACCCGCGCGACCTTCGAGCACGCCATCGCCACGCTGATCGGGCGCCCGCCCTCGGAACTGACGCTGCCGGTCGCACTCCTGCCGAACCGCCCGCCCGCGGTGCCGGTCGGCATCCCCTCCGACCTCTTGGAACGCCGTCCCGACGTCGCGCAGGCCGAGCGCCTCGTGCAGTCGCAGAGCGAGCAGATCGGCGTGGCGGTCGCGGCCTTCTACCCGACCGTGACGCTCTCGGCCTCGGGCGGCATCTCGGGCCTGACCCGCAACGGGCTCCTGTCGGCGGCGAACCAGGTGTGGTCGGTCTCGGCCGCCGGCACCGAGGTGCTGTTCGACGGCGGCGCCCGCTCGGCCGCGCTCCAGGCAACACGCGCCGGCTACGACGGCGCGGTCGCCAACTACCGCCAAATCGTGCTCGCGGCCTTCGCGGAGGTCGAGAACGGGTTGGCCGGCGTGCGCATCCTCGCCCGCCAGCAGGCCGCGCAGGACGAGGCCGTGACATCGGCCCGGCGCGCCGTCGAGATCACGCTCAACGAGTACCGGGCCGGCACCCAGAACTTCACCACGGTCGTGACCGCCCAGAACCTGCAGCTCACGAACGAGGTCGCCGCGCTGCAGATCCGGCTCAACCGCTTCACCACGGCGATCACCCTCGTGCGCGCGCTCGGCGGCGGCTGGGACGCGCGCAGCCTGCCCGGCGACGCCGAGCTGAAGGGTGCGCGCCTGCCGATCGACCTGAGCCCGGCGGTGCGGGTGGAGGAGTAGGCGGAACGCCCGCACCCGGGCCTTGTTGACGGTGCAGTTTGCTGCGCCGCGGCGCGTGCGGGAGCCCGACCATGCCCGAACCCGAGAACGAGGCCGAACTGAAGGACGATGCCGCCTGCGGCGTCGCGCCGGCGCCGCCCTGCACGCTGGTGATCTTCGGCGCGATGGGGGACCTGACCAAGCGCCTCCTGATGCCCTCGCTCTACAACCTCGCGGGCGGCGGCCTGCTCGACCGGGACTTCAGGATCCTCGGCGTCGATCACAACGACAACACCGACGAAGGCCTGCGCGCGGCGCTCTCCGAGGCGCTGGAAGCGTTCGCCAAGGACCCGGATTCGGAGTTCCACACCGACCGCATCGACCCGCAGAGCTGGGGCTTCGTGCGCGAGCGCATCCACTTCCTCAAGGGCGACTTCGAGGACCCGGCCCTGTTCGCGGCGCTCGGCGAGCGGGTCTCGGGCAACGCGGTGTTCTATCTCGCGGTCGCGGCCCGCTTCTTCGGAACCGTGGTGGAGGGTTTGGGGAAGGCCGGCCTGCTGAAGCAGACCGAGGACGCCTTCCGGCGCGTGGTGATCGAGAAGCCCTTCGGCCAGGACCTCGAATCGGCGAAGGCGCTCAACGCTCGCATCCTGAAATGCGCCGACGAGAGCCAGTTCTACCGGATCGACCACTTCCTGGGTAAGGAGACGGTGCAGTCGATCCTGGCGATGCGCTTCGCCAACGGCATGCTGGAGCCGGTCTGGCGGCGCGAGTACGTGGACAGCGTGCAGATCACCGCCGCCGAGACGGTGGGCGTCGAGGAGCGCGGCGGATTCTACGAACCCACGGGCGCGCTGCGCGACATGGTGCCCAACCACCTGTTCCAGCTGCTCTGCATGGTGGCGATGGAGCCGCCGAACTCCTTCGGCGCGGAGGCCGTGCGCAACGAGAAGGCGAAGCTGGAGGAGGCCGTCCGGCCGGTCACCCCGGACGACGCGGTGCGCGGCCAGTACACGGCCGGGCGGCTCGACGGGCAGGATCTCCCGGGCTACCGCGACGAGCACAACGTGGCGCGCGATTCCACGACCGAGACCTACGTCGCGCTGAAGCTCACGATCGACAACTGGCGCTGGGCCGGGGTGCCGTTCTACCTGCGCACCGGCAAGCGCATGGCGAGCCGGCGCACCGAGATCGCGGTGCTGTTCAAGCCCGCGCCCTTCCGGCTGTTCGAGGGCCACGGCGTCGATCCGCTGACGCCGAACGTGATGCGCATCACCATCGACCCGCAGCACGGCGCGACGACCGAGCTCAACGTGAAGGTGCCGGGCCCGAAGATGCGCATCGGCCGGGTGCGGACCAGTTTCCGCTACGCCGACTTCTTCGCGAACCAGCCGAATGTCGGCTACGAGACGCTGCTCTACGACTGCATGACCGGCGACGCGACCCTGTTCCAGCGCGCCGACAACATCGAGGCGGGCTGGGCGGCGGTCGATCCGCTGCTGAAGGGCTGGCCGCAGGCCGACGTCGCGTTCTATCCCGTCGGCAGCGACGGCCCGGAGGAGGCGGACGCGCTGCTCGCCCGCGACGGGCGCCACTGGCTCGGGCTCGACGGTGAGACGGATTGATACCGTTTCCGGTTGATGGGTTCGGTCTAACGCATCGTCTCGGAACGAAGCGCAAGCTGCCCTATGCGACAGCCCTGCTTCTGCGGGGGGAGGGAGAGCGTCGCGCCTCACGCCTCCACCAGCAGATCCTCGTCCGCCAGCGTCCCCAGCGCGTCGTGGTGCAGGAGCACGACGCCCGTGGCGGCGGCGAGCTTGCGGGCGGCGGGGGTGAAGCCCGCGTTCGAGACCACGGCCGCCGCCTGCGCCTCCCAGTAGCGGCGGGCGGCAGCCGCCTCCTGCACCGCGGCGTTGCCGACCGGCTTGCCGTAGCGCTTGCACTGCACGACGAGGCGGGTGCGCCCGCGCGTCGCCACGATGTCGGCGCCCTGGTCGCCGCTCGCGGGAGTCGGGTGGGCGCGCCAGCCCGCCGCCTTCAGCCTTCCCAGGCAGAATTGCTCGTAGCCGATCCCGTCCTCCGGGGCCTCGTCGGCCTCGGGGAGGTCGGCGGCCTCCGCCACCGCCTCGACGATCGCCAACGCCTCGGGTCGGCGCGTCACCACGTAGTCCGGAAAGCGCGCCTCCAGTTGCGGCAGGACCGTGCGGTCGAGGAAGTAGTCGCACTCGCGCAGCCAGCCGTCGCGGATCTCGTTGCCGTAGGCGTCCACGAAGCATTCCTGGCGCCGGCGCAGCGCTAGCGTTCCGGCGTGCCGGCGCGCGATCCGGCGCACGCGGGCCCGGAAGCGACCCGGCCGTCCGAGATGGCGCAGCAGGACGAGGCAGAGCCCCGCCACGGTCGCGCCGAGGGCGGGCGGGCCGTAGACGAGGCCGAGGCCGAGGCCCGCCACGCTCGTCCAGAACAGGCGGGCGACGAGGCTGGGCTGGCCGGACATGAAACCCTCGCGAGGAGACCGGGCGTGACCGCGTGACCGCGTGACCGGCCGGTCATCGCAGCCGGGCCTTGCCCGATCTCTAACGGGCGCGGCCCGGCGGCGCGGAGGCCCGCGATCCCTGTGGATCGCGCCGGCTCTACGCCTCGCCGCCCGCGTCCCGTCCCTTGCGGCGCTGCTGGCCGAGCCCCATCGCGCGGGCGAGGTCCGAGCGGGCGGCGGCGTAGTTCGGCGCCACCATGGGATAGTCGGGCGAGAGGTTCCAGCGCTCCCGATACTGCTCCGGCGTGAGGTTGTAGCGCGCGCGCAGGTGCCGCTTCAGGGATTTGAACGTCTTCCCGTCCTCGAGGCAGATCAGGTAATCGGGCCGGATCGAGCGGCTGACCGGCACGGCCGGCGCGCGGGCCGGCGCGGCCTCGGCCTCCGGGGGGCGCGCGAGTTGATTCAGAGTTGCGTGGACCGTGCCGATCAGGGCGGCCAGCTCGTCCGGGGAGACTGCGTTTCTGCTGATGAATGCCGAGACGATATCTGTCGTAATGACGACGTAATCCGGCTCAACACCGTTATCGGTCCGCATCACCTGTTCCTCCCCCTCGAAGACAACACTCGCTTCGCCTCTCGGCCGGCCGGCGATCGCGAGAGCGGCGGCACATTCAAGGTTGTCCGGCGCGGGGTACTATGGTTTCGGCTCTTTCAAAGCAACCGGTAAAATTGGGCCGTACTCTAGAGACACCCCGGTTGTTGCAGGAACGGCAGGACCAGACGCCGTGTCGCACCGGCACTTGCGGCTCCGGGCGGCGGACCGGGCGTGCATCGGGGGCAACGATGGGCTAAGTGCAGCACGCGAAACGCCACCTCGGCCAAAATCCCCGGGCCGAAACCCTGCGCCGAACACCCAGGGCCGACGGACCCGGCGTCGACAGACCCGGCGGTGCCGGCGATGACGGGGATTGGGCGCCGGGGCGGCCACCGGACCGGCCGCCGGAGCGGGCGACGACGGACAGGGCCTCGGCGGCGTTGCGTGCGCGGTCCGGGTGGCACGGGAAGCGGGTTTCGGCCCGCGGACGGGAGCGGCGGCCTTGAGCACCTACCGGTTCGACGCCTTGCTGAACCCGCGCACCGTCGCCCTGGTGGGCGCGGGCGAGCGCGAGGGTTCGCTCGGCCGCGCCGTGCTGGAGAACCTGCGGGCGGCCGGCTTTCCGGGCCGCGTCCTACCGGTCAACCCGAGCCACGCGAGTGTGGCGGGCTACCCGTGCGTCGCCCAGGTCTCGGACCTCGCCGAGGCGCCCGACCTCGTGGTGATCGCCGCGCCCCCCGCCGCCGTGCCGGACATCGTCGCGGATGCGGGCCGGATCGGGGCCCGCGCCGCCGCGATCCTCACCGCGCATCTCGGCACCGGCCCGGACGATCCGGGCCCGCGCGCGCGGGCCATCGCCCGCGCCCACGGCCTGCGCCTGCTCGGGCCCGACAGCGCCGGGCTGGTGGTGCCCTCCGCCCGCCTCAACGTCAGCCTGTTCGCCCACATGCCGCAGGCGGGCGACCTCGCGCTGGTCTCCACCTCGGGCACGGTCGCGGCCGCGATCGTCGCGTGGGCGAGCCGGCACGGGATCGGCCTCTCGGCGGCGCTGGCGCTCGGCAGCGCCTGCGACGTGGACGTCGCCGACTGCCTCGACCATTTCGCTGGCGACTACCGCACCCGGGCGATCCTGCTCTGCCTCGACCAGATCGACAACGCCCGCCGCTTCATGTCGGCCGCCCGCGCGGCGGCGCGCTCGAAGCCCGTGGTGGTGCTCCGCAGCGGGCGCCACCGGCCCGACCGCACCGCTTCCGGCGGCCACGCCCCGGAGACCCATACGGGCGCGCTCGCCAAGCCCGACGCCGTCTACGCCGCCGCCTTCCGCCGGGCGGGCCTGCTCGCCGTGCAGGACCTCGACGAGATGTTCTCGGCGGTCGAGACGCTCGGGCGCCAGCGGCCCTTCCCGGGCCGGCGGCTCGCCATCCTGACCAACGGGCGCGGCGTCGGCGAGCTCGCCGCGGACCGATTGGCCGAGCGCGGCGGGACGCTCGCCGCCGTGACGCCCGCCGACGGCCTCACGCCCGAGAACCCGATCGATCTCGGCATCGACGCGGACGGGCCGGCCTTCGCGGCGGCCCTGAAGCCGCTGCTCGCCGACCGGGAGAACGACGCGGTGCTGGCGATCCACGTGCCGACCGCCCGCTCGAACGCCGCCGCGGTGGCGGAGGCGGTCGCCGGGACGGTGCGGGAGGCGCGCGCCGGCACGACCCGGAAGAAGCCGGTTTTCGCGGTCTCCCTCGGTGCGGACGAGACGGAGGGCGCCGCGCTCTCGGCGGCCGGCATCCCGCGCTTCACGACGGATTCCGAGGCGATCGAGGGCTTCCTCCACCTCGTGCGCTACCGCGAGGCGCAGGACGACCTGATGCGCACGCCGGACTCGCTGCCGCGCGACTTCCACGCCGACACCCAGGCCGCCCGCGGCATCGTCGCCCGCGCGCTGCGCCAGGGCGCGACCTGGCTCGACCCGATCTCGGTGATGGAGCTGCTCGAGGCCTACGACATCGCCTCGGTGCCGCTGACGCTGGCCCCCGACATCGACGCGGCCGCCGCCGCCGCATGGCCGGTGATCGCCGCGGGCGGCGCGGTCGCCCTGAAGGTCGTCTCGCCGGACGTGGTGCACAAATCCGATATCGGCGGCGTGCATCTCGACCTCGTGAGCGAGGCCGACGTGCGCGGCGCGGCGCGCGCGATCCTGGCCCGGGCTCGGCGCGAGCGGCCGGAGGCGCGCATCACGGGCTTCGCGGTGCAGCCGATGGTGCGCCGGGGGCGCCGCCGCGAGCTGATCGCGGGGCTCGCCGAGGATCCGACCTTCGGGCCCGTCGTGGTGTTCGGGCGCGGGGGTACCGCGGTCGAGGTGATCGACGACCGGGCGCTCGGCCTGCCGCCCCTCGATCTCGGGCTCGCCGAGGACCTGATCTCGCGCACCCGGGTGGCGCGCCGCCTCGAGGCCTACCGCGACGTGCCGGCCGCCGACACGCGGGCGATCGCCCTGACGCTCGTCAAGCTCGCCCAGCTCGCCGCCGACCTGCCGCAGGTGCGCGAGCTCGACATCAACCCGCTCTTGGCCGACGAGACCGGCGTCGTGGCCCTCGACGCGCGGGTGCGGATCGGGCGCGGCTATCCCGATCGCCGGGTCGGGCGCGGCCATCCGCGCTTCGCCATCCGGCCCTACCCCACCGCCTGGATGAGGACGATGTCGCTGAAGGGCCGCGCCATCCACGTGCGCCCGGTCCGGCCAGAGGACGAGCCGCTGTTCCGCGCCTTCTTCGCCACGATCGACCCGGAGGACGTGCGCCTGCGCTTCTTCGCGCCGGTGCGCGAGTTCAGCCACGCCTTCCTGGCCCGGTTGACGCAGCTCGACTACGCCCGCGCCATCGCCTTCGTGGCGCTCGACGAGTCGGCCACCGAGGAGGGCCGCCGGATGCTCGGCGCCGTGCGCCTCCACGCCGACGCAAACGGCGAGAGCGGCGAGTTCGCGATCCTGGTCCGGACGGAGGCCCGCGGCACGGGACTCGCCTACGCGCTGATGCGGCTGATGATCGACTGGGCGCGCTCGGAGGGCATCGCCCGCGTCGAGGGCTCGGTGCTCGCCGAGAACCGCCCGATGCTCGCCGTCTGCCGCCGGTTGGGCTTCGGCCAGCACCCGGACCCGGAGGATGCCGGCATGGTCAAGGTGAAGCTGCCCCTGACGCAGGCGGGGTGAGCGCCGACGCTCTCCCTCCCCCTCTGCGGAGGAGGGAGAATGCGCGCTAGAACGGCCGCGAATCCGGCAGGCGCGCCGCGGCGATCTCCTCAGGGCTTGGCAGGCGGCGCAGAACCAGCGCCTCGCTGCGATCCGCCGCCACCAGCCCCAACCCCGCGAAGGCGTCGAGCCAGCCGTCCATCGGCCAGAAGCCGTGTCGGGCGTGGAAGCGGTTGGCGTTGCGCACGATGTCGGCGACGTGCTGCACCGGCGGGTCGTAGGCCGGGTGGTGCTGGTGCCAGGCACGGCCCTCGGCAGCGAACAGCACCGGCACCCCGGCCTCCGCCGCCCGGAAGGCGAGATCGGTGTCCTCGGCACCGTAGCCGTCGAAGCCCTCGTCGAATCCGCCGAGCCGGTCGTAGGTCGCGGCCCGTACCGCGAAGGCCAGCGACCAGAACAGGCCGGGCTGCGGCGCCGGCACGACGCCCGATTGGGGGAAGCTGCGCACCGGGTGGAGTTGCCCCGCCGCATCGAGATCCGCCGCCTGCCAGCCGTCCCGCACGGCGCCGGCCGGCAGGTACGAGATCGCGCAGCAGATCAGCGCGTCGTGCTCGGCCGCGCAGGCCCCGAGGCCCGCGACGAGGTCGGCCGAGGGGATGCAATCCACGTCGAGGAAGACCAGGATCTCGCCCGAGGCCGCGCGCCGGCCCGCGTTCCGGGCGGCGGCGAGCGGCAGGCCGTCGCCGTCGAGCAGGACCCGCCGCAGCGGGAAGCCGTGATCGGGCAGGGGCGCGTCGTCGCCGCCCATCTCGACCACCACGCACTCGGCCGGATGGTCGCCGCGCCCGAGCCCTTCGAGCAGGCGCAGCAGGTGGGCCCGGCGGCCCTTGTTCAGGGTGATGACGCTGGTGCGCATGGAATCCGCTCCGCCGTCAGACCGCGACGAAGCGCTCGTGCGGCCCGCACAGCCGCTCGATCATCTGCGCCTCCAGGCGAAATCCTTCGGGATCGTCGGAGATCAGGTCGGTGGTCTGCGAGGCGTGGGCGTTGACCGCCCGCACCTTGGCGTCCCGATGCGCGGAGACGTCGAGGCGGAAACCCCGCGGCTCGGGGCCCACCTCGGTCTCGGGCGGCAGGGTCCAGCCCCAGACCGGGTACTCGTAGAGGCGGCTCGCTCCGAGCTGAGGCCGGGCGAGCGCCACGATCGCGGCCGAGGCCTGATGGTCGCAGTGCGGGTCGTGCCGCCAGGTCACGAAGACCGCGCCCGCCCCGCAGGCACGGGCGGCGGCCGCCACCGCGTCCGCGGCGGCCTGGGCGGCCGGCCCCGCGCTCGGCACGTGCGCGTCGGGCAGGCGCAGGAAGGCCACGTCCCCGGGCGCCATGCCGAGTTCGGCCACGGCGCGCCGGGTCTCGTCCTCGCGCAGGCTGCGCAGGCGCTCCGGCGGATAGAGCTTCGAGTGGGTGTGCGAGCCGCAGCCGTCGCTGACCACGACGAGGCGGACGGGCCGTCCGAGGCGACGGGCCTCGGCGATCAGGCCGCCGCAGCCCAGGCTCTCGTCATCGGGATGGGGCGCGACCACCACGATCCCCCCCTCGCCCACCAGGGTCGCGAGATCCGCGACGGGGAGTCGATCGGCGGCGGAGAGGAAGTCGTCGACACGCATGGCGCACCCTCGAGACGAGATGCGCCGTCCTGTACGGCCCGCCAGATGAATGCGGCCTGAGAGCGGGCCGATTCCCGCTGCGGCCCGCTACCGATCGTTCTCGGTGGTCAGATCCTGCAACCGGGTGCCCTCGCCCTGGCCCTTGGCGTCGAGGCGCACGCCCGGCGTGGGCAGGTCGGTGAAGACGGCCCCGGCGGACGCCAGCGCGCTGCGCAGGGCCTCGATCTGCCCGGCCGGCGGATCGCCGTAGCCCGCCTCGAAGTCGCGCACGAACCGCTCGTCGAGGCCGACCTTGCGGGCGAGGTCCGCCTCCGACCAGCCGAGCAGCCCGCGGGCCGCGCGCGACTGCTCGGGCGCCATCGCCCGCGCGACCGCGCCGCTCTGAGCGCCCTCGTCCGATCCCGTCACGGCTCGTCCTCCGCCTCGATCCCGGCGCCGTGCCGGGTGCCTGCACGCGGGACAACGCCGATGCGGCGGCGTTCGGTTCCGCAGAGCGCGAGAGGGGGACGGATCCGGGCCCGTCGATCCCGGGGGATGGCGCCCCGCCCCGGCTCCGGCGCGCCTTGACCATAATTGTGCTGAAATCCTATCGGATTGGCGCTGGTGCACGTCCCGAATCCGAACCGGTCACCGCCGGCGTCCGATCCCCGGACAAGGCAAGGCGTGCGGCGGGCCCGCGCGGCCCGCTTGGCGAACCACTTGGCGAAACCACGTGCGGCTCGGCCCGTACCGCCGATGCAGGCGGGCAGGCGGCCGAGCAAGAGGGGCGTGAACGATGAGAACGATCCGGATCGCCGCGCTGGCCTGCGCGGTTCTGGCCGCCGACATGGCGACGGCGATCGAGGCCGGGGCGCAGAGCCCGAACATCTCCGGCTTCGGCCGCGCCAACCGCACGCCGGGCGGCGAGGAGAAGAAGCCGCAATACGTGCCCCCGACGAAGCAGACCGAGAAGATCTTTCCGCTCGACTCGACCTGGACCGCGGTGAGCATCAACGGCAAGCCCTTCGCGGGCGGTGACCGGCCGAGCTTCATCATCGACAAGCAGTACCGCGCCCGCGGCTACGGCGGCTGCAACACCTTCGCGGCCACCGCCTTCCCGCTGCGCGACCAGCACCTCGCGGTCGGCCCGCTCGCGCTGACCAAGAAGCCCTGCGACAAGGGGCTGGCCGCCACCGAGCAGGCCTTCTTCGTGGCGCTGCGCACCGCGGCCCAGTGGGATCTGGTCGGCTCGCAGCTCGTCCTGAAGAGCCCGAACGGCGAGCTGCGCTTCGACCGGGCGCTTTAACCCTTCGCTGACCATGCGGCCGGCTCGCCCGGCCCGATTCAGCCCCCGTTGACCGGTGGGGGCGCCTTCTCCCGCCCGTTGTCCACGGGTGGAGCGGCGTAGATGGCTGGCAGGATCTCGGCTGGCAGGATCGGCCTCGGGGGCCAAGCTCCCCTGCGGGCGGGCGCGCCGCGCGATCCCCGCTTCGTCGCGCCCCGCAGCTCGCATCCCGGCGCCCTCTGGCTCGCCGCCGCCGCCCCGTTCGCGGCGACGCTTATCCTGCTCGCGGCGCGCCTGGCCGCCTGAGGCGATTACCGCGGCGATTGCCCCCTCCCGGGGCCGATCGGCCCTTCGCAGCGCGGAGGGACCTCCCCTCCTCGCCCGGTGTCCCAACGGCCTCCGGATCCTGTCGGCCGCATATCGACGGCGACCGCGTGCGAACCGGGACCACCCGGGCACAAGAGAACGAACTTCCAAGTCCAACCGCGCGCGCAGCGATACTCTTCCCCTGACCGCGAGATCTCGCCGCGGCAGGGAAAAGATTTGTCGAATCCTCAAGTTAGCCCGATTGCCCGAGGCGAGGTGACGCGATATCGCCTGCCCTCACGGCGGGCAGCCCGGGGACGAGATCCGGCGCGCCCGCGTCCGAGACGGTTCGACGAAAGGGAGATCGCAATGGCCGGCAGCGCAGAGACGACCACCGGGACACGACAGGTCGGGCACGGGCGGGTCTACGGCTCGATCACCGAGACGATCGGCAACACCCCCCTGGTGCGCCTGAACCGGCTGCCGAAGGAGCGCGGCGTCGAGGCCGAGATCCTGCTCAAGCTCGAGTTCTTCAACCCGATCGCCAGCGTGAAGGACCGCATCGGCGTCAACATGATCGACGCGCTGGAGGCCTCCGGCCAGCTCAAGCCCGGCGGCACGCTGGTCGAGCCGACCTCGGGCAACACCGGCATCGCGCTGGCCTTCGTGGCCGCCGCCCGCGGCTACCGCCTGATCCTGGTGATGCCCGAGACGATGTCGCTGGAGCGCCGCAAGATGCTGGCCTTCCTGGGCGCTCAGCTGGAGCTGACCCCTGGCCCGCAGGGCATGAAGGGCGCGATCGCCAAGGCCGAAGAGCTCTTGAACACGATCCCCGGCGCCGTGATGCCGCAGCAATTCTCCAACCCGGCCAACCCCGAGATCCACCGCAAGACCACCGCCGAGGAGATCTGGGCCGACACCAACGGCCAGCTCGACGCCTTCGTGGCGGGCGTGGGCACCGGCGGCACCGTGACGGGCGTCGGCGAGGTGCTGAAGCCCCGCATCCCGGGCCTGAAGGTCTTCGCGGTCGAGCCGGAGGATTCCCCGGTCATCTCCGGCGGTCAGCCGGGCCCGCACAAGATCCAGGGCATCGGCGCCGGCTTCATCCCCGGCAACCTGCACACCGACATCCTCGACGGCGTGCTGAAGGTCTCGAACCAGACCGCCTTCGACACGGCGCGCGACCTCGCCAAGTTCGAGGGCATCCCGGGCGGCATCTCGACGGGCGGCAACGTCGCGGCGGCGCTCGAGTTGGCGAGCCGGCCCGAGTTCAAGGGCAAGCGCATCGTCACCGTCGCCTGCTCCTTCGCCGAGCGCTACATCTCCTCGGCGCTGTTCGAGGGCATCGGCTAGAGCCGACACGCGTCCGCGGCGGCCTGCCGCCGCGGACGCAACCTCGCTGCGCGGCATCTGTTGTCAGGCGACAGAGAGGAGCCGCCATGACAGCAGGCAACAGCGAGCGCCCGACGCTCAAGGATTTCGACGCCTACGCCGACCGCAACGGCCAGGATCTCGGGCAGGATTCGCCCCGCGACCTCGGCGTGCCGCAGCGGACGCAAGGCGATCTGAAGCGCGACCCGCAAGGGCAGGCCGAGACCGCCCGCATCGCCTCCGGCACGCCGGGTGAGGACGCCACCGACGCGACCGAGGCCGAGACGCCTCCCGAGAACCTCGCCCGCCTGCGCGGCGAGGGATCGAAGGGGGCCGCCGAGGAGGCGATCGAGCGGGCGACCGCCGCGGTCGGCCAGGACGACGGGAAGCGCTGATGAGTCCGCGCGAACCCGAGACCGTCACCCGCAAGCCCGACGACGATGTCGGCACGCCCGGCTCGAGCCCGGCGGGCGGAGGTCGCCAGACCGGGGATCAGGCCGCGATCACCGACATGGATGCGGGCGGGCGCAGCGACGCCGAGCGCAACGCCGGCTGGGAGGCGGGCGCGGCCGGCCAATCCCCGCCGGCGCTCGGCGGCTCGTCCGGCGGCCATTCCGACCAGAAGCCCGCACGGGGCCCCGACGCCGACCGCAAGGTCGCCGGCGGCCTGAGCAAGCCCGAGCGCGAGGAGGGCGCATGAGCGACGAGAAGAAGTCCGACGACAAGCCCGCCAACATCGCCCCGGACGCGGTGAAGGACCCGAACGAGAAGACGGACGGGCACCCGGGCGCCGGCCCGAAGGGCGGCGCCACGCAGCGCGACGAGACGGACCCGGGCGGAAGCTGAGGGCGTTTTCGGGGGCTCTCCGATCCGGGCCAGCCTGCGCGCCGCTCCCTCCCCCCTTTGCGGGGGAGGGTGGCACCCGAAGGGTGACGGGTGAGGGGACCCCAGCTTCAGGATTGAGCCGTGCCCTGCATGAAGGCCCCACCTTTTCCGTTCGCCGGGTTCCCCTCTCCCGACCCCTGCTAACGCAGGGGCCACCCTCCCCCGCAGAAGGGGGAGGGAGGGCGCGTGGATCAGCCCGACAGCTCGCCCGCGCGGCGCTTGGCTGCCGCGACGGCCTCGCCCATCAGGCGACCGAGGCCGTCCTCGCGCATCAGCACATCGAGAGCGGCGGCCGTGGTGCCGCCGGGAGAGGTGACGTTCCGGCGCAGTTGCGCCGCATCCTCGGGGCTCGCTTCGAGCAGGGCGCCGGAGCCGGTGACGGTCGCGCGGGCGAGCCGGGCCGCGACCTCGGGTGCGAGCCCTGCCGCCACGCCGGCCTCGGCCAGCGCCTCGACCAGCAGGAAGACGTAGGCCGGCCCCGAGCCCGAGACGGCCGTGACCGCATCGATCTGCGCCTCCGCGTCGAGCCACTCGGTGAGCCCCGCGGCAGAGAGCAGCGCCTCCGCGACGGCGCGCTGCTCGGCCGTAACCTCGGCGCTCGCCACCGCCCCGGTCGCGCCCCGCCCGACGCTCGCCGGCAGGTTCGGCATCGCCCGCACGACGGCCCGCGCCCCGGGCAGGCGCGCCTTCAGGTCCGCGATGGTCTTGCCAGCCAGGATGGACAGGACGAGCGTGCCGGGGCCGACGAGCGGCGACAGCGCGACTGCCGCGGCCTCCAGGCCCTGCGGCTTGATGCCGAGCACCATCACCGCGGCCAGCGCGGGATCGGCCGGGTTGAGCGCGATGCCGCGCTCCGCGCAGAGCGCGGCGATTGCACCGGAGGGGGCCGGATCGAGGATCGTGACGGCGCGCGGGTCGAGCCCGGCCTCGAGCCAGCCGGCGAGCATCGCCCCGCCCATCTTGCCGGCGCCGACGAGGGTGAGAGAGGCGGGCAGGCGTCCGATGGCGGTCATCGTGATCGAAAAATCCTCAGGCCTCGCCCTCGGTCTCGAACAGCACGGCGTCGAGGGCCTCGCGGGCCGTCTTGCCCGCCCAGAGCACGAACTGGAAGGCCTGATAGTAGCGCTCGCAGGCATCGACCGCCGACTTCATCAGCGTCGCGCATTGCGGATGGGTGGGGATGACGCCGCCCGTGAGCAGCAGCGCGTGGCGGAACATCACCACGTTGTCGCTCGACCAGAGGTCGAAATGGCCGATCCAGAGCTGCTCGTTGACCAGCGCGATCAGCCGCAACACCTCGACGCGCTGGCGCTCGGGCACCTTGAGATCGAACGCGCAGGCGACGTGCAGCGCCTCCATGTCCTCGATCCAGGTGAAGGCGAGATGGTAGTCCGTCCAGCGCCCGGGGCTGGTGACGGACATCTCGTCCGTCTCCGCCCGGTCGAAGATCCAGTCGCGCAGGGAGGCCAGGCGCTCGACCACGTCGAGCGGGTGCTCGATCCGGTCCTGGTCTTCGATGTCGACGTGAAGCTGGGGCATGACGATCCGGACTGGCGGCCGGGGTCTGGCCGCAGTGGCATGGTGTTGGTGAAGCAACCGGGCGTCCAAACGCGCCCCAACGCAGTAAAGCTCGACCATTCGGGGTCTTGAGCGATGATGCGAAGGATCACGTGTCGGCGGTCATCGGTGCGCTCGGGCGAATCAGAACCTGACCGACTATAGACCGGGCGGGAGTCGCGACACAAAGCGGGCCGCCCGCCCGGTGAACAGGAAACGGAACCGGCAGCTCCGCTTCCCTGTGCAAAAGCCGAAGCGCCCGGCCGCTCGGCTCAGACGCCCTCGCTCGCGCCCGCGGAGGCCGTTCCGGGCTTGTCGCCGAGCTTCGCCTCGAGGGCCGTGACGCGGGCGGCCAGCGCATCGTTCTGGGTGCGCAGCGTGCTCACGAGGTCGCGCAGCACATCAACCTCCTCGCGCGAGGCGATGTCCATGTCGCGGATCAGGCGCTCGAACTGGGCGCGGACCACAGTCTCGGCCTCCCGGCGCACGCCCTGCGCGGCCCCGGCCGCATCGGTCATCATCCGGGCGAAGTCGTCGAACAGGCGGTTGGAGGGGGGCATGGTCGTCTCCCGGAAAGCCAGAGATGCGGCGTGCATGTCACGCGGGCGGCCGTGAAGGGAATCCCGCGCGGCCGCGGCAATCTGCCTGCATCCACAGGCGCCGCTCCGCCAGCCCCCGAATGGAAACGGGGCCCCGAAGGGCCCCGATCCGACGCGCGAGCGCGCTGCTTACATGTTGCGCATCATGTGCCGCCGCATCATCCGGCGCTCCATGTGTCGACGCATGGCGCGGCGCTCCATCCGACGCTCGATGTGACGGCGTACCGCCCGACGCTCCATGCGCCGCTCCATCGGCGTCATCTGGACATGGGTGACGGCGTCGGGCGCGCTCACGCCCGCGGGCATCCCGGGAGCCGCGGAGGCCGGGCCGGCAAGGGCAGCGGCACCCATCGCGGCGGCGACGGCGAAGGCGAAGGTCAGTTTCCTCACGGGAGATTCCTGGTCTCGAATGTCCGGGCGCGGCACCCGGTTCATCCTCCCGTTCGGGAGGTTCGGAGCAGTTTCTCGCGCCCGAGCGGGCACGGCGGACCTCCGCAGGGGTCCGCCGTGCCCAACCCTTCAATCAGAGATTGGTTTCCTCGAAAGCCTTCACCCACTCCGCGCAGATGCCGGAGCGGACGATGTCGTCGCGGGTGAACTCAACCACCGGGATCGGCATCATCCGGCTCTTCACGAGGTGGATCACGGTGCGCAGGCCGGAGGTCTCGCGCAGGTCGGTCTGCGAGACGTCGCCGTTGATGATCACCTGGCAATCGTCGCCGATGCGGGTGAGGAACATCTTGATCTCGGCCGTGGTGGTGTTCTGCGCCTCGTCGAGGATCACGAGGCAGTTCTTGAAGGTGCGCCCGCGCATCACCTCGAAGGGCACGATCTCGATGTCGCCGGCCTTCAGCGCGATCTCGAAGGCGGCCTGGCCCATCCGCTCCTTCATGGCCTCCGTGAGCGGCGCCACCCAGGGAGCGATCTTCTCCTCGAGCGTGCCGGGGAAGAAGCCGAGCGAGCGGCCCGAGGGCACGTTCGGCCGCGTGATCACGACCTTGGCGATGCGGCGCTGGCGGAGCTGGTCGGCGGCTCGGGTTCCGGCGATGAAGGTCTTGCCCGTCCCGGCGGGCCCCAGAACGATGACTTGCGCGTGCTTGGCGAGGGCGTCGAGATATTCGCCCTGCCGGTCGGTCAGTGGTTGGATCGGACTTAAACAACGTTCCTCGTCGAACCGGGTCCGGTGCACCCGGGCACCGCGATCTTCCACCAGCTCGAGTCGTGCGCGCCGTCTTTTCATCGATCAACACTCCACCTGGACTTGCCAATCTGGAACTGTCACTGCGCTGTCGTCGTATACCTTTTATTCAGACCTGTTTTGCCTCTTGCACCTCAATGATGGACCATGTTCGTGGGTTCCATCTTGGCCCCAGATGCCTGTGCAAACCGGCACGAATCCGGCAAGCAACGACCGCACCAAGCCGGCGCAGACGCGCGAGCTTCAGCGCCGGCGTTGCATTTCGGAGACGATACTGAGGGAGGCGTCGGATCAGGCGCTCTGGCGCCGCGGGGTGGACACAGGATGACACCGCATCCGTCACGCCCTCGATCCTGACTCGCCGCGAGGCGATTCCGACCGGCCTTGCCGCCCTGAAAAGTCCGGGCCTGAACCGGCGGGACAGCTCACCCCGGCTGGAGGAAGCTGTCGAGCACCATCTTCCGGCCGGCCTTGTCGAAGTCAACCGTGAGCTTGTTGCCGTCGACGCCCGCGACGGTTCCGGGGCCGAACTTGGTGTGGAAGACGCGCTGACCGCCCTGGAAGGCGGAGGAACCGCCGGTGGATTTCGCCACCAGCTCGCCCTCGATCTGGCGGGGACCGCCGGAGCGCCCGCCGGGTGAAGCACCGAAGCCGCGCCCGCCGGTGGCGGCCTGCGCCCGCTGCCAGCCGGGCGTGCCGTAGGAGGACCCGAAGGGTGCCGGGTTGCGGTCGAAGCGCGAGGCGCCCGCCGAGAAATGCGCCGGGGCCTCCACCACGTCGACCGCGCTCTCGGGCAATTCGTCGATGAAGCGCGAGGGGATGGTCGAGGACCACAGCCCGTGGATGCGGCGGTTGACCGCGAAGGACAGCTTGGCGCGCTTGCGGGCGCGCGTCAGCCCGACATGGGCGAGGCGGCGCTCCTCCTCGAGCCCCGCGCGCCCGCTCTCGTCGAGCGCCCGCTGGTTCGGGAACAGGCCGTCCTCCCAGCCGGGCAGGAACACGGTGTCGAACTCGAGCCCCTTGGCGGCGTGGAGCGTCATCAGCGAGACGCGCTCGGCGCCTTCCGCCTCGGACGCCTCCATCACCAGCGAGACGTGCTCCAGGAAGCCCGCCAGATCCGGGAACTCCTCCATGGAGCGGACGAACTCCTTCAGGTTCTCCAGGCGCCCGGCCGCGTCCGCCGAGCGGTCCTTCTGCCACATCTCGGTGTAGCCGGACTCCTCCAGGATGGTTTGGGCGACCTCGGAATGGGGCTGGCTCTCGACGGAGCGGGCCCAGCGCGAGAAGCTCTCGGTCAGTGCCCGCAGCGTCGAGCGGACGCGCGGCTTCAATTCGTCGGTCTCGCAGAGGCGGCGGGCCGCGAGGAGCAGCGGCACCCGCTCGGCGCGGGCGTAGGCGTGGAGCTGCTGGAGCGTGGCATCGCCCAAACCCCGCTTCGGGGTGTTCACGATGCGCTCGAACGCGAGGTCGTCGGCCGGGTTGGCGGTGACGCGCAGGTAGGCCAGCGCGTCGCGGATCTCGGCCCGCTCGTAGAAGCGCGGGCCGCCGATCACCCGGTAGGGCAGGCCGAGCTGGACGAAGCGGTCCTCGATCTCGCGCATCTGGGCGGAAATGCGCACCAGCACGGCGATCTCGGAGAGCGGGTGCTTCCTGCCCTGCAGCCGCTCGATCGCCTCGGCGATCTGGCGCGCCTCCTCCTCCGAATCCCAGGCGCCTGTCACGGTGACGCGCTCGCCCGGCTCGTCGTCGGTGCGGAGCGTCTTGCCGAGCCGCCCCTCGTTCTTCGCGATGAGCCCCGAGGCGGCCGCGAGGATGTGCCCGGTCGAGCGGTAGTTGCGTTCCAGCCGCACCACCACGGCGCCCGGGAAGTCGTGCTCGAAGCGCAGGATGTTGTCGACCTCGGCGCCGCGCCAGCCGTAGATCGACTGGTCGTCGTCGCCCACGCAGGCGACGTTGCGGTGGCCCTGCGCCAGCAGCCGCAGCCAGAGGTACTGGGCGACGTTGGTGTCCTGGTACTCGTCCACCAGGATGTAGCGGAACCGGCTCTGGTAGGTCTGCAGGATGTCCGGGTTCTCGCGCCAGAGCTTGAGGCAGAGCAGCAGCAGGTCGCCGAAATCGACGGCGTTGAGCGTGGCGAGCCGGGCCTGGTAGGCGGTGTAGAGCGCGATCCCCTTGCCGAAGGCGAAGGCCTGCCCCTCGCCCGCCGGCACCTGCTCGGGGGAGAGGCCCCGGTTCTTCCAGCCGTCGATGGCGTGGCCGAGCGCGCGCGCGGGCCAGCGCTTCTCGTCCACGTTCTGGTCGAGAATGACCTGCTTCATCAGGCGGAGCTGGTCGTCGGTGCCGAGGATCGTGAAGTCGGATTTCAGCCCGACGAGCTCGGCGTGGCGGCGCAAGATCTTGGTGCCGATGGCGTGGAAGGTGCCGAGCCAGGGCATGCCCTCGCCCGCCGGCCCGATCAGCGTGCCGATGCGGTGCTTCATCTCCCGTGCCGCCTTGTTGGTGAAGGTCACCGACAGGATATCGTAGGGGCGCGCCCGGCCGGTCGCGATGAGGTGGGCGATGCGGGTGGTGAGCACCCGGGTCTTGCCGGTGCCCGCGCCCGCCAGCACGAGAACCGGCCCCTCCGTGGTCTCGACGGCGCGGCGCTGCTCGGGGTTCAGCCCGTCGAGATAGGCGGCCGCGTCGGGGCGCAAGGCCCCCATGGCGCGAGCCGAGATCGAGGTGGCGGCACCCTGGGACCCGACGGACCCGTCGGCTCTGGAAGCGGCGTGCGGAGGGTTCTGCATAGGTCCTCCCTGGACCAAAACGCGAACGGCGTCGAGGGCCGCGCCTGGGTCGTCGCGGGTTGGCCGGCCCATCCCACGGGATTTCGCGGGGGTCCCGCGGGTAGGCCGACGGCGAACGCGCCGGAACCGGGCCGGCGCTCGCACGTCGTCACCGCATACGATCACGGCAACAGGAGGATCGCCATGCGCCTCGCACACGTCACGCTCGCCGCCGCCCTCGCGCTCGCCGCCGGCCCGGCCGGCGCCCAGGTCCTGTCGAACCCGAACGCGACGAACCAGGCGCTCACCAGCGAGAGCACCGCGCGCGGCAATCAGATCGGTACCACGAGCCAGAACAACGCCGCCCGCATGGAGATGCAGCGCAGCCAGACCTCGCAGCCGCCCGCCCCGCCCACGGGCGCCGTGGGCGCGCCGCGGCGCTAGGACCGCAAATCCACCTCTCCCCGAACGGAGGCGGCGGTTGGCTCCGGTCATCACCGCCGCCTTCCCGGACGCCCGGTGCGTCAGCGGAGGGGAGCCGGCACCCCGCGCGAGAAGGCGCGCAGCGTCCGCCTCCTGCACCGTCGCTCAGGATCGAGCCGCTTCGCGGCACTTCCGTCTCTCGTTTCCGGATCACCCTCGACTGTGTTCCGGGCATCCGGGAAAAGGGCGCGCGCCATCGCTCGGGCGTGGTGCCCCGACGGCAACTGGCGCCGGGTGCCCCGCACCGTGCTATGTCCGCGCCGGGGCAAACGAAGCGCCCGCCTCCGGCGGTCCGCGAGCGGCTGTCCCGGAACCCGCCGCCGCGGGCGGGCCAGAAGCGGGACCAGACCGGTGCGTGACCTCCTGACCGCGCTCGCGGGCGCCGTCATCCTTGTCCTCGTCGCGGCGCTCGCCGTGCCGCCCCTCCTCGACTGGACGGCGCACCGCGCCCTGGTCGATCGGGCGATCGGCCGCTCGCTGGGCCTGCCCGCCCGCAGCGAGGGGCGGCTCGACGTGCGCCTGCTCCCCTCCCCGCGCCTGCGTCTCGACCGTCTGCGGATCGGCGGTGATGGCGAGACGCCGGGCCTCGACGCCCGCTTCGTGAAGGCCGAGATCGCGCTGACGCCGCTGCTCGGCGGCGAGATCCGCTTCACCGAGACCCGCATCGGCCGAGCCGAGGTGCGGCTGCCGGTCACCGGGGGCGAGGCGCTGCTGCTGCCCGCGGGCCTCGGCGAAACGTTGCCGGCGCGCGACCTCGCGATCGAGGACCTGCAGATCCAGCAGTTCCTGCTCACCACCACCGTGCCGGCGACGGGCCGCACCGACCAGCTCTACGCCGAGGACCTGCGGATCCAGGCCCCCGCGCTCGCCGGGCCCTGGCGGGTCGAGGGGACGAGCGCCGGGGTGCCGTTCCGGCTGGCGAGCGGCGAGGTCGGCGCCGACGGAAACCTGCCCGTCAAGCTCTCGGGCGGCGGCGACAGCCGCCCGCGCTTCGAGGCCGACGCGCGCCTCGGCCTCGTGCCCGCGCCCGGCCGCGGCACCGGTGGCCGGCAGGCGCTGTCGGTGCAGGCGGAGGGCACGGCCCGCCTCGTGGTCGGCCCGCCGACGCAGGCCGCGGGCGACTACCTGCCCTTCACGCTCGGCGGGCGCTTCAAGGCGCAGGGGTCGCAGGTCCGCTTCGAGGGGGTGAGCGCCGAGGTCGACCCGGCCGGGCGCGCGCTGCGCCTCTCCGGCAGCGGCCGGCTCGACCTGCGCCAGTGGCGCGCCGGCCTGCGCCTGGAGGCGCGCCGGCTCGACCTCGACGCCTTCCTGCTCTCGGGCGCGGGGCAGGCGCTGATCGCCCGCGGCCTGCCCAGGAAGGCCCCCGGCCTGCCGGTGCTGCTCGACCTCGACCTCGCGGTCGAGAGCCTCGCGCTCGGGCTGGAGGAATGGTCGGACCTCGCGCTCGCCGGCACCCTCGACCGCACCGGCGGTTTGGTCCTGCGCAGCTTCCGCGCGACCGCGCCGGGTGCGGCCGCGCTCACGGCGAGCGGGACGCTGGAGGTGGCGCCCGCGCCGCACTTCAACGGCCCGGTCACCCTCTCGGCGCCGCGCTCGGAGGAGTTCGGGCGCTATCTCGGCAAGCTCGAGCTGGATGGCCCGGCCGTCGCGGTGCTCGACGGGCGCCCGATATCAGTGAGCGCCACCGTCTCGGCCGCCGCCCAGACCCTGTCGCTGAGCAACCTCGACCTCACCCTCGGCAGCGCCCGGCTCACGGGGCTCGCCCGCTACACCGCCCCGGAGGGCACGGCGCGCGGGCGCTTTGAGGCGCAGATCGCGGCGCGCGGGCTCGACATCGCCGCGCTGCCGCCGCTCGGCGGCACCGTCGCGGCGCTCAGAGGCCACGATCTCGGCCTGACCCTGGAGGCAAGGGAGGTCCGCTACGGCCAGACCGGTTCGGGCGCGGGCACGATCGCGGCGCGCATCGCCTCGGACGGGCCGAGCCTCGTGGTGGACAGCCTGGAGATCCGCGATCTCGCGGGCGCCAGCGGCACGCTCGCCGGCCGGATCGGACCGGACGGGGCCGGAAAGGTCTCGGGTCGGCTCGCCGCCCCGGTTGCGGCCCCGCTCCTCACGCTGCTCGACCGGGTCTGGACCGGCGAGAGCCGGCTGATCCCGGCCTTCCTGCGGGCGGGCGCCCTCGACCTCGCGGTCGCCCTGGAGCGGGAGGCCGGCAGCAGCGACGCCCTGCGGGCGAGCGCCCGCGGCAGCGTGGCCGGAAGCAACCTCGACCTCGCGCTGACGAGCCGCGCCGGCCGGATCGACCGGGCCGAGATCGGCCTCGTCACGCCCCGGGCCGGCACTTGGTTCGCGCGGCCCGACATCGCCGGCCTGCAGCAGCCCGCGAGCCTGCGCATCCTCGCCACGCGCCAGCACGATTCGGGCTACGCCCGCGCGAGCGGGGAGGACGCGCTCCTCGCCTTGACCCTCGACGGCACCGTGGCGGGCCTGAGGCTCGCGACCACCAGCCCGCTCCGGCTCGACCCGGAGGGGCGGCCGGACGCGGGCGAGATCCGGGCGAGCGGCCCCGACCTCGCTCCCTTCCTGAGGCTCGCGGGCGCCACCGCCCTGCCGCCCGGTCCCTGGCCCGCCGACCTGACGCTGACGCTGGCGCACGACGAGGAGGCCCTGCGGGCGCGGCTCAGGGGCCAAGTCGCGGGGGCGGACCTGAAGGCGGACCTCCGGCGCGCGGGCGACGGGCCGGTGACGGGCAGCGTCGCGCTCGCGCGGCTCTCGCTGCCGCAACTCGCCGCCGCCCTGCCGGAGCCGGACCGGTCCGTGCCGGCGCCCCCCTTCGACCTCGACCTCCGGGCCGAGACGCTCGATCTCGGCCGCGGCCTCTCGCTCTCCGGTGCGGGCCTTAAGCTCGGCTTCGCCGACGCCGCGCTCGACCTGCGCGACCTCACCGGGCGCCTCGCCGACGGGCGGCTCACCGGAACGGCCACGCTGGCGCGGCGGACGGGCGGCCTCGCCGTCTCGGGCGAGGGCGCGCTGGAGGATGCGAGCCTGCCCGCTCTCTCCGGCGGCCCGCTCAGCGGCCGGCTCTCGGCCAAGCTCCGCTTCGGTACTTCCGGCGCGGATGCGGGCGCGCTCGCGGGCAACCTCGCGGGATCGGGCACGCTCACGCTGGCGGATCTCAGCGTGCCGGGGGCCGACCCGGGCGCGCTCGGGCGGGCGCTCGCCCGCGCGCTCGAGGCGGACGATCCCCTGCGCGAGGGCCGCCTCGCCCAGATCGTCGGCGAGGAGTTGAACCGGGCCGCCGCCCAGGCGCGCGAGCCCGTCTCGGCGCCCGCGACGATCATCGGCGGCGTGCTGCGGGCAGGCCCGCTCGACCTCGATCTCGGCCCGGCGCGCTGGAACGGCAGCCTCGCGTACGACCTGCGGAATGGCCGGCTCGACGCGCGCGGCACGCTCGCGGGCGGCGCGGTTCCCCGCGGCTGGAGCGCGGGCACGCCCGCCGCCGGGTTCGGGCTGACCGGACCGCTCGGCGCACCGGAGCGCGCGCTCGATACCGGCCCGCTCGCCACCGGCCTCGCCGCCGCAGTGCTGCAGCGCGAGTTGGAGCGGATCGAGCTTCTGGAGGCCGATCAGGTCGAGCGCCAGCGCCGCCGCGCCCGCATCGAGCTGGATCAGGCCCGCGCCGCCGCCCTCAAGGCCGCCGCCGAGGCCGAGGAGGCCGCGCGCCAAGCCCGGGTGAAGGCGCAGCAGGCCGCTGCGGAGGAGGCGGCCCGGCAGGCCCGGGCGCGCGAGGCCGAGGAGGCGACCCGGCGCAGCCAGTCGAGCCCGCCGGCCGAGGCCGCGCCCGTGGGCCCGCCGCAGGTTCAGCCGTGACGGCTCACGCCCTCCCCACCGCCATCAGCGCGAAGGCGTAGATCAGGCCAACCTCCTCCAGCCGGTCGAAGCGCCCGGCCGCACCCCCGTGGCCGGCCTCCATGTTGATGCGCAGGATCACGGGCCCGCCCCCCGTCATGGTCGCACGCAGGCGCGCCACCCACTTGGCCGGCTCCCAGTAGGTCACCCGCGGGTCGGTGAGCCCGCCGAGCGCCAGGATCGCCGGATAGGCCTTGGAAGCCACGTTCTCGTAGGGCGAGTAGGAAAGGATCGTCCGGAAGGCCTCCTCGCTCTCGGCCGGGTTGCCCCATTCGGGCCATTCGGGGGGCGTGAGCGGCAGGTCGCCGTCGAGCATCGTGTTGAGGACGTCCACGAAGGGCACGTCGGCCACGATTCCCGCGAAGAGTTCGGGGGCGAGGTTGGCGACCGCGCCCATCAGCATGCCGCCCGCGCTGCCGCCATGGGCCACGATGTTCTTCTCGGAGGTGTAGTTCGCCGTGACCAGCGCGCGCGCGCAGGCGACGAAATCCGAGAAGGTGTTGGGCTTCTTCTCGCGCTTTCCGTCCAAGTACCAGCGCCAGCCCTTCTCGGTGCCGCCGCGGATATGCGCGATCGCGTAGACGAAGCCGCGATCGACGAGCGAGAGCAGGTTCGTACGGAAGGCCGCCGGCATCAGCGTGCCGTAGGAGCCGTAGCCGTAGAGCAGCAGCGGCGCGCTGCCGTCGAGGGGCAGGTCGCGCCGGTGCAGCAGCGAGATCGGCACCTGCTCGCCGTCCGGCGCCGTCGCGAAGAGGCGGCGGGTGACGTAGGCCGCCGGGTCGTGGCCGCTCGGCACGGTCTGACGCTTGCGCAGCGTCCGCTCGCGGGTGGCGCAGTCGTAGTCCCAAGTCTCGGCCGGCGTCGTCATCGAGGAGTAGACGAAGCGGATCACCGGCGTGGCGAAGGCGTGGCCGGACTGAAGCCCCAGCGAGTACGCCTCCTCGGCGAACGCCACGGCGTGCTCCTCGCCGGTCCGCAGGTCGCGCACGATGATGCGCGGCCGGGCGTTCTCGATCTCCAGGCGGACGAGGTGGTTCTCCAAGAGGTGGAGGTGGCGGATCATCAGGCCGGCCCGGTAGGGGACGAGGTCGCGCCAGCGCGCGCGGCCGGGATCCGACAGCGGCGCGGTGACGATCTTGAAGTCCTCCGCCCCGTCCGCGTTGGTGAGGATGTAGAGCGCGTCGCCCCGGTGCTCGACCGAGTAGATGAGGAGCGGCTCGCGCCTCTGCACCACCCGCAGCGGCGCGTGGGCGGCGTGCCGGTCGAGCAGGTGGACCTCCGCGGTCTCGTGGTCGCTCGCCGTCACCGTGAGGAAGGCGCCGGACTGCGTCTGCCCGATATGGACGAAGTAGCCGGAATCGGCCTCCGCGTAGACGGTCTCGTCCGCGCTCTGCGCGGTGCCGAGCCGGTGGCGCATCACCTTGGCGGGGCGGTGGTTGGCATCGACCGCGACGTACCAGAAGCTCTGGCCGTCGCCGGCCCACACGGCCTCGCCCGAGGTCGCCTCGACCCGGTCGTCGAGATCCCGGCCCGAGGCGAGGTCGCGCACCCGGATCGTGTAGAGTTCGGAGCCCTTCGTGTCCGCGCTCCAGGCGAGCCGCCCGTGGTCGTCCGCGTGGACGGCGGCGGCAATCTCGAAGAAGGCGAGCCCCTCGCCCTCGCGGTCGCCGTCGATCAGCACGACCTCGTCGGCCTCGGCGCCGAGGTCGTCCGGCCGGGCCGGATCGCGCGGGCGCCGGCAGACCAGCGGGTGCTGCCCGCCCTCGCGGTGGCGGGTGTAGTAGCTCCACGGCCCGTCCGGGTCCGGCACCCCGCTGTCGTCCTCGCGGATACGCCCGCGCATCTCGGCCACCAGCGTCTTCCGCAAGGCGGCGGCGTCGGCCAGCATCGCCTCCGCGTAGGCGTTCTCGGCGTCGAGGTAGGCGGCGATGTCGGCCGGCAGCGCGCCCGGGTCCTTCAGCACCGCCTGCCAGTTCCCGGCCTTGAGCCAGGCGTAGTCGTCGGTGATCTGGCGGCCGTGCACCGCGTAGGCGTGCGGCCGGCGCTCGGCGACCGGCGCGCCGGAGATCTGCGGGAAGGCTGGGGTCGTCGGGGCCATGCTGGGCTGTCGCTCACCGGATCCGGATGCGGGAAGAGAGAGGTGAACCCGTCCGCGCTCGAGGACAAGGTGCGAGCGGGCCCACTCACCCGGGACCGTGTCGTACGTCCCGCACCGATTCACGCACGCTCCGACCCGCCGTACGTATCGCTCAAGTTGCCATCGATCGGCGGACGGAACGGTCGGCAGGCGCCCAAACGACCCGCATCGACACGGCCCGGGCTCACAACTCCAGATACCGATCCTGCAGCGCGCCTGTGCATAACCGAAATGCGTCAAGTCTTGACTTGGGACGACCTTCCGGCAACCTACGGTCGCTCACGTGGCGCGTTCTGCTTTGGAACAAAACATGAACAAAAATTTCCCCGGATCCGGCTCTCCGACCGCGCAGCGTACCGGCCGGACGGCCGAGCGCGCGCTCACGCCGGCGGCTGGGCGGCTGCTCGCGGCCCTCGCGCGGCCCGGCGCTTACGCCTTTCAGGACCCGATCGACGGGTCGATGCTGCTCGTGCGGACGGGCGGGGCGGGCGTGTCGCTCGGCGGCGGGCGCTTCCCGCGCGATGCCGGCGAGCAGCTCCTGGCGCTGGACCTCGTCCGGACCGAAACTTCGGGACGCCGCCGGATCGTCCTCGGCCCGGCCGGTCGGGCACGCCTGCGGCGGCAGGGGGCGCCCGAGGCGAGCGCTTTCCTGGCCCAGCACCTCGACCTCGTGGCGGAAGAGGCGGACGATGGGGGGCGGGAGGAAGCGCGGGACGGGACGGCCGAGGCATCGCACCTGCGCGACGCGTCCGAGAGCCCGGTCGCCTGGATGGCCCGGCGCCGCGGCAGCGACGGGCGGCCGCTGATCGAGCCGGCCGCCTTCGAGGCGGGCGAGCGCCTGCGCCGGGACATCACGCTCGCCCGGATGACGCCGCGGCTCGGCGTAAACTGGGGCGCGGAGCGGGTCGACGGCTCCGGTCCGCGCGACCCCGCCTCGGCCTCCGACGCGGTGGTGGCAGCCCGCCAGCGGGTGCGCGGCGCCCTCGACGCGGTGGGCGGCGACCTCGCCAACCTCTTGATCGACCTCTGCGGCGAGCTGAAGGGCCTGGAGCGCATCGAGGCCGAGCGGCGCTGGCCGGCCCGCTCCGCCAAGGTCGTGGCGCGCATCGCCCTCGGGCGGCTCGCCGAGCATTACGGCCTGGAGCGCGCCGCCACCGGCCCGGACCGCGCACGGATGCGCCTGTGGCGGGAGAGCGCCTGAGGTTGCGGCCCGTCCCGGGTATCGGCAGGGTCCGGGGCGGGGCCCCGGGCGGCGAAGCCGGAACGCGACGCTCAGGCTGCGAGACGCGCCGCGTCGCGGTTGATGCGCTCGACCATCGCGCGCACGCCATTCGAGCGCTTCGAGGTGACGTGGGCACCGAAATGCAGCTGCCGGAACAGGTCGAACCCGTCCGTCTCGGCGGCCTCGCGCGGGCTCTTGCCAGTGTAGAGCGCGACCATCAGCGCCACGAAGCCCTTGACCACGAAGGAGTCGCTGAAGCCGTGCAGGGCGAGGCGGGGCCCCTCCGGCGTCTGCGCGACCGCGGTGTCGATCCAGACCTGGCTCTCGCAGCCGTGGACGCGGTTCTCCTCCCGGCGCAGCGACTCCGGCATCTCCGGCAGGGCGCGACCGAGCTCGATCAGGTATTCGAGGCGCATGTAGTCGTCCTCGATGAACTCGAAATTCTCGATGATGGTCGCGATCGGGGGCAGCATCCGGGCCTGCGTCGTGGTGCGGGGGTCAGGCCCTATATAGGCGCGGCGCGGCGGCTGCGAGCGGGCTCAGTTGCGCACTCGCGCCTCGGGCAGGTGCAGCAGGAGCGGATCCGCCGCCGTCGCCGTCCCGGTCACGGCGATCTCGGCCTGGGCCGCGTAGGCCGCGATCAGGCGCGGCCCGAGCTTCGGCACGTTGGGCCGGCCGGGCTCGTCCCCCTCCCCCGCCCCCGAGACGATCGAGAGCCGCACCGGGCCGCCCGCCTCGGCGTGGATCTCGATGGCGATCGCGCAGGCGACCGATTCCGCCGTGGCGTCCAGGCACTCCGCCACGATCTCGGCCACGATCATGCCCAGCGCGTTGGCGGTGCGCGGCTCCACGAGCCCCGTTCCGCCGCCGCCGACCTGCACGCCGATCCGCCCCGCGCGCCGGAGCTGGCCGAGGCCCGAGGCTAGGCGGTGGAGGTAGTCCTTGAGGTCGATGCTGGCGATGTGGGGGGCCTCGTGCAGGTGCTGCTGCACCAGCGCGATCGCCCGGACCCGCTGGCCCAGCGCCTCGAAGGAGCCGCGGCAGGGATCGGGCGCGGCCCGGCCGTAGAGGCCGATCAGGCTGACCATCACCTGGAGGTTGTTGCGCACCCGGTGGTAGACCTCGGCCAGCAGCGCCTCCTTCTCGGCCAGCGCGTGCTCGATATGCTCCTCGGCGTGCTTGCGGTCGGTGATGTCGAAGCAGGAGCCGAGATAGCCCCGGAAGCCGCCCTCCTCCACCAGGGGGCGCGCCGTGTCGAGGAGCCAGCGATAGGCCCCGTCGTGCCGGCGCAGGCGGAACTCCACCGTGAAGGGCTTGCGCGCCGCGAAGGCGTCGGCGACCACGCGGGCGTGGCGCTCGAAATCGTCCGGATGCAGGCCCTCGCGCCAGTCCCGGGCCAGCTCCTCGTCGAGGCTGCGGCCGGTGAATTCCAGCCAGCACTCGTTGTGGTGGATCGCCCGACCGGCAGGATCGGAGCGCCACATCATCAACGGCACCGCGTCGGCGAAGCGCCGGAAACTGTCGCTCAGTGCGGCGGCCTCGCCCGGCCCCGCGCCTCCTAGTGTCTCGACCGCCATGCTGTTCCCGACCCGGACGCCCGCGCCCAGACCGGCATGCGCGGGGTGGGCGCCGGTCAACGTGCCGGGATGAGCGCCGTTCCCCCCGCCGACGGCACCGCCCGGGACGAGCCCGGATCCAGGCGGAAAGTCTCCGGCCGCTCGGGGGCACACGTCCCGCATCCCAGATTTTTAGCCTAGAATCGGTTTTTTATCATTGACAGCGCAACGCTCCCGGGTTAGGGTTCAGGCATTCTCCAGAAGTGTGACGAGAGGCGGGGATGGCCTGGCCAAGCCCTTACACGCCGGAGCAGCGCGCCGAGGCGGCCCGCCTCCTGCGCGAGACCGACCGGCCGATCTGCGCCATCGCGGCGGAACTCGGGATCCCGGCCGGCACGGTGAGCGGCTGGAACCTGCGGGAGGGCTGGCGCCGGGCGCGGCCGCGGGTCTCGCAGCTCAGCCCGGCGACCTGGCCGCAGGCGCGCCGCGAGGCGGTGGCGCGCATCTACTACGAGCCGCGGGTGGCGCCCCAGGATCTCGCCGAGGCGATCGGCGTGGGGCGAACCTCGGCGACGGCCTTCTACCGGGCGCTGGGCATCACCCTGCGGCGCCGCGGCGCCGGCCCGGCCACGCCGCCGCCCCTCCCGCTCGACGCCGCCTCCGCGGCGGACGGGCCGGCCCTGCGGGCGGCCCTGCGCGGGCACGTCGCCCGCCAGATCGCGGCCTTCGACGCCGCGCTCTCGGGCGCGGGGGCCGCGGTGGTCGATTCGGCCCGGGTCCTGCGCGACCTCGGCGGGCTGAAGCGGCTCCTCGACGAACTGGCGCAGGCGCGGGAGGGGGGCGATGGCGAGCCGGGGCGCGACGACCTTGCCCGCGAGGACGCCGAGGACGGCGCCGGGAACCTCGCCGACGACCTGCCGGCCCTGCGCGCGGCACTCGCGCGCCGCCTGGCCGGCGCAGCTCGGCGAGGCGGCGCTCGCCCGCGCGCTCGGCGGCCTGCCGGCCCCGGCGCTGCGGGCGCTGGCGCGTGACTGGCTGTTCCAGGCCCGGCCCGACCAGCTGCCGCCCTGCCTGCCGCCCTGCCCGGAGGCGGAGCCCTGGACGCTCTGGGCCGTGGTCGGCGGGCGCGGCTGCGGCAAGACCCGCACGGGGGCGGAGTGGGTCGATGCGCTGGCCCGGGGCGATCCGGCCTTCACGGCCGAGCCCGTCGGGCGCATCGCCCTGGTGGCCGAGACCTTCGCGGACCTGCGCGAGGTGATGGTCGAGGGCCCCTCGGGGCTGCTGGGCATCCCGGCGCGGGGCCCGAGGCCCCGCTGGTCGCCGAGCCGGCGCCGGCTCACCTGGCCGAACGGCGCGGTGGCGCAGGGCTTCTCCGCGGAGGACCCGGATTCGCTCCGCGGCCCCCAGTTCGGCGCCGCGTGGTGCGACGAGCTGGCCAAGTGGCCCCGGCCCGAGGCCGCCTTCGACATGCTGCAGTTCGGCCTGCGGCTCGGGCGCCACCCGCGCGCCCTCGTCACCACCACGCCGCGGCCGATCCCGCTGCTCCGGCGGCTGCTGGCGGCCCCCCGCACGGCGGTGAGCCGCGCCCGCACCCACGACAACGCCGCGCACCTCGCCCCCGCCTTCCTGGAGACCGTGACGGCGCGCTACGGCGGCACCCGTCTCGGCCGGCAGGAACTCGACGGCGAGTTGATCGAGGACCGCCCCGACGCGCTCTGGAGCCGGGCCGGGATCGAGGCCGCCCGCGTGGCGGCCGCGCCCGCGCTCGCCCGGATCGTGGTCGCGGTCGATCCGCCGGCGACCTCCGGCGCCCGCTCGGACGCCTGCGGCCTCGTCGCCGCGGGGGTGGCGGGCGAGCACGCCTACGTGCTGGCCGACGCCAGCCTGCCCCGCGCCACCCCGGAGGCCTGGGCCGGCGCCGCGCTCGCGCTCTACCACCGCCTCGCGGCGGACGCGCTGGTGGTCGAGGTGAACCAGGGCGGCGAGATGGCCAGCGCCGTGCTGCGCCAGTGCGACCCGGCCGTGCAGGTCACGCCCGTGCGGGCCACGCGCGGCAAGTTCCTGCGGGCCGAGCCGGTCTCGCTGCTCTACGCGCAGGGGCGGGTGCACCATGCTGGGGCGTTCCCGGCGCTGGAGGACGAGCTCTGCGATTTCGGGCCGGATGGGCTGAGTGGTGGCGGTTCGCCGGACCGGCTCGACGCGCTGGTCTGGGCGGTGACGGCGCTTCTGCTGGACGGGGGCGGGGCGCCGCGAATCCGGGGGCTGTGAGCGGGCGGTCTAGGAGCTTGAGGTTGAGCCTCGAGGACCGATCTCTCCGGTATTATGCAGCAACCTCACCCAAAAGCGTTGAGGTTGAGGATTGATAAAAGTTAATGCATTTTAACCTTTTGTTGCCCGGTCGGCAGGTAGCCTCTATCTTGTTGGGGCGGGTTGTCCCCGCTTTCCTGCCATAGCCGATCATGTCGTAGGCGCTGCGCGCTTATGGCATCGCGTTATTATGCAGCACGCTCACGCAGAGCGCCGGGACCACCATCGATCCATGTCCCGGGGAGGAGCGGAGCAGTAAAACGCCGCACTAACCCAACCGCTCCGCCGCCGCCCGCGTCGCCGCCAACCGCTGCTCCTGCCGCCCCCTCGCCCGCGCCTTGGCCTCGGCCACGAGCGCCGGCCCGGCGCCCTCCGGCGAGCCGGCCGAGAAGGGCGGGGCCGGGTCGTATTCCAGGCCGAGCTGGACGAGCTTGGCGGCCTCGGGGCCGCAGAGCTCGGCCACGACCGCGAGGCCGAAATCGATGCCCGCCGTGACGCCGCCGCCGGTGATCCGGTCCCGGTCGCGCACCACGCGCTCGGCCACCGGGATCGCGCCGAGCAGCGCGAGCTGGTCGCGCGACATCCAGTGGCAGGCCGCCCGGTAGCCGCGCAGCAGCCCGGCCGCGCCGAGCACCAGCGAGCCGGTGCAGACCGAGGTGGTGAAGCGCGCGCCCGCCGATTGCAGGCGCAGGAAGCCGAGCGTCTCGTCGTCGTCCATCAGCGCGACCTGGCCGCGCCCGCCCGGCACGCAGATCACGTCCAGCGGCGGGCAGTCGGCGAAGGTCGTGGTCGGCACCATGCGCCAGCCCGCGCTGTTCGTGACGGGCGCGGGCGTCTTCCAGATCAGGTGCAGCTCCGCGCCCGGCACCGCGCCGAACACCTCGGCCGGCCCCGCGAGGTCGAGCTGCATCAGGTCCGGAAACATCAGAATGCCGAAGCGCATCGCCGCTCGCCTCACCCCTGTCTGGCCGCGGGCATTATCCGCCCTCGCCGGCCGGAGGACCAGGGGTTCGGCGCGGGATCCGGCGAGGGGCGCGGCGAGGGCCGCGCCCGCCGGGCTCAGCGACCGCCGCCGCCGCCCTGGGGCGCGACGCGCGAGGGCTGGCCGGCATTGCCGGCCGCCGCCGAGTCGTTCGAGATCACGTCCGCCGCCCGACCGGTCGGCGAGTAGCTGAGCGCGCCCTCGTCGCCGGTCGATCCGGTCTGGGGCGTCAGCACGCCCGGCGCGCCGGGCGGCACCACGACCGTGGTGCTGGTCGGGGTCTCGATCACCGCCTGCGCCGAGGCCGGCAGGGCGAGGGCGGCCACCGCGGCGGCGGCCAGGAGGATCGTCTTCATCGGATGGCATTCCCGTCTGCGGCGACAGAGGAATTCTGTCCCCGTACCCGGACACACAAACACCGCGCCCGCGCAAAGGATCCGTCGATCCCGCACCGCACCCGTCACGGCTGCGAGATCGGCCCCCGCCTCCCCCCAACCGACGAGATCGAGACCCGCCATGCCCACCCTGCTCACCCGGCTGGCGCGGGCCGCCGGCTACGTCCCGGCGCGGCCGGACCCCGCCGCCGGCCTCGACCGGAAGGGCGCGGCCCTCGCCGGCCCGCAGGTCGCCCTCTACGGCGGCGGCCGCGCCTCCTGGACCGCGCGCGACGCCACCGCGCTCGCCCGCGCCGGCTACGGCCGCAACGCGGTGGTGCACCGCGCGGTGCGGCTCGTGGCCGACAGCGCCGCGAGCGTGCCGCTGGTGCCGTCGGGTGCGGGCGGGGACGCGCTGGCCGCGCTGCTGGCCCGGCCGAACCCCCGCGAGGACGGCACCCGGCTGCTGGAGACCCTCTACGCGCGGCTGCTGCTGGGCGGGAACGCCTACCTGGAGCAGGTCAGCCTGGACGGCACCCCGCGCGCGCTGTTCGGCCTGCGCCCCGAGCGGGTGCGCCCGGTGCCGGGGCCGGACGGCTGGCCGGTCGCCTACCTGTACGGCGACGGCGCGCGGGCGCGCCGCTACGAGCAGGCCGGCCCGGTGCCGCCGATCCTGCACCTCGCCCTGTTCAACCCGGAGGACGACCTCGCCGGGCTCGCCCCGATCGAGGCGGCCGCGACCGCGCTCGACATCCACAACGCCGCCGGCGCCTGGAACAAGGCGCTCCTCGACAACGCCGCCCGGCCCTCGGGCGCCTTGGTCTTCGGGGGCCAGGCCCACCTCTCCGAGGCGCAGTTCGACCGGCTCAAGGGCGAGCTCGAGGCGAACTACCAGGGTGCCGCCAACGCCGGCCGCCCGCTGCTGCTCGAGGGCGGGCTCGACTGGAAGCCGCTGGCGCTCTCGCCGCGCGAGATGGACTTCGTCGAGGCCAAGCACGCCGCCGCCCGCGAGATCGCCCTGGCCTTCGGCGTGCCGCCCCTGCTGCTGGGCCTGCCCGGCGACAACACCCACGCGAACTACGCCGAGGCCAACCGCGCCTTCTACCGCCAGACCCTGATCCCGCTGGTGCGGCGCACGGCCGAGAGCCTCGCGCACTGGCTCGGCCCCGCCTTCGGCGAGGCCGCCCTGGAGCCCGACCTCGACCGGATCGAGGCGCTGGCCGCCGAGCGGGAATCGCTCTGGCGGCGGGTCGGCGCGGCCGACTTCCTCTCGGCCGCCGAGAAGCGCGAGGCCGTGGGCTACGGCCCGGGCGCCTGAGGGGAGGAGCCGACATGGTGCCGCACACGGACGGTCTCGTCACCGGCTACGCCAGCCTGTTCGGGCAACCCGATCTCGGCCGCGACGTCGTCGCGCCGGGTGCCTTCGCGCAGAGCCTGCGGGCCCGCGGGGCGGCCGGCGTGCGCATGCTGTTCCAGCACGACCCGGCCGAGCCCGTCGGCGTCTGGCTCGAGATCCGGGAGGACGCCCGCGGCCTGCGCGTCGCCGGCCGGCTCAACCCGGCGGTCCGGCGCGCCCGCGAACTCGACGCGCTGATCCGCCAGGGGGCGCTCGACGGGCTCTCGATCGGCTTCCGCCCGGTGAGCGCCGCGCCCGACCGGGCCGGCTACCGCCACCTGCGGGCGGTCGATCTCTGGGAGATCTCGCTCGTCACCTTCCCGCTTCTGCCGGGGGCGCGGCTCGACCGCCCCCTCGGCCTCAAGATGCGCGACCTCGCCCGGCGGATCGCGCCCGCCAGCCTCACCGGAGAGAGAGCATGACGCACGCCGAACCCACCTACGAGACCAAGGCCGGCACCGGCGCCGAGGCCCAGGGCGCGCTCGAGGACCTCGCCCGCGCCTTCGACGCCTTCAAGGCCGAGAACGATGCCCGCCTCGGCCGGATCGAGCGCCGCTCCGGCGCCGACCCGCTGACCGAGGAGAAGCTCGCCCGCATCGACGCGGCCCTCGAGCAGGCCCGCACCCGGCTCGACCGGCTCAGCCTCGACCGGGCGCGCCCGCCGCTGCTGGCCGGCCCCGCCCCCCGCGACGGCCTGGCCGAGGAGCACAAGGCGGCCTTCGACCTCTACGTCCGGGCCGGCGAGAGCGGCGGCCTCAAAGGCCTGGAGGCCAAGGCGCTGTCGGCAGGCTCCGGCCCCGACGGCGGCTACCTCGTGCCCGAGACCGTGGAGCGCGCGGTGCTGCGCCGCCTCGCCGAGCGCTCGCCGATCCGCGCGATCGCGGGCCAGCGCACCATCTCGGGCGGGCTCTACAAGCGCGCGGTCGCGACCGCGGCGCCGGGCGCGGGCTGGGTCGCCGAGACGGCCCCGCGCCCCGAGACCGCCGGGCCGGGGCTCTCCGAGATCGCCTTTCCGGCGATGGAGCTCTACGCCATGCCGGCGGCGACCCAGACGCTCCTCGACGACGCGGTGGTCGATCTCGACGCGTGGCTCGCCGACGAGGTCGAGACGGCCTTCGCCGAGCAGGAGAGCGTGGCCTTCGTCACCGGCAACGGGGTGAGCCGGCCCAGGGGATTCCTGGCCTACGACACGGTCGCCAACGCCGCCTGGGTGCCGGGCAAGCTCGGCTGCGTCGGCACGGGCGCGGCCGGCGCCTTCCCGAACGCGGCCCCGGCCGACGTGCTGATCGACCTCGTCTACGCGCTCCCGGGCGGCTACCGCCAGAACGCCGGCTTCGTGATGAACCGGCGCACGCAAGCCGTGATCCGCAAGCTGAAGGACGGCGACGGCAACTACCTCTGGCAGCCGCCCGCCGCCGCCGGCACGCCCGCCACCCTGATGGGCTTTCCGGTCACCGAGGCCGAGGCGATGCCCGACATCGCCGCGGGCAGCCTCGCGGTGGCCTTCGGCGATTTCCGGCGCGGCTACCTCGTGGTCGACCGGGCGGGCCTCAGGGTGCTGCGCGACCCCTACTCCGCCAAGCCCTACGTGCTGTTCTACACCACGAAGCGCGTCGGCGGCGGGGTGCAGGACTTCGCGGCGATCAAGCTGCTGAAGTTCGCCTGACGGAGGCGCCGCCGCCTCAGTGCGAGCGGCGGCGCACCAGGAGGCGGCCGATCTCGAGGAGCAGCGCGTCGATGAGGAGGCGCAGGAACGGCTTGCCGCTCCGGTCGATCGCCTCGCGGGCCGCGATGCAGTGGTCGGCCGCGACCTCCAGCCAGTCGCGCCGCTCGGCGTCCGGCCCCTCGGCCGGGTCCCGGTGGCGGTGCGTCGTGTCGATGTAGGTCCCGTAGCCCAGGCCGCCCGCGCCCTCCTCGGGCAGGCGGCCCTGGTTGAGCACCCAGCGCACGCCGTCCGGCCCGTGCACGCGGAACTCCGCCGCGAACGGGCCGCCCGCGCGCCGGGCCCGGCGGATCTGCGCGAACACCCAGTCGCGGTCGTCCGGGTGGATGCGCCCGAGCGCCACGTCGAGGGTGAGCGGCTTGCCGGCGAGCCCCGCGTCGCCCGCCATCAGCGCCGCGGCCCCGTCATCGAGGATCGAGCGGCCGGCCGCGACGTCGGTCTGCCATGTGCCGATGATGCCCGCCGCCTCCAGAGCGGGGGGAAAGGATCGGTCGGTCATCAGGGCACGTCGTCCGGGACTACTCACGCCGCCCGGAAGAGCCGGGGCACACGCGTGAAAGTGCCATGGGACGCGACGGGCGACTAGCCCAAAATCTCAGGCTAGCGCCGCAGCCTCGCGCATCGATCATGGACTTTAGATCATGCTTTTCAGATCAGGGCTGCCGTTTCGCCACAGCTTCGACCGTCTGGCTGCATGCGCACGTATCTGGAGAGACACTTTCTTTGTCCGGCAGGATACATCCGCGGGCGGCGGTGGCCGCCGGGCGCGCGGGCCCGGTCTCAGCGCCGGCGGGGCGGCCGGGCGGCCCAGTCGGCGCGGCCGCCGCGTGCCGGCTCGGCGGCGCCGACCTGCATCTGCGCGAGTTCGGCCGCGCGCGCCGCGATCCAGCCCGTGTGCTCGGCCACCGGCGTCACGGCGGTGAAGCCGCCGCAGGCGGTGCGGCGGCGGCCGTTCTGCTGCAGCGCGCCGCTCGACCAGCTCACCACGCCGACGATGCGGTAGCCGCCGGGGCCGCCGCTGAGGATCGGCCCGCCGGAATCGCCCAGGCAGGCGCCCGCGCCCGCGGTCTCGGCAAAGCGGCGCCGGTCGGTCACCACCGTGACCCGGTTGGCGACCTGCAGCGAGCCGATCGAGACGAGATGCGCCTGGCGCAGCGTGCGGGCGGTGTTGCGCCGGTTCTCGGCCACGACGCCGAAGCCCGCGATGTCGACGGCGTCCCCGGTGCCGATCGCGCCGCCGCCGCGCGGGTCCAGCGGCGCGTAGTCGGGCCCGAGCGGCTGGGCGAGCTTCACCAGGGCGAGATCGACGCCCGGCTGCTCCTCCGGCGTGGTGCCGGGCACGAACTCGGGATGCATCGTGGCGGCGGCCACGGCCACGCGGCGCTGGCGGAAGGCGCGATCGACCGCGACCACGCTGTAGCCCGCCCGGTGCATCACGCAGTGGGCGGCGGTGAGCACGAGGTCGGGCGCGATCAGGGTGCCCGAGCAGATCTCGCCCTGCGTGCTCTCGATGCGCACCACGAAGGCGCGGGTGCCGTTGGGATCGCGCGAGACCTCGCCCTGGATCACCGCCTGGGCCGAGCCCGGGAGCAGACCGAGCAGGGCGCCGAGCGCGGCCGTGCGAAGGGTGGTGGCGAGCATCAGGCGTTCCCCGGGGATCGGCTGTCGAGCCTAGCCGAAGCCAATTCGTCGGCCAAGCTGCGGTTCCGTGCGGGGCCCCCTCCGGATCGCCGCGGGCGCCCTCACTCCTGCCAGCGCGCGGCGAGGCCCCAGCCCTGGAGCGTGCGGTCGATCCAGGCGCGCTGGGGGCCGAGCAGCACGCCCTGGGTGAGGCCGCCGCAGGCACCGCCGATCCAGGCGCTCACCGCCACGACCGCGCCGTCGGGCCCCGCGATCGGCCCGCCGGAATCGCCCGCGCAGGCCCCGGCCCGCGCGCCCGCCGCCCGGAGCCAGACCAGGATGCGGCTCGGGCCGTGGGGCTCGACCACCGGCAGCGCCACGCTGCGGAAGGTGCCGGTGGTGCGCGGGTCGCCGGCCTTGGCGGCGCCGTAGCCGGCGAGATCCAGGCTCGCGCCGGCCCGCGGCATCGCGGCGCTCAAGGCGGCGGGCGCGAAGCGGTCCGGCAGCGGCGCGGCGGTGCGCACCAGCGCGAGGTCGATCGAGCGGCGCCGGCCCGCGATCGCGCCCGCGTCGTAGCCGGGATGGACCGCGCGGGCCCTGAGTTCGGCCAGCACCGGCTGCCCGGCCGCGTCCCGGTAATGCACCCGCTGCTCCAGCCCCGGCGCCGCGCAATGGCCCGCGGTCAGCACCGCGTCGGGCGCCACGACCACGCCGGTGCAGAGGCTGCCGTTCGAGGACAGCACCATCACGGCGCTGCCCGGCGGCACCTCGGCGCCCCCGACCACCGCCGCGGCGGGCCAGGAGGCCAGCGCGGCGATCACCAGTCCTGCCGCGATTCCTGGGCTGAGCGGCCGCGCGAGGCGGCGCGTGGTCCGGGCCATTCGACAAACCCTGTGCAAGCTGAACCGAGGGAGCGGCCCGATGGTCCCGATACGCGTGGAGGCCGGCGGCGTCGAGGCGGCCGAACCGGCGACGCTCGCCGAGATGCGGCTCTACCTGCGGCTCGACCCCGAGGACGCGAGCGAGGACGCCCTCGTGGCCGGCCTCGTCGCCGCCGCCCGCGCCAGCCTGGAGGCCGAGACGCGGCGCCTCCTCAAGCCCGCCCGCTTCCGGGTGGTGCTCGCCGCCTGGCCGCGCGACCGGCGGATCCCGCTGCCGCTGAGCCCCCTCGTCGGCGTCCTCCGCCTCGGCCTCGCGGGGGCGGACGGCGCGGTCGAGACGCTGGATTCCGGCCTGCTGCGCCTTGGGCCCGACCCGGTCGAGGCGCCCTGCCTGCTGGTCGATCCGGCCGCCCCCGAGCCCGGCGGGCGCGGCATCCTGATCGAGGTCGCGGCGGGCTACGGCGGCGACGGCCCGGCGCTGCCCGCGCCGCTGCACCTCGCTGTCCTGCGGCTCGCCGCCGCCCGCTACGAGCACCGCGGCGACGAGGCCGACCCGCCCGATCCCGCCGCCCTCGCCGCACCCTTCCGGCGCCTGCGCCTCTGACACCCTGGAGCGACCCATGGCCCATACCGAGGCACGCCCGCCCCTCGGGGCGCGGCGGCGGCGCTTCGTGCTCGAAGTGCCGGTGGAGACGCCCGACGGCTTCGGCGGCGTGCTGCGCCGCTACGTCGCCGGGCCGGTGCTCTGGGGCGCGATCAGCCCCGTGGGCGCCGTCGAGCGCCTGCAGGGCGGCCGCGCCGACCGGCTGCCGACCCACCGCATCACCCTGCGGGCGCGCCCCGGCGTCACGCCGGCCGCACGGCTCGTGGCCGGCCCGCGCCGCTTCGCCGTGCGGCACGTGGAGACCGGCGCGCGCGACCTCGTCTGCCACGTCGAGGAGCTGGCCAGATCGGAAGAGGCGCCATGAGCGGCCCGCTCCTGGCCCTGCGCGCCGCCCTGCTCGGGCTGTTCGCGGCCGACGCGGAGCTCGCCCGCCTGATGGGCGGCCGGGTCCGCATCCACGACGAGCCGCCCGCCGGGGCGCCGCCGGTCTACGCCCTGTTCGGCGAGGCGGAGGTGCGCGACGATTCCGTGGACGGCGCCCCGCGCCACCGGCACAGCCACGCGCTGGTCGTCGTCGCCCGGCCGGGCTCCGCCCGCACGGCGCTGGACGCCGCCGACCGCATGGCGGCCCTCGCCGCGGAGCGCCCGCCGACGCTCGCTGGCCACACGCTGGTCCTGCTGCGGCCGGCCGGCATCGCGGTCCGTCGCGACGAGCGCTCGGGCGACGCCCGCGCGACGCTGACGCTCGAAGCCGTGACGGAGACGCCCTGAGGCTGGCGCCCGTCCCGGTTTCGAAAGGCCCGAGGCCTTTCGCGGGTGCAGGGCAGAGCCCTGCATTTGGAACCGCCGGCCCGGCGAAGCCGGGTCGGAGGTTCCAACCCCGGGGCCCCGCCCCGAACCCTGCCCAAGGGCCTGAGGCCCTTGGGGATCCCCCTGACTTGGAGACATCGATGAGTGCGCAGAGGGGCAAGGACCTGCTGATCCGGGCCGGGGACGGCGCGGGCGGGTTCGCGGCGGTGGCGGGCCTGCGCGCCCGGCAGATCGCCTTCAACGCCGAGACGGTCGACGTGACCAACGCCGACTCGGCCGGGCGCTGGCGCGAGCTGCTGGCCGGGGCGGGCGTGCGCCGCGCCGCGGTCTCGGGCGCGGGCGTGTTTCGCGATCAGGCCTCGGACCTGCGCCTGCGCCAGCTCTTCTTCGATGGCGCGGTCGAGACCTTCCAGGTGGTGGTGCCGGGCTTCGGCACCATCGAGGGCCCGTTCCAGATCACCGCGCTGGAATACCGCGGCGACCACGCGGGCGAGGTCACCTTCGACATGAGCCTGGATTCGGCGGGCCTCCTCGCCTTCACGGCGGCCTGAGCCATGGCCAACCGCCGCCGCGGCGAGGTGCCGCTCGATCTCGGGGGTGAGCGCTTCACCCTCTGCCTCACCCTCGGGGCGCTCGCCGAGTTGGAGGACGCCCTGCAGGCGGGCGACCTCGCCGGCCTCGCCGAGCGCTTCTCGGGCGGGCGTCTCGCCGCCCGCGACCTGATCGCGCTGCTGGGCGCCGCGCTCCGGGGCGGCGGCCACGACCTCGACGACCGCGCGGTCGCCCGCCTGCCGCTCGCCGGGCGGCTGGAGGCCGTCACGGGGGCGCTCGGCGCGGCGCTGGTCGCGGCCTTCGGGGAGCCCGCGGAGGATTCCGCGCGCCCCTGAACCCCACGGGCGGGAGCGCGCCGGGCCCCGGGTCCGCCCCTGGGCCCGCCTTCCCGTGGGACGCGGCGCTGGCGCTGGGGCTCGGGCGCCTCGGCTGGCGCCCGCGCGACTTCTGGGCGGCCACCCCCCGCGAGCTGGCCGCCGCGCTGCCGCGGCCCCCGGCGTCCCTCGACCGGGGCGATCTCGACCGGCTGATCGCCGCCCATCCGGACAGCCGGGACGACTGAGCAGGATCGCCGGACTTCCCACCCCACCACCGCTTTCCCGGACGCTCGGAGCGCCAGCGGAAGGTGATCCGGGACCCAGCACAAGAAGACGCGCAGCGTCCGCTCACTGCACCGTTGCCGAAGATCGAGCCGCTTGGCGGCGCTTCATCCTCTGGATCCCGGATCACCTTCCGCTGGCGCTCCAGGCGTCCGGGAAAAGGGCGGTGCTTGATTCGCAATCGTCGGCGGGCGCCGCAGCAGCGGGCGAGCCGGACGTCATAGGAGGAAGCCGACCCATGGCCGAGGACGACACCGACCGCGCGACCACGACCCGCATCCGGCAGCTCGAGAAGCTCGACGGTCTGGCCAAGACCTTCGGGCGCAGCCTCTCGACGGCGCTCTCCGGCAGCCTCGGCTCGGGGCGCCAGCTCGACAGCCTGCTGGGTTCCCTCGGCGGCAAGCTCGCCGGGGCCGCCGTGAAGGCGGCGCTCAAGCCCGTGGAGGGCGGGGTGACGAGCCTCGTCAACCAGTTGCTGAGTTCGTCCGCTACCGCCTTCACCCGGGGCGGGGTGGTCGAGGGGGCCCGGGTCCGCCCCTTCGCGGAGGGCGGGATCGTGGCCGCGCCCACCTACTTCCCGATGCGCGGCGGCACCGGCCTGATGGGCGAGGCAGGCCCTGAGGCGATCCTGCCGCTCCGCCGGGGTCCCGACGGGCGCCTCGGCGTCGCGGGCGGCGCCTCCGCCCGGCCGGTCTCGGTCAACGTCACCATCGCGACGCCGGACCCGGGGGCCTTCCGCCGCTCCGAGGCGCAGGTCGCCGCCCAGCTCGCCCGCGCGGTCGCCCGTGGCCAGCGCGCGCTCTGAGGGGATCCGCCATGCCCGTCGATTTCCACGAGGTGCTGTTCCCCCTCGACGTCGCCTTGCGCGGCAGCGGCGGCCCGGTGCGGCTCACCGAGATCGTCACGCTGGCTTCGGGCCGCGAGCACCGCAACAGCCGCTGGGCCGACTCGCGCCGCCGCTACGACGCCGGCTTCGGCGTGCGCAGCCTCGACGCGCTGCACGCGGTGCTGGCCTTCTTCGAGGAGCGCCGCGGCCGGCTCCACGGCTTCCGCTACCGCGACCGGGTCGATTGGCGATCCGGCCCGCCGAGCCGGGCGCCCACGCCCACCGACCAGCCGCTCGGCCTCGGCGACGGGGCCCGCACGGCGTTCCCCCTCGCCAAGACATACGGCGGCGGCGCGTCGGCCTACCGCCGGGCCATCGCCAAGCCGGTCGCCGGCAGCGTGCGGGTGGCGGTGGCGGGCCGCGAGATCGCGGCCTTCGCCTGCGACCCCGCCACCGGCCTCCTCACCCTGGCGACCGCGCCCGCGCCCGGCGCCGCGGTGACGGCCGGCTTCGCCTTCGACGTGCCCGTCCGCTTCGACACCGACGACCTCACGGTGAACCTCGAGGCCTTCACGGCGGGCGAGATCCCGCGGATCCCGCTCGTCGAGATCGTGCCCTGAAGGAGGCTCCGTTGCGCGACCTACCCCCCGCCTTCGCGGCCCACCTCGCGGAGGGCGCGACCACGCTCTGCCGCTGCTGGACGCTCGCCCGCCGCGACGGCGCGCGCCTCGGCTTCACCGACCACGACCGCGACCTCGTCCTCGACGGCCTGACCCATCTGGCCCGCACCGGCCTGGAGGCGGCCGAGGCCAGCGCCGAGCTGGGCTTTGCCGTCTCGGGCGGGGACGTGGCGGGCGCGCTCACCGCCCTGGGGCTGACCGAGGCCGACATCGCGGGCGGCCTCTACGACGGCGCCGCCGTCGAGACCTGGCTGGTGGACTGGCGCGCCCCGGAGACGCGCCTCCTCCTCGACGTGGGCACCCTGGGCGAGATCCGCCGCGCGGGCGAGGCCTTCGTGGCCGAGCTGCGGGGCCTCGCCGACCGGCTCGAGGCCGAGCGCGGCCGCAGCTTCCGCGCCACCTGCGGGGCGGATCTCGGCGACGCGCGCTGCCGGGTGGATCTCGCCGGGTTCCGCACCACCGGCACGGTGGCGGGCTCCCCTGAGCCCGGCACCCTCGCGGTGGCGCTCGCGGCCACGTTCCCGGACGGCCTGTTCGCGGGCGGGCGCCTCGCCTGGACGGGGGGCGCCAACGCGGGCGCCGTGGCGGACGTGCGGCGCCAGGAGGGCGCGCGCCTCGAACTCTGGGAGGCGCCGGCCCGCGCGATCGCGGCGGGCGACGCCTTCCGGCTCACCGCCGGCTGCGACAAGCACCTCGCCACCTGCCGCGACCGCTTCGCCAACGCGCTCAACTTCCAGGGCTTCCCCCACATGCCGGGCAACGACTTCGTGGTGGCGGGCATGGCCCAGTCGGGCCTCGACGGCGGGAGCCTGTTCCGATGAGCGCCACGGTCACGGTCACGGTCACGGGCGCCGCCGCCGCCGCCGAGGCCCGGCTCTGGCTCGGCACGCCCTACCGGCACCAGGCCGCCCTGCGGGGCGTGGGCTGCGACTGCCTCGGGCTGGTGCGGGGCGTCTGGCAGGGGCTCTACGGCTCCGAGCCGGAGGCGCCCCCGCCCTATTCGGGCACCTGGGCCGAGTCGGCGCCCTCAGGCAGCGAGCCGCTCATGGAGGCGGCCGCGCGCCACCTCGTCCCCGTGCCGGGACCGCTCGCCGACTACCGGGCCGCGCCCGGCGACGTGCTGCTCTTCCGCTTTCGCGCCCACCTGCCGGCCCGGCACTGCGCCGTCGCGACGGGGCCGGACCGGATGATCCACGCCCACGACCGCGCCCGCGTCGCCGAGGTCGCGCTCACCCCCTGGTGGCGGCGCCACTGCGCGGGCGCGTTCCGCTTCCCCCCGATCCGTGGCCTCACGCAGCCCTGACGGTGGCGAGGAAGCGCTCGACCTCCGCCGAGAGATGCTCGGACTGGCGCGACAGCTCGGAGGCGGCGGCGAGCACCTGAGAGGCGGCAGCGCCCGTCTCCTCGGCCGCCCCCGCCACCCCCGCGATGTTCGCCGTCACCGCGCCGGTCCCCGTCGAGGCCTGCGAGACGTTGCGCACGATCTCCTGGGTCGCCGCGCCCTGCTCCTCCACCGCCGCCGCGATCGAGGTCGCCACGCCCGAGATCTCGCGGATCCGGCCC
>NZ_BPQO01000014.1 GCF_022179285.1 Methylobacterium hispanicum | reverse complement strand
TCCGATGCCGGTCCGTCCACATCTGCTCTCTCCTCCGTCCTGCCAGACGGATCGTGTATTGGTGACACGAGACAGATGGGGACGGCCGGCGGAGGACCTCAAACAGGCTCTTAGGTGGGTGTATCCCATATGCATCCTCGTATCCTGGGGCCCAATGATGAGTGCCAGCTCGAGCACGCTTAGGCCGAGCTAAGTCTCCGCCACATCCTCCTGACCGCCGCGGGCGCATCGGAGAGGAACGCAGTTCAGATCGAGCCTCGCTTGATGACCATGGATGCCTGCTTTCTCCAAATGCCTCGGCTTGAGTAGGTGCGCGTGGGTGAACGGCTTGTGGTGGTTCCTCAGTGAGTTCTCGTGTCCGGCAACGATGCCCTTGCCCTGGCCGAGAGCATCACCTAGGGGCTAAGTCGATGAAATGGCTTTTACTTATCGTCATTTTGAACGGACAGGGGGAGGTCATCGGTCCCACCATGATCCCCGAGGCCTACACTAAGGCCGAATGCGAGCGCGATATTGACGACCCAAAGCTGACGGCCAGCCGCAACGCTGGCGCGGTCAAGCGGTTCGGACCCGGCGCCTCGGCCCGGGGGTACTGCGTGCCTCTAGATGCTGAGGACCGCGAAGCCCTCCGACTCACGCTGGCCGACTAAGGGAGAGACCAGATCCATTACGCAATCCTCGTGACCATGGTACTCACCGCGCCCGGTGGTGCCCCCTCGGTCCGCTCCTACGACATTGCCGCCCATAGCCGCCTCTGGGACCAGAAGAAGTGCGAGGCCTACGCGGAGCATCTACGGAAGAATGAGGAAGCTGGGGGTCTCGCTCAGGCGTCCCGGTGCCTCATCCTCACCCGCGATGAAGCCCGCAAGCTGGCCCTCAGCATCCTTGAGGAAACAAAGGAGTGACCCAAGGCCGCCCGTGTGGCTGCCCTGGGCCCTCGTCCAGCTACGCGGTGGGTTCCTCCTCATAGCCCTTCTGACCGGCTCATGAGAGCGCAGAGGGTGCAGAGGAGTTCAGGTCCTTTGACTACTCCCCGCGGAGTACTCTTGGTAGTGAATGGGGGTCAAAAACGGGTATGCGGGCCGCATCCCATAGCAGCCCGTATAACCTAAGTGTTTGATTTGTAAGTAAATTTGGAGGCCTCGGAGGGAATCGAACCCCCGTGCAAGGATTTGCAGTCCTCTGCGTAACCACTCCGCCACGAGGCCTTCGGCGTGCGCCCCCGTGCGGAGGCTTCGCGCACCCGCGCCGGGCGGCCGGCTCGGGGTGGCCGGTGTCTAGCAAGGCGACGGGCGCGACGCAACGGGACACGTGCAGGTTCTGCACCGAAGCCGACGCGGGGGGTCAGCCCTGCCAGACTCGGGGCACCGGCAGCGCGCGGTAGCCTTCGAGGAAGCGCACCGCGAGGGCGCGCAACGGACCGATTCCCGGCGCCAGCATGCGCACCGCGAGATGACCGTTCCAGGCGCTCGCGCCGGCCTCGACGCCGAGAGCCCCGGCGCCGTCGAGCAGGCCGCGCGCCGCGTCGAGACGGCTCTCGGCCCCGGGCGACAGGTCGAGCAGGGTGGCGCAGGCGGCCGCTCCGCCCCCGATCGCCGGGCGTGCGAGCAGCGCGCCGACCGGCCCCTCGAACCGGAGCGTATCCGCGTAGACGAGGCGGCCGCCGCGACGCACCCGCCAGATATCCTCGAACAGGGCTTCGCTCAGCACCTCGCCGCGGGCGGTCCGGCCGAAGACCACCGCCTCGAAGATGAGCAGCCCGGCATCAGGCGCGAGGTCGGCCTCGAAGCGCCGCCGGACCCGCGCCCGATCGAACAGGATCGTCTCCTGCGGCAGCCAGGCGAGGTGTGCGCCCGCCGCGAGCCGGACCCGGTTCTCGATCCGGCTGACCGGACCGTCCGAGCGGTAGACCTTCTCCGCCGCCGTGCTGGTGAAGCAGAGGCGGGCGCCCGCGCCGAGATCGACCGCGACGCCGAACCGGTCGCCGCAGGCGACGCCGCCCGCGGTGTTGACCAGCACGGCCTCGGTCTCCGCCGCGCCGTGGCGCCTGGGAAAGCGCAGGCGCAGGGGGCCTGCCTCGGCGAGGTCCCGCAAGCGCGCCGGCCCCGGCCCCTCCGCCACGAGCGCGACGCGGCCGACCGAGCGCTGGCGCGCGGGTGCGGGGGGCGGAACCGCCTCGTTCATGTCCGGCCGCGCTCCTGTCCGCCCGCGTCGCGGGCAACGTCCGCGCCGCCGTCGCCTAGCAGGGCGCGGACCGGATGGCGACGCTGGACATCCATCGTCACGCGAAGAGCGCGTGCGAGGGTCGAGCCCCTTTGCGCGCCACATGCCCAATCTGCAAGCATATCTGGACGCTGCGCGGCATCGCACCTGCCGCTGGAGCGAGCCACCTGTTCATTCGGCACGCAGATCCGTGCCCGCGGCTTCCTGGCATGCACGTTGCTTGAGCGCTGCCGCCGCGGAAAGCGGCCGGGGAACGGCATGATGACAAGACTGAAGACCTGGGTTTCCGCCGCGGCGCTCGCCGGCGGCGTGGCGCTGGCCTCACTGGGCGCCGGCACGGCACGGGCGCAGGAGACCATCAAGGTCGGCATCCTGCACTCGCTCTCGGGGACCATGGCGATCTCCGAGACGACGCTGAAGGACGCGATGCTGATGCTCATCGCGGAGCAGAACAAGAAGGGCGGCGTGCTCGGCAAGAAGCTGGAGCCGGTGGTGGTCGATCCGGCCTCGAACTGGCCGCTGTTTGCCGAGAAGGCCCGCGAGCTGATCGCCAAGGACAAGGTCTCGGCCGTGTTCGGTTGCTGGACCAGCGTCTCGCGCAAATCCGTGCTGCCGGTGTTCAAGGAACTGAACTCGATCCTGTTCTACCCCGTCCAGTACGAGGGCGAGGAGAGCGAGCGGAACGTGTTCTACACCGGCGCCGCGCCGAACCAGCAGGCGATTCCCGCCGTCGATTACCTGATGAAGGAGGAGAAGGTCGAGCGCTGGGTGCTGGAGGGCACCGACTACGTCTATCCGCGCACCACGAACAAGATCCTCGAAGCCTACCTCACGGCCAAGGGCGTGAAGCCCGAGGACATCTCGATCAATTACACGCCCTTCGGCCAGGCCGACTGGCAGACCCGCGTCGCAGCGATCAAGAGCTTCGGTTCGGCCGGCAAGAAGACGGCCGTGGTCTCGACTATCAACGGCGACGCCAACGTGCCGTTCTACAAGGAACTCGCCAACCAGGGCATCAAGGCGACCGACATCCCGGTCGTGGCCTTCTCGGTCGGCGAGGAGGAACTGGCCGGCATCGACACGAAGCCGCTCGTCGGCCATCTCGCGGCGTGGAACTACTTCGAGTCGATCGACACGCCCGAGAACAAGGCCTTCATCCAGCAGTGGCAGGCCTACAAGAAGAACCCCAAGGCCGTCACCAACGACCCGATGGAGGCGCACTACATCGGCTTCAACATGTGGGTGAAGGCCGTCGAGAAGGCCGGCACCGTCGATCCCGACAAGGTCATCGCCGCGCTGCCGGGCACCGAGCAGAAGAACCTCACCGGCGGCACCTCCCAGATGCTGCCGAACCACCACATCACGAAGCCGGTCTTCATCGGTGAGATCAAGGACGACGGCCAGTTCGACGTCGTGAACAAGACCGAGGGCCTGATTCCGGGCGAGGCGTGGTCGAAGCAGCTCGAGGGCTCGAAGGACCTCGAGGCCGACTGGGTCAAGCTCAACTGCGGCAACTACAACACCAAGACAAAGAAGTGCGGAGGCGCCTGAGCCGAAGCCTTCGATAGCGCTGGTGCCATCCCGGGCCCGCCCTGGCGGATCCGGGATGACGCCGTGATGCCGGACGCACCGCACATCTGCAGATCCCTCCGAGACGGCGCGTGTCGGCGCGACCGCGGGGACCCGAGTTCCATGATCCGCATCATCATCCTCTCGCTTCTGCTCGGCCTTGCCGCGCCGGCCGTGGCGCAGGACGCAGTCCCGGCCGACGCCTACACGCGGCTCGCCAGCGACAGCTACGGCGACATCGAGGCCGGCATCGCCGCGCTCGCCGCGAGCGGCGACCCGCGCGCGGGCGCGGTGCTCTCCGCCCTGGGCGAGGGCCGGCTGCTCTACCGACCCGCCGACAAGGCGCTCTTCATCAAGCAGGGCGACGCCCTCGCCGATGCCCGCACGGGTGCGCCGGCCCAGGCCGAGGGGCTGAAGCCGGTCCGCGCCAACAACAAGATCCGCCGTGCACTCGACGCCGCGCAGGGTCAGCTCAATCTCGCCAGCCCCGACGCGGCCCGGCGCCGAGAGGCGGCCGACGCGGTCTTCAAGGCGCGCGATCCCGTGGCGCTCCCCGCGCTCGACGCGGCGCTCGCCCGGGAATCCGATGCGGGCGTGAAGCGCGCGCTCGCCGCCGCCCGCGCCGCCGTGCTGCTGGCTAAGCCCGGCACGCCGGACGCCGAGCGGCTCGCCGCCCTGCCGTCGATCCAGGCGCGGGGCGACGGCGACGCCATCGCGATCCTGCGCACCGTCGCGGCCAGCGATCCGAACGAGACCGTGAAGGCGGCCGCCGGCCGCGGCATCCAGCAGGTCGAGACCCGGCTCGCCATCGCGGCGGCCGCACAGAACGTCTGGTACGGCGTGTCGCTCGGCTCCGTGCTGCTGCTCGCCGCGATCGGGCTCGCCATCACCTTCGGGGTGATGGGCATCATCAACATGGCGCACGGCGAGATGGTGATGCTCGGCGCCTACACGACCTACCTCGTGCAGGACGCGATCCGGGCGCACGCGCCCGGCCTGTTCGACTGGTCGCTCGCCATCAGCATCCCGTGCGCCTTCCTTGTCGCGGGCGCGGTCGGCGTCGCGATCGAGCGCGGCATCATCCGGTTCCTCTACGGGCGCCCGCTGGAGACCCTGCTCGCGACCTTCGGCGTGAGCCTGATCCTGCAGCAGGCCGTGCGCTCGATCTTCGGGCCGACGAACCGCGAGGTCGGCTCGCCGGGCTTCATGTCGGGCGCCTTCGACCTGTTCGGCCTCTCGATCACCTGGGGCCGGCTCTGGATCGTGCTGTTCTCGCTCGCCGTCTTCCTCGGACTGCTCTTCGTGCTGCGCAAGACGGCGTTCGGCCTGAAGACCCGTGCGGTCACCCAGAACCGCCGCATGGCCGCCGCCATGGGCATCCGTACCCCTTGGGTCGACGCGATGACCTTCGGTTTGGGCTCAGGCATCGCCGGCATCGCGGGCGTGGCGCTGTCGCAGATCGACAACGTCTCGCCGAACCTCGGCCAGGGCTACATCATCGACTCGTTCCTGGTGGTGGTGTTCGGCGGCGTCGGCAACCTCTGGGGCACGCTGGTGGCCGCGCTGACGCTGGGCGTCGCCAACAAGCTGTTCGAGCCGTATTTCGGCGCCGTGCTCGCGAAGATCGCGCTCCTCGTCTTCATCATCCTGTTCATCCAGAAGCGCCCGCGCGGCCTGTTCGCGCTCAAGGGCCGGGCGGTGGAGTCCTGAGCATGACCCGCACCCGCCTCATCGACCCCAAGGGCTGGATCTTCCTCGCCGCCCTGGCCGCCTTCTGCCTCGTGGTGCCGCTCCTGAACCTCGGGGTCGCCGAGGGGTCCGGGCTGCACCTGCCGACCTATCTGGTCTCGCTCTTCGGCAAGTACCTCGCCTTCGCGCTGCTCGCGCTCAGCCTCGACCTCGTCTGGGGCTATTGCGGCATCCTCTCGCTCGGCCACGGCGCCTTCTTCGGGCTCGGCGGCTACGCGATGGGCATGTATCTGATGCGCCAGATCGGCCCGCGCGGCGTCTACGGCAACCCGGTCCTGCCCGACTTCATGGTGTTCCTGAACTACAAGGAACTGCCCTGGTACTGGCTCGGCTTCGACCACTTCGCCTTCGCGGCGCTGATGGTCCTGGCGGTGCCGGGCTTGCTCGCCTTCGTGTTCGGCTGGCTCGCCTTCCGCTCGCGGGTGACGGGCGTCTACCTGTCGATCATCACGCAGGCGATGACCTTCGCGCTGATGCTGGCCTTCTTCCGCAACGACATGGGGCTCGGGGGCAACAACGGGCTCACCGACTTCAAGGACATCCTCGGCTTCCCCGTCCAGGCGCAGGGCACGCGCGTGGCGCTCTTCGTGGCGACCGGGATCGCGCTCGCGCTCGGCTACCTGGTCGCCCGCTTCATGACGGTCTCGGCCTACGGCAAGATCCTGATCGCGGTGCGGGATGCCGAACCGCGCACGCGCTTCCTCGGCTACCGCCCGGAGCACTACAAGACGCTGGCCTTCACGGTCTCGGCCATGATGGCGGGCGTCGCCGGGGCCCTCTACGTGCCGCAGGTCGGCATCATCAACCCGGGCGAGTTCGCGCCCACCAACTCCATCGAGGCCGTGATCTGGGTCGCGGTCGGTGGGCGCGGCACGCTGGTCGGCGCGGCGCTCGGCGCGGTCATCGTCAACTATGCCAAGACCGTACTCACCGGCGCGATGCCCGACGCGTGGCTCTTCGCGCTGGGGGCGCTCTTCGTCGTTGTGACGCTGTTCATGCCCAAGGGCATCGTCGGCAGCCTGATCGAGCGCTTCGGCAGTCCCCGCGCGAAGGCCAAGCTGCCGCCCGAGCCCGAGATCGCGCCGAAACTCGCCGAAGAGGGGCAGGGCTGATGAGCGATGCCGACCTCCTGGCGCCGGTCAGCGCCACCGCGACCGGCCGGCCCGACGACGGCCACGCCCCGGCCCAGACCAAGCGCGTCACCGACGCCCTGCTCTATCTCGACGACCTGCGGGTGACCTTCGACGGCTACCGGGCGCTGCGCGGCCTCTCGCTCACCCTCGACCGGGGCGAGATGCGGGCGATCATCGGCCCGAACGGGGCCGGCAAGACCACGATGATGGATTGCATCACCGGCAAGACGCGGCCCGATACGGGCATCGCGCTCTTCGACGGCGTGCACGACCTCACGAAGCTCGACGAGCCGGCGATCGCCGACCTCGGCATCGGCCGCAAGTTCCAGAAGCCGACCGTGTTCGAGAGCCACACGGTGGCCGACAACGTCCTGCTGGCGCTCAAGGGTCCGCGCTCGGGGCTGGCCTCGCTGTTCGGCTGGCGCAACCGGGTCGAGGCCGAGCGGATCGACGCGCTGCTGGTGAAGGTCGGGCTGATCGCCCACCGGGGGAGGCCGGCCGCCGATCTCTCGCACGGACAGAAGCAGTGGCTGGAGATCGGCATGCTGCTGGCCCAGGACCCCAAGCTCCTGCTGGTGGACGAGCCGGTGGCCGGCATGACCGATGCCGAGACCGCCGAGACCGCGACGCTGCTCCGCGAGATCGCCCGTGACCACGCGGTGATCGTGGTGGAGCACGACATGCACTTCGTGCGCGCGCTCCAGTGCCGCGTCACCTGCCTGCACGAGGGCGCGGTGCTGGCCGAGGGCTCGATCGACGCGGTCTCGGCCGACCCGCGGGTGGTCGAAGTCTATCTGGGGCGCTGAGCACCGTGCCGGCGCCCTGCCAAGTCATGGTTTCGAAAGGTCGAGACCTTTCGCGGGTGCAGGGCAGAGCCCTGCGGCGAAGCCCTCTGTCCGGCTGTGCCGGGCAGAGGGCTTCCCACCCGGGGCTGCGCGCCCCGGACCCCGCCAAAGGGCCTGAGGCCCTTTGGGATCCCCGGATTTGCATGGAACGGGCTGACAACCGATGCTGACGGTCGACTCCATCGATCTGTACTACGGGGCCGCCAAGGCCCTGCGCGGCGTCTCGCTCACCGCGGAGCCCGGCCGCGTCACGGCCGTGCTCGGCCGCAACGGCGTCGGCAAGACCTCGCTGATGCGCGCCATCGTCGGCCAGCAGCCGATCGCCAAGGGCTCGATCCGCCTCGGCGACACGGTGCTGTCGGGCCTCGCCCCCTACGACCGGGCGCGGGCGGGCGTCGCCTTCGTGCCGCAGGGCCGCGAGATCTTCCCCCTGCTCACCGTAAAGGAGAACCTCGAGACGGGCTTCTCCCCCTGCAAGCGGGCCGACCGCTACGTGCCGGGCGAGATCTACGACCTGTTCCCGGTGCTGAAGGACATGCTGCACCGGCGCGGCGGCGACCTCTCGGGCGGCCAGCAGCAGCAGCTCGCCATCGCGCGGGCCCTGGTGACGCGGCCGAAGCTCCTCGTCCTCGACGAGCCGACCGAGGGCATCCAGCCCTCGATCATCAAGGATATCGGCCGGGCCATCACCTATCTCCGGGCCAAGGGCGAGATGGCGATCGTGCTGGTGGAGCAGTATTTCGAGTGGGCGCGCGACCTCTGCGACAGCTACGCGGTGATGGACCGCGGGCAGGTGGTCGATGCGGGGCCGCGGGCCGACATGGACGAGGCCCAGGTGCTGCGCTGGCTGTCGGTTTGAGGCGAGACCGGACGGCCCGCACTTCTCCCTCCCCCGCAGAGGGGGGAGGGGGGAGCGCGGCGGGAGCGCCCTTACTCCGCCACGGCCTCGGCGACGCTGACGCGGCCCGAATCCTCGACGATCGCGGCCGCGGCCGCCTGGGCGAGCAGCGCGTAGCCGCCGTCGGCCATGTGCAGGCCGTCCGCCGCGAAGAGCTGCTTGCGGGTCAGCTTCCCCTCGCGGATCCAGTCCTGCATCAGGTCGGCGCGGCGGATCACCGGCACGCCGAGCTCGTCGCCGATCTCGCGGACCGCGTCGCGGAAGCGGTAGGAGCCGGGCGTGGCGTCGAGCGCCGGGCACCATTGCGGCTCCATCAGCACCACGTCGATGCCGGCCTCTTGCAGGCGCTTGACGGCGCCGACCGTGGCCTCGCGAAAGTGGTCGAGGGAGACGCCGCGCAGCGGATCGTTGCTGCCGGTCTGCCAGATCACGAGCTGGGGTTCGGCAGCGATCACGTCCCGGTCCAGGCGCTTGAGCATGTCGTCCACGTGCTCGCCGCCGATGCCGCGGTTGAGCACCGTGACGCCGCCGAGCTGCGGGTAGAGCTTGCGCAGCGAGGCTTCGAGCAGCGGCGGGTAGGCCTTGGTCGGGCTGCTGGCGCCGATGCCCTCCGTCGAGGAGGAGCCGAAGGCGACGATGCGCAGCGGCGCGCCGATGGCGATCTGGCGGGCGACGTGGGGCAGGTCCGGCTGCTCGTCTGAGCCGAGGCCCAGGACGTCGAGGTTGAGCGGGGCCGGGAGCAGGTCGGCGTAGGCCAGCACGGCGGACGGGACCACCATCAGGCCCGCGAGAAGGGCGAGCGTGCGGGCGGACTTCGTGGCGGCGCGGAGACGGGTGAAGGCTGGCACGACCGGAACCATGAATCTGTCGTTCGAGGCAGATAGAGAGTGCAGTGCGGCCCCGGAAGACCGGGTTCCGCCCGACACTCAAATCCCGGGTCGATTCGTAACTCAAAATTAAGGCTGGAATGAAGCGTGCCACACGCGCCCTCCCTGTGATCCACAGGAACGGCGCGTGCGGGATCACGCGCTCTCGAGCGCGCCCCGGATTTGTCCGTCCTTGAAGGCGGAAGCGGCCTCCTCCGCGCGCCAGCAGGCGGCCTGATGGCCGTCGCCGACGGCGCCGAGCGGCGGGCGCTCGCGGCGGCAGCGCTCCTCGGCCAGGAAGCAGCGCGGCGCGAAAGGGCAGCCGGCCGGGCGGTTCGCGAGGTCCGGCGGACTGCCGGGGATCGTCTGGAGCCGTCCGCCGCGGTCCATCGCCCCCTCGGCGCGGCTGCGCAGCAGGCCGACCGTGTAGGGGTGGTGGGGGTCGCGCACGATCTGCCGGGCCGAGCCGGTCTCCACGATATGGCCCGCATACATCACGCTGATCCGGTCGGCGACCTCGACCGCCGCGCCGAGATCGTGCGTGACCAGGATGATCGAGAGGCCCAGGTCGCGCTGCAACTCGCGCAGCAGCAGCAGGATCTGGATCTGCACCGTGGCGTCGAGCGCCGTGGTCGGCTCGTCGGCAAGCAGCACCTGAGGCCGGCAGGCCAGCGCCAGGGCGATCATCGCGCGCTGGCGCATGCCGCCCGACATCTCGTGCGGGAAGTTGTCGAGCCGCCGCTCCGGGCTCGGGATGCGCACCCGCTCGAACAGCGCGAGGGCCCGGGCTCGGGCCTCCGCCTGCGAGACCCCCTCGTGGCGCAGGATCGCCTCGGTGATCTGCCGGCCCACCGTGTAGACCGGGTCGAAGGCGAGCAGCGGCTCCTGGAAGATCATCGAGACCTCGCGGCCGCGGTAGTCGGCCAGCTCGCGCTTGGAGAGGCCCAGCACATCGCGGCCGCCGACCGCGACCGTGCCGGTGATCCGGCTACGCCCCTCGGGAAAGAGGCGCAGGATGGCGCGCAGCGTCACGCTCTTGCCGGAGCCCGATTCGCCGATCAGCGCCATGGCTTGGCCGCGCTCCAGCGTCAGGTCGACCCCATCGACCACCTGGACCTTGCCGAAGGCGACCTTCAGGTCCCTCAGCATCACGGCGGGGGTGTCGGTCATGCTCGTCTCTCCCGCGCTCATGCGGCAGCCTGGACGGAGGGCGCGTCCGGGTGGCCGGAGCCGGGCTGGCGCGCGAGGCAGGCGGCGCGGTGGGCGGGGCCCACCGCATCGAGGGGCGGTTCCTTGCCCGAGCAGACCGGGGCGACGAGGCGGCAGCGCGGGTGGAAGCGGCAGCCGGAGGGCGGGTCGATCGGGTTCGGCGGATCGCCCGCGAGCAGCGCCTCCTGGGTGCGGTTGTCGGGATCGAGCGACGGCATGGCGTGGAGCAGCGCGTGCGCGTAGGGGTGGGCGGGCTCGGCCAGCACCGTGTCGGAGGGGCCGATCTCGGCGACGCGGCCGAGATACATCACCATCACGCGGTCCGAGATGAAGCGCACCACGTTCAGGTCGTGGCTGATGAAGATGTAGGTCAGCCCGAACTCGGCCTTGAGGTCGAGCAGCAGGTTCAGGACCTGCGCCTCGACCGACTTGTCGAGTGCCGAGACCGCCTCGTCGAGGAGGACGAGGCGCGGTTCGAGCGCGAGCGCGCGGGCGATGTTCACGCGCTGGCGCTGGCCGCCGGACAGTTCGTGCGGGTAGCGCGCGGCGAAACGCTTCGGCTCCAGGCCGACGCGGGCGAGGAGCGCCCGGGCCCGCTCGACGGCCTGACGGCCCGGCACGCCGTTGACCTTCGGGCCGAAGGCGATCGAGGCCTCGACCGTCATGCGCGGGTTGAGCGAGGCGTAGGAATCCTGGAACACCATCTGGACCTGGCGCCGATAGGCCCGCCAGGGGAGCGCGCGCGTGCCGACCGCCTCGCCGTCGAAGAGCAAGTCGCCGGAATCGCGCTCGATCAACCCCATCAGGAGCTTGGCGGTGGTGGATTTGCCGCAGCCCGATTCGCCGACGATGCCCAGCGTCTCCCCCTTCAACGTCTCGAAATCGACTCCGTCGACGGCGCGGACGACCTGTTTCGGTCCGCTGCCCTTGCGGACGGGGAAGTGCTTGACGAGCCCGGAGACCGAGAGGAGCGGCTGCGCCGGGCCGCCGCGGTCGCGGGGATCGACAGGCGCGCGCGCCAGCGGCTGAGCGAGGGCAGGGGATGGGGGGAGGGACAGGGTCGTGACGCTCACTGGCGGATCTCCATGGCCGTCCGCAGGCCGTCCGAGAACAGGTTGAACGAGATCGAGACGATGAAGATCGCGAGCCCCGGCAGCGCCGCGACCATCGGGTTCACGTAGATCGCGGTGCGCAGGGTATTGAGCATCAGGCCCCATTCGGGCTCGGGCGGGCGCACGCCGAGGCCGAGGAAGGAGAGGCCCGAGGCCAGGATCATCGACACGCTGATCAGCGACGTGGAGTACACGAAGATCGGCCCGACCACGTTGCCGAGCACCTGCACCCGCATGATGGTGAAGGCCGAGGCGCCGGAGAGTTTGGCGGCGTCGATGTAGTCGCGCCGGCGGATGCCGGTCGTCACGCTCTCGGCGACGCGGGCGATCTGGGGCACGAACACGCAGGTCAGCGAGACGATGGCGTTGAAGATGCCCGCCCCCAGTGCGCCCGACAGCGCGATGGCGAGCAGCACCGACGGGAAGGCGAAGAACACGTCGATGGTGCGCATCAGGATCGTGTTGGTCCAGCCGCCGACGTAGCCGGCCAGGATCCCGATCGAGGAGCCGATCGCGAAGGCGATCAGCACGGGCGTGACGCCCATGAAGAGCGAGAGGCGGGCCCCCACCATCAGGCGGCTGATCATGTCGCGGCCGAGCTCGTCCGAGCCGAGCCAGTAGGTGGCATCGCCCACGGGCTTGAGGCGGCGCAGCATGGAGCCCTTGTAGGGGTCCATCGGCGTGATCCAGGGCGCGAAGATCGCCACCAGCACGATCGCCAGGATCACGGCGCCCGCCGCCATGGCGACGGGATCGCGCATCAGCCGGTGGCCGACATGGCCCCAGAAGCCGCGGGAGGGCACGAAGACCTCGGCCTCGGCGACCGGGGCGGCGGTGGGCACGGCGCCGTCGAGGGCGACGGAGGCGGCGGTGACGGGTGCGGTCATCACTCTCTCCTCAGGCCCGCTCGATGCGCGGATCGAGGGCGGTCTGCATCACGTCGACGATGAGGTTGAGGCCGACGAAGAACATCGCCAGCACGAGGATCGAGCCCTGCAGCAGCGGCAGGTCGCGCTGGAAGATCGCGGCGTTGAGCAGGAACCCGGTGCCGGGCCACGCGAACACGGTCTCGATCAGGATCGAGCCGCCGAGCAGGTAGCCGAGTTGCAGGCCCATGATGGCGAGCGCGGTGGGCGCGGCGTTGCGCACCACGTGCTTGAACACGCCCCACTCGTTCATGCCCTTGGCGCGCAGCGCCTCGACGAAGTCCTGGGAGAGGATGTCGGCCACCAGCGCCCGGACCGTGCGGGCGATGATGCCGGTCGGGATCACCGACATCGTGACCGCCGGCAGGATGATGTAGCGCAGGTGCTCGAAGTCCGGCCGCCAGTTGCCCGAGCCGTCAGGCCCCGCGCCCGTCGGCGGCAGCCAGCCGAGCGTCGCCGAGAAGATGATCACCAGCACCATGCCGAGCCAGTAGTGCGGCACGCTGACCCCGAAGACCGAGAGCGCGGAGGCGGCCCGGTCGAGGATCGAGTTGCGGTGGTAGCCCGCGACGAAGCCGAACAGGGTGCCGAAGGTGAAGCCGATCAGCGTCGCGACCGAGGCCAGGATCAGGCTGTTGACGACCGCGCGGGAGACCTCGCCCAGCACCGGGCGTCCGGTGGCGATGGAGATGCCGAGATCGCCCTGGAGCACGTGCCAGAGCCAGATCGCGTACTGCACGGGGAGCGGCTTGTCGAAGCCGTAGGCCGCGCGCATCTCGTCGATGGTGGCCTGGGTGGCATCCGCCGGCAGGACGGCGCTCAAGGGATCGCCCGGGGCGAGATGCACCAGCGCGAAGCAGACCACGCTGACGCCGAACGCGACCGGCGTGACGTAGAGCAGACGTTTCAGGATGTAGAGCAGCATCGGCTCAATGAACTCGACTGTTTCAGCGGCATACGCGGCGGTTCGGGCAGATCTTCCGAACCGCTGGACTTCGGACCCGCGTCAGGAGAGCGCGCGGGTCCCCACTCCCGTGCGGGAGAGGGACAGGGAGAGGGGCTCGGAGCCATACGGAGAAGCCGTAGCCTGTCCGCGGTGGCCTCACGCCCCTTCCGTGGAGTTCTCGTCCCTCACCCCAACCCTCTCCCGCACGGGAGAGGGGGCCTGTCGCGGTTCCGGCCCGTAGGCCGGAGCCACCGATGTCAGCGGCCAGCGGTCGCCATGGTGATGTTCGAAAAATCCTGGAACCAGTTCTGCGCCTGGGTGAAGCCCTTCACCTTGGCGCTCATGGCGCGTGGATTGACGTCGTGCGTGATCATCACGAACAGCGCGTCGTCGACGAACTTCTCGTGGACCTGCTTCAGGACCTTCTCCTGCTCGGACTTGTCGAAGGCGTTGCGCACGCCGTCGAACAGCTTGTCCATCGCCGGGTCGCAGTAGTAGCCCCAGTTCGTACCGTTCGGCGGCGCGAGGTTGCACTGCAGGTGGCGGATGTAGCCGGTGAAGGGGTCCTGGATGAAGTACGAGTAGTTGATCGCCGAGACGCCGCGGGAGATGTCGGCCTTGGCGCCCGCGCGCCAGATGTTGATCAGGGTGTTCCACTCGACCACCTCGAAATCGACCTTGAAGCCGACCTCGGCGAGGCTCTGCTGCACGAACTCGTTCATCGGCAGGGGCTGCATCTGGCCCGAGCCCGAGGCCGAGATGCCGACCTTGATGGCGAGCGGCTTCTGGGGCGTGTAGCCGGCCTCGGCCATCAGCTTCTTGGCCGCCTCGGGATCGTACGTCACGTCGAAGGTCGGCTTGCCGAACCACTGGTGGCCGGGCGGCATGAAGCCCTTGGCCGGGATGGCGAGGCCGCCGAGCAGTTCCTTCAGGCCCTCGCGGTCGATGGCGAGGTTGGCGGCCTTGCGCACCCGGATGTCGTTCCAGGGCGAGCCCTCGATCCGGGAGAGGTGCCAGGTCCAGTTGTGCGGGTAGGCATTGGTGACGATCTTGAAGCCGGCCGATTTCAGCGAGGCCACGGCGTCGGGGGCGGGGGCCTCGATCCAGTCGACCTGGCCGGAGCGCAGAGCCGCGACGCGGGCGTTGGCCTCCGGCAGCGGCACCAGCACGAGCTTGTCGAGCTTCGGCACCCGGGCCTTGTCCCAGTAATTGGCGTTCGGCACCATCTCGGCGCGCTCGCGGGGCGCGAACAGCGTCATCTTCCAGGGACCGGTGCCGGACGGGGTCTTGGCGAAGGCGTCCCAGCTCTTGCCCAGCTTCTCCCACTGGGCGGGCGAGGACATCATGATCCAGGCGAGCTGGTAGAGCAGGGTGGCGTCGGGGGCCTTGGTGACGACCTCCAAGGTCATTGGGTCGAGCGCCCGGTAGCTCGCCACCGCCGGGATGCGGGTGCGCCCCTGGGCGGACTGGCGCGGGTCGTATTGCGGGGACTCGTTCTTCAGCAGCTTGTCGAGGTTCCAGACCACCGACTCGGCGGTGAAGTCGGAACCATCGTGGAACTTCACGCCGGGGCGGATCTTGAAGGTCCACTTCGTCCTGTCGCTCGGATCGACCGTCCAGCTCTCGGCGAGGCCCGGGACGATGTCGGACGGCTTGTCGGCCGAGGACAGGTCCCAGTTCACCAGCCCGTCGTAGACCGTGTAGCCGGTGAACCGCATGCCCTCGCCGCCGTTGTCGGCCTGCCCCGTGGTCAGCGGGATGTCGGATGCGGTCATGCCGATGCGGAGCACGCCCTGGGCCAGGGCGCCGGGCACGGCGCCCGACACCGTCAGAGCGCCGGCCAGCACCGCGCGGGTGCCAAGTCGTTTCGCGGTAGAGAACATGTCGGGGTTGCTGGCTCCATGGGGGGCACCGCGAGGTGCCCGGGGACGGAGCCGCTCTATGCAAGGGGTCGGCCAACACCGGCCGATGCGATCGGAGAGTTCGGCTCCCAGTCGCGCGTCACGGCATTCTTCGCGGCGGCGAGATCAACCTGAACGACGCGCGAAAGGACGATTTTCTTCTTTCGGGTGCTTCCGGCGTTCGGTTCCGATACATGCGCCGATGGGGCAAGATCGTCTGAACAAAAAATAGGCACTCCTTCGGACGACCCGGGGCCGGCCCGCAGAAATGCCTATCAAACAGGCCCTCGCGGGCCTGAACCGGATTGTCAGGCCTTCGGCGCGTTGGCGAGCGCCACCAGCGTGTGCAGCAGGACGTCGGCGCCGGCCGCACAATCCGTCGGCGTCGCCGATTCAGCCTCGTTGTGGCTGACGCCGTCCTTGCAGGGCACGAAGATCATCGCCGCCGGCATGCAGCCGGCGAGGTTGCAGGCATCGTGGCCCGCGCCGGAGACCATGCGGCGCCGGCTCAGGCCGAGCCCCTCGGCGGCGCCATCGACCGCCGCGACGAGGCGCGGATCGAACGGGACCGGCTCCTTGCGCCAGATCCGCGTGAGCGCGATCGCGAGGTTGCGCCGCGCGGCGATCTCGGCGGCTGCATCCGCGAGCGCGGATTCCATGGCGTCGAGCACCGGGGAGGCCGGGTCGCGCAGGTCGAGGGTGAAGCGGATCTGGCCCGGCACCACGTTGCGCGAGGGGCTGACGATCTCGGCCTCGCCCATGGTCGCGACGGCGGTGGGCGCGTGCGCCAGCGCGACGCGCTCGACCGCCAGCGCGAACTCGGCGAGCCCCAGCATGGCGTCGCGGCGGCGCGGCATCGGCGTGGTGCCGGCATGGCTCTCGAAGCCCGTGACCGTGCCGTCGAACCACGCGATGCCCTGGCCGCCCTCGACCACGCCGATGGTCCTGCCCTCGGCCTCCAGGATCGGGCCCTGCTCGATGTGCAGTTCCACGAAGGCGCCGATCTCGCGCGCGCCGACCGCCTCGCAGCCCCGGTAGCCGATGGAGTCGAGCGCCTCGCCGACGCTGACGCCCTTCGCGTCGCGCTTGGCCAGGATCTCCTCGGTGGTGAACGCGCCCGCATAGGCGGCCGAGGCCATCATGGCCGGAGCGAAGCGCGAGCCCTCCTCGTTGGTCCAGTTGACCAGCAGCAGCGGCGCCTCCGTCTCGATGCCGGCGTCGTTCAGGCTGCGCATCACCTCGAGCCCGGCGAGCACGCCGAGGATCCCGTCGAACTTGCCGCCGGTCGGCTGGGTGTCGAGATGCGAGCCGCAGGCGATGGGCTTCCGGCTCATGTCGCGGCCGCGGCGCAGGGCGAACTGGGTGCCGAGCGCATCGGTGCCGACCTCGAGCCCCGCCGCCTCGCAGGCGTCGCGGAACCAGTCGCGCACCGCGCGGTCCTCCTCCGACAGGGTCAGCCGGTTGAGGCCGCCCGCCGGGGTCGCGCCGAACCGGGCGGTCTCCATCAGGGTGGACCAGAGGCGCGATCCGTCGATGCGCAGGTTGTGGGTCTTCGGGGTCTCGGCTGTCATCGGCAACGCATCCTCTGGCCGGCCGCGGACCGGGGCCGGCAGGGCTCAGGGTACGGGATCGGGGCTCGGTGTATCATCCGCGGCCTGCCCCGCGTCAGCAACTGGAATGCCAGCCGCGGAGCGCACGGGCGCGCATCGTCATGCGTGCAGCGCAGGGCCTTGGGCTTCCGAAGGGCCACGGACCTTTGCCGGAGTCCGGTGCGTGCAGCCGCGGGATTGGAACCTCCGCCCCGGCGGAGCCGGGGCGGAGGTTCCAGATGCAGGGCTCCGCCCTGCATCCGCGAAAGGTCTCCGACCTTTCGAAACCGATTATTTGGCGTAGCGGTAGGGATCGGGCGTCCGGGCCGCCTCGTAGACGGGCTCACCCGCCACCCAGGTCGCCTGCACGCGCTCGGGGCCGAGCGTCATCTGCACGAACAGAAGCTCCTCGATATCCGTGCAGTAGCGGGCGCGGTGGGCGAGGAGCGGAGAGGCGGCGGTGTCGAGCACGCAGAGATCGGCCTCGTAGCCGACCGCGATGCGGCCGATCCGGTCCTCCAGGTGGAGCGCCTCGGCGCCGCCCGCGGTGGCGAGCCAGAGCGCGCGCACCGCGTCGAGCTTGTCGCCGCGGAGCGCCGCCACCTTGTAGGCCTCGCCGAGCGTGCGAACGAGCGAGAGCGTGGTGCCGGCCCCGATATCGGTGCCGAGCCCGGTCCGGACCGGGCGGCGCGGGTCGAGCGCGTCGAAGAGCCGGAACAGGCCGCTGCCGAGGAAGAGGTTCGAGGTCGGGCAGTGCGAGAGCGCCGCGCCCGTGCGGTGACAGGTGCAGAGATCGGCCTCGTCCACGTGGATCGCGTGGCCGAAGACCGAGCGCGGCCCGACGAGCCCCGCATGGGCGTAGACGTCGAGGTAGCTGCCGCGTGCGGGAAAGAGCTCTTGCACCCAGGCGACCTCGGCCGGGCTCTCGGAGAGATGCGTCTGCAGATAGAGCCCGTCATGCGCCCGCAGCAGCGCGCCGGCCGCGTCGAGCTGCGCCTCGGTGCAGGCGGGGGCGAAGCGCGGCGTCACCCCGTAGAGCTGGCGCCCGCGCCCGTGCCAGCGGCGGATCAGCGCCTCGCTCTCCCGGTAGCCGCTCTCGGCGGTGTCGAGGAGGGCGGAGGGTGCGTTCCGGTCCATCAGCACCTTGCCGGCCACCATGCGGGTGTTGAAGCGCTCGGACTCGGCGAAGAACGCGTCCACCGAGTGCGGGTGGACCGTGCAGTAGACGGCGGCCGTGGTGGTGCCGCAGGCCAGAACCTCGCGCAGGAACAGCCGCGCCGTGTCCTCGGCGTGCCGCCGGTCCGCGAAGGAGGCCTCGGCCGGGAAGGTGTAGCGCTCCAGCCAGCCGAGCAGTTGCGCGCCGAAGGCCCCGACCATCTGGATCTGCGGGTAGTGCACGTGGGTGTCGATCAGACCCGGCAGGATCAGCGCGTTCGGATACTCCGCCGGCACGACACCCGGGGGCAGGGCGCCCTTCGTCAGCTCGTAGGCGCCGAAGGCGGTGATGCGCCCGCCCCGCATCACGACGAGACCGTCCTCGTGGTGGACGAGGCATTCGCGGGGCTCGGCCAGGAACGGGTTCGCCCGGAGGGTGAGGACCCGGCCGCGGACGGCACGCACGGTGTCTGCGGGCGCGGTCAGTGGGCGGCTCCGGTGGTGACGAACTTGACGAGGAACAGGGCGGCGATGAGCCAGACCACGGGCTTCACGTCCCGCGCCCGGTCCGTCAACAGCTTCAGCACCGCGTAGGTGATGAAGCCGAAGGCGACGCCCGTCGCGATCGAGTAGGTGAAGGGCATGAGCAGCGCCGTGACGCAGGCCGGGATCACCTCGGTGAGGTCGTCCCAGTCGAGATCGACCAGCTCGCGCAGCATCAGGCAGGCCACGTAGAACAGGGCCGGCGCGGTCGCGTAGGGCGGCACCGAGCCGGCGAGCGGCGCGAAGAACAGGCAGGCCAGGAATAGGACCGCCACCGTCACCGCGGTGAGCCCGGTGCGTCCGCCCTCCTCGACGCCCGACGCGCTCTCCAGGTAGGCGGTGGTGCTCGACGTGCCCAGCAGCGAGCCGGCGAAGATCGCCGCGGAATCGGCCATCAACGCCCGGTCGAGGCCGGCCGTGCGCTCCGGCGTGAGCAATCCCGCCCGGCTCGCCACCCCCATCAGCGTGCCGGTGGCGTCGAACAGCTCCACGAGGAAGAGCACCAGCACGACGTTGAGGATCCCGGCCGAGAGCGCGCCCGAGAGGTCGAGCGCCAGGAAGGTCGGCGCGATCGAGGGGGGCAGCGAGACCACGCCGCCGAAGCCGTTGCCGGCGACGAGGAAGCTCAGGACCGTCACGCCCAGTATCGAGATCAGCAGCGCCGCCCTGACCCGCCGGACCGAGAGCACGGCGACGGTGAGGAAGCCGAGGACGGCGAGCACCGTGCCGGGTTTGTGCAGGTCGCCGAGCGTCACGAAGGTCGCGGGGCTCGCCGCGACGATGCCGGCGCTCTTGAGGGCGATGATCGCCAGGAACAGGCCGATCCCGACGGTGAGCGCGATGCGCATGGAGCGCGGGATGCCGTCCACGATCACCCGGCGCAGACCGGTCAGCGTCACGACGAGGAAGCAGAGGCCGGAGATGAACACCGCGCCGAGCGCGGCCTGCCACGTGTAGCCCATGCCGAGCACGACCACGTAGGCGAAGTAGGCGTTGAGCCCCATGCCGGGCGCCATCGCCACCGGCCAGTTGGCGAGGAGGCCCATCACCAGGGAGCCGAGTGCCGCCGCGAGGCAGGTCGCGACGAAGACCGCCCCGCGATCCATGCCGGCATCGGCCAGGATGCTCGGATTGATGAAGACGATGTAGGCCATCGTCAGGAAGGTGGTCAGCCCGGCCAGGATCTCGGTGCGCACGGTGGTGCCGTGCGCGGAGAGCCGGAACAGGCGTTCCAGCGGTCCGCCGGTCGGCACGATGTCGGGTCTCGCGTCCATGCCGCTCAGATGCTCCGGCCGGTGGTGGCCTGGATCGGGCCGTGCGGCTCGTCGGCCGGCAGGGACACCGTGCCGGGGTCGTCCGGCCCGGCGGGCCGGAGATCGTTCGGAACGTCGTGCGTGTCCGGCATGGCGAAGCCGACCTCGGCGATCTCGGGGATGGCGGCCAGCACCGCCTCACCCCTGCGATACAGCAGGTCCCGCACGCTCGCCGAGTCCGCGGGCACGGCGTTCCAGGTCCCGTTCGCGCGCAGGCTGGCGGCGATGCGGTCGTCGGCGTCCGAGAGCGCGCGATAGCCGTCGGCGTGGACGTACGACCAGCCGGACCGCGGGGCCCTCGCGACGGGGCGGCCGCGCGGATCCGAGCGCATCACCCGGATGCGGGCCTTGCCGTAGGTCGAGGCGGTGAGCGGCATGCTGGGCTCCCGTCGGTTCGCGATGCGCTCAGTGGGCTTCGGCGGCGCGGGCCTGGCGGACCGCCGCGTCGCGGGCCTCCGCCCGGCCGCCGAGGCCGTTGAAGAACAGGTTCAGCCCGACCGCCGAGATGGCCGTGAGGAGGATGCCCGATTCCAGCAGCGGGTACAGCGCGTGCGGCATCTGCTTGAAGAAGGCCGGGGCGACCAGCGGGATCATGCCGCACGCGACCGAGACCGCGACGACGAACAGGTTGTTGCGGTTGCCCGCGAAATCGACGCCCCCGAGGATGCGCGCGCCGGTGGCGCCGACCATGCCGAACATCACGAGACCCGCCCCGCCGAGCACGCAGGGCGGCACCGCCTCGACGAGCGCCGCGAGCTTCGGGATCAGCCCGAGGCCCATCATGATCAGCCCGCCCGCCACCGTGACCCAGCGGGAGCGCACGCCGGTCACGCCCACGAGCCCGATGTTCTGCGAGAACGAGGTGTAGGGGAAGGTGTTGAACACGCCGCCGAGGACGGTGCCGAGCCCGTCCGCCCGCAGGCCCTTGGTCAGCCGCCGCTCATCGACCGGGTCGCCCGTGATCTCCGCGAGCGCCAGGAACATGCCGGTCGACTCGATCATCACCACGACCATCACGAGGCAGAGCGTGACGACCGAGACGGGGTCGAAGGTCGGCCAGCCGAACGCGAAGGGGCGCACCACGTCGAACCAGGGGGCGGCGGCGACGCGGTCCAGGTGGACGAGGCCCGCGAACCCGGCCACGAACATGCCGAGCACGATGCCGACGAGCACCGAGGCCGAGGCGACGAAGCCGGTGGCGTAGCGGGTGATGGCCAGGATCGCGCAGAGCACGAAGGCCGCGATGCCGATGTAGAGCGGTTTGCCGTAATCCGGGTTCCCGACACCGCCGGCCGCCCAGTTCACGCCGACGCGCATCAGCGAGATGCCGATGACGAGGATGATGGTTCCGGTCACCACCGGCGGGAACAGCGGCAGCAGCCGCCCGACCAGGGGCGCGAAGAGGAACCCGAACAGGCCGGAGGCGATCACGGCCCCGTAGATGCCGGCCAACCCGATCTCGGGATCGGTGCCCATGGCCACCAACGGGGTCACGGCCGCGAAGGTGACGCCCATCATCACCGGCATGCGGATGCCGACGCCCGGCAGGCCCCAGCTCTGGATCAGCGTGACGAGGCCGCAGGCGAAGAGGTCGGCGCTCACCAGCATCGCCACCTGCTCCGGTGAGAGCTTGAGGGCGCGCCCGACGATGAGGGGCACCGCCACGGCGCCCGCATACATGACGAGCACGTGCTGGAGGCCGAGCAGGCCGACGGCCCCGCGGGACAGCCTGCCCTCCACCGGCCGCGCCGCAGCCGGCGGTGTCGCGCCGGGTACGGCGGCCTCGGGCGAATGAGCCGGCAGCGGCATGCGATGGAGCCTCCGAAATCGACGTTCCGCACGCTTCTTCCCCGACGGCGGCTGTCGGCCCGTCATGCAGGCCATGTGCCAGATCCGGCCGCATCCCATGTCGATCCGCAGCGCCGAACGGAACAATCCTCAGCATTGGCAGCTTGAGGCGAGGGCCGGACCCGTGTCGGCGCCGGACAAAAACAGATTTGAACGGATCACGACGATGCGATCGACAATTCTCATTGCCCTCGCACTCGGCCTTCTGTCCGGCGGCGCCTCGGCGCAGTCGGTCGGCGCGCCGGCGGGCCGGGACCCGGTGACGGCGCCCGGCGGGACGCAGGGCGTGGCGGGCCCGCGCAACGTCCAGCGGGCCATCCGCCAGGGGGACGCCGTCCGCGCGCCGAGAGGCGTCGGCATCCGTGTCACGCGCAAGCGGTCGCGCTGACCGTCGCGGCCCGCGCCACCGGGCGCTGATCCCGGATCCGGCATCGCGACCCGGAAGACGTGGATCGACACGCCGGCCAGGAAGGTCTTGTCCTCCGCGCCGGCGCCGGAGCGTCAGGGTCCCACCCGACATCGCGGCCCTGCGCCTCGCGGTGCCCGAGCCGGAGAGGCACGGTTGCGTGCCGCTCGCGGCGGCGCCTCGGAGTTTCCGGACTATCGCGGCATCCGAGGCGGGCTTGCCGGCCCGGCCCGCCGGCCCAGTTCCCCGGGCGACCGGGGAGGGATCGGGTTGAGCGAGACGAAGACCGTCGCGGTGGTGATCAGCGGCCGGGTGCAGGGCGTGTCCTACCGGGCCTGGACCGAGCGCGAGGCGCGGGCGCGCGGCCTCGCGGGCCACGTGCGCAACCGCCGGGACGGCTCCGTCGAGGCCGTGTTCTCAGGCCCCGAGGCCGCGGTGGACGCGATGCTGGCGGCCTGCCGGCAGGGACCGGCGGCCGCGCGGGTCGCGGCGGTGGACGTGTCGACGCGGGCCGAGATCCCGGCGCCGGGGTTCCGGGTCATCGGCTAGACGGCTTCCGGCGGCACGGCCGGGCTGGTATGGCCCGGCGTCAACGATCTCCGGCAGACCATGACCGACCTGAAGACCGCCGCGGCGGCGCTCTCGCCGCTCGACCTCGGCGCACTCCTGTTCTTCGTCGTCGCCTGGACCGGTTACGCGCTCTCGGTCGGGCGCCTGCGCGGCCGGATGGTCTCGCTCTCCCAGATCATGAACCGGCAACGCGAGACCTGGGCCCGCCAGATGATCCAGCGCGACAACCGCGTGGTCGACACCACGATCAACGCCTCGCTGCAGAACGGCACGGCCTTCTTCGCCTCGACCTCGTTGATCGCGCTGGGCGGCGTGCTCACGCTCTCGCGCTCGGGCGACGACGTGCTCAACCTGTTCGGCGCCCTGGCGCTCGGCGGCGCCGCCACCCGGCTCACCTGGGAGATCAAGGTGGCGGGGCTGGCAGTGGTCTTCGTCTACGCCTTTTTCAAGTTCACCTGGGCCTACCGGCTGTTCAACTACGGCTCCATCCTGATCGGGGCGGTGCCGCCGAAGGGTTCGGGCGCGGACGAGGTCGCGATGCTGCGCGCGGCCCGCCGCGCCGCCGCGATGAACATCGCCGCCGGGCATCAGTTCGCCCGCGGCCAGCGCGCCTTCCTGTTCGCGCTGGCCTATCTGGGCTGGTTCGTCAGCCCCTACCTCTTGATGCTCAGCACGACCGCGGCGGTGCTGGTGATGTGGCGCCGCCAGTTCGCCTCGGAGATCCGAAGCGCGTTGCTGGAGGAGGACGAGGTGCTGAAGGAGAGCGTGCGATGAGCGGACCCGAGCAGAATCCGGACAGGAAGCCCGGCCGAACGGTGGACGAGGCCCTGATCGAGACGACGCTGCTCGACCTCGTGGACGGGCGGGGGCCGGGCAAGACGGTCTGCCCCTCCGAGGTCGCCCGCGCGCTCGGCGGCCCGCACCCGGACGGCTGGGGCCGGCTGATGCAGCCGGTACGGCGCATCGCCGTGCGGCTCGCCAAGGCCGGCCGGATCACGATCCTGCGGAAGGGGCGGCCGGTCGATCCGGACGATTTCCGCGGCGTCTACCGGCTCGGCCCCGCGGGCGGGGAGGCGTCGTCGGGTCCCGGCAGCCAGCCGGAGGTGTAGCCGGCGAGCCGGTAGACCGCGAGGCCGATCCACTCCTTCACGGCGAGGTCGAGCTGGAACAGCCCGTCCGAGGCGAAGCCGACCGGGCGGAAGAGGTCGCCCCAGCCGCCGGTGCGGTAATCGACCGGGAAGGCGGTGACGCGGAATCCCGCCTGCCGGAAGCAGCCGACCGCGCGCGGCATGTGCCACCCGGAGGTGACGAGGAGCCAGCGCTCCTCGGGCTTCGGCTGCACCAGTTCGGCGGTGAAGCGGGCGTTCTCGTGGGTGTTGCGCGAGCGGCCTTCCAGGATCAGCCGCGAGCGCGGCAGGCCGAGCGTGTCGGCGTAGCGGCTGATGATGTCGGCCTCGCTGTCGACGCCGGCCCGCAGGTTGGCGCCGCCGCCCGAGAAGACGAGGCGCGCCTGCGGGTAGCGCCGGGCGAGCGCCGCCATGTAGGTCTGGCGCTCGTCCGCGTCGTTGCCCACGAACTGGCCGCGCGCGGTGGCGATGCGCGTCTCGATCCCGCCGCCGAGCACGACGATGCCGGTGACGGGCTCCCCGTCGTCCTCGAAGCGCGGGAAGCGTTCCTCCAGCGGCAGCATCGCGAGGGCGGGGAGCGGCGAGAGCCCGCCGAGCGCCAGCCCGATCCCGGCAAGGACGACGAGGGAGCCCCCTGTCCCGCGCCAGCCGAGGCCGAAGAGCGCGGCGCCCGCCAGCACGCAGAGGATCAGGAAGTTCGACGGGGTGAAGAGGAAGAAGCCGAGCTTCGAGGCGGGAAAGAACATCGCCCGCTCAAACCGTCTTCGTCTCGGCCTCGAAGCGGGCGCGGGTCTCCGCGTCCGGCGGCAGCAGGGCGGCGAGGCCGGCGCCCCGCTCGGCCTCCCTGAGAAGCCAGAGATCGAGCCGCTGCTGCTCGACCGCCTCGAGCGCCACCGCCTCGGCGATGGCGGCCGGCACGACCACGGCCCCGTCCGGCCCGGCCACCACGATGTCGCCCGGATGCACCGCCGCGCCCGCGCAGGCGATCGCATCGCCCGCCCCCGCCAGCGCAAGGCCGACGGATCCCGGGTTCCGGCCGAGGTCCCGTCCCCAGGCAGGCAGGGCAAGGTCGTCGGGCACGCCCGCATCGGTGACGAGTCCCGCGACCCCAGCCCGCGCCAGCCCGGCGGCCAGGATCGGGCCAAAGGGCAGGGGGCCGCCGCCGCCCGCGGCATCGATCACCAGCACGGCGCCCTCCGGCACCCGACCGATCGCGGAGGCGAGGTCGCCCGCCGCCTCGTCCCGGGCCGGGATCAGCCGCAGGGTGTGGGCCGGCCCGGCGACCGGGGTCGAGGCGCGCACCTCCAACCCCGAGAAAGCGTGAGCCCGAACGCCGCGCCGGGCGAGAGCACGCGCGAGGCTCGCCGGGCTCACCGCGAGGAGCGCGTCGCGAAGGGTCTGGTCGATCATGGGGATCCTCGGGGCGCGCCTGATGCGGTCGGCCCCGGCGAAGTGGGTCGCCGGGCGGGCGCGGCAAGGCGAGGACCGAAACGCTGGGCGGGAAGCCGTGCGGAAGGCCCGGGACTGCCCGCGTCGCCCTTGCCCGGTCCGGCGCGGCGACCTATCACCGGCCCCCGACATGACCCAAGTCGCGCCCCCGAGCTTCCCCCACCGCCATCTCCTCGGCATCGAGGGGCTGACGCGCCCCGAGATCGAGGGCCTGCTCGACCGGGCGGACGCCGCCGTCGACGTCTCCCGGCAGGTCGAGAAGAAGCGCAACGTCCTGCGGGGCCGCACGCAGATCAACCTGTTCTTCGAGCCCTCGACGCGAACGCAATCCTCGTTCGAGCTCGCCGGCAAGCGGCTCGGCGCCGACGTGATGAACATGTCGGTCGCCTCCTCCTCGGTGAAGAAGGGCGAGACGCTGATCGACACCGCCGCGACCCTGAACGCGATGCGACCCGACATCATCGTGGTGCGCCACCAGTCGGCGGGCGCCGTGCATCTGCTCGCCCGCAAGGTCGATTGCTCGGTGGTGAACGCGGGCGATGGCGCCCACGAGCATCCGACCCAGGCGCTCCTCGACGCGCTGACCATCCGCCGCAACAAGGGCCGGATCGAGGGGCTCCAAGTCGCGATCTGCGGCGACGTCCTGCATTCCCGCGTCGCCCGCTCGAACATCATCAGCCTGCAGGCGCTCGGCGCCCGGGTGCGGGTGATCGGCCCGACCTCGCTGCTGCCCTCCGGCATCGCGCGCTTCGGCGTCGAGGTGTTCACCGACATGCGCGAGGGGCTCAGGGACTGCGACATCGTCATGATGCTGCGCCTGCAGCGCGAGCGCATGAACGGCTCCTTCGTGCCCTCCGTGAAGGAGTATTTCCGCTATTACGGCCTCGACGGCGACAAGCTGGCGCTGGCCCGGCCCGACGCGCTGGTGATGCATCCCGGACCGATGAACCGCGGCGTCGAGATCGCCTCCGACATCGCCGACGGCGCGCAGTCGCTGATCCGCGAGCAGGTCGAGATGGGCGTCGCCGTGCGCATGGCGGTGCTCGAAGCGCTCGCGAGCCACCTGCCGAACGGATGATGCCGATGTCCCTCCGTCCGCTCCTGCTCTCCAACGCCCGCCTCCTCGACCCGGCCACCGGCCAGGAGACGCCCGGCTCCGTCCTCGTCCGCGAGGGCCGCATCGCCGACATCGCGCACGGCGCCGCACCCGGGGCGCCGGAGGGCGCGGAACGGATCGACTGCGGCGGCAACGTGCTGGCGCCCGGCCTCATCGACATGCGCGCCTTCGTGGGCGAGCCGGGCGCGGAGCACCGCGAGACCCTGGCCTCGGCGAGCGCGGCGGCCGCGGCCGGCGGCGTCACGACGCTGGTCTGCATGCCCGACACCAACCCGGTGATCGACGGGCCGGCCATCGTCGATTTCGTGCTGCGCCGCGCCCGCGACACGGCCTGCGTCACCGTCCTGCCGGCAGCCGCCGTCACGAAAGGCCTCGCGGGGCGCGAGATGACCGAGTTCGGCCTGCTGCAGGAGGCCGGCGCCGTCGCATTCACGGACGGGCTCAAGGCGGTGACGAACGCCCAGGTGATGCGGCGGGCGCTCACCTACGCCCGCGATTTCGGCGCGCTGATCATGCAGCACGTCGAGGAGCCCGACCTCGTCGGCGAGGGCGTGATGAACGAGGGCGAGTTCGCCTCGCGGCTCGGGCTCGCGGGCATCCCGCGCGAGGCCGAGACCGTGATGCTGGAGCGCGACATCCGCCTCGTGCGCCTCACCGGCGCCCGCTACCACGCGGCGATGATCTCCTGCGCCGACTCGGTCGAGATCGTGCGGCGGGCCAAGGAGGCCGGGCTGCCCGTCACCTGCGGCGTCTCGGTGAACAACCTCGTGCTCAACGAGAACGACATCGGGCATTACCGCACCTTCTGCCGGCTCGCGCCGCCGCTGCGGCACGAGAGCGACCGGCAGGCCGTTGTGGAGGCCCTCAAGGAGGGCGTGATCGACGCCGTGGTCTCGGACCACAACCCGCAGGACGTGGAGACCAAGCGCCTGCCCTTCGCGGAGGCCGCCGACGGCGCGCTCGGCATCGAGACGCTGCTCGGTGCCGCGATGCGCCTCGTCCACACCGGTGACATCGGCCTGCCGCGCCTGATCCAGGCCCTGACCGCGGCGCCGGCGAAGATCCTCGGGCGCGAGGCGGGGCGCCTCACTGCCGGGGCCCCGGCCGACCTCGTGCTGATCGACCCCGACCTGCCCTACGTCCTCGACAAGCGGCAGCTCAAATCCCGCTCGAAGAACTCGCCCTTCGACGAGGCCCGCCTGCAGGGCGCGGCCGCGCTGACCTTGGTCGGCGGGCGCGTCGTGCATCGCCTCCCCGAGATCGCGGTGGCGGCGTGATCGCGAACCTCGACCTCGCGACCCCGGCGGTCGCCGCCTGCCTCGTGCTCGGCTACGCGCTGGGCTCGATCCCGTTCGGGCTGATCCTGACCAAGTTCGCCGGGCTCGGCGACGTGCGGGCGATCGGCTCGGGCAATATCGGCGCGACCAACGTCCTGCGCACCGGCCGCAAGGGGCTCGCCGCCGCGACGCTGCTCGGCGACGCGCTGAAAGGCACCGCCGCGGTGCTGGTCGCGGCGCGGTTCGGCGAGGCCGCGGCGCTGGCCGCCGGGCTCGGGGCGTTCCTCGGCCATCTCTTCCCGGTCTGGCTCGGCTTCCGGGGCGGCAAGGGCGTGGCGACCTTCATCGGCGTGCTGCTGGCCTTCAGCCCGCTGGCGCTGCTCGCCTTCGCGGCCATCTGGCTCGGCCTCGCCTTCGCACTCCGCTACTCGTCGCTCGCGGCGCTGGCGGCCTCGGCGACGACGCCGCTCGTGCTCTGGGCGCTCGGCCGCCCCGCGGAGGCGCTGCTCTTCGGCCTGCTCGGCCTGCTGCTCTGGTGGAAGCACGCCCCCAACATCCGGCGGCTGCTCGACGGCACCGAGGGACGGATCGGGCAGAAGGGCTGAACGCGCACCAAGCGCCATGATAGGGTTCCTAGGATTGTGGTCCGGAACTCGCTCCATGCAGCTCACAGACGCCCAGCGCATCGACTGGCTCCGGCTGATCCGCACCGAGGGCGTCGGCCCGCGCACCTTCCGCACCCTGGTCAACCGATACGGCGGCGCGGCCGGCGCCCTCGACGCGCTGCCCGCGCTCACCCGGCGCCAGGGCCGACCCGTGACGCCGCCCTCGCGGACGCAGGCCGAGGAGGAGATCGCGGCCGCCGCCCGTCTGGGAGCCCGGCTCGCCGCCACCGGCGAGGCGGAGTACCCGCGGCTCCTTCAGGTCACCGACAGTGCTCCGCCGCTCCTCGCGATCCGGGGCCGTGCCGACGCGCTCGCCGCGCCGGCCGTCGCGATCGTCGGCTCGCGCAACGCCTCGGCGCTCGGTGGCGCCTTCACCGAGCGGCTCGCCCGCGGACTCGGCGAGGCCGGGCTGAGCGTCGTCTCGGGGCTCGCCCGCGGCATCGACGCCCGCGCCCATCGGGCGTCGCTCGGCACCGGCGCGGTGGCGGTGCTGGCCGGCGGGCACGACCGGATCTACCCGGCCAACCATGCCGGGCTGGTGGACGAGATCGTCGGCGCGGGTGGGACCGTCGTCGCCGAGATGCCGATGGGCTGGGAGCCGCGGGGCCGCGACTTCCCCCGGCGCAACCGCATCATCTCGGGTCTCGCCTACGGCACCGTCGTGATCGAGGCCGCGCGCCGCTCCGGCTCGCTGATCACCGCCCGCTTCGCCCTGGAGCAGGGCCGGGAAGTCTTCGCGGTGCCGGGCTCGCCGCTCGACCCGCGGGCGGAGGGCACCAACGACCTGATCCGCCAGGGCGCGACCCTGGTGGCCGAGGTCGATCACGTCCTCGCCGTGCTCGCGCCGCTCGTCGGCGGCAGCGTGCCGGAGGCCCGGGACGCCCCCGACCTCGCCGACCAGCCGGTCTTCTGGGACGAGATCGATCTCGACGGGATCACCGTGCCGGTGCCGGCCCCCCGCTTGGAGGCGCCCGAACCGGAGGAGACGGCCGATCCCCGCGCCCGGCTGGTCGGCGCCCTGAGCCCGAGCCCGGTCGGAACCGACGCGCTCGCCCGCGCCACCGGCCTCGGCGTGCGCATGGTCCAGACGCTGCTCCTCGAACTGGAACTCGACGGCCGCATCGAGCGCCACGGCAGCGGGACGGTCTCCCTGATCCGGTGAAGGCTGACGCGCGGGCAATGGGTCCACACGAGGCAGGGGATCGCGCGGTCGACGGGCGGCTCGGCACCGGCAATCCTGCGCGGCTTGCCGGCGGGATCGCGTGCCGGACCGGCATGACGGGAGAACGCGCGGTCTTCGAAACCGATCGAACAGGCGCTAGGATGCAACGCGGCCGCGCGATCGGATATTGATCCCGGAGAAGAGCGTCGTGCGTGAGGAGGGCCGGGATGTCGAAGCCGTGCTCGGGCGAGGGGCCCGGGATGCAGCGCCGGGGACGGACGCCCTACAGCGCGGGCTTCCGCACCGATACCGCGCCGGAGCGGGCGCGCTACGCCGCCCTGAACCGCTTCACCTACAGCGGCGGTTTCGACGGCTACGAGGGCCGGATGATCTGCCCGCCCCAGTGGCGCAGGACGGCGTTCGGCGAGGATGAAGGCCGCCGGGAGCGCTCCGCCGCACGGGAGTGAGGCGGCGTCCGGGCGATCAGCTCGGGCCCCGCGCCGCCTCGCCCGCTAGGAGAAGACCGGGAACCGGTCGCCCGCGTCCGGCTCCCGCGCCTGCATCATGTCGAGGGCGCCCTGCAGGATGTAGGCGGCGGCGAGCTTGTCCACGAGCTGCGCGCGCTTGGCCCGTGAGGCGTCGGCCTCGATCAGCGCGCGCGTGACGACCGCGGTCGAGAGGCGCTCGTCGTGGAACAGGACCGGCAGGTCGAGGATCGGTTTCAGGTTGCGCACGAAGGCCCGGGTCGATTGCACCCGCGGCCCCTCCGAGCCGTCCATGTTGAGCGGAAGGCCGAAGACGAGGCCGCCGACCGCGTGCTTCAGGCAGAGGTCGCGCAGACGCCCGGCATCCGGCGTGAACTTCACCCGGCGGATCGTCTCCAGCGGCGAGGCGATGCGGCGCTGCACGTCGGAGAGGGCGAGCCCGATCGTCTTCGTGCCGAGATCGACGCCGATCAGGCGCGCGCCGCCGCGGGACGCCTCGGCGAAGGCGGCGATGTCGTCGGTTCGAGCGTCCTGGCGGGTATCCGGGCTGACCATGTGCCGGCCTTACGAGGCTTCGGCCCCGCGCGCCAGCACCGCCGCCTCGATCCCCTCGAACACGGCGGGCAGGGGCTCGGCCGCCTCGCCGAGGACGGTGCGCACGCCCGCGCCCTGCAGGCGCCGGAACAGGGCATCCAGGCTCTCGCCCCCGAAGCGCACCGTCTCGAGGTCGGGCGCCAGAAGCCAGATGTCGTATTCGGGCTCGCCCGCGACGTCCCAGAACAGGAAGTGGCCGTCGTCGGTCTCGCCGAAGAAGCAGGCCCGGTCGAGCACGCCCGGATCGTCGCCCTCGACCGCGAGGGCGGGCGGCGTATCGAGCAGGCCGATCGCCGCCTGGATGCTGTGGGCGATCAGCTCGGCGCGCACGACGAGGTCGGCGGCCGGGTAGGGCAGGGGCGTGGCCACCCGCACGCGGCCGCCCGCGAGCCCGGCCCCGCACGCCCGGCAGAAGCTCCGGTAGGATTCGGGCAGCGAGAAGCCGAGCTCACGCTCCGCCCGCGCGATCTCGGCCTCGTCCGACGGACAACCCTGGCGCAGCTCCGCGAAGACCTCAGCCCACATCCGATCCTCCATCCCCGGTCCGTCCACAGCCGTTAACCCTGCGCGCAGTTCGACGTGGCGCAGGCTGGCACGGTTCCGGCATAGGTACGTTAACGTCTCGTTAACGCTTCCGGAGGCCCCGCGCTTGACCCTCGTCGCGACCTCGTCCCGCCCCGCCCGCCGCAGTCCGGGCACGCTCCCGCCGGGCACGCTCCCGCGCAAGCACCGGCTGATGCTGCTGCTCGCCTTCGAGATCCTCGTCTTCGGCCTGGGCCAGGCGCACTTCAACCCGGTGAAGCGCGGCGTCGTCGTCGATGTCAGCACCACGCCCAACCATGTGGTGACCTGAGCGACGGCCGGTCAGGTCCGGACCGGCCCTGACGCGTCCGCTCCGCACGTCCGGGGCGCCGCGGGCGAACCCGGAACGAGGGCGGCTCGCGCTCGGCTGCCGCCTGGCCGCGTTGCGGCGCCGCGAAGCCCGATGCTATAGCCCGGCGGACTTTTCGCGGGAGCCCGCGGGCACGGAACGGGTAGGCATGTCGGTCGACGCACAGACGGTCAGGCGCATCGCGCATCTGGCGCGCATCGCGGTCTCGGACGAGGAGGTCGCGCCGCTGCAGGGCGAGCTCAACGCGATCCTGGCGTTCGTCGAGCAACTCGGCACGGTGGACGTCTCGGGCGTCGAGCCGATGACCTCGGTCACCCCGATGGCGATGAAGAAGCGGGCCGACGTGGTCACGGACGGCGAGCGCGCCGCGGACGTCGTCGCCAACGCCCCCGAGACCGAGGACAACTACTTCCTCGTCCCGAAGGTGGTCGAGTAGGGCGGACCGCGCCCCCATGCTTGAGCGCCCGGCCGCGACGCCGGGCAGGCCCCGCCGCCGCAGGGCGGACGTGAGGACGGATCCCGTGAGCGAACTCAACGAACTCTCCCTCGCCGAGGCGCGCGACGGCCTGAAGGCCAAGCGCTTCTCAGCCCGCGAACTGACCCAGGCCCATGTCGCGGCGGTCGAGCGGGCGCGGCCCCTCAACGCCTACATCTTGGAGACGCCCGAGCGGGCCCTCGGGATGGCCGACGCCTCCGACGCGAGGATCGCGGCCGGCGAGGCCCGCCCGCTCGAAGGCCTGCCGCTCGGCATCAAGGACCTGTTCTGCACCGAGGGCACCCGGACCACCGCGGGCTCGAAGATCCTGGAGACCTTCACCCCGCACTACGAGTCGGCCGTCTCGGCCAACCTCTGGCGCGACGGCGCGGTGATGCTGGGCAAGCTCAACCTCGACGAGTTCGCCATGGGCTCCTCGAACGAGACTAGCGCCTACGGCACCGTGATCTCGCCCTGGCGCCGCAACGGCTCGGAGGCGGCCATCGTGCCGGGCGGCTCCTCGGGCGGCTCGGCGGCGGCGGTCGCCGCGCATCTCTGCCTCGGGGCCACCGCGACCGATACGGGCGGCTCGATCCGCCAGCCCGCGGCCTTCACGGGCACCGTCGGCATCAAGCCGACCTACGGCCGCTGCTCGCGCTGGGGCACGGTGGCCTTCGCCTCCTCGCTCGACCAGGCCGGCCCGATCGCCCGCACGGTGCGCGACTGCGCGATCCTCTTGGGCTCCATGTCCGGCTCGGACGCGCGCGACACCACCTGCGCCGACCTGCCCGTGCCGGATTTCGAGGCGGCGGTCTCGCGCGGCGTGAAGGGCCTGACCATCGGCATTCCCCGTGAATACCGGGTCGATGGCATGCCGGCGGAAATCCAGCGGCTCTGGGACCAGGGCGCGGCGTGGCTGAAGGAGGCCGGCGCCACCATCCGGGAGATCTCGCTGCCGCACACGCAGTACGCGCTGCCGGCCTACTACATCGTGGCGCCTGCCGAGGCCTCCTCGAACCTCGCCCGCTACGACGGCGTGCGCTACGGCCTGCGCGTGCCGGCGAGCGACATCGTGGGCCTGTACGAGAAGACCCGCGCGGCGGGCTTCGGCCGCGAGGTGAAGCGCCGCATCATGATCGGCACCTACGTGCTGTCGGCGGGCTACTACGACGCCTACTACGTGCGCGCCCAGAAGATCCGCACCCTGATCAAGCGCGACTTCGAGCAAGCCTACGCGGCCGGCGTCGACGCGATCCTCACCCCCGCGACCCCGTCCGCCGCCTTCGGCGTGGGCGAGAAGGCTTCGGCCGACCCGGTCGAGATGTACCTCAACGACGTCTTCACCGTGACGGTGAACATGGCGGGGCTCCCCGGCATCTCGGTGCCGGCGGGGCTCGACGCGCAAGGGCTGCCGCTCGGCCTGCAGCTGATCGGCCGCCCCTTCGACGAGGAGACGCTGTTCGCCGCGAGCCAAGTGATCGAGGACGCGGCCGGCCGGGTCAGCCTGCCGAAGCCCTGGTGGGCATGAGCGTCCCCTATTATCCCTGGACCGTCTGGATCTGGGCCGGGCTCGACCCGATCCTCGTTCTGCTGGCGCTCTATCTCGGCTGGACCGCGAGCCAGTTCGGCAAGGTCTTCATCGCGGCGATCATCGCGCTCGCCGTCTCGGTGCTGGCCTCCTGGGCGATCGGCGCGGTCGGCATCCCGTGGCCGGCCCCCGTCAGCCACGACGGGCCGACCTTCTTCCCCGTGCGGACGATCGCGGCGCTCCTCTGGGCGATCCTCGGATACGCCGCGCGCCGCGCGCTCCGGCCCCGCGCTTGACCCGCGCGGGCACCCACCCCTAACTCTCGCCACGGCGCGAGGGGCTTTGCCCCCCGCCCACCCCGCGACCCTCCCCGAGGATCGGCCCGGACGACCATGAACGCACCCGTGAACCCGAAGAAGCTGATCAAGGGCGGCCTGCACGACTGGGAGGTCGTGATCGGCATGGAGATCCACGCCCAGATCACCAGCCGCTCCAAGCTGTTCTCCGGCGCCTCGACCGCCTTCGGTGCCGAGCCCAACGCCCACGTCTCGCTCGTCGACGCGGCCATGCCCGGCATGCTGCCGGTGATCAACGAGGAGTGCGTGGCGCAGGCGGTGCGCACCGGCCTCGGGCTGAAGGCCAGGATCAACCTGCGCTCGGTGTTCGACCGGAAGAACTACTTCTACCCGGACCTGCCGCAGGGCTACCAGATCTCGCAGTACAAGGACCCGATCGTCGGCGAGGGCGAGGTGCTGGTCGATCTGCCCGAGGGCGAGTCGATCACGGTCGGCATCGAGCGCCTGCACCTTGAGCAGGATGCCGGCAAGTCGCTGCACGACCAGGCGCCGAACCTGAGCTTCGTCGATCTCAACCGCTCGGGCGTCGCCCTGATGGAGATCGTCTCGCGACCCGATCTGCGCTCGTCCGAGGAGGCCAAGGCCTACGTGACGAAGCTGCGCACCATCCTGCGCTATCTCGGCACCTGCGACGGCGACATGGAGAAGGGGAATCTCCGCGCCGACGTGAACGTCTCGGTGCGCCGCCCCGGTGAGCCGCTCGGCACCCGCTGCGAGATCAAGAACGTCAACTCGATCCGCTTCATCGGCCAGGCCATCGAGACCGAGGCGCGCCGCCAGATCGCGATCCTCGAGGACGGGGGCGCGATCGTGCAGGAGACCCGCCTGTTCGACCCGGGCCGGGGCGAGACCCGCTCGATGCGCTCGAAGGAAGAGGCGCACGATTACCGCTACTTCCCCGACCCGGACCTCCTGCCGCTGGAGTTCAGCCAGGACTTCGTGGACGGGCTCGCGGCCGGCCTGCCGGAGCTGCCCGACGCCAAGAAGGCGCGCTTCGTGGCCGATTTCGGCCTCTCGCCCTACGACGCGGGCGTGCTGGTGGCCGAGCGGGCGTCCGCCGACTTCTACGAGGCGGTGGCCAAGGGCCGCGACGGCAAGGCCGCGGCGAACTGGGTGATCAACGAGCTGTTCGGGCGCCTCAACAAGGAGGGGCTCGGCATCGACCAGAGCCCGGTCTCGGCGGACCAGCTGGGCAGCATCATCGACCTGATCGGCGAGGGCACGATCTCGGGCAAGATCGCCAAGGACCTGTTCGAGATCGTCTGGACCGATGGTGGCGACCCGCGTGCCGTCGTCGAGGCCCGCGGCATGAAGCAGGTCACCGACACCGGCGCGATCGAGGCGGCGGTGGACCAGATCATCGCCCAGAACCCCGACAAGGTCGCGCAGGCGCGAGAGAAGCCGACGCTGCTCGGCTGGTTCGTCGGCCAGACCATGAAGGCCACCGGCGGCAAGGCCAACCCGGCGGCCGTGAACGCCCTGCTGAAGGCGAAGCTCGGAATCGCGTGAGGCCCATCGCGGGGACGTGTATCCCCTCTCCCCGCCTGCGGGGAGAGGGCGGCCCGTTTCCTTTACGGTCCCGAACGTCGGATCTCACCGCACATGGGTTCAGCCCGCACGCAGCCTGCTGGGCTGTCGGCGAGCGCTCGGCACCTTCGCGATGGTCATTATCTCCACGGCACTGCCGGAGTGAACCGCGCCGGAGACGGCTTGAGGTGGGGCATTTCGCGTGTTCGAAGTCGCGCCGTTCGGCCGCTTCTGCGCCCCTGGAGCCGTCCTCCGCCGGGTTGTCCGCTCGATCTGCCGCTAGGCTCTCGGCCGGACCGGTCCGAGAGTGGTCGTTACGGCGTTCTGCTGGGGTGGAGTCATTCCTGTCTCCTTCAGCTTCGCTCACGGATCGTCGCGCCAGATATTCGCGCCTTGCGCGCCGTATCCGGAACGGTTGTGCTTCCCTTCCCGAAGCACCCAGAGAGATTGCGACCGTATTCGACAGACGTCAATCGGAAAATCGGGGCTTGGCCAAAACGTATTCGCCACGCTCGGGCGCCTTCGCGGCGCACGCGCAGGCGATCAAGGACTTAGGCATAGGGGCGCTGCGGTGCAAAAAGCCGGCGCCGCGGCGCCCGGCGAGGTGTTCGGCCACGCGAGCATTCAACGGACGCCGGTGAGCGTGCGGCTCAGATCCGCGAACCACGCCGGACGGGTCCCGACGCCGTTGTTGACCATCACGGTCGCGGTCATGCCGGCCACCAGCGGCACGTCCTCCGGCACCTGATCGATGCGGATGCGCACCGGGACGCGCTGAGCGAGGCGAACCCAGGTGAAGACCGGATCGACGTCCGGCAGCCCCTGCGTGCTCGGTGCGGCGCTGGCGGTGGCGATGCCGAGCGTGACGCTCTCCACCGTCCCCTTCAAGACCGGCGCGAAGCCCATGAGCTGCATCTCGGCCGGGTCGTTCACGTGGATGTTGGCCATCTTCGTCTCCTCGAAGTAGCCGTCGATCCAGAACGTGTCCGTGTCGATCACCCGGAGGTTGACCGTGCCGGTGGTGGCATAGTCGCCCACGCGCAGCAGCAGGTTGGTCACGCGGCCGTTGACCGGCGCCCGCACTTCCGTGCGCTTGAGGTTGATCCGAGCCTGGGAGAGATGTGCCTTGGCGGTCGCCAGTGCGGCCTCGGCGATCTTGGCGGTCCCGGCATATTGCTGCTTCTGCTCGACGGATGTCGAGAGGGTGGTCAGCGCCTGCCGGCGGTCCGACTCCGCGTTCTTGACCTGCAGGTCGGCCTCGCGGTTCCTCACCTCGGCCTCGGCCTGCGTCACGGCGATCTCGAAATCGAAGGGGTCGATCGTGTAGAGCACATCGCCGCGCTTGACCGTCTGATTGTCGGAAACCTTCAGCGCGACGATCTGGCCCGAGACCTGGGGCGCGACGGCGGCCACCTGCACGCGCACGCGCCCGTCCCGGGTCCAGGGCGCCGTGACGTAGATGTGCCAGACCACGGCCGCAGCCGCGAGCGCCACGGCCAGGATCGCGGCGGTCGCGGCGAACCGGAGGAGCTTGCGCACCCGGCCGTGCCGCGGAACGCCCGCGTCCCGGACCGCGGCCGGCTCCGCGCGCCCGGTGTCCCGCCCGGCATCCTGCTCGGCCGAGCGGCCGGCCTTCGGGTCGTCCTCGTCGGCCATCAGATCAGAACCACCAGCAGGGCGAGAATGCAGACGTAGATCCCGGCCTCCGTCAGCGGCGGGTTCGCCACGTAGCGGCCGAGGGGGACCCGCGCGAAGAGCGTGCGCAAGAGGACGAGGATCGCGAAGGCGCCGAGCGCGTAGGCGACGAAGGGAGATATCAGGACCCCTCCGATCTGAAGGTCCGTGCGCATTCTCAGCTCCCTCGGAAAGGCCCGACGGCCAGATGCCGCAGGAGGCGGCGGTACCGGCCGATCAGCCGGTCGGGCACGGCGCCGCTGGCCTCAGACATCGGCGCCGGGATCCGGCAACGCGGCGGCGTCCCGGGCCTTCGTCGCCACGCGCATCTGCCAGAGGCAGAGCAGCGGCGTGACGACCAGTTCCACGCCGAGCGCGCCCAGCATGGTCAGCGACGGGATGCCGGTGAGATAGAGCCCAAGCAGGCGCGCGAGGCCCCCCAGACCCACCACGAGGGTGAGGAAGCGGAACAGGCGCCCCTTGGCCTCGATGTCCGGCACGCAGGTCCAGAACAGGATGCCGATGCCGGCGAGCAAACCCGAGAGGTAGCGGAAATGGCTGTCCGTCGAGACGCTCTCGACGCCGGACGAGAGCCCGTTCACGCCGAACAGCACCCCGTAGAGGCCGGCGGCGAACGGGATCACCGCGCCGGCCGCGACCACGCGCTGAAGTGCCTGCCGCTCGTTCATCGCACCCCGCGTGCCATCGACCGCCCGCGGATCAGAACCCGCGGGTCGGCTCCCGGTTGCTGATCGCCTCAGGCTTTGTCGTTGCCTTTCAGGCGCTTGTTGCACTTGCTCCAGAACTGAGGCCATTTCGGCCCCTGCGTGGCCTTCTGCGCATCGGTGAGCGCGCGCCACTCGGTCCCGCACTGCTTCTGCCGGGCGCGCGCCGCGCTCTGGCCGGCGCTCGGCTCCTTCGCGGGCTTGGCGGTCTCGAGCTTGGCGGTCTCGGCGGCCTCCTTCGGCGCCGCCTGGGCCGGGAGGGGCGCGGCGGCGAGGAGCGGCAGGGCGAGCGCAGTGCCGACGAGGAGGCGGTGGAGCATCGTAGCGGATCCGGAGGTTCGACCGCGAGTCGGCCCGCGGCGGGCCATGGGATTTCAGACCCAATCGGTCGGCAGGGCAAGGCCCCGGACGAGCGCGCCCCCGGCATCGCTTGACGGAGACGCGCCGCCGTCTCGCGGCCTGCGGGAGCGGGACACGCTTGAGCGCGGTGGAGGATCCGCGCTAGCTAGGCCGTAGCGGACGGTGCCTCGCCGGCCGGCAGATCGGACTTGCGGACGACGGCGTCGTCCTTAACCTCACAGGCTCGCCCGGCGTCCGCGCCCGGCGAGACCGAGCCGGAGCATCGCGCCATGGCCGCCGCCCAGGGCAAGCCCATCGACCTCCACACTTGGAGCACGCCGAACGGCTGGAAGATCCCGATCATGCTGGAGGAGTGCGGGCTGCCCTACCGCGTGATCCCGGTCAATATCGGCAAGGGCGAGCAGATGGCGCCCGAGTTCCTGAAGATCTCGCCCAACAACAAGATCCCGGCGATCGTGGACCCGGACGGGCCCGGGGGTGAGCCGATCACGGTGTTCGAGTCCGGCGCCATCCTGCAATATCTCGGCCGCAAGACCGGTTGCCTCTACCCGAAGGACGAGCGGGCGCGGGTGGCGGTCGATCAGTGGCTGTTCTGGCAGGTCGGAGGCTTCGGGCCGATGCTGGGCCAGACCCACCATTTCAAGATCTACGCGCAGGAGAAGATCCCCTACGCGATCGACCGGTTCGAGGCGGAGGCCAGGCGCCTCTACGGCGTCCTCGACGGACAGCTCGCCAAAAGCGAGTACATCGCGGGCGCCTACTCGATCGCCGACGTGGCCACCCTCACCTGGGCGAAGTTCCACGGCAAGCAGGGCATCGACCTCTCGGGCTTCGCGAACGTCCGCCGCTGGCTCGACACCGTGCTAGCCCGCCCCGCCGTGCAGCGCGGGCTCGCCGCGATCTGAGGCGGCCGTCCGCGGGGAGGGGCCTACTCGGGCTTCGGCGCCTTCGCGGCGGGCTTGGCCGGCTTCGGGGCCGGCGCCTCGGGCGGGACGACCGCCGCCTGCTGGTTCACGTCCGGCACGCGCGTCCAGGTCTGCGAGCCGCACAGGATCTTGAGCAGGCAGCCCGAGACCGAGAGCTCCTGCGCGCTCTCGCGCTCCAGGCTGACCTGATAGGTCTTGCCCTCCTCGATGTTGTAGAGCTCGCCCGAGAACTTCTCCTCGTCCGGCTTCAGGCCCTCGATGAGCTGCAGGCCGATCACCGGCCGGGCCCGCTTCTTCGGGTCTGGATTCTTCAGATCGGTGCGGGGGCTGCCCGCCTCGGTGGTCGGCACCTTCAGCCACACCACCTTGCCGCAGACGAGGCTCTGGCCCGGGCCGCAGCGGTCGATGCGGATCTTGGCGCGGCCGTCACCGGTGAGCCAGGTGCCGCTGGGATCCTTGGGCGCCTCCGCCGAGGCGGTGCCGAGGCCGGCGAGCAGGAGGGCGGTGGTGCCGAGAGCGAGGCGCATGCGGAAGTCTCCGTGGCTTGGCGCGCGGGGGCGCCGTGGGCGGGAGGTACGTCTGCAAGCGATTACGCGGTCGCATTCGGGCGATTTTTCGACCCTGTTGCAGCGAAGCCATGGCCGCGCTTGCGCGCGCTCGGGTTGAGAGGGGTGGGGCGGCCCGCTATAAGCCCGGCGGCGCAGCGGCTTCCGCGCGACGGATCAGCCGCCGAACCCTTTCCTCGAAAACACGGACACCGCCAGCATGGCCACCGAGCGCACCTTCTCCATCCTGAAGCCCGACGCCACGCGGCGCAACCTGACCGGCGCCGTCAACGCCGTGATCGAGAAGGCCGGCCTGCGGATCGTCGGCCAGCGCCGCATCCAGATGAGCCGCCAGCAGGCGGAGACGTTCTACGAGATCCACAAGGAGCGCCCGTTCTTCGGCGAGCTCGTGGAGTTCATGACCTCCGGCCCCGTCGTGGTGCAGGTCCTCGAGGGCGAGAACGCGGTCGCCAAGTACCGTGAAGTGATGGGCGCGACCAACCCGGCGCAGGCCGCCGACGGCACCATCCGCAAGCTCTTCGCCGAGTCGGTCGGCGAGAACACCGTGCACGGCTCGGACAGCGCCGAGAACGCCAAGGCCGAGATCGCCCAGTTCTTCCAGGACGGCGACATCGTCGGCTGAGCCGCGGGCTCCGCACGGCCGGATCTCGGGCCGCCGGGCTACACCGGCGGCCTATTCCTCCGCGGCCGGCCTTGCCCGACCGAATGGCCGCCGGTGTGGCGGCGCCGCCATTGACGATGAGTCCGGCGAGGCGTCCAAGGACACGGTCAAGCTTACCCGCCTCTGGACGTTCTCCATGATCCGCCGCCTGTCCCTCACGCTCGCTGCCGGCCTCCTGGCGCTCGGCGCCACCGCGGCCCTCGCCGGCGGCTCCTCGGCGCCCTTCGAGCAGTACCAGCCCGACCCGGCGCTGCGCACCGCGCCGAAGGCCAACCTCGAGGCCCGCGTTCGCCGCGCCTGCGCGGTCGTCCAGGCCCGCATGACCAGCGCCTCCGAGGCCTCGCTCGAGCGCCCCTGCGGCTGCTACGCGAGCCGCACCCTGCGCAGCCTCGACGAGGCCGAGATCGAGTCCTACCGCACCACCGGCTACTTCAACGATTCCGCCCGCGCCAAGGCGCTCGGCGCGCTCGACGCCTGCAAGCTGCAGCGCCCGGTCTGAGGGATCGATGTCGGGGCTCCGCGCCCCGATCCCCGCCGAAGGGCCCTGGCCCTTCGGGATCCCGTTACAGGCTCAGGAGGGCGCCGTCCGCCCGGCCGGCATCCACTGAGAAGATTACCCGGTCGCCATCGAGGCGCGCCCGGCCGCCCGCCACCAGGGCGAGCGCCGCGGGATAGAGCCGGTGCTCCTGCACGATCACCCGGGCCGCGAGGCTATCGGCGTCCTCGCCCGCCCGCACCGGCACCGCCGCCTGCGCCACGATCGGGCCGGCATCGAGCTCCGGCACCACGTAGTGCACCGTGCAGCCGTGCAGGCGCACGCCCGCCTGCAGCGCCCGCTCGTGGGTGTGCGTGCCCTTGAACAGCGGCAGCAGCGAGGGGTGGATGTTGAGCATCCGCCCCGCCCAGCCCTCGACGAAGCCGGGGGTGAAGATCCGCATGAAGCCGGCGAGGCAGACCAGCTCGATCCCCGCCGCGCGCAATTCCGCGTCGAGCGCCGCGTCGAAGCTCACCCGGTCCGGATAGGCCGTGTGGTCGATCGCCTTCACGGCGATGCCGGCCTCCGCCGCGCGGGCGAGGCCGGCGGCGTCCGGCCGGTTCGAGAGCACCAGCACGATCTCGGCCGGGAAGTCGGGCGCGCGCGCCGCCTCGATCAGCGAGACCATGTTCGAGCCGCGCCCCGAGATCAGGATCGCGACGCGGGTCTTGTGCGCCGTGCTCACAGCTTGAGCGTGCCGTCGAAGGTGACGGGCTCCGCCCCGCGCGGGGTGATCCGCCCGAGCCGCACCGGCGCCTCGCCCGCCGCCTCGAGCGCGGCGATCACCGCGTCCGCCTTCGCGGCATCCACCACCACGGCCATGCCGATGCCGCAGTTGAAGGTGCGCAGCATCTCGGCCTCGGCGACGCCGCCCTCGCGGGCGAGCCAGCCGAAGACTGGCGGCGCGCTCACGGCGCCGAGATCGACCGCGATGCCGACGTCGTCCGGCAGCACGCGGGGCAGGTTGTCGGGAAAGCCGCCGCCCGTGATGTGGGCGAGCGCCTTGATGCCGTCGGTGGCCTTGAGCGCCGCCAGCAGCGGCTTCACGTAGATCCGGGTCGGCTCGAGCAGCGCCTCGCCGAGCGAGCGCGCGGGATCGAACGGGGCGGGGGCGTCCCAGCCGAGCCCCGTGCGGGCGACGATCCGGCGCACCAGCGAGAACCCGTTCGAGTGGACGCCGGAGGACGGCAGGCCGAGCACGAGGTCGCCCGCCGCGATGCCGGCCTTCGGCAGCAGCGTGCCGCGCTCGGCCGCGCCCACCGCGAAGCCCGCGAGGTCGTAGTCCTGGCCGTCGTAGAGGCCCGGCATCTCGGCGGTCTCGCCGCCGATCAGCGCGCAGCCCGCCTGCCGGCACCCTTCGGCGATGCCCCGCACGATGTCGGCGCCGACCCCCGGCACGAGTTTGCCGGTGGCGTAGTAGTCGAGGAAGAACAGGGGCTCGGCGCCCTGCACCACGAGGTCGTTCACGCACATCGCCACGAGGTCGATGCCGATCGTCGCGTGGCGGTTGGTCTCGACCGCGATCTTCACCTTGGTGCCGACGCCGTCGTTGGCCGCCACCAGGATCGGGTCCTTGAAACCCGCGGCCTTCAGGTCGAACAGGCCGCCGAAGCCGCCGATCTCCGCATCCGCGCCCGGCCGGCGCGTGGCCCGCACCAGCGGCTTGATCGCATCGACCAGCGCGTTGCCGGCGTCGATGTCGACGCCGGCCTGCGCGTAGGTCAGCCCATTCTCGTTCTCGGCCGTCATCGGCGCCCGTATCCTCGTCTGTCCACGGGCTCTTTAGCCCAAAGCGCCGCGCCGTCGAACCCGCCGCCGTCGAGATTCCCCTGGCATCCACCTCTCCGGGCAGCAGCCTTGAAGCAGCCTTGAAGCAGCCTTGACCGTGTGGGGTGGCGTTCCCACTCTCCGGCCGGGCATGAGCGAGAAGGAGCCGGCGATGCGCGCACGGGCGGTGATCGGGCTGGCGTCGCTCGTGGCCTTGAGCCTTCTCATCTATCTGCTGCGCGACGTGATGCTGCCCTTCGTGGCCGGCATCGCGCTGGCCTACCTGCTCGACCCGCTCGCCGACCGGCTGGAGCGACTCGGCCTCGGACGGCTCGCCGCAAGCCTCCTCATCCTGGCACTCTTCGTCGTGGTGCTGGTGGTGAGCCTGCTCCTCCTCGTGCCGCTCGTCGCCAACCAAGTCGCCGCGCTGATCGCGAGCCTGCCCCAGATGGTCGCCCGGCTGCAGGGGATCCTCGCCGAGCGCGCCGGGCCGCTCCTCCAGCGACTCGGCGGTGCGGACGCGATCGCCGAGCTGCAATCCTCGGTCGGCACGCTGGCGAGCCAGGGCGTGACGTGGCTGCTCGCCTTCCTGAAATCCCTCTGGACCGGCAGCCAGGCGCTGATCTCGATCGCCTCGCTCCTCGTGGTGACGCCGGTCGTCGCCTTCTACATCCTCGTCGACTGGGACCGGATGGTCGCGGCCATCGACGGCTGGGTGCCGCCCCGGCACCGAACCACCGTGCGCGGGCTCGCCACCCAGATCGACCGGGCCATCATCGGCTTCGTGCGCGGCCAGACGCTCGTCTGCCTGATCCTCGGCACCTTCTACGCGGTCGGGCTCTGGCTGGTGGGTCTGAATTTCGGCGTGCTGATCGGGCTGATCTCGGGCTTCCTCACCTTCATCCCGTATGTCGGCACGCTCACCGGGTTCATGCTCTCGGTCGGCGTCGCGCTGGTGCAGTTCTGGCCGGGCTCGGACTGGCTGCATCTCGGGCTCACCGTGGGGGTGTTCCTCGTCGGTCAGTTCCTGGAGGGCAACATCATCTCGCCCAAGCTCGTCGGCGATTCGGTGGGCCTGCACCCGGTCTGGCTGATGTTCGCGCTGCTGGCCTTCGGCTCGCTCTTCGGCTTCCTCGGCCTGCTGCTGGCCGTGCCGGTCGCGGCCTCGATCGGGGTGCTGGTGCGCTTCGGCCTGCGGCAATACCTGCAGAGCCGGCTCTACCATGCCGAGGCGCCGGTGCTCATCGAGGTCGGACGGCGGGAGCCGTGACGGTGGGGCGCCGTCGGCTCCCGGGTGTATAAGCGGCCCCATGCGCGACACCGCACCGCCCCGTCAGCTCACCTTCGACCTGCCGCTCGATCCCCGCTACGGCCGCGAGGACTTCCTGGTCGGCCCCGCCAACGAGGCCGCCTACGCCCTGATCGAGGCGTGGCCGGACTGGCCGGACACCGTTCTGGTCCTTACCGGTCCGGCGGGCAGCGGCAAGAGCCATCTCGCCTCGATCTGGGCGACGCGGGCCCATGCCTGGACCGTGCCGGCCGCCGGCATCGGGGCGGCCGATGTCGGCCATCTCGTCTCGAACGGCGCGCTGGTGATCGAGGACATCGACCGGGCGGGGCGCGCCGACGAGGCCGCCCTGTTCCACCTCCTCAACCTCGCCCGCGAGCGCCGGGCGCCGGTGCTGCTGACGAGCGGGCAGCCCATCGAGGCCATCGGCCTCGCCACCGCGGACCTGCGCTCGCGCCTGCGGCTGGCGCCCTCCGCGGCGATCCTCGCTCCCGACGACGCCCTGCTGCGGGCCGTCATCGTCAAGCTCTTCGTGGACCGGCAGCTCGTGGTCGATCTCGGGGTGATCGACGCGCTGGCGCTGCGCCTCGACCGCTCGCTCGGCCGCGCCCGCGAGGTGGTGGCCGAACTCGACCGCGACGCGCTGGGGCGCGGGCGCCGCATCACCAAGCCGCTGGCGCTCGCCGTGCTGGAGCGGATGGGCGGGGGCGAGGACGGCTCCGATGACGGAGCGGAGAATCCGTTCGCGGAGTCCCCGGAGGATTAGCCCGCGGCGCGAGGCCGTCATCGAACCGTCACGCGGCTGTGCCGATTCCCTGCTAGAGGGCGCGGCGCCGCAGAGCTGGAGGACACGTGTTGCCGGAGATGGAGCCGAGAGTCGGAGCCCGCGAGAGCGAGCAGGCGCACGAGGAGACGGGGGCCGAGCGCCCGTCCGCCCCCCCGCGCCGGGCGCCGCCGACTCGGCGCACGGCCGTGGCGCGCCCTGCGCAGGCTCCGGCCGCGCCCGCCGACCGGGGCGACGAGTGGCCGGTGGCCGCCGACATCCCGGAGCCCCCGACGCATGTCGGCGAGCCCGCCCGCGCGAGCGTGCTGGAGGCCGGCCGCACGCTCCGCCACTCGCCCGAGCGCTTCGTGAACCGCGAGCTGTCCTGGCTGCAGTTCAACCGCCGGGTGCTGGAGGAGGCCTCCAACACCGGCCATCCGCTGTTGGAGCAGCTGCGCTTCCTCTCGATCTCGGCCAACAACCTCGACGAGTTCTTCATGGTCCGCGTCGCCGGCCTGCACGATCAGGTCCGGGCCGGGCTGACGCTGCCCTCGCAGGACGGGCTGACCCCGTCCGAGCAGCTCGTCCGGATCGGCCAGGAGGTCTCGCGGCTGGCCGAGGACCAGCAGACCCGCTGGCGGGAGCTGCGCGCGGAGCTGCTCGGTGTCGACATCGCCCTCGTCGAGCCCAGTGAGCTGATCGCCCAGCACAAGGCCTTCCTGGAGGAGTACTTCCTCAACCACGTCCTGCCGGTGCTGACGCCGCTGGCGATCGACCCGGCCCACCCCTTCCCGTTCATCCCTAACCTCGGCTCGACCATCGCCCTGATGCTGGTGCGGCCGAAAGATGGGCGGACCCTGCGCGCGCTGATCCGCATGCCGGGCGTGCTCGACCGCTTCGTGCGCCTGCCGACCGTCGAGGGGGATCCGGCCGCGCGCTTCATCGCGATCGAGCAGGTGATCGTGATGTTCACCGGCCGGCTCTTCCCCGGCTACCACGTGCGGGGCCAGGGCGCCTTCCGGGTGGTGCGCGACTCCGACCTCGAGATCGAGGAGGAGGCCGAGGACCTCGTCCTGCACTTCGAGACCGCGCTGAAGCAGCGCCGCCGCGGCGTCGTCATCCGGCTCGAGGTCGAGGCCGGGATGCCGGAGGACCTGCGCGCCTTCGTGGCCGACGAGCTGGAAATCTCCCCCGACGCCATCTTCCTGGTCGAGGGCATGCTGGCCTTGAACGAGCTCTCGCAGATCGTCTCGATCGACCGGCCGGACCTCAAGTTCAAGCCCTACAACCCGCGCTTCCCCGAGCGCATCCGGGAATCGGGCGGCGACGTCTTCGCGGCGATCCGCCAGAAGGATTTCTGCGTGCACCACCCCTACGAGTCCTTCGACTCGGTGGTGCAGTTCCTGGCCCAGGCCGCCCGCGACCCGAACGTGGTGGCGATCAAGCAGACGCTCTACCGCACCTCCTCGAACTCGCCGATCGTGGCCGCGCTCGCGGAAGCCGCCGAGGCCGGCAAGTCGGTCACCGCGCTCGTCGAGCTGAAGGCCCGCTTCGACGAGGAGGCCAACATCCGCTGGGCCCGCAACCTCGAGAAGGCCGGCGCCCAGGTGGTCTTCGGCTTCGTCGAGCTGAAGACCCACGCCAAGCTCTCGATGGTGGTGCGCCGCGAGGGCGAGCGCCTCGTCACCTACTGCCACATCGGCACGGGCAACTATCACCCGATCACGGCGCGCATCTACACCGACCTCTCCTTCTTCACCGCCGACCCGGCCATCGCCCGGGACGTCTCCCGCATCTTCAACTTCATCACGGGCTACGCCGAGCCCGCGGAACTCGAGCGCATGGCAGTCTCGCCGCTGACGCTGAAGCCGCGGCTGCTCGAGCACATCGAGGCCGAGATCGCGCACGCCAAGGCCGGGCGCCCGGCGGCGATCTGGATCAAGTGCAACTCGCTGGTCGACGCGCAGATCATCGACGCGCTCTACGACGCCTCGGAGGCGGGCGTGCAGATCGACTGCGTGGTGCGCGGCATCTGCTGCCTGCGCCCCGGCGTGCCGGGCCTGTCCGAGACGATCCGGGTCAAGTCGATCGTCGGGCGCTTCCTGGAGCACGGGCGCATCTACGCCTTCGGCAACGGCGTCGGGCTGCCCCACCCGAAGGCCACGGTCTACATCTCGTCGGCCGACCTGATGAGCCGCAACCTCGACCGCCGGGTCGAGGCGCTCCTGCCGATCACCAACCCGACCGTGCACCAGCAGGTGCTCGACCAGATCATGCTGGCGAACCTCTTGGACAACCGCCAGAGCTGGCGCGTGCTGGCCTCGGGGGCGAGCGAGCGGGTCCAGCCGGCGGAGGGCGAGGAGCCCTTCAACGCCCACAAGTACTTCATGACCAACCCGAGCCTCTCGGGCCGCGGCAAGGCCTCGAAGAAGTCGAGCCCGCGGGCGCTGAGTAGGCGGGCGCGGGGGTAGGGGAGAAAGACGCCACGCTCTCCCTCCCCCCTCTGCGGGGGAGGGTGGGCCGGCCGTCAGGCCGGGTCGGGAGAGGGGCACCCGGCTTCAGGATGAGGCGCGGCCTTCATGCAGGGCCGCAGCTCTATTCTGAAGCGCTCTCCCCTCTCCCGACCCGCTTCGCGGGCCACCCTCCCCCGCAGAGGGGGGAGGGGTAAGACGCGCGGGCCTACTCCACCCAACCCCGCAATTCCCGCCGCACCACGTGCTCGATGACCTCCATGCCGAGGTCGCCGTCGTTGAGGCAGGGGATGTAGGCGAACTTCTCGCCGCCGTTCTCCTCGAAATAGTGGCGGTTCTCGCCGTCGAGTTCCTCGAGGGTCTCCAGGCAATCGGCCGTGAAGCCCGGCGCCACGATCGCCATGCGCTTCACGCCGGACTTGGCGAGCGCCTGCACAGTCTCGTCGGTGTAGGGCTTCAGCCACTCCTCGTTGCCGAAGCGCGACTGGAAGGTGGTGCGCATCTTGTCCGGCCCGTAGCCGAGCGCCTCGCGGATCAGGCGGCCCGTCTTCACGCACTGGCAATGGTAGGGGTCGCCCTTGAGCAGGTAGCTCTTCGGGACGCCGTGGAACGAGGTGAGGATCACCTCCGGCTCGAAATCGAGCTTGGCGAGCCCCTCGCGGATCGAGCGGGCGACCGCGTCGATGTAGACCGGGTCGTCGTGGTAGGGCGGCGAGACCCGCACCGTCGGCTGCCAGCGCATCTGCATCAGGGCCTTGAAGGCCTGGTCGCAGGCGGTGGCCGAGGTCGCGGCGGCGTACTGGGGATAGAGCGGCACCAGGAGGATGCGGTCGCAGCCCTGGTCGAGCAGCGCCTGGATGCGCGAACTCACCTCCGGCTTGCCGTAGCGCATGGCCCAATCGACGACCACCGAATCGCCGAGCGCCGCCTGCAACCGATCGCGCTGGCCGCGGGTGATGGTCTTGAGCGGCCCCTCGTCCAGCGCGTTGTTCCAGACGCTGGCGTAGTCGCGCCCCTTCGGCCCCGGGCGCTTCGTGAGGATGACGAGGTTCAGGAGCGGCCACCAGATCAGCCGCGGCACCTCGATGACGCGCCGGTCGGAGAGGAACTCCTTCAGGTAGCGGCGCATCGGCCAGTAGGTCGTGCCCTCCGGCGTGCCGAGATTCATCAGGAGCACGCCGACCCGGCCCCAGCGGACGGGCGGATGCTCGGCGGGCAGCGTGCCGGCGCTGACGGGGGCCTGAGGCGCCAGGGGCTGGCGGGCCGCGAGCGTTGCGGGTTCGACGCGTTCGTTCATCACACAGGGCTTTCCGGTCCGCGGCGGCGCCCCGCCCGGCGCGCTTGCGGCTGCCGGGGGCGGATCTCGTGAGCGCGCCGCGATTGTCTCGACGGGCTTATCTATCTAGAGCACGAAGCGACTTTTCGAAGATCGACAGGACAGGGCGCGACATGCCGTCTCCCCGCTATTTCCTCAGGCACTTCGTACCGTTCACCGGCTACCCCTACACGGGCGCGCCGGCGGCGTGCAATCTGTGCGGCTGCGCGGAGTCCGTCGTGGTGGCCGAGAGCGACCGGCGCCTGAAGGTGCTGCGCTCGATTGCCTGCACGCAGTGCGGCCTGATCCGCACCGACCCGATGCCGACGCCGGACGAACTCGCCGCGTACTACGCCACCGCCTACCGGGCCGATTACCAGCTCGCCTTCGCGGGCGGCCCGCCGCCCCACCACGTCAAGCGCTCGGGCCGGGAGGCCGCCTTCCGGGCGGACCTGCTGGGGCCCAAGCTCGTGCCGGGCGCCCGGCTCCTCGATTTCGGCTCGGGCTCCGGCGAGTTCCTGGCCGCCGCCCGGGCCAAGGGCTGCGACGTGGTCGGCGTCGAGCCCGGCCGCGACTACGCCGCCTTCGCCCGCAAGACCTACGGGGTCGAGGTGCTGGACGATGCGGACGACGCGACCTTCGCACCCGGCAGCTTCGACGTGATCAGCACCCACCACGTGCTGGAGCACCTGCGCGACCCGGCCGAGGTGATGGAGCGCCTCGCCCGCTGGCTGAAGCCGGACGGGCGCCTCTACGCCGCGGTGCCCAACATGGCCGCCACCGGCAAGCCGCCGCACGAGCGCTTCCACTTCGCCCACGTGCACGGCTACGTGCGCGAGACCTTCGACCTGCTGGCCCGCCGCGCCGGGCTGGTGCCGGACGAGGCCTACTGGCGCGAGGACACCACGGTCGTCTACCGCAAGACCGACGCGCCGGTCGGGGCGCTGGCTGTCCCCGGCCTCGCGCAGCGGCTGGCCGCGGACCTGCGCCCGAAGGCGCCCGGGGCCTATCTCGCCTCCGGCGCCTGGATCTGGCCGATGGTCCGCCGCAACGCCAAGGCCGTGCGCGACACCTTCCGGTAGGGCGTCCTGTTTCGGCAGGGCGTCTTGTTCCGGTAGGGCGCCTTGCCGGCCGGGCGTCACGAGCGCGTCGGGTCCGCCGGATAGGCGAGGGGATATGCGCGAACCGAGCCGCCGCCAGACCTTCGGACTCGGGCTCGGGGCCGGCCTCGGCGCCCTGCCCACCGTCGCCGCCGAGGCGGGAGCCGACCGCCCGACCTTCACGCTCCTTCTCGTCAACGACATCTACCTGATGGGCGAGGTCGAGGGCCGCGGCGGCTTCGCGCGGCTCAACGCCGTGGTGAAGGCGGAGCGCGCGCGCGGCGTGCCCGTCCTCTACGCGCATGCCGGCGACACGCTCTCGCCCTCGCTGATGTCGGGCTTCGACCGGGGCGCGCACATTGTGGCGCTCCTGGCGCTCGCCCCGCCCGACGTGTTCGTGCCGGGTAACCACGAGTTCGATTTCGGGCCGGCCGTGTTCCAGGAGCGGATCCGCGGCGCCGCCTTCCGCACGCTCGCGGCGAACCTCCGGGACGGGGCGGGCGAGCCGCTGCCGGACGTCGCGGACCGCTTCGTCACCGATCTCGGCGGCGTGCGCGTCGGCGTCACCGGCATCGCGCTGAGGAGCACGCCCGAGAAGGCGCAGAGCGGCACGCTCCGCTTCGGCCCGGAGGCCGAGACGCTGGCCGAGCAGGCCCGCCTGCTGCGCGCGGAGGGCGCCGAGATCGTCGTCGCGGTGGTCCACACGGATCGCGCCACCGACATGGCGATGCTGGCCGCGGGCCACGCCGACATCATCCTGTCCGGCCACGACCACGACCTGTTCCTGCGCTACGACGGCCAGCGCGTGCTCGCCGAATCGAGCGTGGATGCGCATTTCGTCACCGCGATCGACATCCGCTGCACCCGCGAGGGGGAGGGGGCGGAGCGGCGCCTGCGCTGGCGCCCGAGCTTCCGCATCCACGACACGCGGGACGTCGCGCCCGATCCCGAGACGCTGGCGCTGGTGCGCCGCTACGAGGCCGACCTGTCGCGCGAGCTCGACGTTCCGGTCGGGCGGACCGCGCTGCCCCTCGACAGCCGGGTCGCCAGCGTGCGCGCCCGGGAGGCCGGCTTCGGCGACCTCGTGGCCGACGCGGTGCGGGCCTCGACGGGCGCCGAGGTCGGGCTGATGAACGGCGGCGGCATCCGCGGCAACCGGCTCTACCCGGCGGGCGCCGAGCTGACCCGCCGCGACATCCTGCAGGAACTGCCCTTCGGCAACACGGTGGTGCTCGTCGCGATCACGGGCGAGGCGCTGCTGGCGCTCCTCGAGAACGGGCTCGCCGATTACGGCCGGCCGGCGGGGCGCCTCGTGCAGGTCTCCGGCCTCGCGGTCCGGCTCGATCCGGAACGGGCGCCCGGCTCGCGCGTCCTCTCGGTCACGGTCGACGGAGCGCCGCTCGACCGGGCGCGGACCTACACGGTCGCGGCGAACAACTTCCTCTACGACGGCGGCAACGGCTACGGGGCCCTGCGCAGCGGGCGCACCCTGATCGGCGCCACCGACGGTAAGCTCGTGGCGAACGAAGTGATGACGTATCTGCGCCGCAACAGCCCCCTCGCGATCCGCGAGGGCGAGCGCCTGATGGTGGCGCGATGAGCCGCACGCCCGTCGCCGACGCGCTCGCGGCCTTCCGCGCCTCCGGCTCGCCCTGGACGGACCTGCCATTCTTCCGCGAGGGCGCGGCCGACACGGTCGCCGCGCGGGTCGATGCCCGCATCGCCGAGGGCGCGCGCGTGCTGCCGGAGCCGCGCGACATCTTCGCGGCGCTCGCGCTGACGCCCCCCGGAGCCGTCAAGGTGGTGATCCTCGGACAGGATCCCTACCCGAGGCCGGGCGACGCCCACGGGCTCGCCTTCTCGTATGTGGGCAAGGGCCGTCTTCCGGCCTCCCTGAAGGTGATCCTGGCGGAGGTCGATCCGGCAAAGCCCCGGTCCGGCGACCTGACGCCGTGGGCGCGGCAGGGCGTACTCCTCCTCAACGCCGCACTGACGGTCGAGGCCGGCAAGTCCGGAGCGCATCTGCGCTACGGCTGGGCCAGGCTCACCGACGAGGCGGTGGCGGCGGTCTCGGCCCGTCCGGAGCCGTCCGTGTTCCTGCTCTGGGGCGCCCAGGCCCGCGCCCGCGCCGCGCTGATCGACCGGGACCGGCACGCGGTCATCGAGAGTGGTCACCCCTCGCCGCTGAACCGGGCGCGGGACTTTCCGGGCTCCCGGCCCTTCCAGAAGGCGAACGCATGGCTGGAGGCGCGGGGGCTCCAGCCGATCGACTGGCGGCTGGGCTGAGGCCGAGACGGGCCTGTCGCCTCCGGACGACCACTTGGATCGCGCCTCCCCTCCGCTCCGTAGGAAAGCCGGGAGCCAAGTCGGGCTCAGGTGCCCTCTCCCATAGGGCAGGGCGATCGCATATGCCGAGCGAGTCCTGCCTCGGATCAGGCGCGGGTCCCCTCTCCCGTGCGGGAGAGGGACAGGGTGAGGGGCCCGGAGCGTGCCGGAGGAGGCGCTGCGGTTCCGCGGCGATGGCCAGCCCCATCCGTAGAGTTCTCATCCCTCACCCCAACCCTCTCCCGCACGGGAGAGGGGGCGCGGCGCGGTTCGGGCGCAATCCGAGACGGGTTGCCGCCATATGCGATCGCCCTGCTCATAGGGAGAGGGGGCCGCGTCGCGGCTCCGTCGCCGTTCGGTCTGAGCCGGGACAGCGAAGTCCTCAGGCCTTGCGCGCCACCGTGAAGCGGGCGGCGTCGCGCAGCGTCTGCGCCCGTTCGCCCCAGCGCGCCACCGCCTCGTCGCAGACCCCGACCAGCCGGTCGCACTCGGCCCGCGCGCCGTCGAGGCCGAGGCGATCGACGAGCGTCGCCTTGCCGGCGTCCTTGTCCTTGCCGGTGGCCTTGCCCATCGCCTCCGGCGAGGCCTCCCGGTCGAGGATGTCGTCGGCGATCTGGAAGGCCTGGCCCAGCGCCACGCCGTAGCGCAGCAGCGCCGCGCGCTCGTCGGCGCTCGCCCCACCCACGATGGCCCCGGCCTCGACCGAGAAGGCCAGGATCGCGCCGGTCTTCATCGCCTGCATGCGCAGGGTGTCGTCCACGTCGAGGGAGACGGGCCCGAAGCGGCCCTCCGCCGCGAGGTCGAGGAGCTGGCCGCCCACCATGCCGCCGAGGCCCGAGGCCTTGGCGAGGCCGAGCACGAGGTCGGCGCGGATGCCCGCATCCGCCTGCCATTGCGGGTCGGCGGTGATCTCGAAGGCCAGCGTCTGGAGCGCGTCGCCGACGAGGATCGCGGTGGCCTCGTCGTAGGCCTTGTGCACGGTCGGCTTGCCGCGGCGCATGTCGTCGTTGTCCATCGCCGGCATGTCGTCGTGGACGAGCGAGTAGCAGTGGACGAGCTCGACCCCCGCGCCCGCCGCCATGGCCCCGGCCTCCGGGCCGCCGAGCATGCGGGCGGTCTCGACCGTCAGGAACGGGCGCAGGCGCTTGCCGCCGCCGAGCACCGCGTGGCGCATCGCCTCCATCAGCCGCGCGGGCCGCGCGATCTCGCCGGGGCGGACCTCGCCGTCGAGGAGATCGACCATGAAGCGCTCGACCTCGCCCGCCACCGTGGCAAGCTTGTGGGTAAACGCGTCCGGGGTCCCGGCAACCTTGACCGATTCGGGCGTCGCCTGCGTTGAGGAGGTGGAGGTCATGGTCACGTGGCCTTGGGGAGGGTGAGTCGCGTCGCTGTGCGGGCGGAGGAGAACGGAGTCGAGCCCCGCCGGCCGGCGGCGACTGCGCAGGAGCGGCCGTTGAGGCGACGGGCGGCGACGCGCCGGACGGGTCCGGGCGGCCTGCGCCGGCTCGTCGGGCTCGTCCTGCTCGTCCCGGCCATCGGGCTCGTCCTCGTGCTCGCGCTGGGGCTCGTCTATAGCGCGGTGACGCCGCCCTCAACCCTGATGCTTGGCCGTTGGCTGACGCTGCAACCGGTGGCTCGCGAGGCCGTGCCGCTCTCGGGAATCTCCCCGAACCTCGTCCAGGCGGTGATGACGTCGGAGGACCAGCGCTTCTGCCTGCATCACGGCGTCGATCTCGGGGCCCTCCGGGACGTGGTGGAGGACGAGGAGGGTCCGAGCCGCGGCGCCTCCACCATCGCGATGCAGACGGTGAAGAACGTCTTCCTCTGGCCCGGCCGCTCCTACGTCCGCAAGGCGCTGGAGATCCCGCTGGCGGCGGCCTTCGACGCGCTCTGGGGCAAGCGGCGCATGATGGAGGTCTACCTGAACGTCGCGGAGTGGGGCGACGGGATCTACGGCGCGCAGGCGGCGGCGCGGCACTGGTTCGGCAAGGACGCGCGGGCCCTGACCCGCCAGGAGGCGGCGCTGATGGCCGCCGCCCTGCCGAACCCGATCCTGCGCAGCGCCGGCAAGCCCTCGCGCACCGTGCGGGCGATCGCGGGCCGGATCCAGGCCCGGACGGGGCAGGTCGAGGGATTGATGGGCTGCCTGCGGGGCTGACGCCGTCGCGGGCGTGAGGGTCCGGCGGGGGCAGGACAGCGCCGGGAAATCGGCTATGGAGGCCCGACGCAAGGAGAGCCCGATGCCCGAGACCGAGATCACCCTGGAGCGGATCGCCCTGATCCGCCGCCTCGTGGTGGCCTGGAACCCGCAAGGACACGGCGCGCCGATGATCCACCCGGACGCCCCTTACGGCAGCACCGACCGCGACGGCGACATCGCCAACGTCACGGGCGACGACGAGGGCGCGGAGGAGGAGCACCGCGCGGTCGGCGCGGCGCTCGCGGCCTTCGTGCGGCACGCCACGCTCAAGCCGGGGCGCTTCACCTACCACAACCCGCTGGTGAAGCTCGATCCGGCCCGCACCGGCGACGTCTTCCGCGATGCGGGCGGTGCGTCGCCGGAGCAGATCACGTTCGACGTGGACGGGGCGCATCTCGCGCTGGTCCGGCATCTGGCCGTGCTGTGGGACGAGGGCCGGGCGGTGCCGTTCGTCGATCCGGCCGCGCCCTACGGGGACGCGGATCTCGCCGGCTCGATGGCGCGGATCGTGGGTGGATCGACGGAGGATGCGGGTCGCCTGCACCACGCGATGCAGCCGGCCCTGCAGATCTTCCTGCGCTACGCCGACATCGCGCCGGGGGATTACGCGTAGCGCGCGATCTCCCTCCCCCTCTGCAGGGGAGGGTGGATCAGCTCAGCCCTCGCGCTTCTTGCGCTGGGCGAGCGTGCGCAGCCGAAGCGCGTTGAGCTTGATGAAGCCCGCGGCATCCCGGTGATCGTAGGCGACCGCACCCTCCTCGAAGGTGACGAGGTCCTGGTCGTAGAGCGAGTTCGGGCTCTCCCGGCCGATCACGTGGACGCCACCCTTGTAGAGCTTCAGCCGCACGCTGCCGGTCACCTTCTCCTGACTCCTGTCGATGAGCGCCTGGAGCATCTCGCGCTCGGGGCTGAACCAGAAGCCGTTGTAGATCAGCTCCGCGTATTGCGGCATCAGCTGGTCCTTCAGGTGCGCCGCGCCGCGGTCGAGGGTGATCGACTCGATGGCGCGGTGGGCCGGCAGCAGGATGGTGCCGCCGGGCGTCTCGTACATGCCGCGGCTCTTCATGCCGACGAAGCGGTTCTCGACGAGGTCGAGGCGGCCGATGCCGTTGGCCCGGCCGAGTTCGTTCAGCTTGGCGAGCAGCGAGGCCGGCGAGAGTTTCTCCCCGTCGATCGAGACCGCGTCGCCCCGCTCGAAGCCGATGGTGATCACGGTCGGCTGGTCCGGCGCCTCCTCCGGCGAGAGGGTGCGCGAGTAGACGTAGTCCGGCACCTCGACGGCCGGATCCTCCAGCACCTTGCCCTCCGAGGAGGCGTGCAGAAGGTTGGCATCGACCGAGAACGGGCTCTCGCCGCGCTTGTCCTTGGCGATCGGGATCTGGTGCTGCTCGGCAAACGCGATCAGCTGCTCGCGCGAGCGCAGGTCCCACTCGCGCCAGGGGGCGATCACGGTGACGTCGGGCTTGAGCGCGTAGTAGCCGAGCTCGAACCGGACCTGATCGTTGCCCTTGCCGGTGGCGCCGTGGCAGACCGCGTCCGCCCCGACCTTCTCGGCGATCTCGATCTGCTTCTTGGCGATGAGCGGCCGGGCGATCGAGGTGCCGAGCAGGTAGACGCCCTCGTAGACGGCGTTGGCGCGGAACATCGGGAAGACGTAGTCCCGCACGAACTCCTCGCGCAGGTCCTCGATGTAGATGTTCTCCGGCCGGATGCCGAGCAGCTCCGCCTTCCGGCGGGCCGGCTCCAGCTCCTCGCCCTGGCCGAGGTCGGCCGTGAACGTCACCACCTCGCAGCCGTAGGTGGTCTGCAGCCATTTCAGGATGATCGAGGTGTCGAGGCCGCCGGAATAGGCCAGCACGACCTTCTTCACGGGCTTCTGGTCGGGAGCGGACATCGGGGGGTTCCGGAGCGGGAGGGCAGGGGTCGCGGGCGGCTTATCGCGCGGACCCTCGGGCTGCAACCGGCGTGCCGGCCGGGGCGTTCGACCTGCAGCGCTGCCGCCCCATCTCAAGGTTCGGGTGCCGCGCCGCCGCCCCCGCGCGACGGCTCGGCGCTTGCATTTCCCGGTTCCTCCGTACGGAGACGCGTTCCCCATGGCCCGCCAGCCGACGATCGAGTTCTGGTACGAGTTCGCCTCGACCTACTCCTACCTCGCCGCCATGCGCATCGAGGCTGCGGCGGCCGAGGCGGGCGTCGCGGTGCGCTGGCGGCCCTTCCTGCTCGGCCCGATCTTCGCCGCCCAAGGGTGGACGACCTCGCCCTTCAACCTGTTCCCGGCCAAGGGCCGCAACATGTGGCGCGACCTTGCGCGCGAGGCGGCCCGCTACGGGCTTCCCCCGGTGACGCGCCCCGATCCCTTCCCGCAGAACAGCCTCTCGGCCACCCGCGCGGCGATCCTCGGGCAGGGCGAGGACTGGCTGATCCCCTTCACGCAGGCCGTCTTCCGCGCGAGCTTCGCGGAAGGACGCTCGATCGCCGAGCCCGCTTCCGTGATCGCGATCCTGGATTCGCTCGGGCTCGACGGCACCCAGCTCCTCAAGGCCGCGAGCGCGGAGGCCAACAAGACCCGGCTGCGGGTGGCGGGCGAGGAGGCGCGCTCGCGAGGGATCTACGGAGCGCCGAGCTTCCTGACCGAGGACGGCGAGCTGTTCTGGGGCAACGACCGGCTGGAGCAGGCGCTGGCCTGGGCGGTCGGGGAGCGCCCGCCCGGCCTGCTCTGACGGCCCCGGTTCCGCCGGGAAGCCTGTCCATCTCGGTCAGGCGCCGCTAGAAGGCCGGCGCCCCGAGAGACGGAACCCGACCCGATGCGCCCGACCCGCCGCCACCTTCTCTCGGCCTTCGTCGGCGCGGGCCTCGCGCCCGGCGCCGGCCTCGCCCAATCCTACGGCCAGCGCGTCGCGGTCGAGAACGACGAGGGCAAGGCGGTCGCCAACGCGATCCTGCCCGGCGAGATCACCGGCCAGATCCCGGCTCTGCGCGGCGTCACCTACGCGGGGCCGCGCGAGGCCGAGACCGCGCTCTACGAGTTCTTCGACTTCAACTGCCCCTGGTGCCGCAAGGCCGCCGCCGACGTCGTCTCGCTCCACACCAGCGACGCGGCCCTGCGGGTCGGGCTCGTGCACAACCCGATCCTCTCGCCGCAATCCGCCCAGGCCGCCAAGGTGATGCTCGCCGTCCAGCGCCGCCTCGGCTCGGCGGTGGCCTGGGACTTCTACCGCACGCTGCTCGGCCGGCCCGGCCGGATCGACGGCCCGGCGGCGCTGGCGCTCGCCGGCACCCTTGGCGCGCCGGCCAGCGAGATCGAGGCGGTCGCCGACAGCGACGAGGTGCGGCTGGCGCTCAAGAGCCACATGCGCATGGCCGCCGATCTCGGGCTCTACGCCACGCCCTCCTACGTCCTCGGAAACGCCGGGATCCTCGGTCATCCGGGAGCCCGCTCGCTCGCCCGGATGATCGCCAGCACCCGGCGCTGCGACCGGCTCGCCTGCTGAGCCGGGTCCCGCGCCAGGTCAGCCTCCGGAAAGGATCGGTCCCCATCCTGGCCGCGCCCGGACCCGGATTCGCCGGGCGGCACGGACCTGTGGACAAACAATGCACGCCCTCACCGCCCAGCTCCTCTGCATGGTCGCCGCCGTCATCTTGGGCGTGCTCGTGGCCGAGATGATCGAGACCCCGATCCGCACCTGGGCCAGCCGCCTCGCCGCCGGACTGCGCCGCTGAGGCAGAACGCCCGTCCGACCCGCCGCGCCGCCGCCACCCGATCGCGAGCGTCGCTCGCCTTGCGTGCCACCGTGTTGCCATGCTAGGCGGTCGCCGCGCCGGGCAGGGGTCTCTATGCCCCCGGTTTCCCGGGACAATCCCATTTCCCGCGGCCGTCCTTCCGAACCCCGTCGCGGGCCCGGATCCAGGGACGAAACCGCGGGCAAGGCAAAGAGAGAGCGGCGGGTGGCGCAGAACGGTTCCGAGGCAGGTCCCCTCGTCGCGGGCATGGCAGGCCGCTACGCCTCCGCCCTGTTCGAACTGGCCCGGGACGAGCGCCAGCTCGACGAGGTCGCCGCCGGTCTCGACCGGTTCGACGCGCTGCTCAAGGAGAGCGCGGACCTGCGCCGCCTCGTGAAGAGCCCCGTCTTCACCGCCGAGCAGCAGGCCGCCGCCATCGGCGCCGTGATCGAGAAGGCCGGCGTCACGGGGCTCGCCGCGAACTTCATCCGGCTCACCGCCGCGAACCGCCGCCTGTTCGCGCTGCCCGGGATGATCACCGCCTTCCGCGCCCTCGTGCAGGAATCGAAGGGCATCGTCCGCGCCGAGGTGCGCGTGGCGGAGAAGCCCTCCGACGCGGTGCTGGAGGAGATCAAGGCCTCCTTGCGCGACATCGCCAAGGCCGAGGTCGCGGTCGATCTCCACGTCGATCCCAGCCTGATCGGCGGCCTCGTCGTGAAGATGGGCTCGCGCATGGTCGACGCCTCGCTCCGCACGAAGCTCAACGGCATCCGCCTCGCGATGCGCGAAGCCCGGTAAGACCGGCGCACCGCATCCGACACCGACACTGAACAGATCCAGACAAGAGGCCCGACGATGGACATCCGCGCCGCCGAGATCTCCGCGATCCTGAAAGAGCAGATCAAGAACTTCGGCGAGGAGGCCGAGGTCTCCGAGGTCGGGCAGGTCCTGTCCGTCGGCGACGGCATCGCCCGCGCCTACGGCCTCGACAACGTCCAGGCCGGCGAGATGGTCGAGTTCGAGTCGGGCGTGCGCGGCATGGCGCTCAACCTCGAGCAGGACAACGTCGGCATCGTGATCTTCGGCTCCGACCGCGAGATCAAGGAAGGCCAGACCGTCAAGCGCACCGGCGCCATCGTGGACGTGCCCGTCGGCAAGGGCCTGCTCGGCCGCGTCGTCGACGCGCTCGGCAACCCGATCGACGGCAAGGGCCCGATCCAGTCGACCGAGCGCCGCCGCGTCGACGTGAAGGCCCCGGGCATCATCCCGCGCAAGTCCGTGCACGAGCCGATGGCCACCGGCCTCAAGGCGATCGACGCGCTCATCCCGGTCGGCCGCGGCCAGCGCGAGCTGATCATCGGCGACCGCCAGACCGGCAAGACCGCGATCGCGCTCGACACGATCCTCAACCAGAAGCCCGCCCACCAGGGCAGCGACGAGAAGGCCAAGCTCTTCTGCATCTACGTCGCCGTGGGTCAGAAGCGCTCGACGGTCGCCCAGTTCGTGAAGGTGCTGGAGGACCAGGGGGCGCTCGAGTACTCGATCGTCATCGCGGCCACCGCCTCGGACGCCGCCCCGATGCAGTTCATCGCGCCGTTCGCCGGCTGCGCCATGGGCGAGTACTTCCGCGACAACGGCATGCACGCCGTGATCGTGTACGACGACCTCTCGAAGCAGGCGGTGGCCTACCGCCAGATGTCGCTGCTGCTGCGCCGCCCGCCGGGCCGCGAGGCGTATCCCGGCGACGTGTTCTACCTCCACTCGCGCCTGCTGGAGCGCGCCGCCAAGATGGGCGACGCCGCCGGCAACGGCTCGCTGACCGCGCTGCCGGTCATCGAGACCCAGGCCAACGACGTCTCGGCCTACATCCCGACCAACGTGATCTCGATCACCGACGGCCAGATCTTCCTCGAGACCGACCTGTTCTACCAGGGCATCCGCCCGGCGGTGAACGTCGGCCTCTCGGTCTCGCGGGTGGGCTCCTCGGCCCAGACCAAGGCGATGAAGAAGGTCGCCGGCAAGATCAAGGGCGAGCTGGCGCAGTACCGCGAGATGGCGGCCTTCGCGCAGTTCGGCTCCGACCTCGACGCCTCGACCCAGCAGCTCCTGAACCGCGGCTCGCGGCTCACCGAGCTCCTGAAGCAGCCGCAATTCTCGCCGCTGAAGATGGAGGAGCAGGTCGCGGTGATCTACGCCGGCGTTAACGGCTACCTCGACAAGCTGCCCGTGGCGAAGGTGCGTCCCTTCGAGGACCAGCTGCTCTCGACGCTCCGCTCGAAGCACCAGGACCTGCTCGACGCCATCGGCACCTCGAAGGACCTCTCGGACGACAACGCCGCGAAGCTGAAGAGCGTCGTCGAGTCCGTCGCCAAGAGCGTCGCGTAAGCGCACGGCATCAACTGCGGGGGCACCCTCGGGCGCCCCCGCCTCTGGCCCTTGAGACCACCGGACCGCTTCGATGCCGAGTTTGAAGGACCTGCGGAACCGCATCACCTCGGTGAAGGCGACGCAGAAGATCACCAAGGCCATGCAGATGGTCGCCGCCGCCAAGCTGCGGCGCGCCCAGATGGCCGCCGAGAACGGCCGTCCCTACGCCGAGAAGATGGCCGCGGTGCTCGGCAACCTCGCGGGCAACCTCGTCGGCGGCGTCGGCGCCCCGCGCCTGCTCTCGGGCACCGGCCAGGACCGGGTGCACCTGCTCGTGGTCTGCACCGGCGACCGGGGTCTGGCCGGCGCCTTCAACTCCTCGATCGCGCGCCTCGCCCGCGACCACGCCAACCGGCTGATGGCCGAGGGCAAGACCGTGAAGATCATCACGGTCGGCAAGAAGGGCCTCGACGTCCTGCGCCGCCAGTTCCGCGAGCAGATCATCGCCTCGCGCGACATCCGCGGCAACCGGCCGGTGGACTACGAGTTCGCCGCCGAGATCGCCGACGACATCCTCTCGCGCTTCGAGGCGGGCGAGTTCGACGTCGCGACCTTGTTCTACGCCGAGTTCCGCTCGGTGATCTCGCAGATCCCGACCGCGCAGAAGATCATCCCGGCCGAGCTGCCGCAGGCCCAGACCAAGGGCGCCGGGGCCGACGCGGCGCTCGAGTTCGAGCCCGACGAGGAGTCCATCCTCGACGCGCTGCTGCCGAAGAACCTCACGGTGCAGATCTTCCGCGCACTCCTGGAGAACGCCGCCTCCGAGCAGGGCGCGCGCATGAGCGCCATGGACTCCGCCACCCGCAACGCCGGCGAGATGATCAAGAAGCAGACGCTGATCTACAACCGCACGCGTCAGGCCATGATCACCAAGGAACTCATCGAGATCATCTCGGGCGCCGAGGCGCTCTGATCGTCACGACAATCCCGAGCGCGCCGCGCGCGCTCCCGTCCGCAACAGAATCGAAGGGTCCGCACACATGGCCAGCACCGCTCTCCCCGGCACCGGCTCCAACAAGGTCGGCAAGATCACCCAGGTCATCGGTCCCGTCGTCGACGTGCAGTTCGACGGCCACCTGCCGGAGATCCTGAACGCGCTCGAGACCAAGAACAACGGCGCCCGCCTCGTGCTCGAGGTGGCCCAGCAGCTCGGCGAGAACACCGTCCGCTGCATCGCGATGGACACCTCCGAGGGCCTGACCCGCGGCCAGGAGTGCACCGATACCGGCGAGCCCATCAAGGTGCCGGTCGGCATGAACACGCTCGGCCGCATCATGAACGTCATCGGCGAGCCGATCGACGAGGCCGGCCCGGTCGTCACCGACACCTACCGCGCCATCCACCAGCCGGCCCCGGCCTACGACGAGCAGTCGACCGAGGCGCAGATCCTCGTCACCGGCATCAAGGTGGTGGACCTGCTCGCCCCCTACGCCAAGGGCGGCAAGATCGGCCTGTTCGGCGGCGCCGGCGTCGGCAAGACCGTGCTGATCATGGAGCTGATCAACAACATCGCGAAGGTGCACTCGGGCTACTCGGTCTTCGCCGGCGTCGGCGAGCGCACCCGCGAGGGCAACGATCTCTACCACGAGATGATCGAGTCCAACGTCAACAAGAACCCGAAGGAGAACAACGGCTCGGCCGAGGGCTCCAAGTGCGCCCTGGTCTACGGCCAGATGAACGAGTCGCCCGGCGCCCGCTCGCGCGTCGCGCTCACCGGCCTGACCATCGCGGAGCAGTTCCGCGACGAGGGCCAGGACGTGCTCTTCTTCGTCGACAACATCTTCCGCTTCACGCAGGCGGGCTCCGAGGTGTCGGCGCTTCTCGGCCGCATCCCTTCGGCGGTGGGCTACCAGCCGACGCTCGCCACCGACATGGGCGCCCTGCAGGAGCGCATCACCACCACCACCAAGGGCTCGATCACCTCGGTGCAGGCCATCTACGTGCCGGCCGACGACCTGACCGACCCGGCGCCGGCCGCCTCGTTCGCCCACCTCGACGCCACGACCGTGCTCTCGCGCTCGATCGCCGAGAAGGGCATCTACCCGGCGGTGGATCCGCTCGACTCGACCTCGCGCATGCTCTCGCCGACGATCCTCGGGGAGGAGCACTACTCGGTCGCCCGCCGCGTCCAGCAGACCCTGCAGCGCTACAAGGCGCTCCAGGACATTATCGCGATCCTGGGCATGGACGAGCTGTCCGAGGAGGACAAGCTGACGGTGGCCCGCGCCCGCAAGATCGAGCGCTTCTTCTCGCAGCCCTTCTCGGTGGCCGAGGTGTTCACCGGCTCGCCCGGCAAGCAGGTCGCGCTGGAAGACACCATCAAGGGCTTCAAGGGCCTCGTGAACGGCGACTACGACGACCTCCCCGAGGCCGCCTTCTACATGGTCGGCACCATCGAGGAGGCCCAGGAGAAGGCCAAGAAGCTGAAGGCCGCCGCCTAAGGCCGTCCTGCCCCTCCCGCTCTCCGGGGAGGGGCGCTCTATCGGCTCCGGCCCGCGCGCGGGCCGGGCAAGCCTCTCGGATCCGGGAACAGTTCAGGCGATGGCCACCTTCCACTTCGATTTCGTCGGCCCCGAGCGGTCGCTGTATTCCGGCGAGGTCGAGTCGGTGCAGCTGCCCGGCTCGGAGGGCGAGATGACCGTCCTGCCCGGGCACGCCCCGGTGCTGACCACCCTGCGGGTCGGCGTCATCGTGGTCACCGAGTCCCAGGGCAGCGGCAAGCGCATCTACGTGCGCGGCGGCTTCGCCGATGTCGGCCCGACCAGCGTCACGGTGCTCGCCGAGCGCGCCGCGCCGATCGAGGAGCTGACGCCGGAATCGATCGACCGCGACATCGAGGCGGCCCAGCTCGCCCACGACGCGACCGAGGACCAGCAGAAGCGCCAGGAGCTGAACGCGCAGATCGTGCAGCTGCAGGAGACCAAGACCCTGCTGCGGCTCTGATCCGTCCCCCCGAACGGCGGCCTCCGATCGCAGGCCCGCCGCGACGCCCACCCGGGCGTCGCGGCGGGCCTTTCTCGTTGCCGCTAGCCGACCGCATCCTCGAGGGCGTGGGCGATCAGCGCGTCGCGCGCCCCTGGATCGAGCGGGCAGCCCAGCGCGAGCCAGCGGGCGCGGGCGCGGGCGAGCGCCCGGCCGATGCCGCGGCCCGGGGCGAGGCCCCGCGCCACCAGATCGGCCCCGGCGACCGGTAGGACGAGCGGCGGTCCGGCGCGTAGCGCCCCGAGGATCCGGTCGAGGTCGGGGGGTAGGGCGGGCCGCGGCTCGCCCGCCAGAACCGCGAGCGCGCCCGAGGCCGCCTCCAGCCCGTGCTCGGCGACGAGCGCCCGGATCTCGGGCTCCGCGAGGGCTGGGCGGTCGCGGGCCGCGGCCAGCGCGTCGGCGTAGCGCTCGAGTTCGAGATGCTCGGCCCTCGACAGGCGCAGCCGCTCGCGCAGGCGCTCCGCATCCTCGCGGGTCAGCACGGCCAGGGCCGCGAGGGGGGCGGGCCTCCCCGCCGCAAGGGCCCGAGCGAGACGGCCCTGCTCGCCCACGCCGCCGAGGATGCGGGCGAGGAGGCCGGTGTCGCTCAGGGTCGCGACCATCGGGGGCGCGCCCGGCGCGGCCAGCAGCTTGAGGAACTCGGCCCGCACGCGCTCGCGCGAGAGCCGGTCGAGGCTGTCCCGGGCGGCAATGCAGGCGGCGAGCGCGGGCGCGTCCGGGGCGCCGTGCCCGAAGCGCGCGTGGAAGCGGAAGAAGCGCAGGATGCGAAGCGCGTCCTCGCGGATGCGGGTCGCCGGGTCGCCGATGAAGCGCACCCGCCCCGCCTGGAGATCGGCGACGCCGCCCGTGGTGTCGTGCAGGTGCCCCGCCGCGTCGAGGGAGAGGGCGTTGACGGTGAAGTCGCGCCGCGCCGCGTCCTGCGCGAAATCGCCCCCGAAGCGCACCACCGCGCGGCGCCCGTCGGTCTCGACGTCCTCGCGCAGGGTCGTCACCTCGATCGGCTCGCCCGCCGCGACCAGCGTAACGGTGCCGTGCTCGATGCCCGTCGGCACCGCCTTGAGGCCGGCGGCGCGGGCACGCGCCATCACGGTCTCGGGCAGGAGCGTGGTGGCGAGGTCGATGTCGGCGGCAGCGCGTCCGAGGAGCGCGTCGCGCACGCAGCCTCCGACGACGCGCGTCTCGGCCCCCGGCCCGTCCAGCGCCGCGAGGGCGCGGCGCACGCTCGGTCGCTCGCGCAGGCGCGCGAGACCCGCTCGGTCGAGATCCTGCATCAGCGGAACTGCCCCGGCACGAGCCGCCCGTTCTCCATGTGGGAGGGCACGTAGCCGCCGGTGCTGCGCGCCGAGAACAGGCCCGTGAGGACGAGCGAGGCGATCACCAGCGCGAGGCCGGCCAGCGCCAGCCGCAAGCTCTGGCCGTCCCAGTGCGCCCGGCGCAGCGGGTTTCGGCCCCGCGCCAGCAGGTAGACGCAGAAGAGCGCGAAGGGGATCAGGAAGATCCCGAATTCTTCGAGGAGGCGGCGCAGCATGGGTTCCGGGGCGGCGGGGGATCGGGACTCTGCTACCGCGCGAGCCGTTCGCGCAAGTTGTGCAGGATGCCGGCGGTCACGCCCCAGATCAGGCGCTCGCCGAAGGGGAGGGCGTAGAAGGTGCGGGTGCGGCCCTGCCATTCGCGGGAGCGGAGCTGGTAGCGGCCGGCATCCATCAGGAAGCCGAGGGGCACCTCGAAGACGTCGGCGACCTCGGAGGGGTTGGGCCGCAGGACCGCCTCCGGTGCGACCAGTCCGATCACCGGGGTGACGAGGAAGCCGGTCCCCGAGAGGTAGGGGTCGAGATAGCCGAGCGGGCGCACGAGGTCGGCGACGAGGCCGATCTCCTCCCAGGCCTCCCGCAGCGCCGCCTCGCGGGCCGTCTCCTCCGGGTCGATCTTGCCACCCGGCAGGGCGACCTGGCCAGAATGGTCGCGCAGGTGGGCGGCGCGCTGGGTGAGGATGAGGAAGAGGCCCTCGGTGCGCGCCACCACAGGCACCAGCACGGCGGCGCGGCGGTGGGGCGGCGGCGGGATCACGGCGCTGCCGTCGGGGTCGAGGCTGTGGTCGCCGCGCGGGTTCGAGGTCGGGTCGTCGGGGCCCGGCGGCCATGGCGACAGGCGCTCGCGACAGAGGGCGAGGAAGCCCGCGAGATCGAGGCTCACGCCGCCTCGGCCGGTGCGATGCGGTGGAAGGCGCCCCCGGCCTGAAGGCCGAGCCAGGGGCGGCCGTCGAGCACGCGCTCCTCGGCCAGCGCCACGAGGTCGTAGGTCAGCGCCCGGCTCACCAGGGCCCAGAGGCCGCCGCGGACCAGGAGGTAGGGCTTGAGCGCGCCGTCCTCCGCCTGCTCGAAGCGCAGCGGGTGGTCGGGACCGACCGCCACGAGGTCGTCGACGTTGGTGCGGAAGCTGATGCGGCGCGCCGCGCCCGCCCCGTCCACCGCCATCTCGACGGCACGGAAGGGCGCGTCGTCTACCGTGATACCCACGCTCTCGACCGGCGTGACGAGCCGGATCGCGCCGTCGGGCTCCGCCCGCAGGATCGAGGCGAACAGGCGCACCATCTTCTCGCGGCGGATCGGGCTGCCGTTGTGGAACCACGTGCCGTCGGCCGCGATGCGGATGTCGATAGAACCGCAATAGGGCGGGTTCCAGAGATGGACCGGCGCGGGACCGCGCGCGGGCAGGCCCGACAGGGCGGCGCCGAGCCGGGCGAGCGTCGGGTCCTGGGGGGCGTCGGTGGAAGCGGACATGGACCCGAGATAGCGCGCTCAGGCGCCCGCGGCATCGGGTCGGCGGCGCAGGATCTTCCAGACGCCCGAGGCGTAGGCGACCCGCCGGTCCCCGACCAGCAGATCCGTGCGCAGGAAGACGAGGGAGCCGGTGCGCTTGAGCACGTCCGGACCGGTCTCGATCCAGTCGCCGAGCCGGGCCGCGTCGATGAACTGCATCTCCATCTGCACGGTGACGCAGTTCGCGCCCTCCGCCGCCGCCATCGCGGTCTCGCCGAGCGCCCGGTCGGCGAAGCTCATCAGCATGCCGCCGTGCACCACCCGGATCAGGTTGGCGTGCCGCTCGTCCGCCCGGAAGGCGTAGGCCCCGTCCGCCCGGCGATAGACCGGGCCGACATGGGCGATGAAGCCGGAATCGCGGATCGGCTCCCAGCCGGGCGGGGCGTCGGGTTCGGGTGCGGTCTCATTCATGCGATCCTCCTAGGTGCAAGCTCGGCGCCGTGTCCCGCAGATCCTCACGTCCCGCGGGGCTTGGCGCGCCGGGTCGGCGCCTCGGTGCGAGGATCCTCGGGCCAGGGATGGCGCGGGTAGCGCCCGCGCATCTCGGTCCTGACCGCGCCCCAGGAGCCGCGCCAGAAGCCCGGCAGGTCGCGGGTGATCTGGATCGGGCGCTGGGCCGGCGAGAGCAGGTGGAGGACGAGCGGCCGGCCGCCGGCCGTCGGGTGCCGGTCGAGCCCGAACAGCTCCTGCACCCGCACGGCGAGGACGGGACCGCCCTCGGATTCGTAATCGACCGGGATGCGCGAGCCGGTCGGCACCGCGACATGGGTCGGCGCCGCCGTCTCCATGCGGGCGCGCAGCGCCCAGTCGAGCAGGCCGTGGAGCGCGCGGGCGAGGTCGTCCGCCGTGATCGCGTCGAGCCCGCTCCGGCCGACGATCTCGGGGGCGAGCCAGTCCGCCACGGTCTCGGCGAGCACCGCGTCGGAGAGGTCGGGCCAGGGCTCGCCCTCGGCCGCGCGCAGGAAGCGGGCGCGGGCGAGCCATTGCCGGAGGGCCGGGGTCCAGGGCAGGCGGTCGAGGCCGAGCCCGGCGATGCCGCGGGCGAGGATCGCTGCGGCGTCGAGGTCGGCCGGCACCGGCAGGGTGCGCTCGCCGAGCGTCACGGCGCCGAGGCGGCGCAGGGCGCGGGCCCGCAGCGCGCGGGCCTGGGGATCGAAGCTCACCTGCGTGACGGATTCGATGCGGTCGGCGAAACCCGTCTCGATCGCCTCCGGGGCGATGGCGGCGGCCGCGAGGATGCGGGCGTTGCCGGCAGCCCCCGCGAGGTCGGCGACCACCACGAAGGGCTCGCGGGCGAGCGCGGCGGCCGGATCGAGGCGCCCGGCGCGGCCGTTGGCCATCACGAACTCGCCGTCGCGCCCGCGCGCCCTGGCGACGCGGTCCGGGTAGGCGAGGGCCAGGAGAGCGCCCGGATCGGCGGCCTCATCGGAGGCCTGCCCGCCCGCGAGCGTCGCCCAGCCGGCGCTCAGGCGGCGCATGTCGGCGGCGCGCGGGCCGCGGTCGCGGCGGAAGCGGTCGAGGCGCTCGGCGAGGTCGACCGCATCGCCGCCGAGTCCCCGCTCGACCAGCACGGCGGCGAGATCGGCGGCGGCGCGGGCCTGCCCGAACGCTCCGGCGCTGACCAGCATGCGGGCGAGGCGCGGCGGCAGGGGCAGGGCGCGCAAGCGCCGGCCGGCCTCGGTGAGGCGCCCGTCGGCGTCGAGGGCGCCGAGGTCGGCGAGCATGACGCGCGCCTCGCGGAGCGCTGCCGCGGGCGGCGTGTCGAGGAAGGCGAGGGCGGTCGGGTCGGCCACGCCCCAGGCGGCGCAATCGAGCACGAGGCCGGCAAGGTCGGCGGCCAGGATCTCGGGGCGCCCGAACGGTTCGAGCGCGCCGGTGGCGGCCTCCGACCAGAGCCGCCAGCACACGCCCGGCTCCGTGCGGCCGGCGCGGCCGCGGCGCTGATCGACGGAGGCGCGCGAGGCGCGCGCCGTCACGAGGCGCGTGAGCCCCAGGCCCGGCTCGTAGTGCGGCACCCGGGCGAGCCCGGAATCGACGACGATGCGCACGCCCTCGATGGTCAGCGAGGTCTCGGCGATGGAGGTCGCCAGCACCACCTTGCGGCGGCCGGGCCGGGCCGGCGATACGGCGCGGTCCTGCTCGGCCGGCGTCAGCGCGCCGTAGAGCGGGGCCACGTCCACGTCCGGCCCGACGCGTCCCTCCAGAGCCTCCGCCACCCGGCGGATCTCCGCCTGCCCGGGCAGGAACGCGAGGACGGAGCCCGGATCGGCGCGCAGCGCCCGGAGGATCAGGTCGGTCGTCGCCGCCTCGACGCGCCGGCTCGGATCGCGCTCGACGTAGCGGGTCTCGACCGGGAAGGCGCGGCCCTCCGACGCGATCACGGGCGCATCGCCCAGCAGCGCCGCGACCCGCGCCCCGTCGAGGGTCGCCGACATCACTAGGATCCGAAGGTCCTCGCGCAACCCACCCTGCGCGTCGAGGGCGAGCGCGAGGCCGAGATCCGCGTCGAGAGAGCGCTCGTGGAACTCGTCGAACAGCACCGCGCCGACCCGGCCGAGTTCCGGGTCGTCGAGGATCATCCGGGTGAACACGCCCTCGGTGACCACCTCGATCCGGGTGCGGCCGGAGATCTTCGAGCCGAGGCGCACGCGCAGGCCCACCGTCTCGCCGACGCGCTCGCCCAGCGTCGCGGCCATGCGCTCGGCCGCCGCCCGGGCGGCGAGGCGGCGCGGCTCGAGCAGGACGATGCGCCTGTCGCCGAGCCAGGGCGCGCCGAGGAGGTCGAGCGGCACCCGCGTGGTCTTGCCGGCCCCGGGCGGGGCGACGAGGACCGCGCCTACGCCCGCCGCGAGCGTCGCGCGCAGGCGCGGCAGGACGGCGTCGATCGGCAGGGCTTGCGCGGCGGCGGCTTGCATCGCGCGGTGATGGCGCGGCGGGCGCGACAAGGCAATCCGGGCGGGCCCCGGACGGACAATCCCATCGCACGACCCCGATCCTATGATGGCGCAGTCAGGCGGCGAGCGGGGCGCGTGCACGTTCAGACTTCGATAATCGTCCCGACGGAATGTCGCGAGGCAGCGAGAAATTTCTCCGTATCCGTCGGAACCGCATAGGATGGAACAACTTATCGGCTCGACGCGCGCAGCCTGCGCGACGTGGAGACTTACATGACGCGCATTGCCCTCACCCTGGCGACCGGCCTGCTGCTCGGCGGCCTCGCCTCGCTGCCCGCCTCGGCGGCTCCGCTCTCGGTGCCGGCCGGCGTCACCGCCACCGACGGCGTCGAGACGGTCGCCTACCGCCACCACCGCCGTTACCACTCCACCCGGGCCGAGCGCCGCATGCGCCGCATGAACACCATGCGCTACGGCAACCCGAACGCCCGCAACCCGCAGCAGCCCGGCTACAAGCAGCAGCTCGGCAACACCACGGGCGGCCCGCGCTACTGAGCCGCCCGGCTCATACGAGAGGCCAGGGGGCTGCCGCGCGAGCGGCGGCCCCTTTCCGTTCGGCGGCCGCGCTTCTCCCCAGCGATGCGACGTGCCGCGCCTGATTCGCCGGCCGGGCTCTGGTAGAACGGGGCATGGCCCGCAGCACCGCCGCCCGACAGATCGCCAGCCCGCCCGAGGCCGCGCCCGCCCCGGAGACCCCGGGCGCCACGCCGATGATGGCGCAGTACATCGAGATCAAGGCGGCCAACCCCGACTGCCTGCTGTTCTACCGGATGGGCGATTTCTACGAGCTGTTCTTCGCCGACGCGGAGACCGCCTCGCGGGCGCTCGGCATCGTGCTGACGAAGCGGGGCAAGCACGGCGGCGCCGACATCCCGATGTGCGGCGTGCCGGTGGAGCGGGCCGACGACTACCTGAGCCGCCTGATCGCGCTGGGCCACCGCGTCGCCGTCTGCGAGCAGACCGAGGATCCGGCCGAGGCCAAGCGCCGGGGGCCGAAATCGGTGGTGCGGCGCGAGGTGGTGCGGCTCGTCACCCCCGGCACCATCACGGAGGACCGACTGCTCGACCCCGCGCGGGCGAACCTCCTCCTCGCGATCGGCCGGCGCAAGCTCTCGGAGACCGCCCACGCCTACGGGCTCGCGGCGGTGGACATCTCCACGGGGCGCTTCTCGCTGAGCGAGGTCGCGGGCCAGGAACTCTCCGGCGCGATCAGCCGGCACGACCCCAGGGAGATCGTGCTCTCGGAAGCGCTCCATGCAGACCCGGCGCTGGGCCGCCTCTGGCAGGAGACCCGCGCGGCCGTCGTGCCGCTGCCGCAGGGCGAGCTGGAGCCGGCGGCGGCCGAGCGGCGCATCCGCGAGCAGTACGGCGTCTCGACGCTGGAGGGCTTCGGCCAGTTCAGCCGCGCCGAGATCGCGGCGGCGGGCGCGGCGCTCCTCTACATCGCCCGCACCCAGCTCGCCGCCCGACCGCCCCTGCAGGTCCCGACCCGCGAGGCCGGCGGGGCGACGCTCAGCATCGACGCGGCGACACGCGCCAACCTCGAACTCACCCGCACGCTCTCCGGCGAGCGCCAGGGCAGCCTGCTCGACGCCATCGACCGCACCGTCACGGCGAACGGGGCGCGGCTGCTCGCCGAGCATCTGGCCGGCCCGCTCACCGATCTCGCCGCCATCGCGCGCCGGCAGGAGGCGGTCGCGCGCCTCGTCGAGGAGCCGGCCCTGCGCGGGACCCTGCGCGACACGCTCGCCCGCGCGCCCGACATCGCCCGCGCGCTCTCGCGCACCGGCCTCGGCCGGGCCGGGCCCCGCGACCTCGCGGCGATCCGCGACGGGCTCGATGTGGCCGCCGCGCTCGGCGCGCGGCTCGCGGCGGAGCCCGACCTGCCGGACGCCCTGGCGCGGCTCGGGCGCAGGCTCGCCCGGATCGACGCAGACCTCGTGGAGCGGCTGCGCGCCGCGCTGGCCGACGACCTGCCGCTCAACCGGCGCGACGGCACCTTCGTGCGCGCCGGCTACCACGCCGAGATCGACGAGGCGCGCTCGCTCGGCCAGGATTCGCGCAAGGTCATCGCCGCGCTGCAGGCGCGCTACGCCGAGGAGACGGGCTGCCGCACCCTGCGGATCAAGCACAACAACATGCTCGGCTACTACATCGAGGTGCCGCAATCGGTCGGCGAGGCCTGCCTCAAGGGGCTGATGCAGGACTTCGTGCATCGCCAGACCATGGTGGACGCGATGCGCTTCACCAGCGTCGAGCTCGGAGAGCTCGAGTCGAAGATCTCCGGCGCTTCCGACCGCGCGCTGGCACTCGAGACCGCGGTGTTCGAGGATCTGGCGGCGCGCGTGCTGGCGGGCGCCGAGGCCATCGCGGAGACCGCCGAGGCGCTGGCGCGGCTCGACGTGGCGGCCGGCCACGCGGAACTCGCGGTCGAGCTCGACTGGCGCTGCCCGGTGGTGGACGATTCGCTGAGCTTCGTGGTTACGGCCGGTCGCCACCCCGTGGTCGAGGCGGCCCTGAGACGGTCGGGCGAGGCCTTCATCGCCAACGATTGCGACCTGTCGGGGGACACGCGCGGGCGGATCCGCCTGATCACCGGCCCGAACATGGGCGGCAAGTCGACCTTCCTGCGCCAGAACGCGCTGATCGCGGTGCTGGCGCAGATCGGCAGCTTCGTCCCGGCGGCCGAGGCGCGCATCGGCCGGGTCGATCGGCTGTTCTCCCGCGTCGGCGCGGCCGACGACCTCGCCCGCGGGCACTCGACCTTCATGGTCGAGATGGTCGAGACCGCCGCGATCCTGAACCAGGCGACGCGGCGCTCCCTCGTCATCCTCGACGAGATCGGGCGCGGCACCGCGACCTTCGACGGGCTCTCGATCGCCTGGGCCTGCCTGGAGCACCTGCACGAGGCGAACGCCTGCCGGTCGCTCTTCGCCACGCATTTCCACGAGCTGACGGCGCTCGGCCAGCGGCTGGCGCGGCTCGACAACGCCACGCTCAAGGTCGCCGAGCACCGGGACGAGGTGGTGTTCCTGCACGAGGTGGTGCCGGGCGTGGCCGAGCGCAGCTACGGGCTGCAGGTGGCACGCCTTGCAGGGCTCCCGGCCACCGTGGTGGCCCGGGCGGGCGCGATCCTCAAGGGCCTGGAGAAGGCCGAGCGCGAGCGCCCGGGTCGTCCCCGCATCGACGACCTGCCGCTCTTCGCCAACCTCGCGCCGCCGCCCCCGCCGCCCGAACCCGAGCCCGCCGCGGACGACGCGCTGGGGCTCATGCTCGACGCGATCGACCCGGACGCGCTCACGCCGCGCGAGGCGCTCGACGCGCTCTACCGGCTGAAACGGGCCCGGGCCGAGGGCTGACGTAGCCGGGCGCGGCGCCGGGGAGGGCGCAGAGGGGCGGTATCGGCGGATGGGCAGGCCGGAGGCGCCCCTCAGGGCGCGGCCGCGCAGGCCGGCGCCGGGTGGAAGCCGTCGGGGCAGGGCGCGTGGGGCCGGCCCGCGCGGCAGCCCGCCAGATAGGCCAGCGTGCTCGCCACCACGCGCTCGGAATAGGGCTTTGCGATCACCCCGAAGGCGCCCGCGAAATCGTCCGGGATGCGCTTGGCGTTCGCCGTCATGAACACGACCGTCGTGCGCGGGTCGGCGGCGAGCGCCCGAGCCACCTCGATCCCGGTCGGGCCGTCCACCAGATGGATGTCGACGAGGGCCACGTCCGGCGCCGTGGCGCGCCCGACCGCGATGGCCTCGCTGGAATTGCAGGCGACGCCGACCGTGACGTGGCCGAGATCGTCCAGCAGGCATTCGAGCTCGAGCGCGATCAGCGCCTCGTCCTCCACGACGAGGATGCGCAGGGAAGGGCCGGATGGCGCGGCGTCAGCGGTCATGGAACCTCATGCGGCACGCTCGAGCCCGAGGCGGCCGTCCCCTGCGTGGCCCAGGGCGGCAGACTGCGCGAAGACCGGGCGCATCTCAAGCGCCTCCCTGGAGCGGCACGCGGATCTCCACACGGGTGCCCGGCGCTCCTTCGGACCAGGCGATCGATCCGCGCAGCTGCCGCACGACCATCTCGACCAGGCTGCGCCCGAAGCCCGCTGGGTTCGGCGGCGCCGTCCCCAGACCGATGCCGTCATCCGCCACGACGAGGACCAGCATGTCGTCCTCGCGGCGCCCATCCACGGTGAGGCGTCCGCTCCGCCCTCCCGGGAAGGCGTGGCGGACGGCGTTCGTGGTGAGTTCGTGGATCATCAGCGAGAGCGGCGCGGCCATCGCGGCCGCCACAGCGATCGGCTCGACATGCGCCTCGATCCGGGTCCGCTCCGGGTCCAATCCGGCTTCGAGGTCGGAGAGGAAGTCCCCGGTGAAGTCGCTGAGGTTGAAGTGGGCGACGTCGCCCTCCGAGTAGAGCATCCGGTGCGCCGTCGAGAGCGCGCCGATGCGCTCGGCCATATTCTGCAGGGCGTCGCGCGCCTCGCCCTCCGGGGTGCGCCGCGCCTTCAGCAGCATGAGCGACGAGATTACCTGGAGGTTGTTCTTCACGCGGTGATCGACCTCGTGGAGCAGGGCGGTCTTCTGGGCGAGCGCGCGCTCCAGATCCGCGGTCCGCTCCCCGACCTGCCGCTCCAGCTCGTCGTTGGTCCCCCGCATGGCCGATTCGGCCCGACGCTTGTCCGTCATGTCGGCCTGGGCGGCGAAGAAATAGGCGATTCCGCCCGCCTCGTCGCGGATCGGATTGATCGTCATCCCGTTCCAGAAGGGCGTGCCGTCCCGGCGATAGTTGAGGATCTCGAGGGCGATCGGCTCGCCGGCGCCGATCGCCGCGCGCATGCGGGCGATCTCCTGGCGATCCGTCTCAGCCCCCTGCAGCAGGCGGCAGTTCCGGCCGATCAGCTCGTCGCGCGCGTAACCCGTCTGGTTCAGGAACGCGTCGTTGACCCAGACGATCGGGTTGTCGTGCCCGCGCGCGTCCGTCACGATCATCGGGGTCAGGCTCGCGCCGAAGGCGAGCGCGAAGGTGGCAGGCGCCATCGCGGCCGGGTGGGCACTGTCCTGCGTCATGCTGCAACCGTCCGTGACGCTCGTCCCGGCCGCGCGCGTCTCCGGCGAGCGGAAGCGTTCGTCCCCCCGGCCGTACATCTCAAGGACCAGTTTTCGGCAAAGCCGTTAACGAAAGGTCGAGCATGATTCCCCCGCCACGTCGAACGCGTCAGCTGGCGACGCGGGCTTCACCCGCTCTCGCAAGTCGGCCACGGTTCTGCGTGACAAGGCGCACGGCTGTGAGGAGTTCCATGCCATGGCGGGCAGAACGGCGATGCACACAGGAATGAAGGCCGCGCGCGAACCCAGCTCCGGCAGGCCGCGCCTGCGCCTGCGCGACGTGATGGAGGATGCGCGCATCGCCCTGATGCTGGCGCTGGGCTTCGCCTGCGGCCTGCCCATCCTGCTGGTCTTCTCGACGCTCTCGGCCTGGCTCGCCACCGCGGGCATCCAGCGCACCAGCATCGGGCTCCTCTCCTACGTCTCCCTCGCCTACTCGCTGAAGTTCCTCTGGGCCCCGGTGATCGACCGGGTCGACCTGCCGTTCCTCGCCCGCAGGCTCGGTCGCCGCCGCTCGTGGATGGTGCTGTCCCAGGTCGCGGTCGCGGCCGGCCTTCTCGGCATGAGCCAGGGCGACCCGGCGGCGTCCCTGAGCTTCATGGTGATCTGCGCGCTCGTGACCGCCTTCGCCTCGGCGACGCAGGACATCGTGGTCGATTCCTGGCGCATCGACGCGGCGCCGACCGAGCGGCAGGGCGTGATGCTGGCCGCCTACCAGCTCGGCTACGCGATCGCCCGGGCCTTCGCGGGGGCGGGCGCCCTCTACATCGCGCAGGGTGCGGGCTGGAGCCTCGCCTACGGGACGATGGCGGCCTTGATGCTGGTCGGCCTGACGGCGGCGTTCCTCGCCCCGCGCCAGGACCCGGTCGCGGTTCCGGGCGAGCGGCGCTCGGTGGCCACGACGCTCCGGATCGCGGTGGTCGATCCCTTCTCGGACCTCGTCCGGCGCAAGGGCTCGCGGCTGGTGCTGATCCTGGCGCTGATCATGCTCTACCGCCTGCCCGACATCATCTCGGGCGTGATGGCCCAGCCCTTCTACATCGAGCAGGGCTTCACGCTGACCGAGATCGCCAACGTCACGAAGGTCTACGGGGTGATCGTCGGCGTGGTCGGCGCCCTGGCGGGCGGCTGGGCGGTGATCCGCTTCGGCCTGCAGGCCTCGCTCCTGTTCGGCGGCATCGTGGCGGCGGCCTCGAACCTGATGTTCTCCTGGCTCGCCGTCTCGGGCCACGACACGTGGCTCTTCGTGCTCAGCATCTCGATCGACAACTTCGCCGGCAACTTCGCCGGCACGGCGCTCATCGCCTACATGTCGAGCCTCGCCTCGCCGGCCTTCGTGGCGACGCAGTACGCGCTGCTCTCCTCGCTCTACGCGCTGCCCGGCAAGTTCGTGGGCGGGTTCTCGGGCTACATGGTCGATGCGATGGGCTACCCGGCCTTCTTCGCGGCGTCCGCCGGCATCGGCATCCCGGTGGCGCTGCTCTGCCTCGCGCTGATCGCGCTGCGCGAGGGCGCGGCGGAGCCCGCGCCCGTCCCGGTGCCCGAGGACGAGGCGGTGGCCGCCAAGGCCTGAGACCGCGTCCGCGGGAGGGAGGGGATCGGCGGAACCAAGCCGCGGCCGCGGCGCTTGCTCAGGGCCACAGGCCCACGGCGGCAGCGCGCCGCACGCAGAGTTCGGGGACAGCACCGTGAGCGACCTCATCAGCCTCGACGAGACCCTGCCGACCGCGACCGCCGCTCCGGACCGCGCGCTGACCGCGGAGGATCTGGCGGCGCTCCGCCGGGCCGTTCGCGCCCTGGAGCAGCCGGGCCTCGCCGCGCGGCTCTCGGCGGCGGCGGGCGCACCGCTGGAGATGATCGGCCGCTCGCTGCCGGCCCCCGTCACCGAGGTCGTCGGGCGCAGCACCGAGGCCGCGATGCGCGGCGCGCTGCGGGTGGCGCTCGCCACCCTGCCGCGCAAGGAGATCGTCGCGGACGCGGAAACCTCCACGGACACCGCCGTCGCGGTCGTCGAACGGGCCGAGAGCCGCATCGAGGGCCGGCTGGCTCGGCTGCTCGGCTCCAGCGAGACCGCCCACAAGGCGCTCGCCGCGGTGACGGGCGCGGTCGGCGGCGCCTTCGGGCTGGCGACCCTCGCGGTGGAGTTGCCGGTCTCGACCACGCTCATGCTGCGCTCGATCGCCGAGATCGCCCGCGAGGAGGGCGAGGACGTGGAGACGCCCGAGGGCGCGCTCGCCTGCGTGCAGGTCTTCGCGCTCGGCGGCCGGCCGGGCCAGAACCTCAGCGAGAGCGGCTATTTCGCGGTGCGCGCGGCGCTCGCCAAGACCATGGCGGAGGCCGCCCGCTACGCCGGCAGCAAGACCCTGCTCGACCAGGGCGCGCCGGCGCTCATGCGCTTCACGGCGCAGATCGCGGCCCGCTTCGGCCTGGTCGTCTCGCAGAAGGTCGCCGCCCAGGCGGTGCCGGTGCTGGGCGCGGTCGGCGGCGCCACGGTCAACACCGCCTTCATGAACCACTTCCAGACCATGGCCCGCGGGCACTTCACCGTGCGGCGCCTGGAGCGGGCCTACGGCCGGGAGCCGGTGCGCGAGGCCTACGAGCGCGAGAAGGCGGCCCTGGGCGTCGCCTGATTCCCCCGCGAGCGGGATAGCCGCCGAACGCGGCATGGACGACGGCGGGCTGGCGGGCCAGGATGCGGGCCGGAGCAACCCGGAGACGCGCCCCTGATCGGCAACTGGGAGATGATCGGGCGCCTCGCGATGGCGGCGGCGCTCGGCAGCGTGATCGGCCTGGAGCGCGAGCGGCTGCTCTGGGCGGCGGGCCTGCGCACGCACATGCTGGTCTGCACCGGGGCCTGCCTGTTCATGCTGGTCTCGGCCTTCGGCTTCGGCGACGTCGCCGGGCAGAGCCACGTCGTGCTCGATCCCTCGCGCGTCGCCGCCCAGGTGGTCTCCGGCATCGGCTTCCTGGGCGCGGGCACGATCCTGCTGCGCGGCGAGATGGTGAAGGGGCTCACCACCGCGGCGAGCCTCTGGGCGGTGGCGGCGATCGGGCTGGCGAGCGGCGGCGGTCTCTACGTCCCGGCACTCGCGGCCACGGCCATCGTCTTCGCGATCCTGGCCGGGGTGAAGCCCGTGGAGGAGAGCTGGCGCTCCCGGATGCGTCCGCAATGCCTCGACGTGGTGGCGCAGGCCGGCGCGCTCTCGCTGGAGGGGCTGCAGGAGGCGACCGGCCTGCCGGCCTCGCGGGTCCGGCAGTTCGTGGTGCGGCCCGGCCCGGCGAAGGACCAGGACGCGATCCGGATCGTGCTCACCCGCCTCTCGGCCGCCCAGGCCGAGCGCATCGCCCGCACCCTCCGGGCGACGCCCGAGGTCGAGAGCGTGGCGATCGAGGCGGCCTGACCTACTCCGCCGCCAGCGCCGAGGTCGTCGAGGCGTTGTCGAGGAAGAGCCGGTAGGCCGGGTTGTCGGTCTCGTCGAAGCACGGGTAGCCGAGCGCGGCGATCGCCGCGTCGAAGCGCGGCCGGTCGGCCGGGCGAACCTCGATGCCGCAGAGCACCCGGCCGTAATCGGCGCCGTGGTTGCGGTAGTGGAACAGGCTGATGTTGAAGTCCTCGCCGAGCGCCTCGAGGAAGCGCAGCAGCGCGCCCGGCCGCTCCGGGAACTGGAAGCGGTAGAGCCGCTCGTCGGCCAGTCCCAGCGCCCGGCCGCCCACCATGTAGCGGACATGGACCTTGGCCATCTCGTTGTCGCTCATGTCGAGCACGCGGTAGCCGCCGTCCTGCAGCCCCGCGATCAGCGCCCGCTTCTCGGGCTTGCCGCCCGATAGATTGATGCCGACGAAGATCTGGGCGTCCGCGCCCTTCGCGTAGCGGTAGTTGAACTCGGTGATCGCGCGCGGGCCCAGCGCCTGGATGAAGGCCCGGTAGGCGCCGGGGCGTTCCGGGATCGTGACGCCGATCAGGATCTCGCGCTCCTCGCCGATCTCGGCGCGCTCGGCGATGTGGCGCAGCCGGTCGAAGTTGAGGTTGGCCCCCGACGAGATCGCCACCAGCGTGCCGGCGCCCGGATTCCCGGCGGCCCAGGCCTTGGCGCCGGCGAGACTGAGCGCCCCGGAGGGCTCGGAGACCGCGCGGGTGTCGTCGAAGATGTCCTTCACGGCCGCGCACATCGCGTCGGTATCGACCGTGATCACCCCGTCGAGATGCTCGCGGCAGAGGCGGAAGGTCTCCTCGCCGGCCTGCCGCACGGCGACGCCGTCCGCGAAGAGGCCGACTGTCGGCAGGACCACGCGCGCATCGGCCTTGAGCGCCTCCGCCATGCAGGCGGCGTCGTCGGGCTCGACGCCGATCACCTTGGTGCCGGGCCGCAGGTACTTCACGAAGGTCGCGATTCCGGCGGCCAGGCCGCCGCCGCCGATCGGCACGAAGATCGCCTCGATGGGCCCCGTGTGCTGCTCCAGGATCTCCTTGCCGATCGTGCCCTGGCCGGCGATCACGTCCGCGTCGTCGAAGGGGTGCAGGAAGGTCAGGCCGTGCTCGGCCTCCAGGCGGCGCGATTCGGCGAGCGCCTCGTCGAAGGCGTCGCCGTGCAGCACCACCTCGGCCCCGCGCGCCCGGCAGGCATCGACCTTGATGGCCGGCGTGGTGCGGGGCATCACGATCACGGCGCGCACGCCGAGCTTCGCGGCGGCGAGCGCCACCCCCTGCGCGTGGTTGCCGGCGGACGCGCAGACCACGCCGCGGTCGAGCTGCTCACGGGTGAGCCCCGACATCTTGTTGTAGGCGCCCCGCAGCTTGAACGAGAAGACCGGCTGCAGGTCCTCGCGCTTGAGCAGGACCGGTCGTCCGAGGCGCGCGGTCAGCCGCGGCATCGGATCGAGCGGGCTCTCGATCGCCACGTCGTAGACGCGGGCGGTGAGGATCTTGCGGATGTAGTCGGTCACGGGCTCGCCGGTGCTGCGGAGACTGTTCTGTACCGGCAGATAGACCCTTGGGGCCCGAGATGCGAGCGCGCCGCCGTCCGGGCGGGTATGAGTTCGCCGCCGGCGTCGCCGACGCTACCGGACGGAACACCGCCCCTTTCCCGGACGCCTGCAACGGAGTGGAAGGTGATCCGGGATCCAGCGGATGGAGTGCCGCGAAGCGGCTCGATCTCATGCACTCGATCTCATGCACCTGCGCAGCGTTCGGACGCTTCGCGCCTTTCCGTGCTGTGTCCCGGATCACCCTCCGCTGACGCTCCGGGCGTCCGGGAGAAGGTGCGGAGAAGCCGGGAGCAATTGGCTGGTTTCGATACCGGCGCCTGGGGCGGCCCCTACGAGAGCCGCTCGATCAGCGCCGCGATCCAGACGAGCGCCGCGATCATCTGGGCCAGGAAGGCACCCGCCGAGGCGAGGTCCTTCACGGTGCCGATCGCCGGGTGGCGTCCGGGATGCAGGTGGTCGCAGAGCTTCTCAAGCGCGGTGTTCAGGAACTCGGCGGCGAGCATCAGGAGCAGGCTCGCGACGAGCGCGACCTTCACCCAGAGGGTGGCGCCCAGCACCAGGGCGACCGGCACGCCGAGGATGAGCAGCGCGAGTTCCTGGCGCACCGCCCGCTCGGTGCGGGCGCCGTGGCGCAGGCCCCGCCAGGAATTGAGGAACGCGACGACGATCGCACCCATCAGGCAGACCTCTCGGGGACGGCGCGGGTGATCCACTTGGCGAGCAGGGGCCCCGTGACGAGCACCACGAAGAGCCGGAGCGTCTGCACCGCGAGCACGAAGGAGACGTCGGCATGGGTGCCGACCGCGATGATCGCCACCGAATCGAGGCCGCCCGGGCTGGTGGCCAGGAAGGCGGTGAGGAAGTCGATCGCCAGGATGTGGGTGAGCGCCCAGGCCCAGCCGCCGCAGAGCAAGATCACCGCGAAGGTCGCGACCAGGATGCCCGGCAGCGCCCGAAGCGTCACGCCGAGCGTCTCCCGGGTGAAGCGCAGGCCGACGTACCAGCCGATCCCCGCATAGGCGAGGTCGAGGAGGGGCGCGGGCAGCGCCATCGTGGCGAGCCCCGTCGCGTGGAGAACGGCGCCCAGGATCATCGGGCCGATCAGCGCGCCGGCCGGCAGCCGCAGCGCGAGGGCCGCCGCGGCGCCAAGGGCGGCGACCGCGAGGGTGGCGAGGGTCGAGAGCGCGCCCACGCTCTCGGCGCCGGACGGGGAGGGGGCCGCGGGTGCGGAGACGAGGAGCCGCGTCACCAGGGAGGCGGTGAGCACCACGGCGACGACGCGGACATACTGCATGAAGGCGACGAGGCGCGGATCGGCCCCGAACTGCTCCGACATCGCCACCATGGCGGCGGCGCCCCCGGGCGAGGAGCCCCAGGCCGCCGTGGTGCCGGGCAGGACGCGCAGGCGCGTGAGCGCCCAGCCGACCACGCCCCCGGCCAGGACCGTGACCAGCACCACGGCGACGATGATGAGGCCGTCCGCCCGCAGGGTCGCGACGATGCTGCCGGTGACCGCGTGCGCCACGAGGCAGCCGATCAGGGCCTGCGCGGCCATGAAGGCCGTGCGCGGCACCCCGATCCCGGCGCCGCCGACGCCGAAGGCGATCGCCGCGAGCATCGGCCCGACGAGCAGGGCGGCGGGGAACTGCGCGCGGTACAGGCCGAAGGCCAGGAGCGCGGAGGCGGCGACGAGCGCGCCCCACAGCGCGACCGCGCGGAAGAGTGATCGGAGCTTTGACACGGCGATCCCGGCCGGACGCGATGCCCGGCGCGCCGGGTGTCTGGTGAAGCGTGGCGCTACACCGCTTCGGCCCGCCTGTCACGGTTGCGCAGGGGCGGCTCGGATGACGGAGGCGCCGCGTCGTCGCGGCAGGCCGCGGTGGCGGGCGGCGCGTGCGCCCGGAAGAAGGCGGCGAGATGCGCGAGCCCCGCCGCGCGCGGATCGCTCGACCGCCACGCGAGCGCGATGGTGCGGCCGGGCCCGTCCGCGTCGAAGCCGCGCGTCACCGTGAGCCCGCTCGGATCAGGCCCCGACGGCACGGCGAGCGCCGGCAGCAGCGTGTAGCCCGCGCCCGCGGCCACCATCGAGCGCAGGGTCTCGAGGCTCGTCGCGTGCCGGCCGGCCGAACTCCCCGCACCGCAGGCCGCCACGGTCTGGTCGCGCAGGCAATTGCCCTCGTCGAGGAGGAGGAGGTCGGGCCCGGCGATGTCGGTCGCCCGCAGGGCGCCGCCCTGGGCGAGCGGGTGCTCGGCCGGGCAGGCCAGCCAGAACGGCTCCACGAAGAGCGGCGAGACGGTGAGCCCGCCCGTCGGCACCGGCAGGGAGACGAGGGCGGCATCGACGCGCCCGTCGCGCAGGCCGTCGAGGATCTCGGCGGTGCGCGCCTCGCTGAGCGCCAGCGAGAGCAGCGGGAATTCCTGGCGCAGCAGGCGCAGCACGAGCGGGAAATAGTAGGGCCCGAGCGTCTGGATCGCGGCGAGCACCAGCCGCCCGGTCAGCGGCGCGCCGCGCCCCTCCGTGGCGAGGGCCAGGAGGCGCTGGGCCTCGCCCAGCACCGTGCGGGCCTGCCGCACGATGACCTGACCGGCCGCGGTCATGAGGACGCGCCGGTTCGAGCGCTCGAACAGGACGAGCCCGAGCGCGGTCTCCAGCTTGCGCACCTGCACCGAGAGCGTCGGCTGGCTCACGCTGCAGCGTTCCGCCGCGCGGCCGAAATGGCCCTCCTCGGCGACAGCGACGACGTATTCGAGGTCGCGCAGCGACAGGCCGGAGAGGTTCATAGATCGTGTCTATCACAGCCTTTGTGACGATGCATTTGCCTCGGGGTCATGCGGGGTTCATAACCCCACGCCAGAACGGTTCCAGTTTGGCCGCGTTGCCCGGCAGAGCCCTTCATTGCGAGGAGAGACGGTACGCATGAGCGATCAACGCCCGATCCTGACCACCCGCCAGGGCCACCCGGTCCGTGACAACCAGAGCACGCGCACGGTCGGCGAGCGGGGCCCGGCGACCCTCGAGAACTACCAGTTCATCGAGAAGATCACCCATTTCGACCGCGAGCGGATCCCCGAGCGCGTGGTGCACGCCCGCGGCGCCGGCGCCCACGGCTACTTCGAGGCCTACGGCCGGATCGGCGACGAGCCGGCCTCCAAGTACACCCGCGCCCGCGTGCTGAACGAGACCGGCGTGAAGACGCCGATGTTCGTGCGCTTCTCGACGGTGGCCGGCGCCAAGGAGTCGCCTGAGACCGAGCGCGACCCGCGCGGCTTCGCGGTGAAATTCAAGACCGTCGAGGGCAACTGGGACCTCGTGGGCAACAACCTCAAGGTCTTCTTCATCCGCGACGCGATCAAGTTCCCCGACATGATCCACGCGTTCAAGCCGGATCCGGTGACGAACCGCCAGGAGGCGTGGCGCTTCTTCGACTTCGTGGCCCAGCACCCCGAGTCGATCCACATGGTGACGCACCTGAAGTCGCCCTGGGGCATCCCGGCCAACTACCGCGAGATGGAGGGCTCGGGCGTCAACACCTACAAGCTGGTCAACGACCAGGGCGAGGCGGTGCTCTGCAAGTTCCACTGGATCCCGAAGCAGGGCGTCCGCAACCTGACCTCGGCCCAGGCCGCCGAGATCCAGGGCAAGGATGTCGGCCACGCCACGCGCGACCTCTACGACAACATCCAGGCCGGCAACTTCCCCGAGTGGGAGTTCGCGGTGCAGATCATGCCGGACGGCCCGAACGACCACCTCTCGTTCGACCCGCTCGACGACACGAAGCTGTGGCCGGTCGACCAGTTCCCGCTGCTGCCCTGCGGCCGCATGGTGCTGGACCGGGTGCCCGACAACTTCTTCGCGGAGGTCGAGCAGTCGGCCTTCGGCACGGGCGTGCTGGTCGACGGCATCGACTTCTCGGACGACAAGATGCTGCAGGGCCGCACCCTGTCCTACTCGGACACGCAGCGCTACCGCGTCGGCGCCAACTACCTGCAGCTGCCGATCAACGCGCCGCAGCCCGGCGTGAAGGTCTACTCGAACCAGCGCGACGGCCAGATGACCTACGGCGTCGACGGCACCGGCCCCAACCGGCACATCAACTACGAGCCCTCGACCCTGGCCGAGGGTCTGCGCGAGGCCCCGAAGCCCGCGAAGGACTACCACCAGCCGGTCACGGGCAATCTCGGCCGCTACCAGACCTCGCGCACCGAGGACGACTACACCCAGGCGGGCGTGCGCTATCGCTCCTTCGAGGATTGGGAGCGCGACGACCTGATCGCCAACCTCGTGGCCGACATGAAGCAGTGCCCCGAGCCCATCCAGCTCCGGATGGTCTGGCACTTCCTCCACGCGGACGAGGATTACGGCCGCCGCGTCGCCGAGGGCGCGGGCATCGACCTGGAGAAGGCCCGTGCCCTGCCGCCGCTGCCGGGCCGCGCCGCCCCGGGCAAGCGCCTGACGCCCGAGACCTACACGGACGGCAGCCAGGCCCATAAGGTCGCCGCCGAGTAACACCGGCATCGGTCCGGATCTCCGACCCCGCGCGGCAACCGCCGCGCGGGGTTTTCTTTTGGCCCGGCAGCGCCCCACATCATCGTGATCCGACGGTCGGGAGAGATGCCGCCATGGGTCAGGTCTATCGCACAGGAGGAGCTCCCAACGTCACGATCGGGGGCATGCGGGTGCACTACCTCGCGCGCAGCGGGGCGACGCGGGACGCCCTCGGCATCTACCGGGTGGAGCTGGCGCCCCGCTCGCCCGGCGCCGGCCTCCACCGCCACGCCCGGCTCACCGAGACCTTCGAGGTCCATGCCGGCCGCCTCACCGTGCGGATCGAGGGCCACACGCTGGAGCTCGGCCCCGGCGACTTCGTGCTGATCCCGCCCGGCCAGCCGCACGCCTTCGCCAACCGCGGCGAGGCGCCGGTCTGCTTCACCCTGAGCTTCACCCCCGCCCTGGAACGGGAAGGCTTCTTCGAGGGGCTGGCCGAGCTCGCCGCCACGAATCGCCTCGGCGACGAGGCCGCGATGGACGCCCTGATGGCGCGCTACGACCAGGAACCGTTGGAGGGCTTCTCCGGGTGGACCAGCCTCGATTGATGCGGGGTCCGTTCGAGCGGTTGCGACGACAGAGCGAGAATCGCTCCGGATTGACTGTCCTGCTCGAGCGACCGGTTGCACACATCGCCTGCGGACACCCACCACGCTCTCCCTCCCCCCTCAGCGGGGGATGGTGGGCCGGCCGTCAGGCCGGGTCGGGAGAGGGGTGAGCGCTTCAAGGTGGGTCGGTGCCCTGCATGAAGGCCGCGCCCGCGCTGGAAACCGGGCTCCCCTCTCTGCGGGACTTCGTCCCGACCGTCACCCTCTCCCGCAGAGTGGGGAGGGAGAGCGGAGCGGGTGTCCGCCCGCGATGCGTGAACCCGCCGAAGCAGAGAACGCCATGAGCACCGTTGCCGACAACATCCGACGCGGCCTTTGGCAGGCGATCGCCTATGTGGAAGGAACGGCGGACCGGAGCGCTGACCGCGTGTACCGCCCTGATAGGTAGTCCATGACCGCAGCGACCGATCCTCACTCCTCCCGCCACGACACCTACCCCGACGCCGAGATCCGCCGCATCCTGCGCGAAACCCGCAGCATCGCGCTCGTCGGCGCCTCCGCGAACCCGGCGCGGCCGAGCTGGATCGTGCTCAAGTACCTGATCGACCGCGGCTACGCGGTGACGCCGGTCAATCCGGGGCTCGCCGGGCAGGAGCTTCTAGGACGCCGCGTGGTCGCCAGCCTCGCGGAGCTGGCCGAGCCCGTCGACATGGTCGAGATCTTCCGCAACAGCGCGGCGGCCGGCCCGCTGGTGGACGAGGCGCTGGCCCTGCCGCATCCGCCGCGGGTGATCTGGATGCAGCTCGGCGTGCGCGACGACGCGGCCGCCGCCCGCGCCGAGGCGCGCGGGCTCACGGTGATCATGAACCGCTGCCCGAAGATCGAGTACGGCCGGCTCTCCGGCGAGATCGGCTGGAGCGGCGTCAACTCACGCATCATCAGCGCCCGCAGGCCGAAGCTCGCCAAGGGCGTGCAGAAGCTGACGATCGATTCGCGCGGACCCTGAGCGCGGAATCATACGGTATCCTGATACCTTGATAACTAAGTGACTTCGGAGACTGAACTTTCTCGAAAATCCACGCCCAGAAAGTCATTGACCTCGGGCCTGCCTGCCGCTATGCACCCGCCATCGCCGCCGCGTCCCCACGCGGCGGCGCCTCATTTTCACGAAACCCCTCACGCCACGGGACTTGGCCATGAAGACCACATCGCTGAAGCCCGCCGACGTCGACAAGAAGTGGATCGTGATCGACGCGGAGGGCCTCGTCGTGGGTCGTCTCGCCTCGATCGTGGCAATGCGCCTGCGCGGAAAGCACAAGGCCGCCTACACCCCCCACGTCGATTGCGGCGACAACGTCATCGTCATCAACGCCGACAAGGTGAAGTTCACCGGCCGGAAGTACACCCAGAAGAGCTACTTCCACCACACGGGCTACCCGGGCGGCATCAAGGAGCGCACGGCCAAGTTCATCCTCGAGGGCCGCTTCCCCGAGCGCGTCGTCGAGAAGGCCGTCGAGCGCATGCTGCCGCGCGGCCCGCTCTTCCGCCAGATCCTCGGCAACCTGCGCGTCTACAAGGGCGCCCAGCACCCGCACGAAGCCCAGCAGCCGCAGACGTTCGACGTCGGCGCCCTCAACCGCAAGAACGTGAGCGCTTGATCATGGCGACCCTTCAGTCCCTCGCCGATCTCAACCGGTCGAACGCCGGCGGCTCCGACGCCCAGAACGAGGCGCCCGTCCACGTCCAGAAGCTGGACGCGCAGGGCCGCGCCTACGCCACCGGCAAGCGCAAGGACGCGGTCGCCCGCGTCTGGATCAAGCCCGGCTCCGGCCAGATCACGGTCAACAAGCGCCCGGTCGAGACCTACTTCGCCCGTCCGGTGCTGCGCATGATCCTGCGCCAGCCGCTGCAGGTCGCGGGCCGGGTCGATCAGTACGACATCGTCGTCACGGTCGCCGGCGGCGGCCTCTCGGGCCAGGCCGGCGCGGTGCGCCACGGCCTCTCGAAGGCGCTGACCTACTACGAGCCGGAGCTGCGCGGCCCGCTCAAGCGCGAGGGCTTCCTCACCCGCGACGCCCGCGTCGTCGAGCGCAAGAAGTACGGCCGCGCCAAGGCCCGCCGCAGCTTCCAGTTCTCGAAGCGCTAAATTTCACCCGGTCTCCGGATCGGTCGAGGGCGGCTCCGCGAGGAGCCGCCCTTTCTCGTTTCAGGCCGGCGCGCCTCAGGCGTGGACCGCCCGCTCCAGCTCGGCCTTGGACATCTTCGAGCGGCCGGCGACGTTCTGGGCCCGGGCCTTCTTCATCAGTTCGGCCTTCGTCGTCTCGGATTTTGAGCCGGTCTTGCTCGCCTTGCCGGTCTTGCGGGCGGATGCGGTCTTCTTGGCCACGTCCTTCGGCTGCTTCGAGAACTGCTTGCCCTCCGCGCTGTCGGCGCGCTTCTTGGCGGTACTGCGCTTGTACTCGCCGTCCGTGAGCTTCTCGCGGGCCTTCTTCGGCAGGTAGCGCTCGCCGGTCTTGCCGCTCTCCTTGCCGGACTTCGTACCCCACTCCTCGTCGGTCCACTGCTTGAGGTGGTTGTCCTCGCTCTTCTTGCCTTTGTAGCCGCCACCCTCCTTCTTGTACTCGGCGGTGGCCATCTGCGCCTTGCGGGCCGACCACTGGCCGGGCTTGCCACCCTTCGACGATTTGGTGACGTCGGTCTTCACCTTCTCCCAGAGTTTGGGATCGGTCTTCTTCGCGGTTCCAGACATGATCGTCCGCTCCATCAGGTTTGGCGGACAACAGGCGGCCCGGAACTCATGTTCCAGCGCCATTGCGGGGCCTGTGGACGGCGACCGTCACGCAACCTCCATTGACACGGCGGCGGTGACCGGCCACCTCCCGCGGCGCAGCGGTTGCATCCGGCGCCCGCGGCTTCGGGAGAATCCACTGCCATGGCGAATGCGGGCGCGCGGCCGACGGTCTTCATCGATGGCGAGGCGGGCACGACGGGCCTCGGCATCCGCGAACGCCTGGAGCGCGACGGCCGGGTCGAGCTCCGCAGCATCCCGCACGAGAGCCGCAAGGACGCCGCGGTCAAGCGCGCGCTCCTGGCGGAGGTCGATCTCGTCGTCCTGTGCCTGCCCGACGACGCCGCGAAGGAGACCGTGGCGCTCGCCGACGGTCTGCCGGAGGGCGGTCCGAAGATCCTCGATGCCAGCACCGCCCACCGGGTCAGCCCGGGCTGGGCCTACGGCTTCCCCGAACTCACCCGCGCGCAGGATCGGGTGATCGCCGCGGCACGGCGCGTCGCCAACCCGGGCTGCTATCCCACGGGCGCCATCGCGCTCCTGCGCCCGCTCGTCGAGGGCGGCCTGATCCCGGCGGATTTCCCGATCAGCATCAACGCGGTCAGCGGCTACAGCGGCGGCGGCAAGGGCATGATCGAGCGCTACGAGGCGGGCGAGGCCGAGCCCTTCCTGCTCTACGGCCTCGGCTTCGGCCACAAGCACCTGCCGGAGACGCAGACCTATTGCGGCCTGACCCGCCGCCCCATCTTCATCCCCTCGGTCGGCAACTTCCGCCAGGGCATGCTGGTGAGTATCCCGCTCCATCTCGAGGCGCTGCCGAGCCGACCCGCGGCGGGCGATCTCGAGGCCGCGCTCGCCGACTGGTACGCCGAACGCGCGCTCGTGCGCGTGGTGACGGGCGCCGAGGAGGGCGGGCACCGCGAGCGCATCGCGCCGGAGGCGCTCAACGACACCGACCGGCTGGAACTGCGCGTCTTCGGCTCGGACACGCACGCCCAAGCGGTGCTGGTGGCGCGGCTGGACAATCTCGGCAAGGGCGCCTCGGGCGCCGCCGTGCAGAATATCGGGCTGATGCTCGGCCTCGACGGCTGAGCCGTCACCCGCAAGCCCCTCCGACAAGCAGGCCCTCTCAAGGCCCGGCGCCCCCGCAGGGGCGCCGGGCCTGCGCGCGTCGGCATGTCCGCACACCGCCGCCGCGGCGAGCATCCGCGGCCCGCCGGCGGGACGGCCGAGCGCTGGATGAGGTACGCCGCGCGGGCGGTGCAGTTGTCGCCCGGCGCCGCAGCCGGCGCGGGCAGAATGAGCAAAATTCGCTCATAGATCTCAGATCCGACGATGATCAGAACCGACTCGGACGCATTTTGCTACGTACGATTGAAGTTTTCACTTGACGCTTACGGCGGATTGGATTGTATCGCCACGCCGAACGGCGAAACGGGACTTTCGGTCTGCGGTGATCTGAACAGACCAGAAGGCGGGACATCGCGACATGACAGAACCTGAGATTGACACGACACGCCTCCTCGCGCTCGCCGCGGAGATCGTCTCCGCCTATGTCAGCAACAACCACGCCCAGAGCGGCGATCTGCCGAACCTGCTCGGCACGGTGCACGCGGCCCTGTCGGGCCTTGTCGGACGCAGCGATACGGCCGACGCCGGACCGCCGAAGCCGACGCCGCAGGAGATCCGCCGCTCGATCACGCACGAGCACCTCGTCAGCTTCGAGGACGGCAAGCCCTACAAGACGCTGCGCCGCCACCTCACCCTGCGGGGCCTGACCCCCGAGGCCTACCGCGAGAAGTGGGGCCTGCCGCGGGACTATCCGATGACGAGCGCGAGCTACTCCGAGCAGCGCTCGGAACTCGCCCGCGCCCTCGGCCTCGGCCAGCAGCGGCGCCGGGCGCCGGAGCCCGAGGCGTCGTCCCCGTCGGTATCCGAGCCCGCCCCCGTCGCCGAGGCACCGAAGCGGCGCCGCGCCGTCCGCCAGACGCAGGCCGCCTGAACTGCGGCCGCGCCCTCGCCCCGGCCGGAACGTTCCGGTCCGAGCCGACTTCCCCCGTCTGATCTGGCCAGAGGGGAGGGGACGCGATGGCGTTCATCGAGACCGGCGACGGGACACGGCTCTACGTCAAGGACTGGGGCAGCGGGCGGCCCGTCGTGCTGATCCACGGCTGGCCGCTCGACGCGGACATGTGGGAGTACCAGCAGCCGGCGCTGACCGAGGCGGGCTTCCGCACGGTCGCGTACGACCGGCGGGGCTTCGGACGCTCGGACCAGCCCTGGACGGGCTACGACTACGACACCTTCGCGGACGACCTGAAGGCGGTCCTCGACCGGCTCGACCTACAGGACGTCGCCCTGGTCGGCTTCTCGATGGGCGGCGGCGAGATCGCCCGCTACATGGCCCGTCACGGCGGCGCGCGCGTCGCGAAGGCCGTGCTGGTCTCGGCCGTCCCGCCCTACCTGCTGAAGACCGCCGACAACCCGGACGGCGTCGATCGCTCCGTCTTCGACGGGATGATCGCGGGTCTGAAGACGGACCGTCCGCACTTCCTGGCGAACTTCGCCAAGACCTTCTTCGGCGTCGGCGTGTTCTCCTCGCCGTCCTCCAGCGAGCTCATCGCCTGGACCGGCAACCTCGCCATGCTGGCCTCGCCCAAGGCCACGGTCGCGTGCGTGCGGGCCTTCGGCGAGACGGATTTCCGCGCCGACCTCGCGCACATCAAGGTGCCGACGCTGGTGATCCACGGGGACGCCGACCAGACCGTGCCGGTCGATATCTCGGGCCGGGCCGCCGCGGCCGCGATCCCGGGCGCGCGCTTCATCGCCTACGAGGACGCGCCGCACGCCGTGCCCTTCACCCATGCCGAGCGCCTGACCGCCGACCTCATCGCGTTCCTGCGGGCCTGAACAAGCCTCTCGCCCGCCACATCCGGGCGCGATAAGAGCGCCCGATACGACCAGAGCGATCCGGCCGCGGGACGCGCCTTCGCTGCGCGCCTCGCCCCGCGGCCGTCGCGTGCGGTCCCGGACCGGAGCCCTGCATGCCTCGCACCCTTGCGCCCATCCTCAGCGCCGCCGTCGCCCTCGCGACGCTCACCCAGGCGGCACACGCCCAGAAGACGCCCGAGCCCTACGCCGCCAAGGAGAGCCTCGCGACCAAGCCCGTCCCGCAGAGCCGGGGCGAGGTGCAGCTCTCCTTCGCGCCCGTGGTGAAGCGGGCCTCGCCCTCCGTGGTCAACGTCTACGCCTCCCATGTCGAGAAGCGCTCGAACGCGCGGGCGAACGCCATGGAGGAGTTCATGCGCCGCTTCTTCGGCGAGGAGAGCGGCGGGCGCGGGCCCCGCGGCCTGCCCGGCGAGCGGGCGCAGCGCTCGCTCGGCTCCGGCGTCATCCTCGACGAGTCCGGGCTGATCATCACGAACAACCACGTCATCGACAACATGAACGAGGTGCGGGTCGCGCTCGCCGACAAGCGCGAGTTCGAGGCCCAGATCGTGCTGCGCGACCCCCGCACGGACCTCGCGGTGATCAAGATCAAGAACCCCTCGGGCGGCCTGATCGCGATGCCGTTCGGCGATTCGGAGTCGCTCGAGGTCGGCGACTTCGTGATGGCGATCGGCAACCCGTTCGGCGTCGGCCAGACGGTGACGCAGGGCATCGTCTCGGCGCTCGCCCGCACCCAGGTCGGCTCGTCGGACTACCAGTTCTTCATCCAGACGGACGCCGCGATCAATCCGGGCAACTCGGGCGGCGCGCTGGTCGATCTCCAGGGCCGGCTCGTCGGCATCAACACGGCGATCTACTCGCAGTCCGGCGGCAGCCACGGCATCGGCTTCGCGATCCCCGCCAGCATGGTCAAGGCGGTGGTCGACTCGGCCAAGGGCGGGGCGAGCACCGTGCGCCGGCCCTGGCTCGGCGCGCGCGTGCAGAACGTGACGCCCGACATCGCCGAGAGCATGGGCCTCGACCACCCGACCGGCGTGCTGGTGGCCAACCTCGCCCCGAAGAGCCCGGCCGAAGAGGCCGGACTCAAGCGCGGCGACCTGATCCTCTCGGTCGACGGCCAGGTCGTGGACGACCCGGAGGCCTTCGGCTACCGCTTCGCCCTCAAGGGCATCGAGGGCCAGACCAAGTTCGGCGTCCTGCGCGGCACCAGCCGGATCAGCCTGCCGGTGAAGCTCGGGCCCGCCCCCGAGACGCGCCCGCGCGAGCCCGTGAAGGTGCGCACCCGCTCGCCGTTCCTCGGGGCCACCTTCGTCAACACCTCGCCGGCGGTCGCCGAGGAGATGCAGGCGGACTTCCCGAGCGACGGCGTGACCGTCCAGGCGGTGGAGGACAACTCGATCGCCGCCCGCGCCGGCCTGCGCAAGGGCGATATGGTGCTGGCGATCAACGGCGCTCCCGTGACCACGACCAAGGATATCGAGCGCCTGACCCGCGCCCCGATGAACATGTGGGAGGTCGCGATCAACCGCGGCGGCGAGGTGCTGACCTCGGTCTTCGGCGGGTAGGGGCGGCAGGGGATTGGCGGCGGCGCGGGCTTGCCGGCCCGCCCGCCGCCGGTGTTCATGCGGCGATGTCCGACCTCTTCGCCTCCGCCGAACCGGCACCGCAGCCGCGCAATCCCGACGCCCCCCGTCCGCTCGCCGACCGTCTGCGCCCGGCCCGGCTCGACGAGGTCGTGGGCCAGGAGCACCTGACGGGGCCGGACGGGGCGCTGACCCGGCTCCTGCGCTCCAAGAGCCTCGGCTCGCTGATCTTCTGGGGACCGCCCGGCACCGGCAAGACCACGGTGGCGCGGCTGCTCGCCGACCAGACCGACCTGCATTTCGAGCAGATCTCGGCGATCTTCTCGGGCGTGCCGGACCTGCGCAAGGTGTTCGAGGCCGCGCGCAGGCGCCGCCAGGGCGGGCAGGGCACGCTGCTCTTCGTCGACGAGATCCACCGCTTCAACCGGGCCCAGCTCGACGCCTTCCTGCCGGTGATGGAGGACGGCACGGTGACGCTCGTCGGCGCCACCACCGAGAACCCGTCCTTCGAGCTGAACGCGGCGCTGCTGTCGCGCGCGCGCGTCCTGCTGTTCCGCAGCCTGGACGACGCGGCGGTGGCCAAGCTGCTGGCCCGCGCCGAGGCGCTGACGGGGCAGGCCCTGCCGCTCGACGAGGAGGCCCGCGGCGTGCTGGTGCGCATGGCGGATGGGGACGGGCGGGCCGCGCTCACCCTCTCCGAGGAGGTCTGGCGCTCGGCCCGGCCCGGCGAGACGCTCGACGCCGAGACGCTGCAGGAGATCGTGCAGCGCCGGGCGCCGATCTACGACAAGGCGCAGGAGGGGCACTACAACCTGATCAGCGCCCTGCATAAGACCGTGCGGGGCTCGGACCCCGACGCGGCGCTGTACTATCTCTGCCGCATGCTCGACGGCGGCGAGGACCGCCTGTTCATCGCCCGCCGCCTCGTGCGGATGGCGGTGGAGGATATCGGGCTCGCCGACCCGCAGGCGCTCGTCGTCGCCACCGCCGCCAAGGACGCCTTCGACTTCCTGGGGAGCCCGGAGGGCGAGCTGGCGCTCGCTCAGGTCACCGTCTACCTCGCCTGCGCGCCGAAATCGAACGCGGTCTACGAGGCCTACAAGGCGGCCACCCGCGTCGCGAAGGCGGCGGGCTCGCTGCCGCCGCCGCGCACCATCCTCAACGCGCCGACCAAGCTGATGAAGCGCATGGGCTACGGCGAGGGCTACCGCTACGACCACGACGAGCCCGACGCCTTCTCGGGCCAGGATTACTGGCCGGAGCGGCTGGGCCGGCAGCATTTCTACGCGCCGACGGAGCGGGGCATGGAGAGCCGCTACCGCGACCGCCTCGCCCATTGGGAGCGTCTTCGCAAGGAGCGTCGCGACGAGGACTGAGCGCGAAGGTCCTGGTTTCGAAAGGTCGAGACCTTTCGCGGGTGCAGGGCAGAGCCCTGCTGTCGAACCCATAGGTCCGGCCTCGCCGGGCCTATGGGTTCGAAACCCGGGGCTGCGCGCCCCGGACCCCGCCAAAGGGTCACGACCCTTTGGAATCCCGGACTGTCCGCCCCCGGCCACCGTGCGCTGAGCCATCCCGCGCCGCGGGCTCTGGACCGGACCGGACGCGGCCTGTAGAGCGGCCGGCCCTTACCCCACCGATCCACAGATCCTGCGCCGGAGAGCGTTGATGGCGGCCTGCGGCCTCGATTTCGGCACCTCGAACACCACCCTCGGCCGGACCGTCGAGGGCCGCCCCGCGCTCGTGCCCCTCGAAGGACGCCACCTCACGGTGCCCTCCGCGATCTTCTTCGCGCCCGGACGCCCCCCGATCATCGGCCGCGCCGCCACCGAGGCCTATGTCGAGGGCGTGCCGGGCCGGCTGATGCGCAGCCTCAAATCGGTGCTGGGCTCCGGCCTCGTCGAGGAGACCACGCCGCTCGGCCGCGAGCGCCTGCGCTTCCGCGACGTCATCGCCCGCTACCTCGCCGCCGTGAAGGCGCGGGCCGAACAGGAAGCGGGCACCGGCTTCGACACGGTGGTGCACGGCCGCCCGGTCCACTTCGTGGACGGCGACCCGGAGGGCGACCGCCGGGCGGAGGCGACGCTGCGCGAGATCGCAGAATCGATCGGCTTCCGGAACGTGTCGTTCCAGTACGAGCCGATCGCCGCCGCCCTCGACTACGAGCAGGGCGTGCGCGCCGAGGAGATCGCGCTGATCGCCGATATCGGCGGCGGCACCTCGGACTTCTCGATCGTGCGCCTGTCGCCCGAGCGCCACGCCAAGGCGGAGCGCGCCGACGACATCCTGGCCAACGACGGCGTGCGCATCGGCGGCACCGATTTCGACCGGATGCTCAGCCTCGGCACGGTGATGCCGCTGCTCGGGCTCGGCAGCCCGATGAAGCGCGGCGACCTCGCCGTGCCGAACGCCTACTTCCACGACCTCGCTACGTGGTCGAGCATCAACCGGCTCTACAACTCGAAGACCCTGCGGGAGATCGAGGAGACCCGCCGCGACGCCGCCCGGCCGGAGCTGATCGACCGGCTCTACAGCGTGGTCGAGGCCGAGCGCGGCCACGGCCTCGCCATCGCGGTCGAGGGCGCCAAGATCGGCGCCAGCGACAGGGGCGCCGCGACCCTCGACCTCGGCTTCGTGGAGCGGGGCCTCGGCGCGGCGGTCGACCGGGCGAGCCTCGGCGCGCAGACGGGAAGCCTTGCCGAGCGTATCGCCGAGCGGGTCGGGCGCTGCCTCGCGCAGGCCGGGATCGGGGCGGAGCGCATCGACGCGCTGTTCCTCACCGGCGGCTCGACCGGCCTGCCGCATGTGCGCTCCGCGCTCACCGCCTGCGTGCCGGGCGCGCGGGTGGTCGCGGGCGACACCTTCGGCTCGGTCGGCGTCGGCCTGACGATCGAGGCGGCGCGCCGGGGCGCCTGAGAATCGCCCGTCCGCGAATTGTCGCCGTCGGGCCCGAATGATAGCAGCGGCCCATGACGACGAAGCCTCCCCATCGCGGCGGGCCCGGCAAGGGCGGTCGCGGCTCCAGCGCGGACAAAGGTCCGCCCAAGGGACCGCCGAAGGGACCGCCGAAGGGACCGCCGAAGGGACCGCCGAAGGGACCGCCGAAGGGCGCGGCCGGCCGCGGCGCGAGCCGCGGACCCCGGCCGGGCCAGGGCCGGCCGGAGCGCGCCCGCACCGGCCCGCGCAGCAGCGCCCTCGACGCGGCCCAGCGCGCGGCGCAGCTGCGCGGCGACGAGCGCGACGCCCGCGCCCCCTGGTCGCCGGTCGAGGCGGAACCCGCCGGCCCGGCGCCCCGCGCCAGACCGGCAGCCGTTAGGCCGGCGAACGCCAAGGCTGCTGCGAAGCCGGCGGCCAGGACCGCGGCCGGGCGTGCCCCGGCCCGCCGCGCCGAGGCGGCGCCCGCACCCGCCGCACCGACGGCCCCGAGCCGGCGCGAGCAGCGGGCGGCGGCCTCCGCCACCCTGGCCTCCGGCGTGCAGACCCTGACCGTGGAGCCCGACGAGGACGGGATGCGGGTCGACCGCTTCCTCACCGCGCGGTTTCCCCAGCTTCCCTTCACCCGGATCCAGAGCCTCGTGCGCAAGGGCGAGCTCCGGATCGACGGCAAGCGCGCGAAGGCGCAGGAGCGGCTGGCGCCGGGCCAGAGCGTGCGCGTGCCCCCCCTGAAGCTCGACGCGGACGCCGCGCGCCCGCGCAACCCCGTGCGCGACCGCGACGACGCCGAGTTCCTGCGCTCGCTGATCCTCTACGAGGACCAGGACATGATGGTGCTGAACAAGCCCTTCGGCCTCGCGGTTCAGGGCGGGTCCGGCACCGTGCGGCACGTGGACGGCCTGCTCGAGGCGCTCACCGGCCCGGACGGGCAGAAGCCGCGCCTCGTCCACCGGCTCGACAAGGACACGGCGGGCTGCCTCATCGTCGCCAAGACCCGGCTCGCGGCGGCGACGCTCGCCAAGAGCTTCCGCTCGCGCGCGGCGCGCAAGATCTACTGGGCGCTCACCGCCGGCGTGCCGAAGGTGCGCCAGGGCCGGGTCTCGACCTATCTGGTGAAGGACGAGCCGACCGAGGCCGACGCCCGCATGCGGGTGGCCAAGCACGGTGAGGAGGGGGCCGCGCACGCGCTCACCTACTACGCGATGGTCGATCAGGTGGCGCAGAAGCTGTCCTGGATCTCGTTCAAGCCGGTGACGGGGCGCACCCACCAGCTGCGGGCGCACGCCGCCCATATCGGCCACCCGATCGTCGGCGACCCGAAATACTTCGACGTCGAGAACTGGGCGCTGCCCGGCGGCATCCAGAACCGGCTGCACCTGCTGGCCCGCAGGATCGTGATCCCGCACCCGCGCACCGGCCGGCCGGTGGACGTCAGCGCGCCGCTGCCGCCCCACATGGCGCAGAGCTGGAACCTGCTCGGCTTCGACGCCGGCCGCTACGACCCGGTGGTCGACGCGCCGGAGGATTGATGCCTCGACGGATCGACGCCCCGAAGGATCGGAGCCTGGCGGGGCCTCTGTCACCCCGCCGCCTTGGCAAGAGGCCGGTGTGACCAATATCCTGCGGGACGATCGGCGGCCCGGCTCCCGGCGGGGCCCCGCGCCTGCCCGTGAAGCGCCCGGTGAGACCTCATCGACATGAAGCACGCGACGCTGTCCTGGCTCGCCGCACTGAGCCTGCTCGGATCGGCGACCTTCGCCGCGGCCCAGCAGCCGGGCAGGGCGCCGCAGGCTCCCGCCGCCGCACCGAGCCACGTGGCGCTGCGGGCCGCGGCGCCGGGCCAGCCGGCGCAGGCCCAGCCGCCGCAGGCCCCGCAGGGCGGGCCGGCGCCGCAGACACAACAGGCGCCCCAGGCGCAACCCCAGGCGCAACCCCAGGCACAGCCGCCTGCGCAACCACAGGCGCCTCAGGCCGGACAGGCGCGGCCGGCTCCCGGCGGTACCCGGGCCGAGCGCCGACGCCGCTCCTACGCGAGCTGCAACCGGGCCTCGCACCAGCGCGGCCTGCACGGCGGCAAGCGCCGCCGTTTTCTCATCCGCTGCCGGCTCGGATACGAGCGTCCGCGCCAGCCGGCCGCCGCCCAGCCCGGGCCGCGGCCATGAGGGTCCTCAGGAGGCGGAGCCGCGCCCGGCCGTGAAGCTCATCGTCTTCGACGTCGACGGCACGCTCGTCGACAGCCAGCACCTCATCGTGGCCGCGCAGGGCATGGCCTTCGCCGAGCACGGCATGCAGGCCCCCGGGCGCACGGAGGCGCTCTCGGTCGTGGGCCTGTCCCTGCCACAGGCCTTCCGTCGGCTGGTCGGCGAGGACGGCCCGGTCCAGTCCCTCTCCGAGAGCTACAAGCGCGCCTTCCAGACCCTGCGTCTCGACCCGAACTACGAGGAGCCGCTGTTTCCCGGCATGGGTGACCTCCTCGCGCGGCTGCACGCGCGGGACGACGTGCTGCTCGGGATCGCCACCGGCAAGTCGCGGCGCGGCGTGAACCACCTGCTCGAGGTCCAGGGCTGGGAGGGCTGGTTCAGCACCACCCAGACCGCCGACGACGCCCCCTCCAAGCCCGACCCCGCGATGCTGCTCCAAGCCATGGCCGAGACCGGGCTCGATGCCGGCGCGACCGTGATGGTCGGCGACACCTCCTACGATATGGCCATGGCGGTCGCGGCGGGCGCGGCGGCGGTCGGGGTCGGCTGGGGCTACCACGTTCCCGGCGCCCTCTACGCGGCCGGCGCAGTCACGGTCGCGGACGATGCCGACGCCCTCGGCGCCTTGTTCGGCCGCCCCTCCGACCCGGCCCGCACGGCCTGAGGCCGGCTCGACGCGGCCGGCCGGCGGCGGCTATGCTGTCGCCATGCACCGCTCGCTGCTCATCGCCCTGCTCCTCCTGCCCGCGCCCGCCTCGGCGCAGACGATGGACGGCCCCGTGGCCGGCGGCGCCTTCGGGATGAGCGGCGCCGACTATTTCGGCGACATCCACGACCGTCCGCCGCCCGAGCGCGCGGCGATCCCGGCCCGGGCGAGCCGGCACCGCCTCGCCTCCGCGGCGAGGACCCGCGCGGTCAAGCCCAGGACACACACGCGCCGCGCGCCGCTCTGAGAGCGCCGCGGCCTACGCCGCGCGCCTCACTCGCCCGCCTGCGCGCTCGCCAGGGCCTTCGCCCGGCGCTGGGCCTGGCGCCAGTCCGCCGGCTCCTCGAACACGCCGGCCCAGATCCCCCGGCGGGTCGCCCAGGCCTTGCGCTCCTGGGGGATGTAGCCCTCGGCGGCCTGCCGGAGCGCGAGGGCGTGGCCGTGCCCGACCATCCAGGCAGAGAGATCGACGCCGCCGATGCTGCAGAGCGCCGTCACGCGCTCCTTCGCGGCGGGGCCCTGCGGCTCGCAGGCGACCGCGTGGGGGCCGATCCGCTGGCGCAGAGCCGCCGCCGCGGCCTGGCCGCAGCGGTAGGGCGCTCCGACCGCGGTCTCGCAGGCCTGCGCCGCCTCGGGTGCGTCGATCCCGTAGAGGTCGATGCGCCGGCCCTGCAGCTCGATCGTGTCGCCGTCGATCACGGTCGGATGGCCGCTGATCGGCTCGGCGGCGGCAGCCGGCGCGGCGAGGAGCAGGAGGAGGGCGGTCGGGCGCAGCATCGTTCGGGGACTCCGGGCGGGAGGGGCTCGGGTGCACTGCAGCACGGCATTCTGGCGGAATGGTGCCGCCGGCCGCGACCTGCGGTCCGCCCCGCCCCCCTCCGCTCAGGTCGCGTCGGCGCCCCGCACCTCGGCGCGCTCCGTCCAGGCCAGCGGCGCCCGCAGGGTCCGGCGCAGGTTCCAGCGCGCGAGGCGCAGGTAGAAGCGCAGCCAGCGCCGGAGGGACCAGACGAGGCCGGACCCGGTCGAGAGCGCGCGCAGATCGAACGCCTTGGCGGCCGAGAAGGCGTCGCAGGTCCGCTTGACCGGGTCGGCGTAGAAGGTGGCGATCTTCTCGACGCCCATGCCGGGCGTGGCGAGCCAGGCCGGGACGTGGTGGTTGCAGAGCCGCTCGACGTCGGTGAACACCTTGAGCGAGCCCGTGCCGGTGGCGGGGCAGGGCGTCGCGAAAGCGTCTCCCGCCAGCACGACGCCCGGCTTCTCGATGCCGTGCGAGGCGTGCAGGTCCGTCGGCCGGACCTTGACCGGACCCGCCACCCGGTAGGGGCCGATCAGGCGCTCCAGCCTCGGCATCAGGCCGCGCAGGGCCGCGTCCGGATCGGCCCGGAACTGCGCCAGCCAGGGGCTGCGCAGGGGCTGGTAGAGGAAGAGGTTGGCCCGCATGCTCTCGCCGATCCGGAACAGGGTCAGGTAGGCGAGGCCCCGGTCGTAGCGCTCGGGATTGTACTGCAGGCCCGGAAAGGCGAAGGGCAGGCCGTCGGCGCGCTCGAGGTCGAACCCGACGGTCACCGAGTGGCAGGCGCTGACGAGGTCCCGGCGGATCCCGAGCCCCTCGCGCAGGTTCCAGTTCAGCCCGCTCGCCAGGACCACGAGGCGCGCCTCGACCGTGCCGCCGCCGGGCAGGCGCACGCGCGGGCTCACCGGATCCGGCTCGACCGCCTCGGCGACCGTCCGAAGCATCCGGACCGAGGAGGGGATCTCGGCCCGCACCGTGTTGACGAGCCGGTCGTAGGCGAGGCCGTACTGGTGGAAGGGCACCTTGTCGACGACGCGGCCGAAGCGGGCGATCCAGAGCGTGTCGGCATGGGTCGCGGCCCGGATCACCGCACCCGCCAGCCCGGTGCGGCGCAGGACCTCGAGATGGCCCTGCTCCAGCTTCTCGCAGCGGAAATCGGGCGGGTAGACCGCGTGCGGATCGATCAGGACCACGTCGCGGCCCGCCCGGCCGAGCATGGCGGCAGCGAGCGAGCCGGCGAGGCCGCCGCCCACGATCGCGATCTCGGTCCGCATCCCGTCCCGCCGTTCCGCCTGCATGGCATCCCCCGCTGTCCGGGGAGATCCTGGCTCCAAAGCGGGCGGAGGACAGCGGAGCGCTGGAATTAATGCCTGGATCGGCGGATGTAGTCCGTTCGACGCCGCGCCGTCGCGGGCCGGCTCCTGCTGTTGCCCCTTCGTTCTTGCCCTGCGGAGGGCGAATCGGCGATAGGTCGGGCATGCGCCGCCCCGTGCTCAGCCTCGTCCCGGCCCTTTCCGGCCTCCTCGCTGGCCTCCTTGCCGGCCTCCTCGCCGCCGGCCCGTCGTTCGGCCTCAGCGCCGGCCCGGGGCCGGCGCCGGGCCATGTCGAGCGCCTGGAGCAGGCCTGGCACCAGTGCCTTCGGGAGGCCTACAGCCACCAGCCCGCCGGGCAGAGCCGAATGGGCGACCAGCGCAACGCCCTGGACGCCTGCCGGGAGCGCGAGGACGCCCTGGTGACGGCGCTGATGAGCGCGCGCGGGGGGACGCAGGCGGAGCGTTCGCTCGGCGCCCGTGCGCGCAGCTGGGCGGCCTCGGTCGCCGCCTACGTGCTCGATCCGGTCTCGTCCTGGTTCGGCACGCCCCGGCGCTGAGGGCGGCACGACGATCCGCGAAACGGCGCGCGGCTTATCCGAAGATTAACCAAGCCGGCCGCTCAATAGGCTTCCGTCAAGGTTGATGTTTCCCGAACAGGCCGCCGCGGCCGCCCCCGTCCGCTCGCCCGTCGAGCGGCGGCCGGCCGAACGCGCCCGGGCGGGGCCCGCGTAACCGAGTAAGCCCGCATGATCGCGCCCGCGTACCCCTCCGCGCACCGAGTCCGCCGGCAGCGCCACCGGCCCCGGGGCAGGTTCCTGGGGCCGGCCGCGGCCGTGACGATGGCCTGCGCGGTCCTCGCGCGCTTCTACATGCCCGAGCCCGGCCCCACGGATCCGCGCCCGGAGGCGAGCACGCCCCGCACCGAGCAGGTCCAGGCGGCCCGGATCGCCGCGCAGGCGGGCACGCGTCCCGCCGACCCGCCGAGGGCCGCGCCTGCCCGCACCGCCTGGATGCTCGATCCGACGCCGATCCTCGGGTCCGGCACGCGCACCCTCTCGGCGTCCGCCCCGCCCTCCGGCGCCTTCGCGCCGTCCCCGCGTCCCGCGCCCGCTCTCGTGGCCGCTCTCGTGGCCGAGGCACGGCCGCCGGTCGCGGCGCCGCCGAAGCCCGTGGCGGCCCCGGCCCCGCAGGCGGCGGCCCCGGCCCGGCTCGCCGAGCAGATTGTGCCGCTGCCGATGCCGCGCCCGGCCGAATTGCGCCCCGACGCGCAGGGCCCGCGCATCGCGGCGCGGCAGAGGCTCGCCGCGCGGGCGCAGCAACAGGCCGCGGCCCAGGCACGCGCGCAGTCCGACGCCTCGGCCGAGCGCTCGTTCTTCGACGCGGTGTTCGGGACGCGGCCGGCGGCGGATCGCCCGGAGCCGGCCATGGCGTACGCCGCGCTGGACCGCGATCCCGCGGCGGCGCTCCCGCGCCGGACGCTGGTGCCCGAGCCCTCGGCCGAGGCCACCGCGATCTACGACATCACCGCCCGCACCGTGACCCTGCCGAGCGGCGAGGTTCTGGAGGCCCATTCCGGCCTCGGCCCCGCGCAGGACAACCCGAAGCTCGTCCACCAGACGATGCGCGGCGCGACGCCGCCCGGCACCTATCTGCTGACCGAGCGCGAGGCGCTGTTCCACGGGGTCCGGGCGATCCGGCTCAACCCGGTCGGCGGGAGCGGCGCGGTGCACAACCGGGTCGGCCTTCTGGCCCACACCTACATGCTCGGGCCGAGCGGCGCCTCGAACGGCTGCGTCGTCTTCCGAAACTACGACCGCTTCCTGCAGGCCTTCCTGCGGGGCGAGGTGCGCCGCCTCGTCGTGGTGGCGGGCAGCCGGCAGGACCGCCTGCCCGCCGTGGCGCAGAGCCTGTTCGGCCGATAGACCTCGCTGGCCGGACGCGGGAGCCGAGGCTCCCGCGTCCGGCGCGGCGGCAGAGCGCCCCGTGCGTTCCGAACCGTCCTACTCGGCGGCCTCGGCCGCGGACTTCTTCCGGCCGCGGCCCTTGGCGGGCGCGGCGGCCTCGGCCGGCTTGCTGCGGCGGCCGCGCGTCTTCGGCGCCTCCGCCGGGGCCTCGGAGACCGTCTCGACCGGCTCGGCCTCCCGGGCAGCGGCCTCGCTCTTGCGGCCGAGACCCAGGCTGCGGGCGAGCTCGGAGCGCTTGGCCGAGTAGCTCGCGGCGGTGGCCGGGTAGTCGGCCGGCAGGCCGAAGCGCTGGCGGTAGGCCTGGAAATCCATCCCGTGCTTCGTGAGGTGCCGCTTCAGCGTCTTGTAGGGCTTGCCGTCGATGAAGCTGACCAGGGCATCCGGCGTGATCGACTTGCGGATCTGGGCCGGGGTGAGCTTCTCGACGGGAGCCTCCACCGCCTCGGCCGGCTTCGAGAGATCGCTGAGCGCCGCGTGAACGGTGCCGATCAGCGCAGGAAGATCGACGGCCTGGATGTGGTTGTTCGAGACATAAGCCGAGACGATATCAACCGTCAGCTCGATCTGATCCGTTCCTAAAACTTCATCATTCTCCGACACGACGACCTCCCGACCACAACGGCCTGAGACAAAGGGCAAGATCACCGATCCGTCAAGACAGCCCATAGTCGAATGGGCCGGCAAAACGCATTTGGTGCGACGCTCTCACAGAAATTTCCATCACGATAACGCTCCGGTACGGGCCGCAGGGCTTTCCACGACACGTGATCGTGCTTGGGGATCGTGCTTGGGGCGGTCCGTTCTTCGATCCCGGTTCCCGGCCACGGCATGCATCCACACGCGAGTCGCGAGGCGGGATCCCGGGGCATGCCACCCGGCACCCGCGACGCGCGGGGCGCCCCCGGGGCGGCGGGCGCAAAGCCCGGTTGCACATCGCTCAAGCTTGCTGGCACAAGTTCCGCATACCCGTGAAGGTTCTCCCCGGTCCTCGGACCGATCCCCCTCAGTGGAAACGTGGACATGATGCGCATGCGGTGTGATGCTGTGACGATGAAGAACGCGCTGCTCGCCACCGGACTTGCCCTGGGACTTCTCGGGGGCTCGTCCCTCGCGCAGGCCCAGAACGTCTTCCGCTTCGCCTTCCAGGGCGACATCAAGTCGCTCGATCCCTACTCGCTGAAGGAAACCTTCACGATCGGCATGCACGGGGCCGTCTACGAGGCCCTGGTGATGCGCGACAAGGACATGAAGTTCGCGCCCCAGCTCGCCGAGTCCTGGGAGAACCCGGAGCCGACGCGCTGGCGCTTCCACCTGCGCAAGGGCGTCACGTTCCACGACGGCTCGCCCTTCACCGCCGACGACGTGATCTTCTCGGCGAGCCGCGTGCGCGCGCCGGGCTCGAACTTCCAGACGAACGTGCCGGGCGACGCCGAGTTCGTGAAGGTCGACGACTACACCGTCGACATGAAGCTGAAGACCCCGAATCCGATCGCGATCGCCCAGTTTCCGACCTGGTACATCATGTCGAAGACCTGGGCGGAGAAGAACAACGCCGTCCAGCCCTCGGCCCCGACCGCCACCTCCCCGAGCTACGCCGCGCTCAACGAGAACGGCACCGGGCCCTTCATGATCACCGAGCACCAGCCGGGCGTGCGCACGGTGTTCAAGAAGTTCCCCGGCTACTGGGGCAAGGTCGAGTCGAACCTCGACGAGGCGGTCTTCACCACGATCGGCAACTCGGCCACCCGCGTCGCCGCCCTCCTCTCCGGCGAGGTCGACTGGATCGACCCCGTGCCGCTCCAGGACCAGCCGCGCGTGGAATCGAGCGGCAACGCCGTCGTCATGGCCGGCCCCGAGCTGCGCACGATCTTCCTCGGCATGGACCAGTGGCGCGACGAGCTGAAGGATTCGAGCGTCAAGGGCAAGAACCCGTTCAAGGACAAGCGCGTGCGCGAGGCCTTCTACCTCGCCATCGACGAGGACACGATCGCCAAGCGCGTGATGCGGGGTCAGGCGACGCCCTCGGCGCTCCTCATCGCGCCCTCGCTCTACGACCGCTCGGGCGAGTTCAAGCGGCCCGCCGCCGACGCCAAGAAGGCCAAGGCGCTGCTCGCCGAGGCGGGCTACCCGGACGGGTTCACCCTCACGATGGACTGCCCGAACGACCGCTACGTCAACGACGAGGCGATCTGCCAAGCCGTGGTCTCGATGCTCGCCCGGGTGGGCGTGAAGGTGAACCTCAACGCCCAGCCCAAGGCCAAATACTTCGCCAAGGTGCTGGCTCCCGCCTACGACACCTCGTTCTACCTCGTCGGCTGGACGCCCTCCTCGCAGGACAGCCACAACATCCTGTACGAGATCGCGGGCTGCCGGAACGACCCGAAATCCGGCCGCGGCGGCTGGAACCTGGGCAATTACTGCAACCCGAAGATCGACGAGATCGCCGACAAGGTCGAGCAGGAGACCGACAAGACCCGGCGCGACGCCCAGATCAAGGAGGGCTTCGACACGATCCAGGCAGACTGGGGCTACATCCCGCTGCACCAGCAGGCCCTCGCCTGGGGCGTGTCGAAGAAGATCACGCTGACCCAGCGGCCGGACAACTACCTCTACCTCTACTGGGTGTCGAAGAAGCCCTGAGGCATCGAGCGTGCTCGCGTTCCTGATCCGCCGCCTCGCCCAGGCCTTCGTGGTGCTGGGCGTGGTCGGCCTGATCGCCTTCGCCATGTTCCGGTTCGCGGGCGACCCCGTGAACCAGATCGTCGGGCCGGACACGCCGGTCTCCGAGCGGGCCGAGATCCGCAAATCGCTCGGCTTGGACGACCCGATGCTGGTGCAGTTCGGGCGCTACGCCGGCAACGTGCTCAGGGGCGATTTCGGCATCTCCTACCAGTTCCGCCAGCCGGTGACGGCGCTGCTCTCCGAGCGCATCCCGGCCACGCTGGAACTCGCCTTCTGCGCCACGCTGTTCGCGCTCGGCGTCGGCATCCTGATGGGGGTCTACTGCGCGCTCCGGCGGGACACATTCCTCGCCAAGCTGTTCCAGGCGATCTCGCTCGTCGGCGTCTCGCTGCCGACCTTCCTGATCGGCATCCTGCTGATCTTCCTGTTCTCGGTCACGCTCGGCTGGCTCCCATCCTACGGGCGCGGCGACACCGTGCGGATCGGGGGCTGGACCACGGGCTTCCTCACCGTCTCGGGGCTGAAGGCCCTGATCCTGCCCTCGGTGACGCTGGGCCTCTACCAGATGACCCTGATCATGCGCCTCGTCCGGGCCGAGATGCTGGAGGTGCTGCGCACCGACTACATCCGCTTCGCCCGCGCCCGTGGGCTCACCACCCGCGCCATCCATCTCGGCCACGCCCTGAAGAACACGCTGGTGCCCGTCATCACCATCGCGGGGCTCCAGCTCGGCTCGGTCATCGCCTTCTCGATCATCACCGAGACGGTGTTCCAGTGGCCGGGCATGGGCCTCCTCTTCGTGCAGGCTGTGCAGAACGTCGATATCCCGATCATGTCGGCCTACCTGCTGCTCGTCGCGGCGATCTTCGTCACCATCAACCTCGTGGTCGACCTCCTCTACACGGTGGTCGATCCGAGGCTCCGCACCAGCGTGGGGCGCGCCGCATGAGTGCCGCGACGGACGACGCCACCGCGACCCGGCCGGGACGCCCCCTCTCGCGGCTCGCGCGCTTCCTCGATTCCGATCTCTGGGCGAGCTTCCGCCGCTCGAAGACGGCCATGGTCGCCTTCGTCGCCACCGTGCTGATGTTCGCGCTGGCCTTCGCCGCCCCCTGGATCGCGCCGCAGAACCCCTACGACCCGGCCCAGCTCGACCTCATCAACTCGAACCTGCCGCCGCTCTGGAACGCGGAGGGGCAGGCGCCCTTCCTCATCGGCACCGACGACCAGGGCCGCGACGTGCTCTCGGCGGTGCTCTACGGCCTGCGCCTCTCGCTGATCGTCGGGATGCTGGGGGTGCTCGTCTCGGGCACGCTCGGCATCGCCCTCGGGCTCGTCGCCGGCTATTTCGGCGGCGTGCTCGACACGATCATCATGCGCGTCGCCGACGTGCAGCTCACCTTCCCGGCGATCCTGATCGCGCTGGTGGTGGACGGCGTCGCCAAGGCCTCCTTCGGCAGCGCGCTCGACACCAACGCCACCATCCTGCTCATCGTGGTCTCGATCGGGCTCTCGTTCTGGGTGCAGTACGCCCGCACCGTGCGCTCCTCCGTGATGGTGGAGCGCGGCAAGGACTACGTGCAGGCCGCCCGCCTCATCGGCCTGTCCTCGCCGGTGATCATGCTCCGGCACGTGCTGCCGAACGTGACCGGGCCGGTCTTCGTGATCGCCACCATCAACCTCGCGCTGGCGATCATCACCGAGGCGACGCTCTCCTTCCTCGGCACCGGCCTGCCCGAGACGATGCCCTCGCTCGGCACGCTGATCCGCACCGGCAACAAGTTCCTGTTCTCCGGCGAGTGGTGGGTGGTGGCCTTTCCGGGCGTGGCGCTCGCCGGCCTCGTCATCGCCATCAACCTGCTGGGCGACTGGCTGCGCGACGCGCTGAACCCGAAGCTGCAATGACCGAGACCGTCCTCTCCGTGCGCGACCTGCGCGTCGTCTTCGAGACGCGCCGAGGCACGCTGACCGCTATCGACGGCGTGTCGTTCGACATCGCCCGGGGCGAGATCCTGGGCGTCGTCGGCGAGTCCGGGGCCGGCAAGTCGGTGACGGGCTCGGCCGTGATCGGCCTGATCGACCCACCCGGCCGCATCGCCGGGGGCGAGATCCGCCTGCGGGGCGAGCGCATCGACGACCTGCCGCCCGAGAAGATGCGGCGCGTCCGGGGCCGGCGCATCGGCATGATCTTCCAGGATCCGCTCACCTCCCTCGACCCGCTCTACCGGGTCGGCGAGCAGATCGTGGAGACGATCCGCACCCATACCGACCTCTCCGCCAAGGCCGCCCGGGCGCGGGCGATCGACCTTCTCACCGAGGTCGGCATCCCGGCGCCCGAGCGGCGCATCGACGGCTACCCGCACGAGTTCTCGGGCGGCATGCGCCAGCGCGTGGTGATCGCCCTGGCGCTCGCGGCCGAGCCCGAGCTGATCATCGCCGACGAACCGACGACCGCGCTCGACGTCTCGGTCCAGGCCCAGGTGATCACGCTCCTCAAGCGCCTCTGCCGCGAGCGCGGCACGGCCGTGATGCTGGTGACCCACGACATGGGCGTGATCGCCGAGGCCGCCGACCGGGTCGCCGTGATGTATTCGGGCCGGATCGCCGAGATCGGCCCGGTGGCGAGCGTGGTGCGCCACCCCCACCACCCCTACGCCCGCGGCCTGATGGGCGCGATCCCGACGCTCAGCGACACCGCCGAGCGCCTGACCCAGATCCCGGGCGCCATGCCGCGGCTCACCGCGATCCCGCCGGGCTGCGCCTTCAACCCGCGCTGCCCGAGCGCGTTCGCGCGCTGCCGCACCGAGCGGCCCGAGCCCGTCGCGGTCGAGCGGACGCGGGTCGCCTGCCACCTCTACGACGCGCGCGGAGAAGCCGCATGAACGCAGGCTCGAGCGCCTACGTCGAGGTGAAGGACCTGCGCCGGGTCTTCGACGTCTCGAAGCCCTGGCTCAACCGGGTGATCGAGCGCGCGCCCCGCCAGACCCTCAAGGCGGTCGACGGAGTCGACTTCACGATCCGGCGCGGCGAGACCTTCGCGCTGGTGGGCGAGTCGGGCTCGGGCAAGTCCACGGTCGCCCGGATGGTGGTGGGGCTGCTGCCGCCGTCGGCGGGTGAGGTGCGCATCGCCGAGGTCTCGATGACGGATCCGCGCCAGGCGGCCGAGCGCCGACGCCTGCGCGCGCGGATCCAGATGATCTTCCAGGACCCCTACGCCTCCATGAACCCGCGCTGGCGGGTCGGGGCGATCATCGCCGAGCCGATCCGGGCGTTCGGCCTGGTCCGGGGCGAGGCGGCGATCCGGGAACGCGTCGGCGAGCTCCTGCGACTCGTGGGCCTGCACCCGGACGACGCCGCCAAGTACCCGCACGCCTTCTCGGGCGGCCAGCGCCAGCGCATCGCCATCGCGCGGGCGCTGGCGAGCCAGGCGGAGTTCCTGGTCGGCGACGAGCCGACCTCGGCCCTCGACGTCTCCGTCCAGGCCCAGATCCTCAACCTGATGCGCGACCTCCAGGACCGGCTCGGGCTGACCTACCTGTTCATCAGCCACAACCTCGCCGTGGTGCGCCACATGGCGAGCCGGATCGGGGTGATGTATCTCGGGCGCCTCGTGGAGGTCGGCGACAAGGCCGCGATCTTCGAGCGCCCGCGCCACCCCTACACCCGCATGCTGCTCGACGCGGTGCCGGACCTCGCCCATATCGGCCGCGCCCGCACGCCGGTGTCCGGCGAGATCCCGAACCCGATCGACCCGCCCCCGGGCTGCACCTTCAACCCGCGCTGCCCGCACGCGAACGCGCGCTGCCGGGCCGAGGTGCCCCGCCTCATCGACGGCGTGGCCTGCCACGCGGTGGAGGAAGGGCGGCTGACCGTCTGACCGGGCAAAAAAAGAGCCGCCCCGCGGGCGGCCCGAGTCCGGGAGGAAACGCTCGGAGCGTCCGGCACGCCGGGGTGCCGTACCGGGTGAACCGGACGACGCCGGCTCCGTTCCGAGAAACACGCGTCCGGAATCGTGATCAGGTCAGGCCCTCGCGCCAGAGCAGGCTGATCGGCGCGTCCACGAGCAGAAGCAGGGTGGCGCGCAGGAGTTCGACCCGGCGGGCGGGATCGCGCTCCAGCCCCGGCAGCGGGCCGAGCGCGGCCTCGAGCCGCGCGTCGGCCTCCGGCGAGGCGCCCAGGAAGCCCATCGACCAGCAGCCGAACAGGCGCCGCTCGGTCTCGCCCATCTCGATGACGGAGATGCTGCGGTGGCGCCGGTCCACGAGCAGGCGCTCGAACACGCCGAGCACCTCGGCCTGCCCGCCCTCCAGCACCTGCAGGAACCCGGTCCCCGTATAGACGAGGACGCCGGTCAGGCCGGCCTCGCCGTTCCGGCGGCGCGAGGCTTCCAGGATCGCAGGCAGGTTGGGCGGCCGGAACATCTCCTCCGCCTCGTGGCGGGCCGCGCTCTTGTAGATCAGTCGGAACAAGGCGGGTCCTGTGCGGGGCTCCGGAACGCGCATCCTGGCGGCGAGACCGGGGCCGCTCGACGGCGCGAAGCAGCTTGGGGGTGCAAAGCAGCTCGGCGGCGCGAAGCAGCTTGGCGGCGCGCCCGCACATCACCACAGCCCGGGCCAGGGTACAAATCCCGACCGCGAACCGCTCCTCCCGCCTGTCCGGCCGGCGTCCACCGGCCGCGAGGCCGCGTGCGAGCCCGAGTCCGTTGACGTCTCTTTTTAGTTGTTCTAATTAAGAACTCGCAGCGGGGGCCCCGGCGCGGACGCCGCGGCTCCCTCCGATACGGACCACCACGCAGCCACGACGACGAACGGAGACATGACGATGGCCGGTACCAACGCCTCCTGCGAGAGCTGCCGCTTCTTCGACGACCACAAGCTCAACGGCGCCCAGGCCTCGGGCGACGAGGGCCTGTGCCGCTTCAATCCGCCGGTGAGCCAGCCGGCGCCGGAATCCAAGGGCCTGTGGCCCGTCGTCGCCTCGCAGGACTGGTGCGGCCACTTCACCGCCGACGTGACGGCGGCCGAGTAGGACCCGCGCGACGGGACGGAATCGTGGAGGGGCCGGCGCCTGCGCCGGCCCCTTCCCGCATCCGGCGCCGCGGGCGCCCAGGCGGGCACCCATGCTGGCACCCGGGCGGGAGACCGGAGGCGAGCCCCTATCGGAGCAGGAAGTTCTCGGGCCGCAGCGGCTCGGGCACGGGTTCGCCGAGTGCGTCGAGCACGATCGCCTCGACCATGCGCAGCATGGCGTCGAGAGGCAGGTCGTTCGGGTCGGTGCCGAAGGGCTCCTCCAGCTCGTCGCCCAGCGCGTCGAGGCCGAAGAAGGTGTAGGCCACCAGCGCGACCGCGGCCGGCGTCGCCCAGCCCAGCGAGCCCGACAGGCCGACGGGCAGGAACAGGCAGTAGAGCCAGGCGGTGCGGTAGAGGAGCAGCGTGTAGGCGAAGGGCAGGGGCGTGCTGCGGATCCGCTCGCAGGCCGCCTGGATCGCCGAGAGGTCGGCGACCTTGCGCTCCAGAACGCCGAACAGGACGTCGCCGATCACGCCCCGGCGCATCGCCTCGGCCAGGTCCGCGGAGAGGCGGGCGAGCACCGCGTCGGTCGGGCACAGGGCGCCCGCCGCCTCGCCCGGCGGCAGCCAGGGCGCCACCGCTGCGGCCTCGTCGGCGCCGCGCAGGCGGGCGTGCAGGCCGCCCGCGAACCCCGCCACGCGGCGCAGGGCCGCCCGCCGCAGGACGTCGTCGCCGGGCAGGAGCGCGTTCAGCGTGCGGGCGAGGCCGCGCGCCTCGACGATCAGCCCGCCCCAGAGCTTGCGGGCCTCCCACCAGCGCTCGTAGCAGGCATTGTTGCGGAAGCTCAGGAAGATCGAGAGCGCGAGGCCGATCAGCGTGAACGGCCCGATGCCTGCCGTGACCGGGAAGGCCTCCGGCCAGCGCTGCTCGGCGGCCACCACGAGGCAGGCGAAGGCGGCGAGCCCCAGCACGGTCGGCGCGACCTGCGGCAGGATCGAGCCGCGCAGCGTGAACAGGATGGCGAGGAGGTTCGGGCGCGGGCGGACGATCATGGCTGCAGACGTGTGGAGGGGCGGGTCGCGGGATGCTGCCGGGCCACGGCGAAACGCCGGATCGGGCGGAAGATCTCACCGGACGTCATGATGCGGTCAACATCGGGGCGGATTGCGGGCCCCGACAGGCGGGCCGCCCCCAGCGGGGACGCGGGACCCACCGGGAGTGCGCGGACGAGCGGGGCCGGAGGGGCACGGCCCGCTTCGCTTGGGAGTATGGCATGACGTTTCGACTGATCGCGACGGGTGCAGGGCGGGCCGGTCTCCGGCGCGCGGTGCTGCCGGCCGCGCTGCTGGCGGGCCTGGCGGGCGCGGGCCACGCCGCGGCCCCGGCCGACGCGACCGGCACGTTCCTCACCGAGGACGGGCGCGCCCGGATCCGCATGGAGCGGTGCGGCCCCGCCGAGAAGAACCTCTGCGGCTACGTCGTGTGGCTGAAGGTGCCGCTCAACGACAAGGGCCAGCCCCGGGTCGACTTCAAGAACCCCGACACGAAGAAGCAGGCGCGGCCCTCGCTCGGCCACCAGCTCATCCTCGGGCTGAAGCCGAACGCGGACGCCCGCTACGAGGGCAAGATCTACAACTCGGAGGACGGCAAGTCCTACGACGTGACGATCTGGAGCGAGGCGCCGGGCGAGCTGACCGTGCGCGGCTGCCTGATCGCCTTCCTGTGCAAGTCCCAGACCTGGAACAAGGTCAGCGACGTGCTGCCCGGCCAGCTCACCGGCCCGACCAACGGCCCCGGCGGTCCCCGCTCCGACGCCGAGTGGCTGCCGGCCAAGCCCGCCGCGACGGGCTCGACCGCGGCGCCGACGGGCGCCGCCAAGCCGGCCGCCAAGCCGGGCGCGGCCGCGCCCAAGCCGGCCGCCGAGTAGTCCCTCGGAAGGCGGGCGCGGGCCGGCATCCGCTGTGGTGCCGGCCCGCGCCCGTGCTATGTTGCGCTGTCTCGAAGGGACGCCTCGAACCGGTCGGACGGTCCATGTCCTGTCGCCATCAGCCCGACGCACCCCGGCCCGGCGCCCTGCAGGACGCGCCCTCCTTCTCGCGCAAGTGGCGCCGCTTCCCGAGCGCGCTGCCCGCGGCCTGCAACGACAACCACCGGCCCGGCCGCCTGCGCACGGCGCTGCTGGCCGGTTCCGGCATCGCCGGGTTGCTGGCCGGCCTGCTGGCCGTCGCGGCATCGCTGATCTGAGGCGTCCTCCGGTTGATGGGTTCGGTCCAACGCATCGTCTCAGGACGAAGCGCGGGTCCCCTCTCCCAGAGGGAGAGGGACAGGGTGAGGGGTATGAGGTTTCTAGATGAGGCTCACCCTGAACGCGCGTCGATGGCGTGCTCCGTCCTGTGAGGTCATACCCCTCACCCCTACCCTCTCCCTATGGGAGAGGGGGCATGGCGCGGTTCACCTCATGCGGCCGGACCGATCGACCGGAAACGGTATGAGGCATCCTCAGCCCTCGTAGGCCGGCACGGCGCGCTGGTCCGGAAGCGGCACCTCCATGTGGAAGTGCAGCCCCCCCGGCTCGTAGGCGAACGCGATCTCGGCGCCGCACTGGACCTTCAGCACCCGTTGAAGCAGCGTCGAGCCGAACCCCCTCCGGGTGGGTTCCTCGACCGGCGGACCGCCGCTCTCGCGCCAGTCGAGCAGCAGGTCCCGCCCGCCTCCGGTGCGCCGCACCTCCCAGCGCACCGCGACGCGCCCCTCCGGCAGCGAGAGCGCGCCGTGCTTGGCCGCGTTGGTGGTGAGCTCGTGGATCGCCATGCCGGTCGGCACCGCGAGGTCGCCGATCAGCTCGACGGACGGCCCGTCGAGGTGGATGCGCCCGCCTCCCTCATCGTCGTAGGGGCCGAGCTCGTTGACCAGCATCTCCCTCAGGGAGGCCTGCTGCCAGTAGTCGTCGGTGAGCAGGTTGTGGGTCTTGGCAAGCGAGATGATGCGCGCCGAGAAGGCGTTGTAGAAGGTGTCCACGCTGGTGGCCGCCCGCGCCGAGGCGCCGAGCAGCCCCTGGACGGTCGCCAGCGTGTTCTTCACCCGGTGGTGCAGCTCGCGGATCAGCAGGGCCTGCCGCTCGGCGGTGCGCTCGCGCTCCTCCAGATGCGCCCGCGCCTCGTGCTGGCGGCGGCGGGCCCGGCCCGCGAACCGGGCGGCCATCACGAGCGTGGCGGGGTGGAAGGGCCGCTCCACCGAGCTGACGTTGCCCAGGGCCTCGGCGAGCCGCCGGTCGGGCTCGCCCCGGCGCAGCGTCAGCAGGATGAAGGGGAAGTCCGACCAGGGCGGCTGGCGTGCCACCCAGTCGGCCAGGGTCTGGCGGTTGGCCATCAGCAGGGCCTCCTCGGTGACGACGGCGCAGGTGGCGCCGTCGAGCGCCTCGACCAGCTCCGGCAGGCCGGCGCAGATCCGGGTCGGGATCCCCGCCTCGGCCAGGATGGAGGCGGCGACCTCCGCGTCGCGCCCGTGGGGCGCCAGGATCAGGACCGGCAGGGCGGAATCAGGCATCGGCGTCGCGGTCGGGCAGGAGCGTGTCCGCCTCGCCGTCGAAGGTCGGCACACCGGTCATGATTCCGCGGAACCGCCGCAGGGGCTCGCCGACAGCGATGCCGCGGGTATCGATCCGCAGCTCGCGGATCGTCGACTCGTGCGGGCCCGTGCGCTTCTTGGCCACCGAGATCGCGCGGCGCAGCTCGCCCGCGGCCTCGAAGGTGCGAAACAGCAGGATCGTGTCGCTGAGATAGGTCAGGTCGACCGCCGCCTTCATGGGGCCCACCATCCCGTGCTGGGCGAGGATGAGGAGCGTGACCACGCCCTGCTGGTTCAGGTAGGTCAGGATCTCGTGCATCTGGAGGAGCAGGAAGCGCTCCTCCGGCATGGCGTTGTGGTAGCCGGTGAGCGAGTCGATCACCACGATTCCGGCGTCCTCGCGCTCGACCGCGTCCTGCACGCGGGCCGCCATCTCGCCCGGCGAGATCTCGGCCGGGTCGATCTGCTCGATGCGCAGCCGGCCGCTGGCGACGTGGGGCGCGAGGTCCATGCCGAGCCCGCGGCAGCGTCGCATCAGCACGCTCGTCGTCTCGTCGAAGGCGAGCATCAGGGCCCGCTCGCCGCGCTCGAGCGCCGCCGTGACGTAGGCGGCCGCGACGGTCGACTTGCCGACGCCGGAGGGGCCGATCAGCATCGTGCTGGTGCCGCGGTCGAGGCCGCCGCCGATCAGCGCGTCGAGGGCGACGTTGCCGCTGCCGACCTGCGCCTCCGGGAAGGTGCTCGGATGGTCCGCCGCCACGAGGCGCGGGTAGATCGTGAGGCCTCCGCGGCGGATCACGTAGTCGTGGAAGCCGCCTCGGAAGGCGGTGCCGCGCATCTTGATCACGCGCAGGCGCCGCCGCTCCGCGCCGTAGAGCGGCGCGAGGTGCTCCATGCGGATCACGGCGTGGCTGAGGCTGTGCAGGTTGAGGTCGTCCACCTCCGCCGTGAGGTCGTCGAGCAGGACCGCCGTGGTGTTCTGGATCAGCAGGAAGCTGCGCAGGGCGTGGACCTGCCGCCGATAGCGCAGCGACCCCTGCGAGAGCAGGCGGATCTCCGAGAGGCTGTCGAAGACCAGGCGCTCGGGCTTGGCCCGCTCGATCTCGGCCATCGCGAGGTGCACGGTCTCGCCGAGTTCGAGGTCGGAGGCGTGGATGAGGCTCTGCTGCTGGCGCGGATCGAGGCTGAGTTCGGGCGGCACCAGCTCGACGATCTCGATGCCGTCGAGCGACCAGCCGTGCCGCGCGGCGACGTTCTGGAGCTCGCGCCGGCTCTCCGACAGGGTGATGTAGAGGCAGCGCTCGCCGCGCCGCGCGCCATCGAGCAGGAACTGCATGGCGAGCGTGGTCTTGCCGGAGCCGGGGCGGCCCTCGATCAGGTGGGCCCGGCTCCGGGCGTAGCCGCCGCGCAGGAGGTAGTCGAGGCCGGTCGCCCCCGTTGGAACGGGGAGGGCGTCGCCATCAGGGTTCTGCACGGTCGCGCGCCTCGATCAGCACAAGGGCCGGGCCGTGGCACGGTCCGGGGAGCCCCGCTCCTACACCACCGGCCACGGCTCTAAAACGGGGTCCGCGTCCGGCGAGCGGGCATGGGGCTCCCCGCCGGGCGGATCGGGGCGATGCGACGTCCGCGATCACCCCGCCTCGATCATCTCGCGGATGCGGCTGGCCAGCGTCTCCATGACGAAGGGCTTGGTCAGGACCGCCATGCCGGGTTCCAGATGGCCGTTGCCGACGGCCGCGTTCTCGGCGTAGCCGGTGATGAACAGCACCTTCAGGGCCGGCCGGCCGACGCGGGCCGCGTCCGCCACCTGCCGGCCGTTCATGCCGCCCGGCAGCCCGACATCGGTGACGAGCAGGTCGATGCGCACGTCCGACTGGAGCAGGCGCAGGCCCGAGGGGCCGTCCGCCGCCTCGATCGCGGTGTAGCCGAGATCTTCCAGAACCTCCGTCACCAGCATGCGCACGGAGGGCTCGTCGTCCACGACGAGCACCGTCTCGCCCTGCTCGGCGCGCGGCGCCGAGGCGAGGTCCGGCAGGGGCTCCAGGCCCTCCGCGGGCCCGTGATGGCGCGGCAGGTAGAGGCACATCGTCGTGCCCTGGCCGACCTCCGAGTAGATCCGGACCTGCCCGCCGGACTGGCGCACGAAGCCGTAGATCATCGAGAGGCCGAGGCCCGTGCCCTGGCCGATCGGCTTCGTGGTGAAGAAGGGGTCGAAGGCCTTGGCGATCACCTCGGGCGTCATGCCGGTGCCGGTATCGGTGACGCAGAGCGAGAGGTACTGCCCGGGATCCAGGTCGCGCTCGCGGGCGGCGCGATGGTCGAGCCAGCGGTTGGCGGTCTCGATGGTGATGCGCCCGCCCTCCGGCATGGCGTCGCGCGCGTTGATGCAGAGGTTCAGGAGCGCGTTCTCGAGCTGGCTCGGATCGACGAGCGCCGGCCACAGGCCCGGGGCGCCGACCACCTCCAGGGCGAGGCCCGGGCCGATCGTGCGGCGGATCAGATCCTCCATGCCGGCCATCAGCCGGTTCACGTCGGTGGGCTTCGGATCGAGGGTCTGGCGCCGCGAGAAGGCGAGGAGCCGGTGGGTCAGGGCGGCGGCGCGCCGCGCCGCCCCCTGCGCGGCGTTGATGTAGCGGTCGAGGTCGGTCATCCGGCCCTGGCCCATGCGCGTCTGCAGGAGTTCGAGCGAGCCGGTGATGCCGGTGAGCAGGTTGTTGAAGTCGTGCGCGAGGCCGCCGGTGAGCTGGCCCACCGCCTCCATCTTCTGCGACTGGCGCAGGGCCGCCTCGGCGCTCTCGCGGGCGGCGACCTCCTCGGCGACCCGCCGCTCCAGCGTCGCGTTGAAGGCTTCCAGCGCCGCCTTCGCGCGCAGCTCCGCCTCGATGTTGCGCGCCTCGATCACCGTGCCGATGGGACGGCCCGCCTCGTCGCGGATCGGGCTCGCCGTGAAGGCGACGGGGTAGAACGAGCCGTCGCGGTGGACGAAGACCTCCTCGCCCTGCTCTTGGTTGTTCTCCGGGAAGGCCTGGTCGATCGGGCACTCGCAGAGCGGGTAGGGCGAGCCGTCGGGGCGGGTGTGGTGCACCACGTCGTGGAGCGCGCGGCCCGCGGTCTCTGCGAGGGCGTAGCCCGTGAGGGCCTCGGCCGCGCGGTTCATGTAGGCGCAGTGCTGGCGCTCATCCATCAGGAAGATCGCCTGGGTGGTGTTGTTGAGGATGGCGTCGAGCCGGCGCGTCGCCTCGACCAGGCGCTGCTCGGCGATCTTGCGGTCATGGATGTCGGCGACCGAGCCGATATAGCCGAGGAAGCCGCCGTCCTCGGCCATCCGCGGCTCGGCCGCGTCGATGAACCAGCGGTAGCGCCCGTCCGCCCCACGAAGACGGTATTCCAGGCGGAACGGCGCCTGCCGGGCGTTGGCGGCCAGGAACGTCTCGCCCGACCAGCCGCGGTCGTCCGGATGCACCGCATCGAGCCAGCCGAGGCCCAGCCCCTCCGCCTCGCTCTGGCCCGTATAGGCGTACCAGCTCCGGTTGAGGTAGGTGCACGTCCCGCTCGGGTCCGTCACCCACATCATCACCGGGGCGTGGTCGGCCATGTTGCGGAAGCGCGCCTCGCTCTCCGCAAGGCGTGTCTCGGCGACCTTGCGTGCGCCGACGTCGATGGCGGTGCCGGTGAAGCGCAGGCAGCGCCCCCCCTCGTCGAACTGGCCGCGCCCCTTCGCGGCGACCCAGCGGACGACGCCGTCGTCGAGGCCGAGCGTCCGGTACTCGACATCGTAGAGGGCGCGCCGCGCCGGATCGAGCGCGGCCTCGAGCGCCTTCTGCGTCGCCGCCCGGTCGTCCGGATGCAGGGCGGCCTCGAAATCGGCCCGGACGATCGGCCGATTGTCGCCGACCCCGAACATCGCCCGCACACGTGCGTCCCAGAACAGACGCCCGCTCCCGCAGTCGAGGTCCCACAGGCCGATCTCGGCGGCGTCGGCCGCCATGCGCAGGCGCGCCTCGCCCTCGCGCAGCCGCTCCTCGGCGGCGCGTCGCGCGGTGGATTCGAGAAACAGCACGGCGAAGCGATCGCCTCCGAGCGGGCTGGCGTGACCCTCGTACCAGCGGTCGAACAGGTCCACGCGCCGCGAGAAGGCGACGGTCTCGCCCTCCGTCACCGCGCGGGCGACGTCGGCGATCCAGACATCCTCGATGCCCGGGATCAGCTCGCGGAGCGTGCGGCCCACGGCCCGCTCGCGCGGGATCCCGACGAGGCGCTCCCAGGCCGGGTTCACGTCGAGGTAGCGCCAGTCGATCACGGCGCCGCCCGCGTCGCGCACCACCTCGCCGATCAGCAATCCCTCGTGCAGCCGCTCGAACAGGCCGCGCCACAGCGCCTCGCCCTCGTGCGCCGCCCCCCCGGCCCGCACCGTCGCCCCGCCTTCCACCGTCAAATCGTCTCCTGCCGCGCCGGGGGCCTCGCCCTGAACGCCCCGCCGCGGGCGCTGTTCCACCCTTAATCGACCAGCGCCGCGTAGGTCATCACCCTGAGCTCCTTGCGGATCGGCAGGGCCGAGGAGGGGATGAGCTGCGTCAGGAGCACCACCGCCATGTCCTCGGACGGGTCGATCCAGAAGGCCGTCGAGGCGAGCCCGCCCCAGGCGCACTCGCCGGGGCTCCCCAGGATCTGGGCGCGGGCGGGATCGAGCATCACCGAGAAGCCGAGGCCGAAGCCGATCCCGTCGTAGGAGGTCTCGGCGAAGCGCGGCGTGCCCATGGCGGCCAGATCGCCCCGCAGGTGGTTCGTCGTCATCAGCGCCACGGTCTTGCGCCCGAGGAGCCGCACCCCGTCGAGCACGCCCCCGTTCAGGACGAGGCGGCAGAAGCGCAGGTAGTCGGAGGCCGTCGAGACGAGGCCGCCGCCGCCGGACGCGATGGCGGGCGGCTCGGCGAACACGGTCTCGCGCGCGTCGTCGTACTGGGTGAGCCGGCGCTCCCGGTCGTAGACGTAGCAGGCCGCGAAGCGGTCGCGGTTCTCCGGCCGGACGTGGAAGTCGGTGTCGTGCAGGCCGAGCGGGCGGATCACCCGCTCGCGGAGGTAGTTGGCGAAGTCCCGCCCCGACACCACCTCGACGAGGCGCCCGAGCACGTCCGTGGCGACGCTGTAGTTCCAGGCCGCGCCCGGATGGGCGAGGAGCGGCAGGCCGGCGACGATCCGGGTCACCTCGGCGAGGGTGGCGTCGGTGCGCAGGTAGTCCGCGCCCTGCTCCCGGTAGAGCGCGTCCACCAGCGTCGCCTCCATGAAGCCGTAGGTGAGGCCGGCCGTGTGGGTGAGGAGGTCGCGGATCGTGATCATGCGGCACGCCGGCTCGGTCTCGAGCTTGGCCCGGTTGCCGCCGGTCGCGACGCGCATGGCGGAGAATTCCGGCAGGAAACGCGCCACCGGGTCGTCGAGCTGGAAGCAGCCCTCCTCGTAGAGCTGCATCACCGCCACCGAGGTGAGCGGCTTCGTCATCGAGTAGATGCGCGCGACCGTGTCGAGACGGAAGGGCGTGCCCCGCTTCAGGTCGGCAAGGCCATGGGCCCGCGCGAAAGCGAGTTGCCCGCGCCGCATCACCGAGACCGAGAGGCCGGCGAGACGCCCGTCATCGACCAGCCGGCGCATCCAGCCGTCCACGCGCTCGAGCCGCTCAGGACAGAGGCCGAGATCCTTCGGGTCCGCCGAAACCTGCATCGCCACACCTCGCGCAACGGGCTGATGATGCGCGAGGTATAGCGGGGCGGGCCTGCCTGGCGAGCCCTGCGCGGCCCGGGGTCCATGGTCCAGGGTCCGGCGTTTGCGGCGCCGCGGGGCACCGTGCTAGCTCGGACGCGATCCTTGCCTGGCCGGAGCCCGCGCGTGAGCCTTGCCCTGTTCCTCGATTTCGACGGCACCCTCGTCGAGATCGCGCCGCGGCCGGACGCGGTGCAGGTCGATCCGGATCTCGTGCGCACCCTGGAACGCCTGCGCGAGCGGCTCGGCGGCGCGCTCGCCATCGTCACCGGGCGCCCGGTCGGCGTCATCGACGATTTCCTGAAGCCCGGCCGCTTCGACGTCGCCGGCCTGCACGGGGTCGAGCGCCGCACCGACGGCGTGCTGAGCGGCGGGCGGGCCGAGGACCATCCGGACCTACGCGCCGAGGTGCAGCGCCTGCAGGCCCGGCTCGCCGACCTCGACGCGGTGCTGATCGAGGACAAGGGCGCCTCGGTCGCGGTGCACTGGCGCCTCGCCGCGCCGGACGATGCCGCCCGCGCCGAGGCGATCGTCAAGACGGCGGCTGCCGCGCTCGGCGCCGCGTACCGGCTGCAGCTCGGCAAGGCCGTCGGCGAGATCGTGCCCGCGAGCGCCACGAAGGGCCACGCCATCCGGGCCTTCATGGAGGCCGCCCCCTACGCGGGCCGGCGCGCGGTCTTCCTCGGCGACGACCGCACGGACGAGATCGCCTTCGCGTCCGTCAACGAGGACGGCGGCGTCTCGGTGCGGGTCGGCGAGAGCGACACGATCGCGACCCGGCGGCTCGCCGATCCGGCCGCCGTGCGCCAGCTTCTCACCGCCTGGGCGGACGGCGCGCCCCTCGACCCGGACGTCCTTCCGGGGGCCTGAATGGAAACCGGAGATGCGGTTCCAACATCACCTCCGCTTTCCCGGACGCCCGGAGCGTCAGCGGAGGGTGATCCGGGACCCAGCCCATGAAGGCGCGAAGCGTCCGAATGCTGCACCGTTGCTGGAGGTCGAGCCGTTGCGCGGCCCTTCCTGTGCTGGATCCCGGATCACCTTCCACTTCGTTCCAGGTGTCCGGGAAAGGGCAGGGTTTCAGCCGCCGGGATCCCCCAGCATCGGTGGTCACTGCCCCCCCCGCCGTCCGGGGCTAGAGGAGAGCGGTCCGCATGTTCGAGTTCCCGGTCCTCGTCGGCGATATCGGCGGCACCAACGCGCGTTTCGCGCTGGTGCCGGAGACGGGTGCGGAGCCCCGGATGCTCTCGCACGAGCCCACCCACGGCCATCCCGACCCCACGAGCGCGATCCGCGCGGCCCTCGCCAAGGGGGCGGAGGCGGCGGGCGGGCGAGGGCCGCGCTCGGCGATCCTCGCCATCGCTGGCCGGGTGGACGGACCGGAGATCCAGCTCACCAACGCGCCCTGGCTCGTGGCGCCGGCCCGGATCGGGCCGGATTTCGGGCTCTCGCGCGCGGTCGTCGTCAACGACTACGTGCCGGTGGCGGCGGGCGCGGCCGACATCGCGCCGACCGACCTCACGCCGATCGGCCCGTGCAAGGACCGCCCCGTGGAGGCGCCCGCGGGCGCCCGCGTGGTGCTCGGCCCCGGCACCGGCTTCGGCGCCGCCGCGCTCGTGCCCTACGGCGACCACCTCGCCATCGTCTCCACGGAGGCGGGCCACACCGATCTCGGGCCGATGACGCCCGACGAGGAGGCGATCTGGCACGTGCTGGAGCGCGCCGAGGGCCGCATCACCGTCGAGACGGTGCTGTCCGGGCCCGGCCTCGCGCGGCTGCACGCGGCCGTGAGGCACGTCCGCACCGGGGCGCCCGCCGAGCGGATCGACCCGGCCGCCGTCACCGAGGCCGGGCTCGCGGCTTCCGACCCGCACGCGGCCGAGGCGCTCGCCCTGTTCGGGCGCATCCTCGGCCGGGTCTGCGGCAACCTCGCGCTCACCTTCCTGGCGACCGGCGGCGTCTATATCGGCGGCGGCATCGCGCCGCGGATCGTGCGGGTGCTGCAGGAGGGCGACTTCCGCCCCGCCTTCGAGGACAAGGCCCCCTTCGCGGCGATGATGCGCGAGATCCCGACGAGCGTCATCACCGTGCAGGACCCGGCCCTCACCGGGCTCGCGGCGCTGGCGAGCGAGGGCGAGCGCTTCGTCTACCACGCCTCCGAGTGGCGGCAGGGCTGAGGCCGTGGCGTCCGACGCGATCACGGATCTCGGCGCCGTCGCGCTGGCGGCGGCGATCGGGTCCGGCCAGGTCTCCTGCGCGGAGGTGATGCGGGCCTATCTCGACCGGATCGAGCGCCTGAACCCGCGCGTCAACGCGATCGTCGGGCTCCAGGACCGCGCCGGGCTCCTGCGGCAGGCCGAGGCCCGCGACGCGCAGCTCGCCCGCGGCGAGCCTGCGGGCCCGCTGCACGGCTTTCCGCTGGCGGTGAAGGACCTCGACCCGGTCCGCGGCCTGCCCTTCACGCAGGGCTCGCCGATCTTCCGCGACCGCGTGGCCGAGACCGACTCGATCATGGTCGCGCGGCTGCGCGCGGCCGGGGCGATCTTCGTCGGCAAGACCAACGTGCCGGAATTCGGCCTCGGCTCGCACAGCTTCAACCCGGTCCACGGCGCGACCGGCAACGCCTACGATCCCGCGCTCAGCGGCGGCGGATCGAGCGGCGGCGCCGCCGTGGCGGTGGCGCTGCGGCTCCTGCCTGTGGCGGACGGCAGCGACCATGCCGGATCGCTGCGCAACCCGCCGGCCTTCAACAACCTCTACGGCCTGCGCACCAGCTACGGCCGCATCCCGGCCGAGAGCCCGGACGTCTTCACGCCCTCGCTCGGGGTGCTCGGCGCGGTCGGGCGCTCGCCCGCCGATATCGGGCTGATGCTCTCGGTCATCGCCGGCTACGACCCGCGCGCGCCCCTCTCGAACCGGGAGGATCCGGCCGCCTTCGCCGCCCCGCTGGAGCGGGACTTCACCGGCACCCGGATCGCCTGGATGGGCGATCTCGGCGGGCACCTGCCCTTCGAGGCGGGCGTGCTGGAGACAGGCGAGGCGGCCCTCGACACGTTCCGGGCGATCGGCTGCACGGTCGAGGCGGCCTACCCGGCCTTCGACTACGCGGCGCTCTGGCGCGACTGGCTGACGCTGCGGGCCTGGACGGTCGCGGCCAGCCTGCGGCCGTTCTACGAGAACCCGCGGACCCGCGCCCAGCTCAAGCCCGAGGCAGCCTGGGAGGTGGAGCGGGGGCTGGCGCTCGGCGCGGAGGCCGTCACCCGGGCGCAGGAAGGGCGCACGCGCTGGTACCGGACGGTCCGCGACTTCATGGAGACCTACCCGTTCCTCGTGGCGCCCTGCGCGCAGGTCTTCCCGTTCCCGATCGGGCAGCGCTGGCCGGACCGGGTCGGCGGCCGACCGATGGACACCTACCATCGCTGGATGGAGACGGTGATTCCGGGGACGATGTCGGGCCTGCCGGCGCTCGCCGTGCCGGCGGGCTTCGGCCCCGGCGGCCTGCCGACCGGCATCCAGATCGTCGGCCCGAACCACGGCGAGCGCGCCTGCCTCGAACTCGGGGCCGCCTACGACGCGGCGAGCGGCTGGGTGGAGCGGTGCCGACCGCCGGAGGCGTGAGGCGGGCGATCCGCCGCCGTGAAACTTTCGCGTTCCCGCCCGTTGACCGTTCGGGTCCCCTCCGCTATCACGCCCGACACTTTCCGGCAGGAGCCCCGACATGGGACCGCCGGAAGGAACGGTTCCGGATCGGACTTCACGCGATGCGCACGGCCCTCATCGTAACGCTAGCGCCACTGACGGGGCGGCCCTGATCCACGGGCCGCGATCCGGGCGGTGGCGCATGCAGGGTCCCTCGGGGCCCTTTTTTGTTGCCTGAGGCCCGGGCTGATCGAACCGAAAAGACACGAGACGAAGACGGGACGAGGAGGAAGACGATGGGCGGCGAGGTCATGACCGGGGCCGAGATGGTCATCCGGGCATTCCAGGATCAGGGCGTCGACACGCTGTTCGGCTATCCGGGCGGCGCGGTGCTTCCGATCTACGACGCGCTCTTCCACCAGGAGGCGGTCAAGCACGTGCTCGTGCGCCACGAGCAGGGCGCCGTCCACGCGGCGGAGGGCTACGCGCGCTCCTCCGGCAAGGTCGGCTGCGTCCTCGTCACCTCGGGCCCCGGCGCCACCAACATCGTCACCGGCCTCACCGACGCGATGCTGGACTCGATCCCGCTCGTCTGCATCACCGGCCAGGTGCCCACGCACCTCATCGGCACCGACGCGTTCCAGGAATGCGACACGGTCGGCATCACCCGGCACTGCACGAAGCACAACTACCTCGTGAAATCGATCGCCGACCTGCCGCGCATCCTGCACGAGGCGTTCTACGTCGCCAAGAACGGCCGCCCCGGCCCGGTCGTGGTCGACCTGCCGAAGGACATCCAGTTCGCCAGCGGCCTCTACGAGAAGCCGACCTCCTCGCAGCACAAGACCTACCGGCCGGCCGTCGAGGGCGACCGCGAGCGCATCCGCGCGGCCGTCGAGCTGATGGCGAGCGCCCGCCGCCCGGTCTTCTACACCGGCGGCGGCGTCATCAACTCGGGTCCCGAGGCCTCGCGCCTGCTGCGCGAACTGGTCGCCGAGACCGGATTTCCGGTCACCTCGACCCTGATGGGGCTCGGCGCCTTCCCGGCCTCGGACGATAAATTCCTGGGCATGCTCGGCATGCACGGGACCTACGAGGCCAACCTCGCGATGCACGAGTGCGACGTGATGATCTGCGTCGGCGCCCGCTTCGACGACCGCATCACGGGGCGGCTGGACGCCTTCTCGCCCTTCTCGAAGAAGATCCACATCGACGTCGACGCCTCCTCGATCAACAAGGTGGTCAAGGTCGATGTCGGCATCGTCGGCGACTGCGCCTCGGTGCTCGAGGACATGCTGGAGGCCTGGCGCGCCCTGCCGTCGCGGCCCGAGAGGAGCAACCTCGAAGGGTGGTTTTCCAAGATCGCCACGTGGCGGGCGCGCGAGTGCCTCGCCTACTGGCCGTCGGGCACGATCATCAAGCCGCAATACGCCGTGCAGCGCCTCTACGAGGCCTGCAAGGACCGCGAGACCTACATCACCACCGAGGTCGGCCAGCACCAGATGTGGGCGGCCCAGTACTTCAAGTTCGAGGAGCCGAACCGCTGGATGACGTCGGGCGGCCTCGGCACCATGGGCTACGGCCTGCCGGCGGCCATCGGCACGCAGCTCGCCCACCCGAACGGGCTCGTCATCGACATCGCGGGCGAGGCCTCGATCCTGATGAACATCCAGGAGCTCTCCACGGCGGTGCAGTACCGCCTGCCGGTCAAGATCTTCATCCTGAACAACGAGTACATGGGCATGGTGCGCCAGTGGCAGGAGCTGCTGCACGGCTCGCGCTACTCGCAGAGCTACTCGGAGAGCCTGCCGGACTTCGTGAAGCTCGCCGAGGCCTACGGCGCCAAGGGCATGCGCTGCGAGAAGCCGGGCGACCTCGACGCGGCGATTGCCGAGATGCTGGCCTATGACGGGCCGGTGATCTTCGACTGCGTCGTGGACAAGACCGAGAACTGCTTCCCGATGATCCCGTCGGGCAAGGCCCACAACGAGATGCTCCTGTCCGACTATCTCGGCGAGACCGGGGTCGAGCTCGGCGACGTCATCTCCGAGGAAGGCAAGATGCTGGTCTGAGGAGCCCGCGCGGGGTTCTCAACCGTGCGCTCCGTCGCCCCGGGTGCTGCGGCCCGTCCGCAGCACCCGCCAGGCCAGGGCGATCCGTTCCCGCCAGTCCAGCGGCGGGGGAGGCGGGGGCTCCGGCAGGTCGTGGTGGCGGCGCGGGTCGAGACGGGGCGTCGCGGCGGCCCGCTCCGCCGGGCTCGCGGCGGCGCGCTTGCGGAGCGTCACGTAGAACTGGAGCTGCTCGCGCTCGGTCGGCTCGATCGCGGCGATCTCGAACGGGATCAGGTCGAGGGCGATCAGCTCGCCGAACACGGCGAGGAAGCTCGCCGGCGTGTAGACCGTGCAATGGGCGTCGAAATAGGCGCCGGTCTCGGCGACCATTCGGGCGTCGCGCAGCGCGCTGACGAGCTGGTTGTCGAAGAGCGGCGGCGGCTCGCGGCCCGCGCCCGCCCAGATCGCCACGAGATCGACGCTCGCCGTGCGGGCGGTGTGCTCGAAGATCTGGGCCGGGCTCGTCGTGGTGGCGCCGGAGAGATGGTGGGCGACGAGGTCGCCCGTGGTCGAGGGCGCGCGCCGGAAGTCGAAGGTGAAGCGCTTGTCGGGCACGGCCAGGAACAGGACACCGTCCTCGCGCAGGCACGCGGCCATGTCGCCGAGCCAGCCGACCGGGTCGGCCACGTGCTCCATCACGTGGCTCGCCACGATGTAGTCGACCGGCGCGCGGGGGCCCAGCGCCTCCGTCAGCGTCCGGCCGTCGAGGACGAGGTCGATCTCCATGAGGGGAGCCGCGTCCGGGCCGGTGACGTCGGGATGGGTCGCGTACTTGGTGCGCAGGTCCGCGGTCGCGCGGTGGTCGGCGTAGAGGATCTCGCCGTCGTCGCGGCGGATCAGCGGCCGGTTCAGCGGCCCGATCTCGACGCCGATCCGGCCGCGGGGCTGCACGGCGTCGAGGGCGCGCTGGCGGGAGGTCATGGGCGGCGCCGATATCACAGGCGCGCCGGAAGGGTCCAGAAATCTGGGGTCCAGAAAACGGTTCACCGCGGGGCGGTGCGGCCGATAAGAGAGGCGGGAGAGACGAGGCCATGAACGCGATGAACACCCACTACCCCGATCCGGTGAAGGTCGAGCCGGTCAACCGCCACACGCTCGCGGTGATCGTCGACAACGAGCCGGGCGTGCTGGCCCGCATCTCCGGCATGTTCTCCGGCCGCGGCTACAACATCGAGAGCCTGACGGTGTCCGAGACGGAGGCCGAGCGCCACCTCTCGCGCATCACCATCGTGACCTCGGGCACCGACGCGGTCATCCAGCAGATCAAGGCGCAGCTCGACCGGCTGGTGCCGGTGCACCGGGTCGTCGACCTGACGCTCCAGGGCAACGCCATCGAGCGCGAGATCTGCCTGGTGAAGGTCGCGGGGAAGGGCGAGCACCGCAGCGAGGCGCTGCGGCTGGCCGCCGCCTTCGGCGCCAAGACGCTCGATGCCACGCTGACCTCCTTCGTGTTCGAGCTCACCGGCACCACCGAGGAGATCGACCGCTTCGTGCGCCTGATGACGGTGATCGGCCTGGTCGAGACCTGCCGCACCGGCATCTCGGCGATGGGCCGCGGCGCCGAGCCGTTGTAGGATCGGCCCGTATCTCCGCCGGCGCGGCCCGCGCGCCGGCCCCCGGAGGCCTGCGCGATGGAAGCCAAAGTCGTTCGCTGGGGCGACGACCTCGCCGTCCGGCTCACCCCGGCGGAGGCCGAGGAACTCGGCATCCGCGAGGGTGAGACGGTGGAAATGACCGTGACGCGCAAGGCTGCGCGGAGACGTCTCGTGAACGGCGAGCCCGTGCCTACGCTTGCCGAGATGATCGCCGAGATGGAGCGTCTCGGCCCCAGTCATCGACCGAGGACCGTTGATTGGGGACCCGACGTCGGCGCGGAAATCATCCGTGACGACTGAGGACCGCCTCCTCCAGGCCGGCGACATCGTATGGGTTGACCTGCGGCCGACCCTCGGGCGCGAGCAGAGCGGCGTGCGCCCGGCCGTCGTGCTTTCGGATGCGGGCTTCCACCGCCTGAACGAGACGGCCATCGTCTGTCCGGTCACCAGCAACACGAAGCCGTGGCCGACGAAGATCGTGCTGCCCGACGATCTCCCGGTCACGGGCGCCGTCCTCGCCGACCAGATCCGATGCGTCGACCGAGCGTCGCGCGGCTTTCGTCGCGTCGGCTCCGTGCCTGATGACGTGCTTCTCAAGATCCGCCTAATGGTCGCGGAACTGATCGGCCTTCCGGCCGAGCAGACCTCGCAATAGGATACCCATGACCACACCCACCCTCTACTACGCCCCCGGCGCCTGCTCGCTCGCCTCCCACATCGCCCTGGAGGAGGCCGGCCACCCGTTCGAGACCGAGCGGCTCAACCTGCAGGCCGGCGACCAGCGCTCCGCCCGCTACCTCGCGGTGAACGAGCGCGGCCGGGTGCCGGCCCTCGTCACCGGCGACTGGGTGCTCACCGAGAACACCGCCATCCTGCGCCACGTGGCGCGGCTCCACCCCGCCCTCTGGCCCGCGGACCCGCAGGACCAAGCGGTGGCCGACGAGTGGCTGGCCTGGCTCTCCACCAACCTCCACACGACCTACGCCCACATCCGCCGCCCCGAGCGCTACACCGCCGACGAGGCGGCCTTCGCGGGGATCCAGGCCAAGGCGCTCGACACGTTCGGCGACCTCTGCACCATGACGGAGGTGCGCCTCTCGAACGGCGGCTGGGCGGTCGGCGGCCACTACAGCGTGGTGGATCCCTACCTGCTCCTGTTCTGGACCTGGGGCCGCGGCCCGGCCTGCAAGTTCGACATGGAAGAGCGTTTCCCGGCCTGGACGGCGCATGCCCGCGCCATGGCCGAGCGCCCGGCCGTGCAGGCGGTGTTCGCCCGCGAGAAGCTCGACCTGCCCCGCTGAGCCCGCATCGCCCTCTTGCCGAAGGGGGCGAATCGGCCTAGAGGACGCGCCGTACCGTACGGTACGGTACTGCCGAGCAGCCGATGCAGCCGAGCTTCGCCAGACAGGACGAGACGGTCCCCGAGACGGTCCCCGAGACCGTCGCCGAGCCCCCGTCGGCCCGCCAGCAGGCGGTGCTCGACGCCGTGCTCGGGCTGATGGTGGAGGAGGGCGACCAGCTCACCATGGACGCGGTGGCCCGCCGGGCCAGCTGCTCCAAGGAAACGCTCTACAAGTGGTTCGGCGACCGCGACGGCCTGCTCACCGCGACGGTGCGCTGGCAGGCCTCGCGGGTCCATGCCGGTCGCTACGCCCCGAACGCCCTCGACGTCACGGCCCTGCGCGAGAGCCTGCAGGATTTCGCCGCGACCTGGCTGGAGGTGATCGCGAGCGACACCTCGGTCGCGCTGAACCGCCTCGCCATCGGCCATGCCGGCTCGCGCAAGAGCAACCTCGGCGGCATCGTGCTGGCGAACGGGCGCTTCGCCATCGGCGAGCGGGTGAAGCCCGTGCTGGAGGCGGGCCGCGCGGCCGGGCTGCTGGCCTTCGACGACACCGAGGCGGCCTTCCGGACCTTCATCGGTCTGGTCGGCCGCGACATCCAGATCCGCCTTCTGCTCGGCGACGCGCTCCCCCTCGACGCCGGTGAGATCCGGCGCGACGCGGACCGCGCCGTCGAGCAGTTCCTGGCCCTGTACGGCCGGGCCCGAACCCCGACACCCCCTTCGAGAGAGGAAGACTGACATGCGGGTTTACTACGATCGCGACGCCGACCTGAACCTGATCAAGGGCAAGAAGGTCGTCATCGTCGGCTACGGCTCCCAGGGCCACGCCCACGCGCTCAACCTGCGCGACTCGGGCGTCAAGGACATCGTCATCGCGCTGCGCGAGGGCTCGGCCACCGCCAAGAAGGCGGAGCACGAGGGCTTCAAGGTCATGAACGTGGCCGACGCCGCCAAGCAGGCCGACGTCGTCATGATGCTCACCCCCGACGAGCTGCAGGGCGACATCTACAAGGAGTCGCTGGAGCCGAACATGAAGCAGGGCGCCGCCCTCCTGTTCGCCCACGGCCTCAACGTGCACTTCAACCTGATCGAGCCCCGCAAGGACCTCGACGTGCTGATGGTCGCCCCCAAGGGCCCCGGCCACACGGTGCGCGGCGAGTACCTCAAGGGCGGCGGCGTGCCGACGCTCATCGCCATCGCGCAGGACGCCTCCGGCAACGCGCACGATCTCGGCCTCTCGTACGCCTCGGCCAATGGCGGCGGCCGCGCCGGCATCATCGAGACGACCTTCAAGGAGGAGTGCGAGACCGACCTGTTCGGTGAGCAGGCCGTGCTCTGCGGCGGCCTCGTCGAGCTGATCAAGGCCGGCTTCGAGACGCTCGTCGAGGCGGGCTACGCCCCCGAGATGGCCTATTTCGAGTGCCTGCACGAGGTGAAGCTGATCGTCGACCTCATCTACGAGGGCGGCATCGCCAACATGAACTACTCGATCTCGAACACCGCCGAGTACGGCGAGTACGTCACCGGCCCGCGCATCGTCACGCCCGAGACCAAGGCCGAGATGAAGCGCGTCCTCAACGACATCCAGTCGGGCATCTTCACCCGCAACTGGATGCTGGAGAACAAGGTCGGCCAGACCTCGTTCAAGGCCACCCGCGCCAAGCTCGCCGCCCACCCGATCGAGGAGGTCGGCGCCAAGCTCCGCGGCATGATGCCGTGGATCTCCGAGAAGGCGCTGGTCGACAAGTCCAAGAATTGATTTGGGACTTCGGAGGCCGTGCTTTGCTCGGCCTCCACCGTCGCGCTTCGGGGCCGGCTCCTTTCTGGGGGGCCGGCCTTTCTCGTGGGCGGTGCTTGGCCTAAACACCGCGCCCAAGGGCCCGCGGACGAGGCCCCGGAGGAGACGCGACAATGGCATCGCTCTATTCGGACGCGCACCGCGCGCTCCAGGAAGAGTTCGGCACGGTCAAGCTGGCGAACCGCCTCGACACCGACTGGGTGCACGAGACGATCCAGCCGGACGAGGCCGCCTTCATCGGCAGCCGCGACATGTTCTTCCTCTCGACCGTCGATCCCGACGGGATGCCCACCGTCTCCTACAAGGGCGGCGGCACCGGCTTCGTGACGGTCGTGGACGACACGACGCTCGCCTTCCCGGGCTTCGACGGCAACGGCATGTTCTACTCGATGGGCAACATCGAGGGGCAGGCCAAGGTCGGGCTGCTGTTCATCGATTTCGAGACGCCGCACCGCGTCCGCGTGCAGGGCCACGCCCGGCTGATGCGCGACGACCCGCTGCTCTCCGCGTACACGGAGGCCAAGTACATCGTCCGGGTGGACGTGACGAAGATCTGGGTCAACTGCCCGCGCTACATCCACAAGTACCGCAAGCTCGAGCAGAACAAGTACGTGCCGCGGCCGGATCGCGAGACACCGCTCGCCGCCTGGAAGCGCCTGGATCTGGCCGGCGACGTGATCAGCGACGCCGACAAGGCCCGCGTCGCCCGGGAAGGCCGCCTCGAAGTGTCCGAGTACGCGGCGCTCGTCGCGCGCGGCGAGGCCTGAGCGGGCTGGAGCGGGCCGGCGGCGCGCGCTATCGAGGCGCCGCCCCCCAGCGGAGATCGGACATGCCCCACATCGTCGTCAAGCTCTATGCCGGCAAGTCCGAGGCGCAGAAGGCCGAGATCGCCGAAGCGCTGACCCGGGCCCTGATGGCGAGCGCGGGCTGCTCCGAGACGGCGGTCTCGGTGGCGATCGAGGACGTCGCGCCCGAGGATTGGGCGGAGCGGGTCTACCGCCCGGAGATCGCCGCGCGGATGGACAGCCTCTACCGCAAGCCCGGCTACGATCCGCTCTGAGCCTCAGCCACCGGCCGCGAGGTCCGTGGTGTTGAGCCGGACCTTGTCATCGACCGCGGCGACGAGGTCGGCGTCGAAGCTGTGATGCCGGCCGTCGGCCGCGGGGTCCTTGCGGGTCAGCCTGATCCGCCGGCCCTCGACGGCGTCCACGGTGCCGACATGGCTGCCGTCCGGGCCGACCACCTCCATGTGGCCGCGGATGAGGGACAGGTTGATGGTCATGGCGCGGTCATCCTTCGCCTGAGCGTCTCCGTCCCGGATAACGGGATCCGCGGCGGGCGGGTTCGGGCGGCGGGTCGTCACAGGATCCGCGTCGCCTCGCGCTCGTCCTCACGAGCCGCCGAGCGCCTCCAGGGTGCGCGGGTCGGGCCGCCCGTCGAAGAACGTCGCCAGCGCCTCCCGGAACATGGGCTCGTTCGGATCGGCCTGACCGAACAGCGTCATGCTGGAGCGGAACTTCGCGTCGTCGGGCGAGCCGAACAGGGTGAGCGCCGTGAGCTCCGGGTGCCCGTTGGCGGCCTGGGTGCAGGTGTGCAGCCGCCGCCCGAGCAGCGGGTGGGCCAGATAGGCCCGGGCCTCCGCGAGCGAGCGGATGGCGTAACGCTGCGCCATCGGGCTGCGGCCGAGGCCGGCGATCTGCGGGAAGACGAACCACATCCAGTGGCTGCGCTTGGCCCCCGCCCGCAGCTCGGCCAGCGCCGTGCCGTAGGCGTCGCGCTGCGCCGCCACGAAGCGCTCGAGGTCGTGCGGGTCGTCAACCGGGTCACGCATCGGTTTCTCCGTGCTGCCTTCAAGGCGGAACGATCGGCCTCCGGACCGGCTCCGTCGATGCCCCTCGGACATACGTGCCCCGCGCGGCCTCGGCGGCCCGGACGCGCCCGCGAGGTCCTGCCGGGGCGGGTTTGTATCTAGAATAATTACACAAGATATCGCTTGGAAACAGGCTATTACTTGGTATCAGATCGATCACAGAACCGTGATTTTCGCGTAATCGCGACGATCCTTCCGTTCGATCGTCGCATCAAGGCCGAGACAATGAAGCCGATTTCCACCTCAGAGACTGAGAACAACCTTATAACGACTCTGAACGGATCGTTGCGAACCTCTCTGCTGGCCTCTGTCTTTGCGCTGATGATTCCGGTTGCGGCCCGGGCCCAGGCGGCCGGTTCCGAGGTCGAGCTGGCGGAGCTGAGCGTCACGGGGCAGGGCGCGGCGCGCAGCCTCGGCGGCGCACTCTACGGGCCGGGTGGCGCGAGCGGCGCGGTGCCGGGCTATGTCGCCAGCCGCAGCACGGTCGGCACCAAGACCGACACACCGATCCTGGAGACGGCGCAGTCGATCTCGGTGATCGGCCGCAAGCAGATCGAGGACCAGAACGCACTCACCGTCACCCAGGCCCTGCGCTTCACGCCGAGCGTCGCCAGCGAGACGCGCGGCGCGTCGGGCGAGACGCGCCTGGAACTCTTCCTCATCCGCGGCTTCCAGGCGCCGGTTTTCCTCGACGGCATGCTGCTGCCCGGGGGACGCGACGCCAACGCGACGGTCGATCCGTTCCGGCTGGAGCGCATCGACATCATCAAGGGGCCTGCCTCGGTGCTCTACGGCCAGTCCGGCCCAGGCGGCCTCGTCAACCTCGTCTCCAAGGTCCCGCAATTCGTCAATCACGGCGAGATCTTCGTGCAGGGCGGGAGTTTCCACACCCTGCGCGGCGGCATCGACGTCGGCGGCCCGATCCCGTCGGAGGCCGGCCCGCTCGCCGATCAGTTCGCCTACCGCATCATCGCCTCGGGCTGGAACGCGGACGGCCCGGTCAACACGACCCGGATCGAGCGCGCCCTGATCAGCCCGAGCCTGACGTGGCGTCCCTCGGCCGACACGAACCTGACGATCATCGCCAACTACCAGCGCGACCCATTCTCGGGCTATTACGGGGCGGCACCGGGCCTCGGCACGGTCTTCCCGTCGAGTTTCGGCATCGCGGGCGGCCCGCTCGGGCGCCTGCCGCGCAACTTCTACGACGGCGATCCGAATATCGAGCGCTCCGACCGGACCCAGGCCTCGGCCGAGTACATCTTCGACCACAGCTTCGACGCGGGCCTGCGCTTCCACTCGACCGGCCGCTTCCTGCGCACGCTGGGCGACTACCGCAGCGTCTACACCAGCACGTTCAACAACTTCGCGGCATCCGGCGGGCGGAACAGCTGGGACGGCCGCTTCCTGAGGCGCTCGGTCATCGGCACGGACGTGGCGCTCGACGCCTTCACCACCGACAACAACGTCGTGGGGAACTTCGACACCGGTCCCTTCAGCCACAGCGTCCTCGTCGGACTCGACCACCGCACCCTCTACACCAAGACCTTCGCCACGCCGTTCCCGGACGCCCCGTCGCTCGACCTGCTCAACCCGCTCTACGGTCAGACCATCGCCTTCCCGGCCTTCACCTCGGTCTCCGACATCACGGCGCAGCAGACCGGCATCTACTTCCAGGACCAGATCAAGTTCGACCGCCTCGTCCTGACGCTCGGCGGGCGCTACGACTGGGCGCGCCAGTCGGGCCCGACCCGCTCCTTCACCAACGGCTCGGTCACGAGCCAGGACGTGCCGGCCGAGGCCTTCACCAAGCGCGCCAGCCTGCTCTACCTCTTCGACAGCGGCGTCGCGCCCTATGTCAGCTACTCGGAGGCCTTCGAGCCGATCCTCAGCGGCCTGATCTTCGACGGCCGCCCCGATGCCGGCCGCCTGCCGGATCCGGCCAGCAGCCGGCAGTTCGAAGCCGGCGTGAAGTACCAGCCGCCCGGCACCGACATTCTGCTCACCGCGGCGGCCTTCGACATCAAACGCGTGAACGGCCTCACGCCGGACCCGGTCAACGGCACACGCTTCTCGATTCAGACCGGCGAGGTCAGCGCCCAGGGCCTGGAGTTCGAGGCACGGGCCAACATCAACGAGAACCTGACCCTCGTCGGCGGCGTCTCGGTGATCGACATCGTCAATTCCGGCACCGGCACCACGGTCAACGAGTTGACCGGCCGGACCGTGCCGCTACTCGGCCTACGCCCGACCCAGGTGCCGGACACCTCGGTCTCGCTGTTCGGGAACTACCGCTTCCTCAGCGGGCCGCTCGCCGGCCTCGGCATCGGCGGCGGCGTGCGCTATCTCGGCGCCTCGCAGGGCGACGCGGCCAACAGCTTCCAGGTCCCGGCGAACTATGTGATCGACGCGCTCGCCTCTTACGACTTCGGCTATCTCGACGCCACGTTGAAGGGCATGCAGCTCCAGATCAACGCCCAGAACCTCCTCGACGAGAAGTACGTGCAGAGCTGCATCTACCAGGCGTGGTGCTATTACGGCGCGCCCCGCACGGTCTTCGCGACCCTGCGCTACCGCTGGTAAGGGCCGGCCATGCGCACCGGTTTCCGGCAATCGATGGCGTGGCTGCACGCGTGGTCCGGCCTGGTGGTCGGGTGGGTGCTGTTCGCGGTCTTCGTCACCGGCACGGCGAGCTACTACAAGGCCGAGATCGCGCACTGGATGCAGCCCGAACTCGGCGCCCGGGAGACGCTCGCGCCGGAGGCCGTCGCGGCGGCCGTCGAGCGCGGCGTCGCCTACATGGAGACCCATGCGGGCGAGGCGCGGGCGTGGTTCATCACGCCGCCGCGCCCCGACCGGCCCGTGACCGAGCTGTTCTGGCGCACGCGGCCCGGCGGCCCGACAGGCCACGTGCTGCTCGACCCCGAGACCGGCGCCCCCGCGCGGGTGCGCGAGACGCGGGGCGGCGACTTCCTCTACCGCTTCCACTTCGAGCTTCACATGGCCCCGCTCTGGGGCCGCTGGGTCGTGGGCATCTGCGCCCTGATCATGCTGGTGGCGCTGGTCTCCGGCGTGGTCACGCACCGGCGCATCTTCGCCGACTTCTTCACCTTCCGGCGCGGCGCGAAGTCGGCCCAGCGCGGCTGGCTCGACGCGCACAACCTCACGGGCGTGCTGGCGCTGCCCTTCCACCTGATGATCACCTATACGGGCCTCGTCACGCTGGCGGTGATGTACATGCCTTGGGGCGTGCGCACCGCCTACGACGGCAACGCGCAGGCACTCTTCCACGAGTCGGGCCAGATCACGAAGCCGCGCCCGCCCGCCGGGCAACCCGGCACGCTGGCACCGATCGGGCCGATGGTGCTCCAGGCCATCGCCGCCGTGCCCGAGACCCTGGAGCGCGTCTCGGTCCAGAACCCCGGGGACGCGAACGCCACGGTGGTGGCGGTGTTCGAGGAGCCGCACGGTCTCTCGCACGAGCACCCGCAGGTCGCCTTCGCGGGGACGACGGGCGCGCTCCTGGAGGTCCGCCAGGGCGCGCTCAAGCCCGCGACCAAGACCTTCTCGACGATGGTCGGCCTGCACGAGGCGCACTTCGCCGGACCGACCTTGCGACTGCTGTTCTTCCTCTCGGGGCTTGCCGGCTGCGCGATGGTGGCGACGGGCCTGCTGCTCTGGGCTGTCGCGCGGGTGCCGAAACCCGGCGCGCGCGCGGGGTTCGGCCTGCGCCTCGTGCGCGGGCTCAACATCGCGACGATCGCCGGCCTGCCGGCGGGCATCGCCGCCTTCTTCCTTGCCAACCGCCTGCTGCCGGTGGATCTCGCGGCCCGGGCCGAGTGGGAGGTGCGGGCCTTCTTCGCCGTCTGGACGGCAGTGGGCCTCGCGGGGCTCCTGCGCCCGCCCGAGCGGGCCTGGCCGGAGATGCTGCGGACGGGGGCGGCGCTCTACGCGGGCGTCGCCGTGGCGGACGGCGTGCGGATCGTCGCCGGGCCGGGGCCGTTCGACGCCGTCATCCTCGGCTTCGACGGAGCGATGCTGGCGCTCGCCGCGCTGCTGCTCTTCGCGGCCCGCAAGGCTGCCGCCCGGGGATCCGCTGCCGCTCGGGACGCGAAGGGCCGCGACACGGCGCGGGGGCGGAACGCCCTGCTGAGCGGTGAGGGCGGCCTCAGGACACAGCCCTGAGGCCATCCGGACGGTCCCGTCTCAGACCGTTTCCGGTCGATGGGTTCGACCCTGTGAGGTGAACCGCGCCCTGCCCCCTCTTCCAGAGGGAGAGGGTTGGGGTGAGGGGTATGACCTCACAGACTTGAGCACGCAATCGACGCGCGTTCAGGCCTCCGCCTCTTCTGGGAGCGTCATACCCCTCACCCGGCTTTCTGCGAAAGCAGACCTCTCCCTACAGGAGAGGGGACCCGCGCCTCGTTCCGAGACGATGCGTCAGACCGAACCGATCAGCCGGAAACGGTCTCAGACCGGGCTGAGCCGCGTGCGGCGCACGAAGCCGACGATGTCCTTGACGGCGTCGAGGGTCGGGGCGGCGATCGCCTCGGCCCGCGCGGCGCCGTCGGCCAGCACGGCGTCGATGTGGCCGGGATCGGCGGTGAGCCGCTTCATCTCGGCGTTGATCGGGCTGAGCTTCTCCACCGCGAGATCGACCAGCGCGCCCTTGAAGGCCGAGAACTGCGCGCCGCCATACTGCGCCAGCACCGCCTCGCGGGTCGTCTCGGCGAGCGCCGCGTAGATGCCCACGAGGTTGTCGGCCTCGGGCCGGCCCTTCAGGCCTTCCGCCTCCGAGGGGAGGGGGTCCGGGTCGGTCTTGGCCTTGCGCACCTTCTGGGCGATCAGATCCTGATCGTCCGTGAGGTTGATGCGCGAGTTGTCAGAGGCATCGGACTTCGACATCTTCTTCGCGCCGTCGCGCAGCGACATCACCCGGGCTGCCGGCCCGCCGATCAGCGGCTCGGTGACGGGGAAGAAGCCGTCCTCGCCGTGGCCGTGGGCCATGATCGAGCCGGCGAAATCGGTGTTGAACTTCTGGGCGATGTCGCGGGTCAGCTCGAGGTGCTGCTTCTGGTCCTCGCCCACGGGGACGTGCGTCGCCCGGTAGGCCAGGATGTCGGCGGCCATCAGCACCGGGTAGGCGTAGAGGCCGACGCTCGCGTTCTCGCGGTCCTTGCCGGCCTTGTCCTTGAACTGCGTCATGCGGTTGAGCCAGCCGATGCGGGCGACGCAGTTGAAGATCCAGGCGAGCTCGGCATGGGCCGGCACCTGGCTCTGGTTGAACACGATGGAGCGCCTCGGGTCGATGCCGGCGGCCAGAAACGCGGCCGTGACCTCGCGGATCTGGCCGCGCAAGGCCTGCGGGTCCTGCCATAGCGTGATCGCGTGCATGTCGACGACGCAGTAGAGGCACTGCGCGTCCCTGTTCTGCATCTCCACGAAGCGCTTGATGGCGCCGAGATAGTTGCCGAGATGCAGGTTCCCGGTCGGCTGCACGCCGGAGAACACCAGTTCGTTGAACGCGGCCATCGCGCGCCTACCCCGCCTCACTGAGGCCCGCCGACCTGGCGGGACCCGGCTTCTGATCAGGTGGCAGGGACCGGGTCAAGGTTGAGCGCGGGTGGTCCTGGGTCCCAAGGGTCGAAGACCTTTGGCGGGTGCAGGGCAGAGCCCTGCATGTGGCCTCTTCGACCCGGCAGAGCCGGGCCGGAGAGGCCAATCCCGGGGCTGCGCGCCCCGGACCCTGCCAAGGGGCCTTGGGCCCCTTGGAACCCCGTTACGCCACCCTTGCGCTCGGGCAGATCTCGGCGAGCACGCAAGCCCCGCAGGCCGGGTTGCGGTGGTGGCAGACGCGCTGGCCGTGCAGCATCAGGATCTCGTGGTTGTCGTAGAGGTCCTGCGCGCTCCAGTCCGCGGGCAGCTGCGCCCGCAGGATCGGGTGCGACGGGCCGACATCGACCCGCGGGCCGATCAGGCCGAGGCGCTGCGCCACCCGGTGATGGTGGCTGTCGACGGGCAGCGCCGGCATCCGCAGCACCGAGAAGCTGAGCACCGCCGCGCTCGTCTTGGGGCCGACGCCCGGGATCGCTTCGAGCCAGGCGCGGGCGGCCTCCACCTCCATCCCCGCCAGGAAGCCGAGATCGAGCCCGCCGGCCCGCTCCCGCACGGCGGCGAGCACCGCCTGGATGCGCGGCGCCTTGAGTTCCGGCCACGTCACCCCGGCAATCGTCGCCTCGACCTCGGGAACCGGTGCGGCGATCAGCGCCGCCCAGTCCGGGTAGCGGGCGCGCAGCGCCTTGAAGGCGCGGCCCGAATCCGCGTTGCGCGTGCGGTGGGACAGCAGCGAGGAGACGAGCTCGCTCACCGGATCGAGCGCGTGGAAGTAGGGGATCGGGCAGCCGTAGACCGGGCAGAGCAGCCGGTGCACGGCGAGCGCCTTCGCGGCGAGGTCGGGCGCCGGCGCGGCCTGGGGGGCGGCCTCGGGGGCGGCTTTCGCGCCGCGCGGGCGCGGGGGCGCCTCGTGTCTGTGGGGAACGGCCATGCGGGCTCGAATCCGCGAGACGAGACCGCGGTTCCGCCCCCGGACGGCACGCCGCAGGCCCGCAGCCTTAAGGCTTTGCTGATCCGGCTCGTGGATCCTCGCGGCGATCGACAGCGCCTCCCGCGTCCGGACCCCGCCCCGATGCACGCCACCACCATCGCCGGGCCGGACCGGCCCCGATCCCCCGGCGTCTCCCGGCTCGGCCGCCTGCCCGTGCGGGCCGCGCTGGAATCCCTCGGCTACGGGTTGTTCTGGCTGTTCCTGTTCTTCACCTGCTTCACCTTCCTGCGGCCCTCGCCCTACGATTTCGTGGCGATCCCGACCCTGCTGCTCTGGTCGCTGCTCGGCCTGCGCTTCCACCGGGCGGCGCTGGCGATCTTCGCGCTGCTCCTCGTCTACGGAACCTGCCTCGTCGTCTCGCTGCTGCCCTATCTCGACGAGACGCTGCCGGGGGAGTGGACCTTCCAGTCGGTCTACCTGATCGTCACGGGCGTCTTCTTCGTGATGTTCTTCTCGGACGAGACGCCGCGCCGGGTCGAGTTCGCCCTGCGGGCCTATCTGGCGAGCTGCCTGTTCGCGGCGGTCTGCGGCATCCTCAGCTACTTCGACGTGCTCGGCGACGGCATCCTGTTCACGATGGACGGCCGCGCCTCCGGCGTGTTCGAGGACCCGAACCTGCTCGGCTCGTTCCTGATCCTCGCGGCGCTCTACCTGATCCACAACCTGATCACCGGGCGCACCCGCCGGATTCTCGGCTCGCTCACCGCGCTCCTCGTCATCCTGGCCTGCATCTTCCTGTCCTTCTCGCGCGGCTCCTGGGCGGCCTGCCTGCTCGGGATCGGCCTGATGAGCGCCATGGCCTGGGTCACGGCGCCGACGCGGGCGCTGCGGCGCCGGATCGCGGGCCTCGGTGCCGTCGCCCTCGTCTGCGGGGCCGCGATGATCGGGGGCCTGTTCGCGCTGGACGGCGTCGCGGCGCGCTTCAGCGATCGCGCGGTCGCCACGAAGGACTACGACGAGGGCGAGACCGGGCGCTTCGGCAACCAGCGCCGCGGCATGGAGATGCTGCTGGAGCGCCCCGAGGGCTTCGGCCCCCTGCGCTGGCGCCGCGTCTTCGGCCTGGAGCCGCACAACTCCTATATCGGCGCCTTCTCCAACGGCGGCTGGATCGCGGGCTTCGCGTTCCTCGGCATCGTGCTCGCCACGGCCGCGGTCGGCTTCCGGCTCTGCCTGACGCCCTCGCCCTACCAGCGCCTCGCCCAGATTGCCTGGCCGGCCCTGCTGATGTTCTTCCTCCAGGGCTTCCAGATCGACATCGAGAAGTGGCGCCACGTCTACATGATGCTCGGCATGGTCTGGGGCCTGCACGTCGCGCGCTGGGCGTGGCTGCGCGCCCGGGCAGGGGAGCCGCGGTGAGCAGGGCGATCGCACATATGGCGGCAACCCGTCTCGGATCGCGCCCGAGCCGCAACGCGCCCCCTCTCCCGTGCGGGAGAGGGTTGGGGTGAGGGATGAGAATTTTACGGACATGGCGCGGCGCCACCGAGCGGGCCTATCGCGCCCGATCCTGACAGTTCTCGTCCCTCACCCTGTCCCTCTCCCGCACGGGAGAGGGGACCCGCGCTCGATCCGGCTCAGGACTCGCGCGGCATATGCGATTGCCCTGCGCGGTGAACGCTTAACGCTGTCGCGGGATGCGGGCGGCGGCGAGAGCCCGCGTTAAGCGGGTCCGCCTACGCTCCGGGGAGCGCCGCGCAGGAGCGTGTCCGGGCCTCCCATGAACCAGATCGTTCCCATCCAGATCCTGCGCGGGGTCGCGGCCCTCACGGTCGCCTTCGGGCACGCCCAGCACGACGCCAAGGTCCAGAGCCTCAAGCTCGGCGGCGATTTCGAGCGGATCTTCACCCTGCCCTGGGGGGCGGGGGTGGACCTGTTCTTCGTCATCTCCGGCTTCATCATGGTCTACAGCTCGGAGCGGCTGTTCGCCCGGCCGGAGGCGGCCGGCCACTTCCTCGGCCGGCGCCTCGTGCGCATCGTGCCGCTCTACTGGCTGTTCACCGGGCTCTACCTCGCACTGCTGATCCGCGCGGCCGCGACCGAGGGCAAGGTGCTGCCCGCGACAGCCGATATCCTGGCTTCCTTCGCCTTCTGGCCGACCGACGCCTTCGGCGACGGCATCCCGCGCCCGATCCTGACGCTCGGCTGGACCCTCAACTACGAGATGTTCTTCTACGGCGTCTTCGCGCTCTTCATCGGGTTCGCGCGGGGCCGCGCCGTGCTCGGCGTCGCCGGGGTGCTGGCCGCCCTGGTCCTGCTGGGCGCCCTGGTGCCGGCCGGCCTGCCGGGACCGCTCGGGGCGGCCGCCTTCTTCTGGACGCGTCCGATCCTCATCGAATTCGCCCTCGGCATGGGCCTCGCGCTCCTGCTGCGCGCGAGCGTCCGCCTGTCGGCTCCCGCATGCGGCGCGCTGGTGGCGGCAGCCGTCGCCACCCTGGCCTGGGACCCGATGGGATCCGGGCATCAGGCCCTCGACTGGACCACGCCGAACGACGTCCTGCGGGTGGTCGGCTGGGGTGTGCCGGCGGCGCTACTCGTCGCGGCCGCCGCGCTCGGACCCCGGTGGCGGAGAGCCGGGTCCGGCGGCCTCGGGACGCGGCTCGCCGCGCGGTTGGGCGATGCGAGCTACGCGCTCTACCTCAGCCACCCCTTCGTGATCTTCGGCTTCCGCAAGGCCTGGGTGGCCGCCGGGCTCCACGACAGGCTCGGCTACTGGCCGATGCTCGCCGCCTCGCTCGTCCTCGCCTGCGCGGTGGCACTCCTCTTCCACCATCTCGTGGAGAAGCCGCTCACCACCTGGCTGCAGGCTCGCACGGCGCCGCGCCCGGCCGCCGCGATCTCCCCGCCGAACGCGGCCTGACCGCAGCGGGGAAACCGGGCGGACAGACCCGGGCGATCGATCAGGCGACGACCTTCGGGGCCGGAGCCGGCGAGCGGGACAGGCTCTGGATCTCGCGGGCAGGCCGCCCGGATTTCCGGGCGATCTCCTGATCCTGCTCGAGGATGAGTTGCTCGGCCGGCGCGTCGCCGTCGAGCCCGCCGAGGATCTCGACCGGGACACGCCGGTTCGAGGCGCGGCTGCCGTCCGCGTAGACGACGTCGAAGAGCACGAAACCGCGCTCCTGCGGCAGGGACTTGATGCGCTTGGCCATGAGGGCTGATAGACGCTCCCCGGCGCGCGGGGCAAGCCGTACCCGAGCAGGGGACGCAGACCATGGAGCGGCCTTGACGGGCGCCGAAGCCGGCCCCGCCCGCTCCGTCGACGCCCCCCGGCCGGGGACCGTCGCCGCCAACACCGGAAGGGCTCCCCATGAACGCCTGGGTTCACCTCGATACCGGCCCCGTGCCGGGCGGCGGCCGGAGCCTCGCGCTGATGCAGCGGGACGACGAGTTCACGATCGTCGTCGACGAGATCGAGCTGATGAACAGCACGCGCGGCACCTCGGAGGAGGCCCTGGCCACGCTGGCCTGCGCCCGGATGACGCACACGCCGGCTCCGCGCGTGCTCATCGGCGGCCTCGGCATGGGGTTCACGTTGCGCGCGGCTCTGCGCACGCTGGGGCCCGACGCGCGGATCGTCGTGGCCGAGCTCGTGCCGGCGGTGACGGCCTGGGCGCGTGGCCCCCTGTCGCGGGTCTTCGCGGGCTGCCTGGACGACCCGCGCGTCAGCGTCGAGGAAACCGACGTGAACCGCCTCATCCAGTCGGAACCCGCCGGCTGGGACGTCATCCTGCTCGACGTCGACAACGGGCCGGAGGGCCTGATGCGCCGGTCCAACAACCGGCTCTACGACGGCTGGGGCCTCAAGCGCCTGCGCTGGGCGCTGCGCCCCGCGGGGGTCCTCGCGGTGTGGTCCGGTTCACCGGATCGTAAGTTCAAGGCCCGCTTGAAGCGCCACGGCTTCGCGGTCGCCGAAACCCGCATCCCCGCCAACGGCCACACCGGCCCGCGCCACGTCGTGTGGACCGCGACACGGGCGGAGGCGCCCCTACCCTGAACGCCGCGCCCCGAGGCGGAGCGGCCCCGCACCGTGCGACAGTCGGGGGCACGGCCGGGGCGGCGTGGCCACCGAATCACGCCCAGTTCGGCGGTTTCACGACTTCCCGCGAGACCGCGGCCGTCACGTCATCGCCACCGCGCCGCGGCCGGCGGCAGCGACGGCCACAATGCAGACAAGACAAAGCCCGCCACGGCGAACCGGACGGGCTGCGTCGTCATGGCCGCGGAGGGCGGCCGCTCCGTGGATCAGGCCAGGGTCGGGACGGCACCGGCCGTACCAGCGTTCTGGGCGTCGCCGTCGAAGGTCTTGGCCAGGGCGATCACCAGCGAGACGTGAACGGCGGCGGCGAAGGGGAGGAGAGCGAGAGCGGCGAGGAGGGTCATCGGCGGGCGTCCTGTGGTGCAGTGCGATGAGGCTGATATCGCACTGCACGCCTCCGTTTGGTATACCACATGCCTCAAGCCCGGCATGCAGTTTTCGCATGACGTTCCGGCACGCCTCGCGTTCGGTCCGCAGCCATGCCGAGCGATCGGTCTTCGATCGAAGCGCTGCGCTTCTGGCGCAGGCCGGCGTCCTCCGCGTGATCGGCCGGCAAGGCTCACCGTTCCTCACGAGCACCCGGTCCACGGCTGCGCGCGGCGTTCCGAAGCTTCGTCGGTCGAGCACGATCCCGGGCCGCGCGACGCGGTGCGGGTGCGGTCGGCGGGGCGCGGACGACGCATCGCGGGGCCGCGTTGAAGCGTAGACCAGGCTCGCGCGTTCCACTTCCGGTGGTGGTGCGGATCGGATCCCAACATGTGGTACCTTTACGGCATCGTCCTGCTCGCGGGCATCGCCAACGCGATCCAGCCCGGGCAGAACGGTGCGTTGGCCCGAGGGCTCTCCCAACCGCTCACGGCCGGCCTGGTCGTGGGGGTCGGGACCCTTCTGACGATCCTGACCGCGGGCCTGGCCTCGGGCCGCCTGGCGTTACCGACCTTCGAGGAGGCCGCCCGCATTCCGTGGTGGGCGTGGTTCGGCGGCGTCCTGGGCGGCGGCATCGTGGCGACACAGCTTCTCGTCGCCCAGAGGGTGGGAGCGGCCGCATTCACGGGGTTGCTCGTCACCGCCGGCGTCCTGACCTCGATCGCGCTCGACCATTTCGGCTGGGTCGGGTTCGAGCGCCATGCCGCCAGCCTGCCTCGGATCGTCGGCGGCCTGCTGATGATCGGCGGTGTGGCGCTGATCGCCGCGTCCTGAACCGCGCGGTTCGCGGCCGAGACGGAAGGGCCCGGGCCGGGCAAGCCTCGCGGGCTTCAGCGATCGATCCCGCCTCCCTCGGGCGCGATGGACGCGTCATCGGCCGTCCTCCTGCGCCAGCGCAGGGAAAGGCCGGATCCGATGCTCTCGGCCAGACCTCGGCTCCTCAGGTCGATGCAGGCTTGGAGGGTCGGCCCGTTCCGCTGGTTGATCGGCAGTCTCGCACGGCACTTGATGACGGTCGTGCTGACGTACTCGTCGCTGAGAGCATCCAGTACATCCCGCTCTATGGCGCTCAGGCCCTTCGGCACGGACAGGGAAGGGCCGGCTTCGATGAGGCCGAGACTGATGCTGTACATAGAGGTCGGCGCGCCCTGGCAGGGAGCGCACCGCATGGGAGCGGGGTGCTCCAGAGGATATTGGCCAACAGCCTAGCCTCTTGGCATACAGTATACAAGGTGGGCATCCACCCTCCATCCGTCACGGTCCCGCTGGCGTTGCCCGAGCGAGCGGGATCGCCGTCCGGGGCCCCATGGCATGTCGCCGCGTCGGCGCGCTCGGCGCATGCCGTCAGGTGTCGAAGGTTCCGACCCGCCCACACCGGCTTCGGCCTCGCCGCGATCCGCGGAAGTCCGATCGCGCGCAGCCTCGGCCTGCGATCGCGGCCTGCCTGTCCGACGAGGGCCTGGAGGACCGCACGAAACGTCCGATCAGCGGGCGCCCTGCCTCGGCACGCGACGGTGCGACGGGAATCTCGTGACGGGCGCTAAGGCGCGCGCGACCAGCGTCGCGCACCGCCGACATGCGCGCGCTCCGAGTCCGTCGGCTGGACGGCTTCGGTCGGCGCGTCCATCGCAAGGTCGGCGTCGGGCCGGCGTCGCGGCCGCGCCTCGGACGGGCTCGCCTGCGGCCCGCGCGGCGTCCCGGCTAGACCAGACGGATCGAGCAGGGCCGACGGGACGAGCTGACCGAAGAACGCGAATGACATTGCGGCCCGCCCACCCAGCGACGTGTGTGAGGAGAAGGGATCCGCAGGCACTTCTGTTCCGTCGCGCCCGCGTCCGCTTCCGCCGCGTCGAGCAGCCCGCACCCCGGTCACGGCCAGCCAGCGAAGGACGCCCCGAAGCGTCCGAGGGCGCCGACTGACCGCGCACCGTTCCTCGTCCCCAGCTTTCCCCGGGCCAGGGTGCGGCGGGACGGCGGATCCGAGCGCCCGCCCGCGATCCGTGCGGGACGACGCAGCGCCCTCAGGTCGCCTGCGCCTCGCGAAGCACGGCACGGACGCGTCCGGCAGCCGTTGCGATCGCGGTCTTCTGCGGCGCATCCTCGGGGATACCCTCTCCAAGGTAGCCGAGGCGGTACGCGATCCGGTGCTCGACGCCCTGCAGCAACGCGCGCGCGGGCCCTTCCTCCATTCGAAGCAAGGTCTGGGCGAGGTCGAGATAGGCACTTCGCATGAGGCTGAAGGCCAGGCGCGCCGCGGCTTCGGCCGCGATCGGGGTCATATCGGTCATCGCGTGTTCCCGCACCAACACGCTCCCCAGTGTCGAACGACTTATATGATGACGACCGCGCTGTAAATTCAGTCCCCGCACCCGCGCATCCGCCGATCTGCAATCGTCACGACCCCGCAATATCATGGATCAAGGTCCGCACGGCCCCGCGGTCGCCGCCGTCGCCCGCACGTCCATCCTCGCCCGACGCCACGACGGGCCGCATGACGCCCGACGGGCGCGGCCCAACGATCCTGCCCGCGCGAGACATCGCGTGCTGTGCGACGGTCGATCCTCTACGCGCTCCGTATCGCGGCCCGCTCACGGAAGTTCGCGAACAGCGTGCGCGCGTCGATCCAGGTGACGTCGCAGTGTCGATCGATCGAGAGGCGGTCGGAGCGCAGGTGGCACGCTTGGCTGGACCGTCTCTCCCGCGACAGATCCGCATCGAATTCCACGGTTGCACCGAACCGATGCAGGTTCCGGATCGTGCAGGCGAGCCAGAGCTTCTCTCCCGGCAGGAGAAGAGCCGCCCGGCGCTCGCGGTTCGGCGGCTTCCGGGCAGGCCGCGGGGGTCTCTTGCACGACGGCCCGTCACAGCATGGCATCCGCTTCGTCCCGCAGCCGGCGATTGTCATCCAGCGCAATCAACGAGCCCGGGCCGAAGGTCAGTCCATCACGAACGCGTATATTCACGCGCGCGGGATGCTGGAAGGCGAGGAGGGCGCCATCCGCCCGGCACCGTCCCACGGCCGGGACGGCCCGTGCGCGGTCCGACGCGACACCGCCCCGGCCGGGGAGGGGCCGAGCGGGATGTGCATATGCCGGCCGCTACTGGCGCGCGCAGATCGCGCGGGCCCGGAGGGCCGCCGGCGCCCGCCCCATGCCGAAGCAGTAGATGCTGGTCTCGTCCATCGCTGGCCGCTCACCCCCGCTGCAGGTGCCGTTCACCGCAAACTCGTCGTCCCGGCAGCTTGCGACGCACCGGCCGCCGCTGGCGCACGCCTCGACCTGTACGCGCAGGGCGATGCCGGCCGGCGCGGGTGCGCCCGCAGGGCCCGCGGGTCCGACGGGGCCGCGCTCGCCGTGGGGCCCGGGTGGTCCGGGCGGCCCCGGCTCGCCCTTCTCCCCGCGCGGTCCTGCCGGCCCGCTCTCGCCGGCCGGGCCGACCTCCCCCCTCTCGCCGCGCGCCCCCTGCGGACCCTCCGGCCCCTGGGGACCTGCGACGCCCTGCGGACCGCGCGGACCGATCTCGGGCTTGGGCAGATTCGCGGCCGGCAGAAGCCGGGCGGGCTTCGGCTCGGCTGCGGCGACCCGCTCGGGCTCGCGTGGCGCGCAGTAACCCACGACCACGTCGCGCGCCTCCCCGCCGGCCTTGAGCCGCGCGATGCAGCTCGCCGGATGGTAAGGAAGCTGGAAGGCGAAGCGGCCCTCGGCGTCCGTCTCGGAGGTGTACTTTTCGTCGAGCGCGATCTTCTCCTTGCGTGCGGGACTGATCCGCCCGAAGATCTGCAGGCTTCCGCCATTGATCATGGCCATGTTGATGGCGATTTCTGCTCGTGCCGCCGAGCTTGACAGGACAGTCCAGGCGGCAACGGCAACGCAACACCTGAGCACGGCGCTTCTCCCCGCATTCGTTGGCTTTCCAACGTATCGGCGCGCGCCCGGAGCGGTAAGCGTGCGGACTGGGTAGTGGGGCGCGCAAGAGGAGGGTTCGGCCTGCCCGCCGGGCTTACCCGATGCGCCGCCGACTGGAACGACGCCCGCCCGCAAGGCGCGCGGAAATCCCCCCGCCATGGGCCGGGCACGGGGCGAGAGCGGATCGACCGCGCAGCGCGCAGGGCGATTGGTGGGCCCGGCAGAAATCGAGCCCGAAGCCGGATCGCCCCAGACAAACAGCACCCTGCAGATACGCGACATCCCCAGGCTGCCGAGCAGAACATACCCAGCGGTTACACAAGACCACCCGTGAACACACCGTGTTTCGGGTTCGGCGCCCCGGGAAGCAGATCGCACGCATTGGGCCCTTCGCAGGTGGCTGACGTTCAGCACGGCGGCCGCCTTGCGGAACTGCATCGGGCGATGGGCGGGGGCCGCGGGCTCCCCGTGCGGCCGCACGCCCGAAGGGGCCCTGGCCGCGTGTCGCTCAGACGACGTATCGATCGATCGCGAGTGCCGGCCGATGCTGGCGCAGCTCGGGGACGGGTTCCGGCGGCTCGCGGTCGAGGTGCGGAGGGTTGCACTGGACGGCGCGGGAGACGCGCGGTATGACCGAGGCACGGTTGATGACCGGTTCGTAATAACGTTTCAGGACCCGGGGGCAGTGCCCGGCGCCTCCACCACGAGCACGTTGCCCCGGGTACCGCACGGGGATCAGAATGACCGGCGGTCGTTGCGCGCCGGGCGTTGCCAAGGTGCTTCTGCTGGGGGCGAAACAGGATCGACTGGACGGTAAAAGTTCCGCGAGTTTGATCTTGCTTCGGCAAGGTACAATGCGACTTTGAGGTAGGTACTCCTCGCCTGGCGCGAGCAACCCTCGTTCCGGGCAACAGGGCCAAAAACTAAATGCCAACGATAACGTTGTCATGGATGCCCGCCTCGCGGCGTAAGCATCTTGCGGCAGGGTAGCCGTAGAAACAGAACCCGGGGCTTCGGCCCCGGGACCCACCCCCTCCCATACCATTGCACCGACAAGGCTCTCGAATGGGCCCGAGTCGAGCGCCGCCGCTCCGGCCTCGCCGAGATCGAGGCCTCTCGGGTTGTGCGGGACGGGGACCGGACAGCGGACGCCGCCTGGGCTCAGGGCATGCGGCCTCAGGGTCTGGCGACGGCATCCGCCGCGTGAGCCGTTCTCGACGCAGCGGACGGGATGGGCCTCTCCTCGACCCATGTGCCTTGCGGTACTGGCGGACTCCCCAGCGGTACATCCGCAAAACTCGCCATCGCCCTCGGAGTTTCGGGTTGTCTGGTCACCTCGGACGCATAGATCGCCGTCCCAAGGCCCCCAAAGCAGATGACGGCCCTCACCAGCGCTCGCGGTACCTCCCAGGTTCGGAGGATCACGATTGCTGTCGCTAAGGTAGCGATGAGGCCAACGACACCATGCATTCTGGGGCAAGCTCCGGCGATCTCGCCTCGGCACTGCCAAGGACGGGCCAATCGGAGCGTCCCGAACCGAGACAGCAGGCGAAGAACATTCCGCCGCGGCGCCGAAGCCGAACGGGCCGAACCCCAGAGGAAACGGCCGCACCAGCGGTCGAGCGGCAGGTTCGCGCCGCGGGGAGCCTGGCCTACGCGCGGCCGAGCATGGCGTGACGAGCTCGATGAGCCGCACTTGACCTCGGGCGACCTTAGCCCTCTTGAGTTCAAAAACCGAGCCTCGTCAGCTTGGCACGGTGTCTACCAAACCGGCAGCAGGCCAAGAATCCCGGCCCAAGTGCCGCTGAACCACCCAACGGATTACGAGAGCAGGATGGTGGGCCCGGCAGGACTCGAACCTGCAACCAGACCGTTATGAGCGGTCGGCTCTAACCATTGAGCTACAGGCCCCGCGCCCGTGCGGACCTCGGCAGGAATATCCGACCGCGGCCGTGCCGTCATCCGGAATCTCCGGCCCGGGGGCCGTGCCGCGCCGGCTGCCGCGCCCCTCGGACTCAGGGCCGACGGAGGAGGCGGAGGGGCGCGGCGGAGCCGTCGATGACCTCGATCCCGGCCGCCGCGTTCAAGGTGTGCAGGCGGCGGCCGGGCCAGGGCGGGCCGGGAGCGAGATGCACGCGCACCGCCTGGGCGAAGGCCGTCTCGGTCAGGGTGGTCACCTCCGCGAGCCCGAGCGCGCCGCCGTAGAGGCGCGTGCAGTCCTGGACCGGGCGCCAGAGGCTGCCCTCGCGCACCAGCATGGCACCGGCCGGCCGGGCCCCGCCCGCATCGATCAACAGCGGGTTGGCGGGGTGGGGACGCCAGGGCCCGAGCAGGTCGTCCGCCAGGAACAGACCCAGCATGTCCGAGTGCGCGCCCGCGCCGTCGTGCAGGGTCGCGAACATCCACCAGCGGCCCTCGAAATGGATCGGCGTCGCGTCGCTCGCCACAATGCCGGTGAGGAGGTCGCGCTCGCGCACCCAGCGGTGGGGATAGGGGTCGGCCCGGTAGAGCGAGACCGTACGGTTCTGCGAGGTCTCGGGGATCATCCAGACCGCGCCGCCATGGGCGAAGACGAAGGGGTAGGAGAGGTGGAAGGGTTCCTCCAGCACCGGCGTCGGGACGCCGAGCGGGCCTTCGGGTCCGAAAGCGACGGCCGAGATCACGCCCTTGTTCGTGCGGTGGTCGAGATCCTCCACGAAGAGGTGGGTCCGCCCCTGCCAATGGAACAGGAAGGGGTCCGCGTAGAAGCGGTGGCCGGGGTCGGGCAGTACCCGCCAGGGCTCTCCGCCCAGCGAACCGCTGTCCCAGACCGTCGCGCCCCGGCTGTAGCGCCATCCGGTGCGCCAGTGGGGCGCGTAGAAGCAGAGATGATAGAGCCGTCGCGCCACGGTGCGCGCCAGCCGGCGCAGGGCGTGTGCGGCGAGCGGGCGACCCCGGTCCGGGCGCGGCACGGCCGTAGCCGAGGGTGCGGGGCGTTGGAGGGCCGAGACGAGGATTGGCGCGAGGCGCGCCGTCACGGCCTCGTAGGCCTCGCAAAGGTTTGCGGCCGCCTCGACGGAGGGACGCCCGCAGGCGAGAACCGCGCCACCGGCCACGATCTCGACCAGCGGCGCGCCGCCGCGCAGCAGCGCCTGCAGCAGGCCGGCCTCGCCGGGGCGGCCGTCGAACAGGATGGTCCAGGCCGTATCGCCCGCCTCCGCGGCGCCCGGCAGCGCGATGCGGACGGAGCCGGTGCCGTCGTCCTCGGGCAGCGCCGCCGCGGCGGGGTCCACCCGCTCGCTCGAACGCGGGCCGGGGCGGGGCTGGATCAGGCGCTCCAGCGTGAACAGGGTTTCCATCCCGGCAGGCGCCCGATCGCCCCCGGTCCAGGCGATACGGGGGTCCAGGCCCGCGGCCCGCAGCCCCGCGGCAAGGCGCAGGTGCCAGTGCCGGAGCCCGCCGCGCGGCAGGCAGAGCACCGGAGCGGCGCGGCGACCCGGACCGATCCCGTGGTCGATGAAGGACTGTTCGATCGTCACCCCTCAGGCGGATAGCATCGCGGGGATCCTTTCTGAAGCCCCCGACACATCGAATGCACAACGCAATATTCGGGATGAAACCTGTATTCTACTCGTAGCGCGACCGCCGAAGACATCATACGCGGCGCGCGGCCGCGATGCGCTCGCGCAGGAGGGCGTCGTAGGCCTCGGCCATCGCATCGACCGGGAAGCGCCCGGCCAGGCCGCGTCCGCTGCGGACGAGGCGGGCGGCCAGTTCCGGATCGCGTTCCAGACGCCGCACGGCCTGCGCGAGGGCGGCGTCGTCCTCGGCGTCGGCGAACAGGGCGCAGGGGCCGTCCCGCGTCGCCAGAACCTCGCGCAGCACCGGCAGGGCGTTGGCGACCACCGGCACGCCGGCCTGCGCCGCCTCCACCGCGGCGAGGCCGAAGGTCTCGGCCCGGGAGGGGAAGACGAAGACGTCGAGCGCGCGCAGGAAGTCGCCGACCCGCTCCGGCGGCAGCTCGCCGACGAGGTGCAGGCGCGCGCCGCAGCCGAGTTCCTCCGCGAGGCCGGCCAGCGCGTCGCGCTCCGCGCCCTGGCCGGCCAGCGCGAGGTGCCGGGCGGGATCGTGCGGCAGCAGGCGCACGGCCGCCGCGAGGTTCTTCAGGGGATGCAGGCGGGCGACGCAGCCGAGCAGGCGCCCGCCGGGGGGAAGGGCGAGGCCGAGGCGGGCGCGCGCCTCCGCCTGGCTCAACGCGCTGTCGCGGCCGACGAAGCCGTGGTCGATATGCACCACGCGGGCACGGTAGCGCTCCGGATAATCCGCGAGGTCGCCGGCCGAATCGTGGGAGTTCACCACGATCCGGCCGTAGAGGCCGCGTGCGCCGAGCCAGCGATCGACGGCCCTGGCGCGCGGCGGGGTGGTGTCGCGGGCCGAGTTCTGGTTGGCGATCACCACGGGCACGCCCGCGAGCCGCGCGGCGGCGGCGCCGACGATGTTGCCGTAGTGCTGGAAGCACAGCACCGCGTCCGGCCGCGCACGGCGGATCCGGCGCACGAGATCGAGGAAGAAGCGCGCGAAGGCGAGCGGCGTGCGCGGCCGCCCGGCCGCGCAGAAGGCGACGCCCGGCTCGGCGTCGAAGGCGCCGGTCTTGCGGTAGAAGAAGAGCTGCCCGGTGCGGTAGCCGCGCTCCGCCAGCGCGGTGGCCAGCATGCGGGCGATGGCCTGGGCGCCCGCGTTCTCGGCCTGGGGCTGGATCAGCAGGACGTGGGGCCCGGGCGCGGGTGCGCCCCGGAACCGCTCCGCCCGGCCCGCGGCGGGCGCGCCGGGGTGACGGGTGTCGGGGGGGCGGGTGTCGTCGGCGGCGTCGCGCATCGAAGGGCTCATGGGTGCGTTCCGCGGAATGGGCCCGCGCCTCCGAAGAGGCCGAGCACCGAGGGGTCGATGCCGACCCGCCTGCGGCAGGACGCGTTGAGGACGACGGCGCAGGCGAGCGAGCAGAGGGCGCTGGCGAGGCTCGCACCGATCAGCCCGTCGGCGAGCGCCGCGGTGGCGACGCAGGCGCAGCGGGCGAGCACGAAGAGGCCGGCGATCCGCGCGTAGGCGGCCTCGTGGCCGGTGAGCCGCATCACCGCCGGGACCGGGCCTCCGAGCGCCATCGCGGCCACGCCGACCGTGAGGATCACCAGCGGCAGATAGGCGGCGTGGAACGCCGCGCCGAACAGGTCGAGGAGGATCTGGCCGCCCGTCACCACCACGAGGACGCCGCCGCCGACCGCGAGCCCCGTCGCCGCGCCGACGAGGCGCAGCGCCTCGCGCATGCCGGGGCCGGCCGGGTCGGCGGCATGGCGGGCGATCTCGCGGCTCGAGAAGACGTGCAGGCCCGCCGAGACGATCGCGAACAGGGCGGCGATCCGGGCCGCCGCGTAGTAGAGCCCCGCCTCGACCGGGCTCAGGAGCAGGCCGATCAGGAAGACGTCGACGTACTGGTTCGCGGCGTCGAGCACGCCGCCGAGCCAGAGCCGCGCCGAGCGGGCCGCCCAGACGCGGGTCGGATCGAGCGCCGTCCGGACCGGCCCCGTCGCGGCGGCGGCGCCGCGCAGGGCCGCGCCGACCCCGGCGGCCTGGATCGCGAGGGCCACCAGGATGCCGCCCACGGCCCAGGCGAAGAAGGTCTCGGCGTGGAAGGGCAGCCCCGCCAGGAGGGCGAGCGCGGCGCCCGCGGTCGGGAACAGGCGCCAGGTCAGCTCGAATTGCCCGTCGCCCCGCGCGATGCCCGCGACCGTGCGGGCGACATGGGTCCCGTAGACCAGGACGGCGAGGAGCACCGAGAAGGTGCCCGCGAGCGCCGAGAACAGCCAGCCGGCCCCGGCGAGATGCCCGGCGCAGGCGGTGAGGGCGCCGCCGGCCGGCGCCGCGATCAGGACGAGGCGGGTCGAGCGCCGGAGGGCCGCCCGCGCGGCGGCAGGGCCGCCCGCCTCGAGCGCCCGCTGCCAGTCGATCATGATCGCCGCCTCCTGCCCCAGCAGCACCGCGGCGGCCGCGAAGGAGAGAGCGCTGAACCAGTAGGCGAACACGCCGAACTCGTGCAGGCCCATCGCCCGGGCGGCGAGCGTCAGCATCAGGAAGGCGAGGCCCGAGCCGCCGACCTTGAGGACGAGCGCCAGGGCGAGGTCGCGCGGGCCGGTCCGGGTCCGGAGATCCCGCAGGCGCGCCGACAGGCGCGCCGGGAGCCGCGGCAGGGCGAGGTCCCTCATGCCAGGCTCCCCCGGGCCGGGCGTCCGGCCGCGGCGGGCCGGCCCGCCGCCGAGCGCGCATCCAGGGCGCCGGACGGCTGCCGGGACAGGCCGTCCCCGAGGCGGTCGGCCAGGACGATCATCATCCCCCCGAGGGCGAGCGGCGCGAACAGGGCCTCCTCCTGGAACAGCCCGTTCAGGGTCACCGCGAGGGTGCCGAGGGCGAAGAGCCGCAGGTCGCGCATCGCTGCCCGGCCGCGCACGGTCCGGGACAGCCGCCAGGCGGCGAGCGCGGCGCAGACCGGCACGGCGCACAGCACCAGCACGCCCGGGCCCACTTGGTAGAGCAGGACGCCGAAGGCGCTCTCCACCGGCCAGTCCGTGCGCCCGATCGCCTGTGCCTTCTCCCAGTCGATCCGGGTGGCGTCGCCCGCGAGGTTGCCGCCGGCCCCGAGGCCCGCGCCCCAGGGCGCTCCCAGGAAGGCGTGCAGCCCGCCGAAGAGGCCGAGCACATGGTAGTCGCCGCCCGCGCGCCCGGTGACGACCACCGCGCAGGCGTAGAGCACGAGCACGGCGAGGAAGACGGGCAGGGTCGCACCCGGCCGCACCCGGTCGAGGAGGAGGGCGGCGCAGCAGAGGGCGAGGCAGACCAGCGCCCCCTTGGCGCCGACCAGCACCAGCAGCGCGACCGCGAGGCAGAACAGGACCGGCTGGCGCCAGCGCAGCAGCAGGAAGGCGGCGAGCAGCAGGCCGTAGCCGAAACTGATCGCGTGGAAGTTCGGCCCCAGCATCCGGTACATCTGGATCGAGGAGAAGCCGAACAGGTCGGTGTTCAGGAAGGAGACGATCTGGGTGTCCTGCAGGTCGCGCAGCACGCGGCCCGTCTTGCGCATCGTCTCGATCCACTCGCCCGAGCGCGCGATGTCGGCGAGGCTGAAGGTCATGTAGCTGTCGGCGTGGATCAGCCCGAAGAGCGCGTCGCGCGCCAGGAACTCGGCCACCCCGTAGGCGAGGAGGAGGTAGACCGGCACGCGCAGGAACCGGAGCCTGTCGCCCGGTCCGTCGGCGGCGACGACCAGGGCGAGCTGGAACACCAGGAAGGGCGTGACGGCGTTGCGCAGGTAGACCACCGCCGCGAAGGGGTCGCGGGCGAGGCCGAGGCCGAAATAGACCCCGATGACGCCGAGCGCGAGCACGCTCGGCCAGAGCAGGGCATCGAGGCGCCGGTCCCGCGCCCGGGGGGCGACGCAGTAGCCGCCGACGATCCAGAGCCAGAGGCTCGCCGTGATGATGAAGTTGTAGCCGCGGGCGGCGTTGAAGGCCGGCGTGTCCGCGAGCCAGGGCGAGACCAGCGACACGAACAGGTTCTGGAACTGGAAGGCGAAGATCAGCAGGGCGGGCGTCGCGGCCCTCACGTAGACCGCCGCGACGATCGAGCCCGCCGCGCACAGGGCGATCGCCGCGGCGGGGCTTGCCAGATGCACCACGATCGGAACACCCACCAGGACGACGCCGACCGCCAGGAACAGCGCGTGCTCCAGCACCGCCCGCGGCACCGCAGACTGTTCCTGCGGCAAACTGTCCGGAATAAAGGACGCCACGCTTCGTTGATCTCCCGGAGTCCAGCCGCTGCTGCAGGGTATTCACATGCCTTGCGCCCTGACGTAGGGGCGGAACGTCGCTATCCAACCCGCCCCGACCGGCTCGCCGAATACGATCGACGGTGAAACTACGTAGTTTTCCACGGGTACATTTTTTTGCCTGCCCGAGCGTTGTTAACCAACCCTTACGTGAAACGTCTCTGGCACTGTGGCATACATCTGGAATAATAGGAGTTCGTGTTCAGGTAATATCCCGTGCAATTCGGGCCGCCCTGGGAAATGCTGGCGCACCCGCCACACACGCGCAGAAGCTGAAGATCGGGATGGTTGAACACTTCTACCCCGTCGCGGGAGCCGATCGCCTGACGCGGATCGACCGGAGCCTCTCCGGCGACCGCTCGGATGCGATCGTCGATCTGGCGGCGGCCCGGCGCTTCCTCGCCCGGCGCTGGCGGCTGATCGCGGGCGTCGCGCTGCTCTGCGTGGTCGCGGCCGCCATCGTCCTGTCGCTGGTGCCCAGAACCTACACAGCCACCGCGATCCTCATCGTCGATCCGCGCACGCAGAAGGTCACGCAGTCCGATGCCGTGCTCGGCGGGATCGGCTCCGACGCGGCCGCGGTCGAGAGCCAGGTCGAGATCCTGACCTCCTCCACCCTCGCCCGGCGGGTGGTGGCCGAGCTCGGGCTCGACCGCGGCGGCGAGCTGACCGAGCCTTCCACGATCGAGCGCGCCACGGCCGGCCTGCGCGGCCTGATCGGCCTCGCCGCCCACGAACCGAGCGCGGCGGAGCAGCGCGAGCGGGTGCTGCAGCGCTTCTCCGATCGCCTGCGCGTGCGCCGCCGCGGCCTCACCTACGTGCTGGAGATCGCCTACAGCTCCGGGTCCGCCGAGACCGCGGCACAGGTCGGCAACGCGCTGGCCGACGCCTACCTGGCGGACCAGAAGCGCCAGAAGCTGGAGGCGGCCCGGAGCGCCTCGGGCCTGCTCGGCTCCCGCCTCGACGACCTGCGGAGCCGGGCCCGCGACACCGAGCGCGCGGTCTCGACCTACAAGAACCAGAACGACATCGTCGATCTCGGCGCCGCCCAGACGCTGCTCGACCGGGAGATCGCCGAACAGAGCCAGCAGTTGACCCAGGCCCAGGCCCGCGGCGCCGAGGCCGGGGCGCGCTACGCGCAGGCGCGCCGCGCCATGGCGGCCGGGGCCGAGGGCGGGGGCACGCTCGCCGAGGCCCTGCAATCGAGCGTCGTCACGAACCTGCGCCAGCAATATGCCCAGCTCGGCGCGCAGCTCGCGGATCTGCGCAACAACCTGGGCCCGCGCCACCCGGCCGTCGGCGCGGCGGAGGCGCAGGTCCGCACCGTCGCGGGCCAGATCCGCACCGAGATCGGCCGCCTCGCGCAGGGGCTGCGCAACGAGGCCGAGGCGGCGGCGGCACGCGAGCGCACCCTCACGGCGAGCCTCGAGCGCCTCAAGGGACAGGCCGCGCGGCGCGCCCAGGCGCGGGTTCGGCTGGCGGAGCTGGAGCGCGAGGCGCAGGCGAGCCGGACCATCCTGGAGCAGTCCCTGCTGCGCCAGAAGGAGACGAGCGAGCAGCAGAACCTCGTGGGGACCGAGGCTCGGATCCTGACGCCGGCGGCCCCGCCGCTGCGGCCGAGCGCGCCCAAGACCGGCCTCATGCTGGTCGTCGCGCTCGCGGGCGGGCTGGTGCTCGGGCTCGCGGCGGCGGCCGCCGCCGAGGCGATGGAGCCCGGTCTGCGCCATCCGGGGGCGATCGAGCGGGGGCTCGGCGTGCCGCTGCTCGGAAGCCTGCCGCGGGTCGCGCCGAGCCGGCTCACCCCCGACCGGGGCGGGGGACAGGCGGGAGGTCAGGTCGCCGGCCCCGGGCACGTGCGGCTCACCGGCGACAGCCGCGAGCACGCGCGCTTCGACGAGGCGATCCGGATGCTCGCCCTGCCGTTGCGCGCCGCGGCCGAGCCGCCGGGCCTCCACGGGCGCGGCATCGAGGGACGCAGCGGCGACACCCTTCTGGTGACCTCCGCGCTCGCCGGCGAGGGCAAGTCGACCGTGTCCGAGCACCTCGCCGAGATGTTCGCCCGCCAGGGCCGCAAGGTCCTGCTGGTCGACGTCGACACGCGCGACGCCCGCCTCACACGCACGCGCCGTGCCGGCCAGAGCCCAGGCATCCTCGACGCGCTGCGGAACGCATCCGATCCGGGGAATTTCATCCACCACGGAACCCTCGATACGATCAGCTTCCTGCCGATCGGCATCGCCCGCGACGACCCGGAGGCCGCCGAGCTGTTCTTCAGCCCGGCGCTCGGACGGGCCGTGGCGGACCTGCGCCGCCGCTTCGACCTGATCGTGCTCGACGGTCCGCACCTCCTGCACGGCGTCGAGGGGCGGCTGCTCCTCGCCCACGCGGACCGTACAGCCCTGGTGGTCGAGTGGGGCCGCACGAGCCGCGAGGATGTCAGGGCGGCGCTCGACCTGTTCGCGCGCGCGCCCGGCAGCCTCGCGGGCATCATCCTCAACAAGGTCGACCGAAAGGCGCTGCGACGCGATGGCTGAACCGCACGGAGAAGGCCGTCAGGCTACGGTGGCGGGGCTGCGGCCAGACGGCCCGCACGGGTTCGGCCCGCACGGGTTCGGCCCGCGCGCGCGCGCGATCGCCCGGGCCGGGCTGCGCCCGCGCCGGGCGGGCGGCGTGGCGGAGCGCGCCGCACCGCACGGCCTTGCGCACGATCCGATCCTGGCCGCGGTGCCGCGCGTCGGCCTCGGCGGCCTGCCGATCGCGGTGCACGGGCGCCGCGAGGCCACGGCGCTGCTGGTCGATCTCGCGCTCGCCCGTCGCGGCCGCCACGAGCCGCCCGCCATCGTCACCTCGGCCAACGGCCAGGTGCTGTCGCTCTGCGCGCGCGATCCCGAGATCCGCCACCTGTTCGAGACGAGCGACCTCATCCACGCGGACGGGGCGCCCCTGGTCTTCGCCTCGTACCTCCGCGAGCCCGCCCGCCGGCTGCCGGAGCGGGTCGCGACCACGGACCTCTTCCACGACGTCGCGCGGGAAGCGGTGCGCCTCGACCTCAGCTTCTACATGCTGGGCTCGACCCGGGAGGGCATGGCGCTGGCCGAGGCGAACGTGCGCGCGCTCTATCCGGACCTGCGGCTCGTGGGTGCCCATCACGGCTATCTCGACGGGGCGGCGGAGGCCGAGCAGGTCGACGCGGTGGCGCGCGCGCGGCCCGACATCCTCTGGCTCGGCATGGGGGTGCCGCGCGAGCAGCGCTTCGCCCTGCGCTGGCGGGCGGCGCTCGCGGGCGTCGGGGTGATCAAGACGTCGGGCGGGCTGTTCGACTTCCTGTCGGGCGCCCGCAGCCGGGCGCCCGACTGGATGCAGCGGTTCGGCCTCGAATGGGCCTACCGGGCGAGCCTCGAGCCGGGGCGCCTGCTGCCGCGCTACGCCGTGACGAACCCGCACGCCCTCTACCTCCTGCTGACGCGGCGCGGCTGAGCGGACGGATGCGCGCGCTCCCCCCCGCCAGACTGCTCGGCCTGCTGCTCGGCCTGACCGTCCTGCCGGTCGCCGCCGCGCCGGACCGGGCCGCCCTGTGCGCGGCGCAAGGGGCGGGCGGCGTGCCGGCCGACCTCGTCGCCCGGCTCGCCCGGGGCTTCAACCTGACGGGCTGGATCGAGGGGGACCGGCCGATGCCGCCGGATCCCGCCCTGCTCGGGCGCCTGCGCGCCCGCGGCCTGAGCCATGTGCGCCTGCCCTTCGACGGCGAGCGCCTGATGCCGGCCTACGGCACGCGGGCGCGCCGGGCGGAGGGGTTGGCGCGCCTCGACGCGGCCCTGCGCCAGCTCCTCGATGCGGGCTTCACGGTCAGCCTCGACATGCATCCGGGCGAGGGCTTCGCCGCCCTGCACCGCGCCGAGCCCGAGCGGGCGCTGGCGATGCTCGACGCGGCCTGGGCGGTGCTGGCCCGGCGCTACGCCGCCCTCGCTCCGGACCGGCTGCTCTTCGAGGTGCTGAACGAGCCGCCGAACGCGGAGGCCTGGACGGGGCAGATGCCGCGCGCGGTCGCCGCCCTGCGGGTCCACGCGCCGGGGCGGATCCTCGTCGTCGCCCCCGGCGGGCCGCAGCGGGTGGAGGCTCTGGCCGCGCTGCCGCCGCTCGCCGACCCGCGCCTCGTCTACGCCGTCCACTTCTACGACCCGATGGCCTTCACCCACCAGGGCAACGACTGGGGCGGGGCCGACGACCCGCTGCGCTCCCTCGGCGGCCTGCCCTTCCCGGCCGCCGCCGAGGACCGGGCCGTGCGGGCCGTCGCGGCCCGCCTCGCCCGCGAGGGGCGGAGCGCCTCCGCCGCCGAACTCGCCGCCCAGATCCGGCAGCCCTGGACCGCGGAGGCGATCGACCGCCAGTTCGCCCCCGTCGGCGACTGGATCGCGCGCCATCGCCGCCCCGTGATCGTCAACGAGTTCGGCGCCCTCGACACCGCGTCCCTGCCCGACCGCGCCCGCTGGCTCGCGGCCGTCCGGGGGGCGGCCGAGCGCCGCTGCATCGGCTGGACCCACTGGGACTACGCCGACGCCTTCGGCTTCGTCGCGCGCCGCGAGGGGCGCGAGCGGCCGGTGGCGCCCCTCCTCGACGCCCTCATCCCTCCGAAGGCCGCGGGCCGCGCGCCCTGAGGCCGCTCCGAGAAGGAACCGTCATGGACGATCCCCTGAGCTTCATCGACGCGATCATCCGGCGCGTCTCGGCGGGCAACCTGCTCGCCGCCGGCCTGCTGCTCGCAACCGCGCTCCTCTGCGCGCTGATCGCCTACCTGCGCACGGCCGAGCGCTACTCGTTGCGCGCGTTCTTCGAGTTCGCGATCCCGCACGAGGTCATCGTCCACCCCTCGGCCCGCGCCGACCTGCTGTTCTGGGTCACCCGGCGCGCGCTGATGCCGTTCCTGATGCTGCCGGCCGGCATCACCTTCGTGGTCGCGGTCGGCTACGCCACCAACCGGGGGCTCGGTGCGCTCCTCGGCATCGACCAGCCGATCCTCGGCGAACCCGGCCCCGTGACGGTCGTGGTCTTCACCCTGACGATGCTCGTCGCCTACGACCTGTCCTACTACCTCTATCACACCGCGCAGCACCGCTTCCCCTTCCTGTGGGAGCTGCACAAGGTCCACCACTCGGCCGAGGTGATGATCGGCATCACGAAGGACCGGGTTCACCCCCTCGACGAGTTGATGAACCGCGCCTGGGACGGGGTGATCCCCGGTATCTGCTTCGGGATCTGGACGCTGCTCTCCCTCGATCCGGTCGAGGTCACGGTCTTCGGCGTCAACGTCTACGTGATGCGCAACATCCTGATGATGGATTTCGTGCGCCACACCCATTTCAAGATCTCGTTCGGCGCGCTCAACCACGTGGTCCTGTGCCCGCACTGGCACCAGCTGCACCACTCCACGGACCCGCGCCACTACGACAAGAATTTCGGCCTGCTGTTCTCGTTCTGGGACCGGCTCTTCGGCACGCTCTGCGTCCCGAAGCCCGACGAGGACTTCAAGTTCGGCATCATGGACCGGGACGCGGCGGCCTACCAGTCGCTGTCCGGGCTCTACATCCTGCCGCTGAAGAAGATGGGCCGGCACATCGTGCGCTTCGGCCGGCGCCTGCGCGGGCTTCCGGACCGGCCCCGGCAGAGCGCCTGAGAGGGGGGAGCGCGATGGAACGCTTCGAGATCGTCGAGACGACGGAGCGGCTCCGGGCGGTCGGGCCGGCCTGGACCGGGCTCTGGGCGGCGAGCAACGCCCTGGTCTTCCAGAGCCATGCCTGGGTGTCGGCGTGGTGGGGAAGCGTGCCGGACCCCGGGCGGCGGCGCCTCAGGATCGTCCTGGCCTGGGACGGTGAGGACCTCGTCGGCGTGCTGCCGCTCGCCACGACGCGCCGCCGCGGCCTGCGCGTCCTCGAATGGGCCGCCAAGGAGTGCAGCGACTTCGCGGACGGGCTCCTCGCCGCGCGCGCGGGGGCCGATCTCCTGCCCCGGATGTGGGCCCATCTCTCGGCCGCGGGCGGGTTCGACCTCGCCTATCTGAGCCATCTGCGGCCCGAGGCGCGGGCCGGCATCCTCGCCCGGGCCCCCGCGGGCGGCGTCCGGCTGCGGCCGAACCACCGCACCGAGCAGAACTGGCGGGTGCGTGGCCCCGTCCCGAGCGGAAAGGCGTGGTTCGACGGGCAGCCGAAGAAGACGCGCCAGAACCACCGCAGGGGGCAGAAGTTCCTCGCCGAGCGGGGCGCGACGACCGCGCGCCTGCTCGCGCCCGGCGAAGCGCTCGACGGGCTGCTGGCCTGGTTCATCGCCCGCAAGCGCGCGTGGCTCGCGGCCAACGGCCTGCCGCCCGGCCTGTTCTACGCGGACGGCTCGGGCGCGCTGCCCGCGATGGTGCGGGTGCTGGACGAGGCCGGGCTGCTGCGCGTCTTCGTGCTGGAATGCGACGGGGCCCCGGTCGCCGCCTCGATCAACTTCGTGCAGGGCGAAACGATGATGGCCTTCGTGACCACCTACGACCCGGCTTTCGAGCGCGCCTCGCCCGGCCTCGTCCTGATGATCGACTACATCGTCTGGGCCTTCGACCACGGGCTGCACACGGTCGATTTCCTCTGCGGCGACGAGGGCTTCAAGGGCCGCTTCGGGACGCAGTGCCTCACGCTCGGCTCGCTGATGGGCGCGCGCACCCTGCCGGGGGCGGCCGCCCACCTCTTCGACCGCGGCGGACGCGGGCTCGCCCGCCGCCTCGCCGCGCACCGGCCGGTGCCGGCGGCCGCGCCGGACGAGGCCGCCGCCTGACCCCGGGCGGGGCGGCGTGCGGCGCGACGAACCGGCACGGATCGGGCAAGAGCGCTCCTGCGCCGAAGCGGACGCCGGTTCGGCGCGAGAGAGCGCGTCGAAACAAGAGGTTAGAGCCGCTCCCGATTGCAACGCGATCGGGAACGGCTCTAAAGGGGATGGCGCGAGGATGGCGGCGGCGGCCGGCATCCAGGATCCCGGCAGCACCATCATGTCCGAGCCCTCGACCCTCATCCACCCGGTGATCCTGTGCGGGGGCTCCGGCACGCGGCTGTGGCCGGCCTCGCGCGCGAGCATGCCCAAGCAGTTCGCTCGCCTCGTCGATCCGGAGCACTCCACCTTCCAGGCCACGGCCCAGCGCGTGGCCGAGCCCGGCCTGTTCGCCCGCGCCTGCGTGATCGCGGCGGCCGAGTCCCGCTTCATCGTCGCC